>JAFYCS010000052.1 GCA_017539565.1 Lachnospiraceae bacterium
GGTCGAGAGCAACCTTGATAGCATCGCCGGGTCTCGCGGTTGTACGGGGATTAACACGTGCGGTGATCTCGTAGCTGTCAACATCAAGATAAAGGAATACTTCGGCACCGAGAAGCTCGTATACACGAACGGTAACATCGATGGTGCTCTCAGGAGAATTGCTGATGAACATCTCCTCATCCTTGATGTCCTCGGGACGGATACCAAGAACAACGGTCTTTCCGATATAGCCCTTATCAACAAGCTTCTTAGCCTTGAGCTCGGGAACTGTGATGGTGTTCGAGCCAAATGTAAGGGTAACCTTGCCATTCTCATTATTAACAACGCTGTCGATGAAGTTCATCTGAGGTGATCCCATGAATCCTGCTACGAACAGGTTCTGAGGCTGATCGTAAAGGTTCTGAGGTGTATCTACCTGCTGGATGAGACCGTCCTTCATAACTACGATACGGGTACCAAGGGTCATAGCCTCTGTCTGGTCATGTGTAACGTAGATGATGGTGGTGCCCAGTCTCTGGTGAAGCTTAGCGATCTCAATTCTCATCTGTACACGCAGCTTAGCATCCAGGTTGGAAAGAGGCTCGTCCATGAGGAATACCTTAGGATTACGCACGATAGCACGACCCATAGCAACACGCTGTCTCTGACCACCGGAGAGAGCCTTAGGCTTACGCTCAAGGAGGGGAACCAGATCCAGGATCTTTGCTGCTTCCTTAACCATCTTATCTATTTCGTCTGAAGGAACCTTTCTCAGCTTAAGACCGAATGCCATGTTATCGTATACAGTCATGTGAGGATACAGAGCGTAGTTCTGGAATACCATCGCGATATCTCGATCCTTAGGCTCTACATCGTTCACCAGACGGTCACCGATACGCAGCTCACCGGAGCTGATATCCTCAAGACCTGCGATCATACGAAGTGTGGTAGACTTACCGCATCCGGAAGGACCTACGAAGATGATGAACTCCTGGTCCGCGATCTCAAGGTTGAAATCCTTAACAGCTTCGAATCCGTTAGGATAAACCTTGCAGACATTCTTCAAAGAAAGACTTGCCATTTTAAATAACCTCCATAAGTAGTTTATAAGCGACATCACTATGATGCCTCACTATGCGCTATTATAGACGTCCCGCCGCCGTAAATCAATAGTCCGCCTGCCGAAATACTCCTGGGCCTTTCGTCAAACTGACGAAACCGGTCGCAGGGACGGTTCCCCTCAATTACCTCCGTTTCCCGGGCATCGCAGCAAACATGATCCGTTGGCACGCTCGATTCCGTCACCAAGCAGCTCTAGAAAGCTGCCCAGAACTTTGGCCCCGTCCGGGACCGGTCGATATTCGGCGTCCCTGCCTCATATCTCCCTTTCGCCCGCCATCCGGGCGGCGAATCCCTGCATCACTTAGCAGCTTTAAGAGCTGCTAGGTTTCTCCATAGGCGGCCCCCGGATTCATGTTTGTCTGCTCTGCCCGGACGTATACCGATCGCGGGAACCGCCCCCGTGATTGATCTACTTATGCAGCAGAACATGCAGGCCTTAATCCGTGGCTGCCTATGGAGGAGCTTAGAGATTCTTGAGACTGCTGCATAAACCAGAAATGCGAAGCCCGGATGGCTGAGCAAGGGAGACATGAGGAATGGATTCCGAATGTCGACCGGTTTCGGAAGGTGTAGATACACCCGGGCAGGCTCATAGAGTCTCTTAGCGACGGAATCGAGCACCACGGATTATGCCTGCAGGTGCTACAGCCAGAGGGATCACCCCCGGGGGCGGTTCCCGGTGATCGGACGTGATTGACTTAATCGGGATTCTGCTATATCATCATCAGCATGGAAAGTATGGATGTTTTGAACTGTATAGGGAAGATAGGTATTTCGCTCAATGATGAACAGGCAAAGGCTTTTGTACGGTATTATGAGCTGCTGGTTGAATGGAACGGCTTTATGAACCTTACGGCAATAACAGAGCCGGAGGAAGTGCTGGTTAAGCATTTTGCTGACAGTCTGAGCCCTTTTTCCGATATGGTAAAAGATGCTCCCCTTTCTATTAAAGAAGGGATCAAACTGATAGATGTGGGTACAGGTGCCGGTTTCCCGGGCCTGCCCTTAAAGATTGCTTTTCCCGAGCTTAATGTGACCTTGCTGGATTCTCTGGGAAAGCGTGTTAAGTTTCTTAATGAAGTGATAGCTCAGCTGGGCCTTAAAAATGTGCAAGCTATACATGGTCGTGCCGAGGATTTTGCCCGGGATCCCGCTCACAGGGAATCCTATGATATCGTCGTTTCCCGTGCGGTAGCACATATGAGTATACTGGCAGAATACTGCCTTCCATATACAAAGTGCGGCGGCAGCTTTATCGCATACAAGTCAAAGGAATATCTTAAAGGCGATGAAGAGAATGAATCCGGAAAAGCCATAGAACTGCTGGGCGGTAAGGTTGAAGAGGTCCGCCGGATAAACCTGCCGGGATGTGACGCAGACCGCTGCCTTGTCTTTATCAAAAAGATATCAAAAACAGCAAAGAGCTATCCACGCAAAGCCGGCATGCCTTCACGCATGCCTCTCGGAAAGCCGTCCTGACAGCTTTCCCTTTTTGCTTTATTTTCCGCTGTCTTTACCAGTGACCAGTGCTTCCTTTTCTTTTTTTGTAAGCCTGTTTTTTATCTCCCATTCACGACGCATAGCCAGACGTTTTGCCTCTTTGGGATCTTCATCTTCAAACTCTTCCCGGTAAACCAGAATACAGGGTCTTTTCGCATGGGTGCACTTTGCACCTTTGGGACTTTCATTGTGTTCTTTAAGCCTGCGGTCTATGTCCGTAGTCCAGCCTGTATAGAGGCTTCCGTCGGCGCAGCGGAGCATGTAAATATACGTTTTCAACAATATTTCCCCTTCTCTCTTTTCCTTGACGAAAACACCCAAAGTTATTATACTATAGCGCATGAAGATTGAACAGGTGAACGAAAACCAGATACGCTGTATCCTTACAAAAGAGGATCTTGAGGAACGTAAGATCAAGTTCAGCGAGCTTACTTATGGCAGCGAAAAAGCTACCAGACTTTTTCGTGATGTCATGCAGCAGGCTAATTTCGAGTTCGGTTTCGCTCCCGATGAGCACCCTCTTATGATAGAGGCTGTGCCCATGCAGTCTGGCATGATTGTTTTTGTCATCACCAAGGTGACAACTCCCGACGATTACGATTCAAAGATCAGTCAGATAGTTGATGCCATTACGGATAACCTTAACGGTGATACCGATGAGGATGATGAACTTCCCTTCAGCAATAATAATAATGAAGATGCCGAACCGGTCACCGCTTCCATCCGTATCAGTGCCGTAAGCAATAACAATAACGATCAGTCCGCTGCCGTTTCACTGCGCGACCTGTTCCGCGAGATGTTCACCCGCGGAAACGACAGTCCCAAGAAGCCCGAAAAGCTTCAGGATTCACGCCAGCAGGACCGTATCTTCATATTTGACGATCTGGGAAGCGCGATAGACGCAGCACATTCTCTTTCTAATATGGATTTCGGAGAAAGCTGTCTTTATAAAGATAAAAAAAGCGGTAAGTATTACCTCCTGATATATGCGGATTACCTGACTTCGGGCGGCTACCGCAGCCTGTGTACAGCCATGGCGGACTTCAGCTCACCCGAGCAGTTCTCACACACCATGGAAGCTTACATGGAAGAGCATTTCGACATAGTCATTCCGGAACACGCGTTACAGACGCTGAGAGAGATCTGAGAACAGACCTCAAACCACTTGAAAAGCACTAAAAAAGATCCTTCGGCTTACGCCTCAGGATGACATTAAATCCGTGTCATCCTGAGCGCAGCGAAGGATCTTATCTTTTATACAAAGTCCTCTGCAAATACCGGTGCTTCAACCTTTTCGTTTATCTTATCGGTAAGTTCCTGTATCACAGCCTTGATCTCTTCTACGGCATTATCGATACTTACAAGCTTCTGTATGCTCTTGTCACGGCTTGCTATCTCGATCTGTCCGTTCTCAAGATTTCTGGGACCTGCCATCACTCTTACAGGCACTCCTATAAGATCTGCATCCGCAAACATAACACCCGGGCGTACATCACGGTCATCATATATAACTTCGATGCCTGCAAGGGTAAGCTCCTTATAAAGCTTGTCGGTCGCCTCAAGGCAAGCTGCATCCTTAGCCTTTAAGCAGCACAGATGTACCTGCCAGGGAGCGATGGTGATGGGCCAGATAGGGCCGTAATCATCATGGCTCACTTCACATACGGAAGCGGCAAGACGTCCCACACCTATACCGTAGCAGCCCATGATGGGAAGCTTCTCGGTATTATCGGAATCAGCATATTTCATATGCATGGTCTTTGTATACTTAGTGCCCAGCTGGAAGATATTACCAACCTCGATACCGCGGCGGATCTTAAGTGTTTTCTTACCGCAGACGGGGCATACGCCGCTTTCCTTTACCTTGGACACATCTGCAAATTCGGTGATACCGCAGTCACGCTCAAGGTTCATTCCCTTATAGTGGTAATCAGCCTCATTAGCGCCGCATACCATGGAATCCAGTCCCTTAAGGGTCACATCCACGATCACCTGGGCCTTTGCCTTTAAGTTGTAAGGTCCGATAAAGCCTGCAACTATGCCGCTTTCGGGAGTGATATCGGCAGCATGTACCTTATCACCCACCAGGTTCACCAGCTTGGTCTCGTTTACTTCATAATCACCACGAAGGAATACGATCACGTATTCGTCGGTCATATTCTTCTGATATACTACAGCCTTGCAGGAAGTCTCCTCGGTGGAATTCAGATATTTCGTTACATCCTCGATGGTCTTGCAGTCGGGAGTATGTACTTTTTCAAGAGTCTCAAGGCCTGTGGAAGGATTCTCAACTTTATTTTCAACCACTTCCATGTTTGCCTTAAGTCCGCACTCGTCGCAGAGTACTATGGAATCCTCACCTGCCTCTGTAAGCAGCATATACTCATGGGAGATACTTCCGCCCATCATACCCGAATCGGACTTTACAGTGATGACTTCAGGTATACCTGCACGCTGATATATACGGTTGTATGCGTGATATACAACATCATAGTACTTCTCAAGATCCTCCTGTGAGGTATGGAAGGAATATGCATCCTTCATCGTGAACTCCCTCACACGGATAAGACCTGCACGGGGGCGCGCCTCATCACGGAACTTGGTCTGGATCTGATATATCATAAAAGGATACTTAGCGTAGGTCTGGGCAAATTCACGTACCAGATGTACTGCAGCCTCCTCATGGGTCATACCCAATACCATGGGGCTGTCGTTCCTGTCCTTAAAGCGGAGCAGCTCATCGCCCACGCTCTCATATCTGCCTGATTCCGCCCAAAGTGAACCGGGGAGTACCACGGGGAACATTACTTCCTGGCCGCCTACAGCATCCATCTCCTGACGGATGATCTCCTCGATCTTCTTTGTGATACGCTTCATCGGATGATAAAGTGAAAAGATACCGTTAGCCATATACTTGATATAGCCGCCCTTCACCATCAGCGCATGGCTGTCAAACTCACAATCCGAAGGCCTCTCCTTAAATCTGTCGCCTACAAGCTTTCTAAGTCTCATTTTAATTCCACCTCAAATATTGATAAACTGCATAACAAAGGCCATTCTACAACCATTTGAACTTATTTGCAAGTGCGGGTGGCGATCAGTGATCCGATAAGCATAAGCTTTCATAAACTATGCCTTCTTCTCCTTCGCCTGCTTTGCCAGGTTTGCGAAGGAATAAACCGCCAGGACCAAAGCCAGCACTACCAGCAATGCGGCAAGTATAGCCTGAATATAAGCCCAGACATCCGCTGCTCCGGCACCGATGGCAGAGATCTTGCCCATGATGGTCTGTATCAGCGAGCATATCGTTACTATCAGCATGAATACCATGGGGATGTAGAACATCTTATTGTTCCGTCCCACCTTGCCAAGCCAGGTACATACAGCCAGAAGGCCTACAGCTGCAAGGAGCTGGTTTGCCGCGCCAAAAAGCGGCCATATCTTGGCATACCCTGTCATTCCAAGGCCTACGCCAAGTACTACGGTGATGATGGTCGCAAAATAAGGATTGCAGAGAAGCTTCTTTGTTCCGGTAACATCCTTTACAGTTTCGTCGGGCGCAAGCCAGAATTCCTGGAACATATATCTTGCAAGTCTTGTAGCAGTATCAAGGGAGGTAAGGCAGAATACGGAAACTGCCAGCACAAACATACTGTAAATGATACCTACCAGCGGGCTGTCCGCCCCTGCGAAGGTTCCTATCATCTTTGAAATGCCGCCTGCAAATACTGCAGTGGGGCTTGTAAGACCGGTAGCTGCCAGAGCTTCTTTATCAACGTTTACGGTATTCCAGACAAAACCAACTGCACAGAGAGAGATAACTGCAACAACACATTCTATGAGCATCGATCCGTATGCCACCGGACGTGCATTTGCTTCATTATCTATCTGCTTTGAGGTGGTACCTGAAGAAACCAGTGAATGGAAACCGGATATGGCACCGCAGGCTATAGTAACAAACAATGCAGGGAACAGGCTGCCCGATGCAAACAGGCCGTTGCTTCCGGCGATGTTCCAACCGGAGAAAGCCGGGATATCAAGGCTTCCCTGTCCGGCTAAAGAAGCTCCGATTATAGCGATCACCGCTACACCTATCATAAAGTAAAGCAGGAAGGAACTTAAGTAATCCCTGGGCTGAAGCAGTATCCACACAGGTGTTACCGATGCGATCAGGATATATAAGCCAAGTATCCACATCCATGCATTGTAGGAAATTGTTATGGGGCAGAAATTCATGCCTATTGCCACGATAGCGATGATCCCGATCACACCTAACACTGAAGCAGGACCTATAGGCATATTCTTACGATATACAAGAAATCCGAATACTATAGCCAGCAAAATAAACAGTATCGATATCATGGCCGTCTGCTGATGCGCAAGCAGCGCCGCACCTTCCACTGCCGCACCTGCGGATGTGGTGCTGCCGAAAGTGCTGGCAACTATGGAACTGAATGCTGCTACCACAAGAAGCAGGGTAAGATAAGCAAATACTATGAAGATCTTCTTCGCAAGATTGCCCATGGCATCCTCGATGACTTCACCGATGGATTGGCCCTGATGACGTATGGATGCAAACAGCGCTCCGTAATCATGCACGCCTCCGAAAAAGATACCGCCTATCAGCACCCATAAAAGTACAGGTATCCAGCCGAATATAGCCGCCTGTATAGGACCGTTGATAGGTCCGGCACCTGCAATGGATGAAAAATGATGTCCCATCAGGACCGGCGTTTTTGCCGGTACATAGTCAACACCATCCTCCATTTCATGGGCAGGGGTCGTTTTCTTCGGGTCCACTCCCCACTGTTTTGCCAGCCACCTGCCGTAAAACACATAACCGCAAAACAGGACTACCAGACTGATGATAAGTACCAATGCTGCATTCATGTTACATGCCTCCTTTGTTGAAAATTTTTTCATAATGTTCAACCAGGTGTTTTGCCGCCCGATTTGAATACGCTTTACCCGTTGAAAGATCCATAAGAATAACATGCCCCTCCGCATGGCCGCGGAAGTTCATCAGATAATCCTTTTCAAATCTGAAATTCTTAAGTTCTTTTTGGGTTTCCTGATCAGGAGTCTGATCACAGATAAATGCTACAGTGAGATACGAATACATATGATCCTTTTCGGGATACTTCTTCCCCCTGCAGACAAGCTCAGGTGCCATATGAAGCGCCATCAGATCACGGATATCATTAAGCTCTTTTGCAGTAACCCTGTCTCTCTTAATAAACAGGATATGCTCGTAACCGTGGATGCTCCAGAGATTTGCCTTGGGACTTAAGACATATTTTTCACTCACAGTAGAAAAGTAACCATAGGCCTGCGCACGCATGCCTCCTATCTCATAGTCCCTCTCTATGTCAAAGGATTTCTGATAATCATCCAGCAGTTTGTCCAAAAACTGTTCCTGTTCTTCCATAGCCGGTATCTGAGCTCCTTTAAAAAACAAAGATCATTATAGATCAATAAAAGACTATATGCAAGAAGTCATTAATTCCCATCACTTACCCTCAGCAGCATATTTCCCAGATCATCAGCGTAATCATATTCCGACATATTGAGTTCCTGCATGCAGGCAGAAGCATCTCCGGCATCAACTTCAAGATGTCCGGGTTTTGCTCCCTTGACCATACGTTCCGTTACTATATGGATCAGCTTTTCATTCTCGGTAAATGCATCAGCTCTGCCATCTAACTGCCCGGCATTGTTCCTTGGCATCAGGGTACGGTTGGATTGCTTATAGCCTGTACGTTTTGCTTCAAAATAATTGTTACCTGCTTCCGCCATCTTATCTGCATATTCCTGGCTGCCGGGATCAAACTTCTGCGCCTCCGCTTTTGCTGCATCCCCGCGCTGCAGATATTCTTTTACCTTATGAGTAACAACTGCAGCATCCTTAGCAGGATTACTCAGTGCCTTATGGGGATTCCGGAACATACCTTCCAGATCCGCATGCTTCTCCAAAGCAAATTTTCCTTTTCCGGCCACAGTACTGTAATAATATTTATCCATAGTCGCATAGGCCTCCGATAAATCGGATGTCTTTTGGTGTGTAATAACCTCATGTGCTGCCATAGCAGCTTCTTCTGCCTGGATCTTATCATTTACTTCAAAATCCGGACCGCCGTTCGTATTCTTTTGCATCATTGTAAGATCGGTATCAACACTGCCTGTTCCCCTTTTTCCGCTGGCTACTTCCGACAGATTATTTGTGGTCTCGCTGTGGTAATACAGTTTATCCTGGGATATTCCGGTTCTTCTGGAAACGCCCTCTATAGCTTTCTGTTTTATGGCATTATCGATCCTGGTCCAGTGTTCATGCTTAACAATTCTCAACTCGGTAGAATACATCTTATCATAATACTTCAACTGCTGTTCTGCGACAGGATTGGCGCGTATAGTTTTCAATGCTTCATCAAGTGCCAGCTTGGCTTCAGGTGTTTTCGTATTCACAAAATTATTATATGCCTTTTGATAGGCTACCACATCTTTATAACCCTTATAACTTGCAGCCACAGCCGGATCCGAAAGGTCCCTTCCCACCACCTTAAGCGCTCCGTTATCCAGTTCTTTGATATACACGCCGTGTTCGGTTGCAGGATTAACCTCTCCAAGCCCGGATCCCCGGTTGTTCATTCTTGCACGACGTATCAGATCATCCGCTTTAGCTTCCAGCAGCTCATTTTCAACCTTGATCTTTTCCCTGGCAGCCTTTGCCTTATTCACGTCAACCTTTGGTTTAAATCCCTCCAGACATTTTATCCTGCCAAAGGAATGAACAGCCTCGTAAGTACCCTTATACCATGTTTCCAGATTTGTCATTTTTGGCGCAAGCTTGGGGATCTTTGTTCCGTATCTGGCAACAAACTTATCAACCCTTGCAACACCGCCTTTAGCCCAGTTCCATGCCTTGCCTGCTCCCCACTCCATAGCTTTTCCTACAAGAAACTGCGCTATTACTTCCCTGGAACCTATCCACAGGCAACCAGTAAATGTATCTCCTTTTCCAAAAAACCGGGTTTGTTCCGCAGTCTCTATCCCGCGCTTCATCTTATAAGGGATAGATATGGCCGTAAGTGTTCCAAAGGCCACCTCAGTAAGGCCAAAGCTGCAGATACCCCAGGTAAGACGCACCAGGAAAGGTACACTGTTTTCCATCCTTTCCGCTCTGCCTCCCACTTCATCGATAGTCCACATAAGCCAGTCCCTCAGACTCATTCCCGGATCCGGCTCCGCATTTGCACCCACGATCTCTCCCCTCATGAACATATTAAATATCTGGAATACCGTAGCCACCTGTACGTCATCATAACCGTATTCCGGCTCAAATCCGTCCAGCATGGTCCCTATCATCTTATGCAGCGGAAAAAGGTTTTCCATATAGTAGGTGCCGATATAATCCCTCAGGTGTTCCAGCCTGCCGGTGATGCGCTCATCTTCCTGATCACGGGCCGGTCCGTCTTCGATGGTTCCGTAACCACGCCAGCGCTGGCTAAGGAGGGTAAGTTCCCTCTGACATGTGAAAGTCTTATCAAAGGCTTTGGCTGTTATCGTTACGACCGCCTGTACCCGTCTGGGAGGATCCAGATAGCCCTTAAGCAGACGTATCCCCACTACAAGACCGCCCTCTTCATCAATCTCAGGTTCTTCCCCCGTAAACAGCTGGGGATACATATTATCGATAAGATACTGTTCCTCCGGATCTACCGCCTTAAATGTGATATCCTCCGGGATCGGCGCTATGCTGCGCACTATACCTTCCTCTTCATCAAAGTAGATCAGTCTTATGCTTGTTTTGGTTTCGGCAGGTCCGTCTTCCACAACTGTCTTTATCAGAATGCCGTCATCATCCGTCTGAGATACAACATGCCTCTTCATATAGCAGTTTATATATGGCGTGGTAAAGGTAAGACCTTCCTTCACCCGGGCGATCTGCAGGCTGCCCTGCGCAGTACCTGCATCCTTAAGCCTTGCTTCCACCTCAAGGGTATATATCTCGGAACCGCCCGGTTCCCGGTCCTTCATGTTATTTACGTCCCCGACGGGTATGATATTCGCATACCAGAGCTTTGCATAAGGAAGTCCCAGATCCTCACCCGGGACCATGTTCACCTTATACATGCCTTCAGGCACAACCCTTGCGCTGACCTCGTGGTCCAGCCCCATACCAAGCACCACACAATATGGCTTCATCACCTCATTGTAATCTGAAGGTATAGCCATGTTAGGCTGGTCAAAACAGATCTCCGCTCCTCTCAGCTGGAAGGTCATAAGATTAGTAAAAGTTCCGCCCGGTCCGGTAAAACAAAATGAAACCTGCGCCTCTGCACGTCCTTCGGTATGCTGTCCTATGCTTATCCAGGCGCTGCGGTATGCACCGTATAACTGGGATTCTGGTTCAACCTTAAGAATGCCGTCGGGTGAGCTTATGGTTATGGCCTGCGACAGATCAGGCCTGTCTTTTTCTGCCCCGGTTACGGGATCCACCTCCACTATCCTTGCAAATACCTGTTTTCTCTCTCCCTGAAAAACAGTATTACCAAAATCTTTATATACCCTCATGCGGTATTTTCTGTTATTTTCAGGAACTTCGGTTTCCTGAGGCTGTGAGCCTCCGAAGGTGGCAGCTACAGCTCCGCCGATCGCTCCGATGGCTGTCCCCACACCAATGCCAATCTTTTCACCGATACTTCTTTTCGATGTCTTATTCTTTCCTTTATTGCCATCTACTATATCATCGTCTATCGAAACCTCGGTTTCTCCCTCTTCTTCAGAGGCTTCTGTCTCTACAACTACATCACGCCAGCCGTCCATAGTGCACGTAAATGATATGTCCGAAGCTCTCATGTCAAGCTGCGTGGCATCATCCACGCCCTCGGCTACAGGTGTACAGGTGATCAGTCCGTCACGGATAAACGGTTTTTTACCTTCGAAACCGATACTGAAACTTACTCTGTAATCTGCTGTGCTTTCAGTTTGCGTGTCCCCACCGCCATCAACATACCCCGGCCCCGAATAGGATACTCTCCCCTGTGCTGTCACACGCTGTGTCTTATCAGCCCCGTAGACCGGAAGATATCCCTTATCTTCCTTCTGTTCTACAGGAAAAAGTTCTATATCCGTAACATAAAGCTCTGTAGTATATTTACCGGACTGCTTATAGCCGTACAGTTCATAATCAAATCCGGAAACGATCTTTGTTTTAAGACTTGCTTTCCCGTTTTCGGATATAACTATCTCAATATCATCCACTTCCATCTCATAGGTCAGGCCGGAAACAGAAGGGATATCAGGAAGCACAGGTGTACCGTAATAGGTTCCGGCCAGCTTTGAAAGATCATCCCCATCCTTATTGTCATCTTCTTCACCTGCAAATGCAGTCATGATCATGCCCGGAAGGATCATGAGCAGCATCAGAAGATTACAGAGAAAATATGCTTTTATCTTTCTGTTCTTATAGTGTTTTCTTTTTCCCATAGCTCTCTCCGTTAATGTTAAAACCTACTGCTGTACCTTAAGTCCTACACGTACGGACATTCCCACAAACAGCTCTTCGCCTTCAAGGACCACAACGCCGTTCAATGCATATATCCTGCCTTTATCCATGAAGACTATTTCCTGGATCATATGAAATGTATATCCATCCTCCTCGCCCTTTTCTTCATCAACATATATACCGTTTTCCGGTTCATCATGTACACGGAAACTCAATCCAAGCCCCTGCTTTACCTCATCGGGAAGTTCATCACTGTTGATCACGAGTTTATCCCCATCAAACTCAGCGGTCACATCATAGATCTTCCCGTCCATTTCCGCTAAAGCTGCCACTGTACTTTCGGGCATACCGGTCATCTGCGAAAGCGCATCCATACCGAAAACTTCCACACTCATCTTTCCGTAATACTTCCCGATATAATTTTCCTTCAATGCATCCGGATCTGCCTCTTCCAGTATTTCCTGTGATACCTCATCATAAAATACTTCCTGTTCCCCGGCATCAGTCTCTGTATCAACTGCATTATCTTTATCATGGTCTTTATCTTTATCCTTATCTTTTTCTTTTTCCTTTTCCTTATCTTTCCTGTGCCTGTCCTCTTCTTCATCCTCCTCATATTCTTCTTCCTGTTCATCCGTTGATATAAATTCTTCTATATCAACTCCAAGCGCAGTCAGAAGCTTTGATGCAGGACTGTCACCGTCCGGCTCTATATCAAGTTCATAAATAAGATCTTCTTTTATATCACCGAGAGTTACCTCTTTAGCCGCCAGAACCGCGACCAAAGCCGATATGGCCATCAGCCCGAAAGATATTCCCACCATAAAACTACGTACCGCTGCATGATCGGTATACTTTCTGCCATCCTTTTTCCTGTGTGCAAAAGCTGAAGCAAAGCCATAAAGCATACCTTTCCTGCTGCCGACAGACCGTAGTGCTGTTATGATACCTGAAATTGCCACCATTGTTCCGGACAATTCGATATTACCGACACAGAACCAATACAGGGCCGCTGAAAGCAAAAAGCCCAGGATAAAAAGGAAAACACTTCCTTTCATACCCTGTGCTTTTTCTGTTTTACGGGAAACAAAAATGCTCTTTATCCCCGTAAATACCGTTCCAAGCCCGCCTCCGAAAAGAGTACAGAGCGCCGAAACTATTGTAGCTTTGCCAAATACTCCGCCGATAAAGCCTACAGGACTGCGGCCTATACCTCCCCTGGCAAAGGTTATATAATTGAGGACTTTCATAACGGAATCATTTACGCCGTCAAGCTTTGATGTAATCTGAAGAATTGAGAAAACTGTGATCAGGATCGCAAACAGGAATGCCAGCCATCCTCTTACCCCGCGCTTTTGTCCGGAACGGACCGCACCCGCAGCACTGCGAATATTATTACCAATATTAAGAATACCTCCGAAATCCCCGACAGGTATTTCCCCGGGAGCATCAGGCGCCTGAAGCATCCCTCTTAATGCCTGCCTGGCCTGTGTTCCAAACTGGCCGGCGGCATTGTTTCCCATCTGCATGGCTCTCTGTCTTGCCTGTTCCTGAGCCATTCTGAGCTGATCGTTCATTCCCTGCTGCCGGATGGTTGACGCCTGAGAAGACGGATTCATCTGCTGATAAGGTACCGGTCGGTTTTGCTGCATCATCTGCCCTTGCGGCATCATCACATGAGGCTGCCCCGCAGCCTGCTGCATTGCTTGTCCCTGAGGTGTTCTGCGCACTACCGGAGCACCACAGTTATCGCAGAAATTTGAACCTGCCGGTAATTGAATACCGCATTTAGCACAATATGCCATATTCCGTTTCCTCCCGGAGTATAAAGTTAATTGCGCGTCAGCGTACCTGATGATATAAGTATAAACTACAATCTATTTACTTTCAACACTCAATGCATCAGCATCCCTACCGCCTTCTTCCAGCCCTCTGTCCTTACACTGCGCTCCGCCTCATCCATCGCAGGCTTAAAGATCTCACTGCTCTCACCGCTGTTTATTATCTCGGTCTCATCTTTCCAGAATCCGACTGCCAGCCCTGCAAGATATGCTGCTCCAAGTGCTGTTGTTTCAACACATTCGGGCCTTACCACGGATACATTGCTTATGTCAGCCTGAGTCTGCATAAGGTATCCGTTACTGCTGGCTCCTCCGTCTACCTTTAGTACACTTAAACTGCTTCCTGCATCCTGGGCCATGGCCGACACGATATCATTAACCTGATATACTATTGAATCCAGGGCAGCTCTTATAATGTGGTTCTTTCCCACACCGCGGCTTAAGCCCATTATCATTCCTTTGGCTTCCGGCTTCCAGTATGGCGCTCCCAGTCCCGTAAATGCAGGGACTATATAACATCCGGCTGTATCCTTCACTTTAAACGCCAGTTCTTCGCTCTCAGCCGCATTTCCTATAAGTCCCAGTTCATCCCTGAGCCACTGGATAACCGCACCTCCCATGAATACAGATCCTTCCAGTGCATAAACCGGCTTATCCTTTATCTTCCATGCTATTGTTGTAACAAGACCGTTCTTCGAACCTACAGCTTTATCTCCGGTATTCATAAGAAGAAAGCATCCCGTACCATAGGTATTCTTTATATCCCCTGCATTAAAACACTTCTGTCCGAATAGCGCTGCCTGCTGGTCACCGGCTGCGCCTGCGATCTTTATCTTACCTCCAAGATAAGCTGCATCAGTCTCACCGTATACTTCACTGTTGGAAACCACCTTGGGAAGCATATCAACAGGAATGTCGAGAAGAGCGCATATCTCCTCATCCCATTTAAGCTCATGGATATTAAAGAGCATGGTACGCGAAGCGTTGCTGTAATCAGTCACATGCACTCTTCCTTTTGTGAGTTTCCAGATAAGCCAGCATTCCACAGTGCCGAACAGAAGCTTTCCTTCTTTTGCTTTTTCCCTGGCACCTTCAACATTATCAAGTATCCATTTAAGCTTTGTAGCAGAAAAATAGGGATCTATGACCAGTCCCGTTTTTTCCCTTATCATTTCCTTATAAGAAGCCAGTTCCTCACAAAGCGCAGTGGTCCTGCGGCACTGCCATACTATTGCATTATAGACAGGGAGCCCCGTTTCCTTATCCCATACTATAGTGGTCTCACGCTGGTTTGTTATTCCTATGGCTTCAATTTCCTCGGCATTTATCCCGGCCTTTGACATAGCTTCAACCGCTACACCAAGCTGGGTCGACCATATCTCCATCGGGTCATGCTCTACCCATCCTGCCTGTGGATAAAACTGTTTTATCTCCTTCTGTGCAAGACTTACTATCCTGCTGTCCTTATCAAATACTATAACCCTCTCGGAAGTGGTCCCCGCATCAAAGGCCATCACATAACTTCCCATCAGTCTTTCTCCCCCTCTACGAATTCATATATATCCTTATATACTCTTCCTTTTTTAGGCTCATTGAGAATCTCATGACGCATGCCGGGATATATACGTCCACGGACATTGGTATAACCAGCCTTTTTAAGCAGTTTCATAGCCTTTGCTATGTCCCTGCGGGATACTCCGAAAACATCATCGCTTCCCGAGAAAAACCTTATCGGCATTTCCTTATTTTTCATTTCAAAGCCATCCGGCTTATATGTCAGCATTGACAGTCTTATAAGATTTGAATATCCGTTAAGCGTAAACTTAAACCCGCAGAAAGGATCCCTGTTGTATTCTTCCACCACCTTCCTGTCGGTACAGAGCCAGGCATTTTCGATATCCTCAGTATTAAAGCGCTTTATATCAACAGCACCGAAAACTATACCATCCATAACAGAAGATTTTGACTTTTCTCCAAACAGTATGCTCAAAGCTTCAGCTGTTGCAAGTCCGGCTCTCATTCCGCCCAGCTGTGAAGGGCATCCCAATACGCACAATCTGTCGATCTCATCATCATACTTTCTGATATAACAGCGTACAGCCAGTGATCCCATGCTGTGCCCAAGAAGCGTAAAGGGCAGTGCCGCACCGGGGCAGACCTTCTTTGCGTACTCCTTTGTCTCAAGTGTGATCTCATGTATATCCTCGATCAGTGCTTCATACCCGCCCTCATACATATATCCCAGATCATCTATCTGTCTGATACTGCTGCCGTGTCCGCGATTGTCATGTATCACACAGATATAACCCCTCTTCGCCATGTATCGCATAAAATGTACATAACGTTCCTTATGCTCACACATGCCGTGCACGAGTTGAAGTATGCCTTTTACACTGTCAGGATCTTCCGGTTCGATACGCATCACCGACAGTTCAAGGCCATCACTTCCGGATACATGCTTGTATTCTGTTCTTTTAGTCATATTCATAACCCCTTTATCATAATATCTGTAATTCTATCACTTCATCAAGTGAATGTAAAAGCCATCCGGCCTTTTGCAGATTTCGTCCGGGACAATCCTCTGCAAAATATACATTACCTCTTAAGTGATCTGTATAATACCTTAAGCCAAGTTCAAAACATATGAGTTCCAATGCCTGTGGCAGTATCTTCCATTCATCATCACCGATCAGCATATATCCCGCATCCCTGTATGCAGAGACCAGAGTCTTTACAAGCTCCTGATCAGGCCTTCCTTCATTTATGCAGCACGACCTTATACAGTCTGCGATATCAAGTATGCGCGGTCCCCACATGATCGTATCCAGATCTATCATGGCGATCACCCGGCCGTCTTTGAACAGCATATTTCCTATCCTGGCATCTCCATGGATAACTGCGTTTTCCGGGAGCTTAAGCGATGTCATCCTGCCGGCCCTGTCATCGATCACAGCTTCAAGTGCGCTGTCACGCCTGCTCTTCTGTGCATCCTCCCTGCACGAAAGATAATCCCTGTAATAAGCCGCAGTATCATGAAGTCCCGGGAGCGCACTGCCGGGCACTTCTTTTATCTGCGACAGTATAAAATGAAGCTTTGACAATCCCTCTCCGCAGGCTCTTATCTGTTCTTTGCTATATGGAGACTTAAGTGTATCCCCTTTAATATATGTATACATACGCCAGGGTGCACGATTCCCGTCAACACAGAAAAAACCGCCGGCGCGGCATTTAAGCCAGCGTGGCAGCTCCCATTCTTTTATCTTACCGCTTATATTTTCACAGGCTTTTGCGTATTGCAGATAATTATGTTCAATGATCTCTCGGTTTTCACCAAACAATACGGGATTCAGTTTCTGCAGCAGATATTCACCTTTTTCACCTTTGATATAAAACGTATCATTTATATGCCCGTCGCCTATACGGCGGATCCCGGTCATCACATCATCTGTAAATTGTGAACATATATTTATGATATCCATATCTTTCAGTTTATCCATGACGCAGAAAAACCGCGGTGCCAAAAGACACCGCGGCCTGAGTCATTCACTCTTTATTCTTCGGAAGATCCGCCTTCTGTTTTTTCTTCCTTAGGCTCTTCCTTAACTTCTTCCTTTACTTCTTCTGCTGCTGCTTCTACTTCGGTAGCTTTGATCTCGGCGTCATCTTCCTTAACGCTTTCTTCTGCAGCTTCTTTATCAGCTGACTTGGTGAACACATCCGAAACAGTCTTTGCGATCTTGTCACCGACACCTACGGCGAACTCACCTATACCGTTAAGGGTATCTCCAAGCGTACCGCCGATATCGTTTAAGGTACCTCCGATGGAACCACCGATATTGTTCAGCGTCTTGGCGATGTTATGGATCTCATCCTGTCTCCACAGATCATAGTCGATATCCTCAAGTGCGCTGTAGCTTTCAATATCCTTAGCGGGATAGATCCATGCAGTCATATCATGCAGCTGAATGCTGATGGTGCAGCTTGTATCGTCACCACTGTTGAAAGGAAGCTCAAATACACGGAAGATACCGTCGTCGGTCTTCTTGCAGACCACAGGTTTGAAACGGTTCTTGTCGCCGCGGTCAATGGGATAAGTATATCCGTCACCGGGCTCCTTGAAGAAGATGGAAACGTTGCTCTCAGCTACATCGGCGCGAACAAATTTGCTCTTCATAGCGAAGCGGAAAACATAATCCTTATCCTTTTCAAGCTCTGCAACCTTTGTGATACCGGTAGCTGCGCCGCCCTGTGCGATCTCGAAGCATTCAACACTCTCACCGCACTCGGTAACCATAAGTCTTGTACCCTTGCCGGTTCCGATCTTCTCATCCAGCTTGAATCCTCTTGCTTTAAACTCTATAGTATTAGCCATGTCTTTATCCTCCATAATATTCTGAATAGAAAAAGCGTCCGCACACACAGCATCAGTGAGTTTTAATGTAAACTCATCGACCTGGATCGCACGTCCGCTCTTTATAAGGCCCCTTGCCCTCTTCGGGTAGGTGGCACCGATAATGTCACCATTATTATTTGTCACAAGAATGTTTTTTGCCATGGGTGTCCTCCCCCTTGTAACCTGTATTAATTTGTTACCCTACATGGCTTACGTTTTTTATCATGGGTTTCTTCCCCTGCCACATTTTTACTTATAGCATATATGACCTGTATTGTCCAGTTAATCTTGGTTGCGCTTTTGCTACTGCACGTTGACATGCATGATATATGTATGCTCGTCAATAACGGCCTCAAGTTCATACTCCCCGGCATTTCCTGCACTTATCTTAACCTTTCGCGGATCTCCGGTATTCTGTATATTAAGGCCATCTGAGCACTCCCATTTTACATCCGTGTATTTGCTGACGTTTTTAATGCTTACCGTCTTTGTCTTTCCGGTTTTGATGTTTAATACTTCCGCAAGTTTTGGGATCTTCACTTTAACCGTTGCACTGTATTTCGCGGTATATTTACCTTCACCGATAATACATTTTACCTTTACCGTCCCGTTCTTAACAGCAGTAAGTGTTGAGCCGTCAAGGCTTGCCACCTTGCATTTCCCGGGTATCTCCCATCTGTATGCCTGCCCTTCGGGAAGAACGGATATACAGCTTTCAAGATCTATCATCTCTCCCGCATATGTCAGATCTTTCCTCAGGTGATCATCATTTTCAAATTTGATTACCGGTTTTACAATATCCAGGCTGATGCTCGCAACGGGGATATTTTTCCCGCCTTCCTTCTTGTATCCGGTTATGACAACACTTTCCGTTACTTTCCTGGCAGTGACTATACCCTTTTTATTTACGGAAGCTGCTTTCTTTTTATCCGATGTAAATTTAACCAGTCTGATGCTTTCATCACCCAGCTTTGCTTTCATTATTTCCGCAATGTTAACTTTCTGCTTTACCGCAAGCACGAACGCTCCCGCATCGATCATATCTGCCGGCTGCTCCGGAGACGGCGTGGGAGTCCCCGCAGGCGTAACAGCAGGTGTTACCGTTATTGCAGGCGTTACATTCGCCGATGGCGTCGGGGTTGCTGTTGCCTCTGCCGTAGGCGTTGCATTCGCTGAAGGTGTCGGGGTTGCTGTTGCCTCTGCTATAGGAGTTGCATTCGCCGATGGCGTCGGTGTCACGTTCTCCGACGGAGTCGGGGTAGGTGTATCTTCCGGTGTAGGCTTATCTTCAGGCGTGGGATCCGAAGGTATATTCCCTGACGGATAAAGCTCTGCAAGTCCGGAACATGCAAGTATAAAACAACCGCTGTAATCAAGCGCACTCTCCGTATACTGATAGCTGTCGACATAGTCCTGATATCCTTTTTCATCCGGCCCGCCCAGAAGCGCTCCCTTCAGCACATACTTTGCTTCGCCTTTTGACGGATTAGCCGCGCGGTGATGAATATGTGTGGGATTATTACCGTATCCTATCAGGAAACTGTAACCGTAACTGTTATTTCCCAGTATATAATCCATCTGGAATCTCGATGCTTTTGCATATGCCGAATCCGCGTCACCTCCGGCAAGCATCAGTGCCGTCATCTGCAGTGCACAGTTATATCTGGAAACACCCCAGGTCACGCCCAAGGTGCTATACTGATCCTGCGACAGTCCCTTCTGATTATCATATGCATCCTTTAGTGCCTGTGCATATGCCGCATCTCCGGTCTTCTTATACATAAGGGCTGCAAAGCCCTGCCATACTTTATCCCAGCTGTAGAAATAATAGTCTCCGTAATATACGCCCTGATATATGTAGCAGCCACTGTTTGGTTCATAAACAGGTTTCTCTCCTTCATTCAGCAACCAGAGCCATGCTTCTGCCAGAGCGGTCTCATCTAGTCCGTACATGGTCTCACTTCCGTAATAACCTGCTGTATCATAAAACGTACTCAATCCGTTGAGATGATTGCCCTGATTTTCTTTTCCGAATTTAAGAAGTGCCCTGGCATATTTAATGCACTGTTTTGAATAAGCCGCATCCGTATCCTTATACAGCCATGCCGTACCTGCTATCGCTCCGGCCATCTCACAGCAGACTGCGGTATTATTATACTGGGCAGTCAGCCAGTAGGTTATGCGCTCGTATGTCTGATTCTCAGGTGAATCCCAGTCGTTATGGTCGGTATTTCCGTTACCTACAACATGGCATACAGCTACCACTTCTCCGCTGTCATCCAGGAATGTGGTCTTCATCAGATAGTCGGCATTGCGTTTTGCTATCTTTAATAAATGTTCCTTAGCACCGGCATCCTCAAATGCATCAGGATAAAGATAAGCTGCAAGCGCCAGACTGTTGCCTGCAAAGCCCATGGTCAGATTAAATTTTACATGGTCTCCGGCGTCATGATA
Source organism: Lachnospiraceae bacterium (assembly GCA_017539565.1). GTDB lineage: Bacteria > Bacillota > Clostridia > Lachnospirales > Lachnospiraceae > NK4A136. The sequence continues at coordinate 20,795 of JAFYCS010000052.1, forward strand.
TCCTCCCGACACATCAACTGTCCCGTCACCGTCAGGATCGATCACCGAACTGTACTGCGCAGGATAATTATCTGCTTTCGCAAGGGAAGCCCCGGAATCATATGTATGGCACTTTCCTCTCCAGCTTATGCCCAGGCTGTCCACATCGTTACCGCATGCGTTTTCATCAAAGAAGTCAAGTGACATCGCAAGGATGGATGAATAATCATTCTCCGGATCGGCTGCTTTTGCAACACTTCCCTGATCCGGATCCCAGAAAACCATCACTATAAATATCAATACAATGACAGATGATATAACTCTTTTAAATCTGCTGTTCATTAAAAACCCCTTTCTTTTGCGTACAAAAGGACCTTCTCTGTGTTCTCGATGATATCTCTTGCCAGCATCTGCGCTTCACCTTTAGCAGCACATGCCATGTCTCCTGCACGTCCGTGGATATTGACTGCGGCACAGCACATCTCATAGTTGGTCAGCTCATCATCCTTATTCTGCGCAATGATACCTGCTACAATACCTGCCAGCACATCACCGGATCCGCCTTTTGCCATACCCGGATTACCGGTAGTGTTGACATACAATAATTTTCTGCCTTTTATGGAACCGGTACATCCTATCACTGTCCTGGCATCCTTTAAGATACAGATGATCCCGTTTCTTTCCGCATATTCCGCTGCAGTTTTTGCTCTGTAGTCTTTAAGCTGCATCATTGTATAGCTTTCTTTTTGAAGACGCAGCATCTCTCCCATATGAGGTGTGATGATAACATGCTCATATCCAAGTTTAACTTTTAATGCATCAAAAAACTCCGTCGCATTCATCCCTGAAATGATATTGAGTGCATCTGCATCCAGGACCAGACTCTGTCCGGAACTGCAGTATTCAGCCAGCTTTTCGATAAGATGTACCGACATTTCTCCGGTCCCGAGTCCCGGACCTGCCAGTATAACATCCGCCCATTCTACAGCTTTTTTATACTCTTCATCAAAAGTACTGTCGACGGAACCCGTTTCATAGGTAAGCATCATAGCTTCCGGAAGCTTATCCATGCACAGGTCTCTGTTTACCCTGTCGCTCACTATCTTTACCAGTCCGGCTCCGCTGCGGAAACAGCTCTCTGCACACATATACAGTGCCCCGTATACTTCCTTTGATCCGGCTACGATCAGCACTTTCCCGCGATCCCCTTTATTCGAATCAGCTTTCCTTAACGGAATATGATCTGCGATCTCTTCGTCATCATATTCATAATATATGTAAGGCCCCGCTGCAGCCGGCAGGATTTCTGCCAGCGCCGATACTGTCTGTGCGCGGTACAATCCTATATCTTCACATATGATCCTGCCGGAGTACTCCCTGCCTTCATTAAGCAACATTCCGTATTTAATGTACTGAAAGGTTACGGTAATATCACACTTAACTGCCGTCCCCAGTATATGCCCTGTATCGCTGCTGATACCGCTGGGGATATCACATCCCACTACCGTGATATCGTTTTTCAGCGCAGCGGCATTGACAGCACTGATAACATCCGCATGTATACCGCTCACCTCACGGCTCAGTCCCACTCCGAATATACCGTCTATGATAACCCGGTACTCTGCAAAAACATCCTCTAATTTGCTGTCCGATAAATTTCCCTGTTCGATAAATCCTACGGAAGAGTTTTTTGCTATATTGATCTGCTTTATGTAAGACTCGCTCTTCTTCCCTATGCCGTTTATCTCGTATACATAAGTATCATACCCCATGCATCTGAGTATTCGGACAGCAGCAACGGCATCCCCGCCGTTATTGCCGCTTTCGGCTACAGCCAGTATCTTATCTTTCTTCTTATTAAATCCTTCTGTTTTTCTGCAGGCATCATCTATACGTTCAGCCAGCTTCAGTGCCGCCCTTTCCATTAATACGATACCGGGTATACCTGTTATTTCCTGTGTATACCGGTCCGTTTCCTGTGCCTGTTTTCCGTTCAGATAGTATTTCACGACTGCTCCTTTGATCTGCTTATGGCCTGTAACGCCCGCATTATACCCCGATTTATCCGGTCATGTCAAACAAACAGTACGGTTACAGGGACGTTCCTCATCCCTTGACAATAATGCCTGTACATGATTAACTGAAACTTATAAAAGGGGGGACTTAACATGGCTGAATGCGGGCTCTGTATACATCATTGTGATCTGAATGAAGGACAGCGCGGACGCTGTCTTGCCAGGGTATGCCGCAACGGTATCATAACAGCCGATAACTACGGCTGTGTCACTTCGATCGCACTGGATCCTATAGAGAAGAAGCCTCTGGCACATTTCTATCCCGGTAGCAGCATACTCTCTGTGGGCAGTTACGGCTGCAATCTCTCCTGTCCCTTCTGTCAGAATCATGAGATATCACATCCTGCAGACCTCGACCGGCTTAAACAGCTCTCACGCATAATAAGTCCCGGGGAGCTTGCGGGACTGGCTGAACGTTTTATCCCCGAAGGAAACATAGGCGTAGCCTTTACGTATAACGAGCCCCTTGTCGGACTGGAATATGTTCTGGACTGTTCAAAAATCATTCACGACCGCGGCCTCAAGACTGTCCTCGTAACAGCAGGTCTTGCCACGGAAGAGACCTGCGAGGCCCTGCGCGGAAATATAGATGCTATGAACATAGACCTGAAAGCCTTCAGCGACCGTTTTTATGAAAAGCTTGCAGGCGGTAACAGAAAGACGGTAATGGATTTTATCACAAAAGCTGTGGACTTTTCACATGTAGAACTAAGCTGCCTGATAATCCCGGGAGAAAATGATTCCTTTGAAGAAATGGATGAACTGGCTTCGTGGGTATCCTCACTACCGGGCGGAAAAGATATACCTTTGCATGTCTCACGCTTCTTTCCGCGATATCACATGCAGGACCGCGGTCCCACGGATGTAAAGCGGGTATATGCTCTGGCAGATATCGCAAGAAAGCATCTTAATAATGTTCATACCGGAAACTGCTAACGCTGCACTATGGAAAGCAATGCCTTAAATACTTCCGCATTATCATATACAAGAAGCGCCACTCTCTTTTTGGCGCGGCTGAGACCGTGAAACAGCCTGCGCACACGCTGATCAGCATAGTTATCATTACTGTGTCTTAAATATCCGTATTCATCATAGATAAAAGAATTATCCATGAGCATCACAACATCATCATATTCTTTACATGCTGCTTCCGTCACTTCAATACGCACACCGTCTCCGGAATCACCGGTGATATCGCTGCATACCGCTGCATCCGATATATATACGTATCCTTCATCCTGAAGGCTTTTAAGCTGGAGACGTATTTCTTCCGGATCCCGGGCATATGCCAGCGTTACCGACGGATACGAAGCCCTGTGGTTCTTATCTCCCAGCCACATTACACAGCGTATAAAAGCCGAGAGCTCACTGTTAAGTCTTATCCTGTTTGTAAGGCGGTATCTTACAAATCCCGGAAGAGCTTCTAACATTTTGGCCCCGCCGTTTCCGGTCTCCTCTTCATGTATGGCATCTTCCCTGTCATAGGAAATGATCACCGGAGCATTCCAGCTCTTTGCATATGCCTGTATCTGTTCCAGGATGTTTTCATCTATCCTGTGGCCCTCATCAACAAATATGACCGAATACCCGCCGGGTACATTAAGCCGTGCATCTTCTGTCAGATAATAGAAATCTATACGCTTAAGCCTGCTGTCCAGCTGTTCCAGCTCCGCCGTATGCGGTCCCAGATGGAATACGCATACCCTGTCATTCCTGGATATCTGCATTGCTATATCGTACAGCAGTATTGTCTTTCCGGTACCCGGAAATCCGGTAAAACCCTGAAAAGGCACATCCATATTACGCAGTATCTGTTTTTTGATATCTCTCTGCTGGGATGTAAGAAAATAATCCTGGCGCAGGAAACGTGCGGGATCAGTAAGAGGTGATATAAGATAACGTTCTTCCTTAAACTGATCTTCTATATCCATAGTACTGCAGCTTCCCTGGCGTTTTAACACATCAGCCAGTTCACTCCAGTCCGCCTCCAGAAGACGGCCGCTGTTACTCAGTCTCACCAGACGGTCTGCGCTGCTTATATATGTATAGAAGACCATATTCCTTTCAAGTGCCGATATATAATAGCGGTTCTGCACCAGCTGCCTTTGTATGGCTTCATCGGTAACATTACCGCTCTTTAATTCTATGTTCACCACATACTCATCATTAATACGCAGCAGATCGAATTCCTTCCCGAGCTTGGGCATACTGAAAGAATAATAGAACCTGATCCCCGCAGCCTGTTCATAAACTTCCGAGAGGCGCGAACAAAAAGCCCTGAGGCCCTCAGTCTCCCAGGCCTTTATCTTTAAATGTCCGCTTCGTCCCGACATCTGTCTTTCCAATTTTGATAACAAAAGCGGATCGTTTATTCTTGTAAGTGAGTATATGTTTATCGCTTTCATTTCCGATGATCTTATAACCGTTTAAGACGTTTATGAACCACTCTTATCGTTCTGGGCGCCAGCGCAAAAAGCGTATGATACACTTTGTTCTTCTTAGTCAGGACAGGGTTTTTCATTCCCTTCCACCAGTTTTTCCGCAAATACCTGACCACATTCATATAAAACACATTATCACGCCGCATCTGCGGGATTGGGATATGCAAAAGATATTCAAGACGCTGGAAGATGCCAAAACGGAACGATACTTCCCTAAGCTCCGGAAAATACTTTTCAACATTCTCAGCCACATCATCCGCATTATCCACACTGTCTGCAAACACACGGGAGAATTCGTTCTTATCTTTTTTGCGGGAATTGGATCCCTGACGGTAGAATACATGATAACATCGGTCAGGCAGTGAAAGGATCTCTGCACCTTCCGTAAGCATTTGGACCAGCAGCCGGAAATCCTCATTCAGTTTTCCTTCCGGAAAAGATCTTTCTTCAAAGAGTTCGCTGCGGAAGAGTTTCGTACAGAAGGAACAGTCTCCTTTATGCAGAAGAAGTTCACGCAGGAAATCCGTATTGGAATACAGAGTGGTTTTCTCCGGCGGTACACAGATATCGGGAAGTCTGTTTCCCTGTTCATCGATCTCGTCACGCCCTGCCTGTGCGATACAGGCTCCGCTCTCCTTCATACCGTTATACAGTTTTTCATACATATCCGGTTCGATATAATCATCACTGTCAACGAACCCGACATATGCTCCTTCCCTGAGAAGCAGTCCTGCATTTCTTGCAGATGAAGACCCGCCGTTCTTTTTATGATAAACCTGTATCCTGTAATCTTCCTTTGCCAGTTTATCGCACAGCTGCGACGTACCATCCGTAGATCCGTCATCCACCAGTATTATCTGGAGGTTCTTATAAGTCTGCGCAGTCACACTGTGAACACAGCGCGGCAGATATTCCATTATGTTGTACACCGGTATTATGACCGTTATCAATGTCTGTTCACTCATATCTGTCACGCCCCGGCTATCTCTGTATATACTTTAAGCGTCTGTTCGTAATTTGCTTGTCTGTCGTGATTTCGAAGTGCATGCTCTCTTGCATTCCTGCAATACTCACTTTCCTTCTTTTCATCACTCCACATTTTTATCACCGCATCGGACAGATTCTTTGCAACCGTATCCAGAGCGTCGTCCGTTTCTTCAGTCTCAAAACTGTTTTCCCTGTACACGGTGCCCTTATACATTATGCCGTCCTTATCCGCATCGAAAATACCCGGGATACCGCCTACATCCGCAGTTACACACGGCATTCCCAAAAGCATGGCTTCTCCAAGGGAGTTGGGTGAATTCTCTATCGCCGAACAGCACACAAAAAGAGAACTCTTTAAATAACGCTCCTTCATAGCGGCACTGTCCAGCTTCCCTAAGACGGTAAGCTTATCTTCCAGTCCGTATTGTTTCATCAGGCTGCGGAGATACTTTCCATACGCCGGGATCTTTATCTTATCCTTCAGTGTCTTATATGACACCACACTGTTTCCGGCCACATATACATGTGCATCCGGAAACTCTTTCAATATCGCAGGCATTGCCAGCAGCATATAATGCAAACCTTTGATAGGGTAATCACCCTGGCTTAAAAAGATCGAATGCTTTTCGCAATCTTCCTTTTTCCATTGTCCTTCATAAAAGTTCGCACGGAGGGTTTCCCTCATTTCAAAATACTTTGCATCAGGATTGTACTCCTTCGCATAATGTTTATCCCAGGGAGTACGTCCTCCTATATTTCCTGCCAGCCTGATAGCTTCTGTCTCATTCTCTCCGCGGGCGATATACTTGGCCTTCTGCTCAGGAATGCTGTCTTTTTTCAGGAAGTCCCGGAAAGTTACATCAACTACTACTTCGTCCGGCAGATCTGCTTCGAATACATTTGCATATACGCTGCAAAGCCCCTGGATCGTGATCAGTATCTTAGACTTATCCGGAAATCTCCTGCACATCGCCAGGGTATGCGGATATTCCGTTCCGAAACAATGTACCATGTCGGGCTCCGCACTTTTTATGATCCTGTCCATGATGTCTTCCAAAGCACTGTCGTAATAATGTGCATTCAGGGTATCTTCGGAAAAACCGTAGCATTTAAGCTTTGTATCTTCTATCATAAGCTCCCGTTCAACAAGAGCATTCCCGGCGCGTAATGCCCCCTCCGGTAAAGGAAATGCTATCGAAAGCTCGATACCGTTTTCCGCCTGATGTGTAAGCAGCACATCCGCAAGACCGGAGATCCAGCCCTCCTTGTTGGAAGCTTCAATATTGAACTGCTGCGCTATCACCGGCAGCATCATGTTACAAAGCCAGAGTATCTTCATCAGTTTAGTTTTTATGCCTCACAGTCCATGACTGTCCTTGATGCCACGAAGGGTCTGACCTTCGTTGTAGCCACTTCCACATGTTTAGGGTGCACGGTATATCCCTTTAACGCTTCCTCATTTTCAAAACAGGAATCAAGCATCATATCACAGTTGGCACTATCCAGAGGTTCTGTATAAACCCTGATATCAATAAGTCCGGGTATCTCACCCTTAAGCCCCTCAAGGCCGTTCTTTACACCTTTTTTTATCTCTGCAGCTTCTTCGCCGGAATACTCTTCTTTAAGCTTCCAGAGAATAACATGTTTTACCATCTCTGTTACCTCCTGTTCATTTATAAACAACGCCGGTATTATACCATTTAATGTTACCGCTGTATATGCAGGTACTGTCCCGATGCCTTATTACCGGTTATCCGAATAACAAGCTTAATACTATATATGCCGCAATGGCAGATAAGAGGAAAAGCCCTATCCCGACTCCTCCGAGTACAAAGAACATTCTGACTTTACCGAATTTTTCTTCCTTTTTGTATAAAGCATTATACCCCGGATAATTGACAGCTAAAAGGGGAACTGCCGCCAGAAAACCTGCGAGGGTCACCAGCATTAACAGCGCTCCTGCCGGTACCCATTTGTCGATCCCGCCCATCGTGTCACAACCGACCAAAACAAATGCCAGAAAGTTTGTAAGATTCATCGCCGCAAAAGAGATATTGCGTATCCTTACCCATCTTTGCATTGTCAGGCGCTTTTCCCTGTCAGTACTTTCACTCTGCTCGAGAACATCTAACCTTTCGCGGTACGCCCCTACCTGTGCCTCCTCCCTGATCTCGTTAAAGGCTATCTCGACTCCGCAATACGGACATTTTGCAAAATATTCATTACTGGCACGTTCTACCTGTCCCCCGCAATGCGGGCACGTGATCGCAATAACATCTCCCATAGTCAAATCTCCTTATGCCCATATGTCAAAACAATACCATACGCTTTCCATTATATTGTTTTCTGTGGTCCGAAATCAAGTCCAATATATAAGACCGGCTCCGCATTTCCTGCTCGCTGCGGCAGGCAATAAAAAAACTGCTTATCAGGCAGTCTTTTCACGTTTTTTGCTTATATGCTCACATCCAACAAGTATCAGGCATCCGATGGCATAACAGACTATATCTTTAGGATCACATACGCCTCCTATGAGGATCCTGAAAAACCGGCTGTCCGACAGTCCAAGGATACCTACTATGTTAATATACTGCAGCAGCTCCACCAGTACCGAAAAGATAAATATTGCCGGTATGAGCAGCTTATGCCCCTGAGGAATCCATATCCTCATAAAAGTATAGATAACGATAACTACAATAATATCCCCGACATACGGTCTGACAATACGGTCATGTACAAACAATGCGATCATTACTTCAATAAATACCAGTATGATCGTGGCCGCCGCAAAGGCAAGCCTTATTTTCATCTTCTCATTCATCTCAATGTTCAGTTGGCATCATCGAACTCATCCAGTTCCAGACCGCTGATATCTATGGTATCTGTTGTGTTCATTATTCTTACCTCCCTGTCATTTCCGATGATCATCTTTTCTCTTCCGGATCCTCTCTTCTGCAGGGATAATGCTCTATCTTTTTGTTTTAATTCAAAAATATTATAATTTTATAAGAATTTTGTTTTTCCTTATTATCGTGACGTATCTATCGTATAAAGCAATTATGTCTCTTGTTCTATATCTCCTGCAACATATGTTAAATTTCATCACCGGCCCCGTCTTAATCTTCATTTGTATCTGCTTTCTGCAACATATTTACAGTTTCTGCCAGCCACTCACCATAATGATCGTAATCCGGCTGAGCCCACCAGTTAAACAGATTGCATCTAACCTCATATTACATATATAATATGCAGAAGGATAAATGCCTCAAGGAGAAAGCCTTGCAGGCTGAACAGGGAGCATACTGAATATGGTACTTATTACAGGCTTTAAAGGAAAGAACAACTCTTCAGGAGTATTGGCAGAACAAATATCTTCCGAGCACCTGCTTGGTAAAACTAAAGGAAAACAATTAAACGAACATCTTTCGGATTATGTAATATTCGATCTTGAGACCACAGGCATATCCTGCTACAGAGATCAGGTTGTGGAGATTTCGGGAGTGAAAGTCATAAACGGTAACATAA
>JAFYCS010000053.1 GCA_017539565.1 Lachnospiraceae bacterium
GTATTTAAACTGCTATCCTGATTCACTGCATACCCAGAAGAACGGCACTGACGAAATGGTATTTGCCACGCCGCGTTCCTGGACCAGGGTAAGCGAAATACTTAACTGTGCTGATGATATAAACAGTCCTGCTGTCAGGTTAAAGATCATCGGCAACATCGGCGACGTGGAGGCACATAAATTCTTCCAGTTCTGTGAGAAGGATTACGGAATAATGATCGATAAGTTTATTGAAGGCAGTATTCCGGCACCCGCTGATCCGGCAGAGATCGAAATGATAATCGATCATCTGACTTCAAAGGCGGCAATTGTGTGCAGATCTTCCATCGCATCTAAGCTTTCTGAAAAAGACCGTGAAATACTTCATAGCATCATCGACTGCATCTTAAGGCTTAAGCGTACTGAGTTTGTTACCTACGCTATGAAGCGGCTGCTGAAGGTCAATCCGAATGTCATCAAGTCCGTTATTTACGAAATAGATGATCAGGAAATGGAGAAGTATCTGGACCGCATGGACAAGGTTGTAGTCTGTGCATAGCGGGCAGGTCTGACAGTTATCAAAATTCTTTCAAGGGTGCCGCAAGAAAGTGCGGCGGAAAGGAGGTGCTATGGATAATAACACAAACTATGTGAATTTTATCAGAAAGATATATTCACTGGAGAAATCGGAGAGCAATCATCTGGCACTTATGGAAATGCTCAGCATATTTGAGTTTTCCGAGATGCAGGGGTTTAACACGGATCTTTCCTACGATACCATGATGGCTCTTGTGGGCTTTTATCCCAAAGTGATGGATGAGATTGCAAATTACAGCAAGCGAAGGCGGGAGCGATGGTTTAAGAATGCGGATACCATAAACCGCCTGGCAGCTAAGATGATCGATGTGCTCAGGCTTTACGGCAAAAGAGCCAAAAATCATGCAAAGCCTACAAATGGGAGGTACGATCTGCAACAGATCAATAACTGGGTCTGGACAGACCAGTATGTTATTGCAGGGACTACCCTCCTGTATATGGAGGTTAAGAGTACTGACGGCATAGCCAAGGTCCCGGCGTATCTTGGGGGAAGGTATATTGATCGTCTCGGACAGGGATGCCTGAGGATAGGCAAAGAACAGCTGAAGAAAGTTGTGATCTCTCCCGGAATCCGTTTTGTGGCCGCACAGCCGGAGCTTATTCATGCTTCGGTGCTTGAATTTACGCGGAGGGTAACGGAAATAGAGGTTCCGCAGGATATACTGGGCACTACGAAGATAATCTTCAGACTCTCGAAAGAACAGGCTGAAAGGCTTGAGTTTATTTCAACGTGTAAAACAACTGACGATGGGTATCTCCTGCCGGGCCACAGCATGGAGTATCTGTTTACTAATGATGATTACTCCCTTCCACGGGTGAGTCTTTACAAGAAAAAGAGCAGTCTTGACAGCTATGACATTGACCATAAGTTAAAATATGGAGAAGCGTTTAATGAGTTAAGTTATGGGCCATATACATCACTGATCATGGGAGATGCGGTCAGCGTGGTATCACTCTACGGAAGGCACAATCCGAAGCCTTCGGAAGATATTGACAGGATAAGCCGGCTTTTAGTGGATAACATGAGTGATAAGGAAAGATGTGTCATCCGTAAAGCTATTATCTGTAATCTGTACTATATCCTGTACTATCAGGATGAAGGAGCGGCGCTGCAGATGGTAATAGGCATCTGCCTGAATTATGACGTTGATACTGCTGATGTATGCTACAAAGGAAAAAAGTATGATGTTTTCAGGGCTTATAATTCAGTTGCTCCGGCAGGCGAGGATCATGCTTTTATGATAGCTGATGAAAACGGTCGCATTGATTATGACGAAGATGCAGTGAACTACTTTAATATCAGGCATCACTATATGAGGCGATTCAGGCTGATCAATATACTCGCATAGCCGGCAGAGACTTTTTTGAAACGTAGTAAGCCTGCAGGATAGAAAACAAGCCGGACAGGTCCGGCAGACAGGAGGGACTATGAATCAGGATATAAAAGACAGAATTGAAGACATCAGGGCAAACATACTGCTGGAGCAGCCTTTTTACGGGACGATACTTTCCCACATCCCTTTGGTGGAAGATGAAAGCTGCGGGACAGCAGCAACAGACGGACGCAGGATAATCTATTCCCCCGGGTTTGTAGCGAGTCTTAATGGAAAAGAACTTAAATTCCTTCTGCTGCATGAGCTGTTACATATACTTCTCATGCATTTTTCAAGAAAGAAAGGAAGGGATCCGGTAATCTGGAACATTGCAACAGACTATGTGATAAATATGACACTTAGGGAGAATGGTTATACGGGACCGGAAGGAGCAGTTTATCCCCACTACCAGATGGACTGGAATGAGAAAAATGCGGAAGTTTACTATGATGAGCTGTACAATTCAGAAGATGAACGCATAAAGATTATGATTGAGAGATTCAGGAATGCTATGGCGGAACCGTGTATAGGAAGAATGATGCCTTCGGATCTGATGGGAGACTATGAGGATCTTTCGCCGGAAGAGGAAGAAGTGCTTCGCCGTATGATCAAGGATGCGATAAAAAAGGCGGTGGGTATTGGAGGAAAGCCACCGGAAATCCTTTCAGAACTGTATTTTACAAAGCCTAAATATCTGCCCTGGGAAAGCCTTCTAAGGGAATACCTGCAGGAAAGTGAAGCAGACGATTCCTCTTACTTAAGGCCCGAGCGCAAATACCTGCATATGGGTATGATAGTACCGGGGGCTGATCCGGATGAAACTGATCTTGGTGAGATATGGGCCTTTGTGGATACTTCGGGATCCATATCTGAAGAAACCATTATGCAATTCATGACGCAGCTTAAGCAGGTCCTGAGCTCTTATTCCTGTACGCTGAACCTGGCATACTGGGATACAGATGTAAGTGATGTTCATAAGAATATCTGTACAAAAGAGGATCTGCTGAATTGTAAGCCCTACTGGGGCGGCGGCACGGATGTTAAGTGTGTGTACGAATACATTGAAAAGAACCGGATACGCCCATATCTGATGCTGATACTTACAGACGGTTATTTTAATGATATGCCGATGGTTCCCAAAAGCCTTCAGAACAGCACGATAATGGTACTTAGCGGAGACTGCGGAAGGGATATGAGGCGGTACGGGAAGGTGGCAAGGCTGTAAAACAGAAAAAGTTTGCGTTAATAATTATCAAATAGAAAAGGAGGACATTTACAATGGGAATTGATTGGGAAGAAATACTTGGAGCTGAAGGTGATGATCTGCAGGACGCATATGATTCTGCTGTTTGGGATTCGACTGCTTATGAGAGAAAGGCTGAAGAACGGGCAAAGCAGGCAGCAAGGAACCGAATAAAGAATGAGAAGCACTACATCGACTGTCCCTTTGAACAGAAAGATGAGGCTAAAGCCTTAGGTGCAAGATGGGATCCCGAGAAGAGGAAGTGGTACTATACCGGCGACAAGGATCCGGTGAAGTTTAAGAAGTGGACGAACAATAAAAAGAAATGCATAATAATTGCAGGCGGCAAAGTAAATGCTAAGAAAAGCCCGAAGTCCTAGTACATAGATTGCAAATTAAAGTTATTCAAGAATCGTTGTACGGGCTGACATGGGTGTACTGAAAAATAAATTTGATGTTTGAAACAAATGCGGGAGACCGCCGGAAAGATTCCGGCGGTTTTTTGGTGGGTCCACAATAAAGTGAGGGAATGTCCGCCCCACAAAATGCCTGCACTATGCGGTGGTAATGCAGCAGACAGAACAGTAGTCACAGACCGGCATCCGAAAGGATGCACAACAACCAACAGGAGGTAAAGCGTATGAAAGGATTAATTTTACACGAGTCAGCAAGAGGAATAGACGCGTATGGTCCGGAGAGCGGACTGCTTAAGTCAAGGATGCTCTTTTTCACTGAGGAGGTGACGCCGGAGAGTTCCAACGAGCTTATAGAGTACCTGCTTTTCCTGGACAAGGATGCGCCGGGTGAAGAGATAACAATCTGCATCAATTCCCCCGGAGGTGAGGTGGTAAGCGGCCTGGCAGTCTATGACACCATAGGTATGCTGGAGAGTCCGGTGCGTACTGTATGTATAGGAACGGCCGCCAGTATGGGGTCCATACTTTTCCTTGCAGGCGAGCGTCGGCTTATGCTGCCACATTGCAAGGTAATGATCCACGACCCCCTTATAGCCGGGCTTTCAGGCAGCAAGAAGGCTCTTGAACTTGAAAAAGAGGCTGTGAAGCTTATGGAGACCAGGGCGATAATCGGCGGCATCATCGCTGAGCGCAGCGGACATACACTTGAGGAAGTGTATGAAAAAACTAAAGAAGACTGCTACCTTGATGCTGAGGAAGCTATCGAGTTCGGCATAGCCACCGGAATCATTGAGAAATGGTAAGTGCACCGTAGCTATACATGACAGCCCGAAGCATTTGCGATGCAAATCCTTAATAGTGGGCTGCCGTAACTGGCGGATCCGATAGGTTCTGAATAGTTATGGTATATGACACATGGTAACAGAAAACGTACATACATAATACAAAGGAGAGATTAATATGAGAAACACAGAAGATTTAAGAGAAACTGTTGACCGTTCAAAGTCCTTCCGCGTTTTTGCAAAGGACCTTAAGCGCTCGGAGGACAGCCGTACTACGGGACTTAACAACAA
>JAFYCS010000002.1 GCA_017539565.1 Lachnospiraceae bacterium
AGCACGGCAATACCTATGCCGGCCTCTGCGAATACCCTTTTGAGCCACAGCGCATATCCGGGTGTCAATGCCTCTGTTTCCTTTGGAAGCCCCGCAGTCTTGGCAAGAGCAATATGCGCACAGCAAAAGCCCTGTTCCCGTACTATATCAAGCCTTTCCTTTATCTCACATTCCTTAGTGTCATGCAGTCGTATTCCTATTCTCATCCTGCTGTTCCTTTCGTGTCTGTATTTAAATTCTTCCTGCAGCTTAAAAGATTATCAGCTTACTCCGATTCCTCATTCTCACCATCGGAATTCTTTTCTTTGCCTTCATACTTATCAAAAAGACCGCTGTACATCATGGCCCTGAGGTAGCCCGGACCCGAGAAACATATCACCGCAAAAAACGGTACCGAAGCATATCCGAACAATAATGCAAGTATAAACGGAAGAGGGATAAGGATTGCCGAAGCTATTGTCCGAAGAGTAAGTATGCCCAATACAGACATGGACAATGATGTCTTCAGTGTGCCACGTATGGTATTCTTATACCTCGAAAGAACCGGGAATATATATATCATTATCAGGTATGATGCCAGTGCCGCTGCAAAAAGCAGTATGAGCATCACTCCCGAAAACTGATCACCCTGCATCCGCATGATGCGCCAGTCAACAAACAGGGCTGCCGATACAGCCAGCATGCCTATCCAGAGTATGGTCGCCTGGAGAAAGTTTTCCTTAAAAGACCTGAAATACTGTTTGACTATATAACCCTCTTCATCCCTTACTATCTTGAGCAGAACATAATGCATGGCGGTAAATGCCGCACCTGCCGTAATTACGGGAATACACAGGAGGATTGTCAGAAAGTTTATTATCATCAGATCCGCGATCCTTCCCAGTACTCTCATAAAAGGACTGTCAATCTCTAGAAATTTCATGTTTCTTTATCCCCTTCCGACCCGGATTATTTTCTGTGACATTAAGTCTCATTTATCTGGATCTTTTCCATATGATAAAATATCCCTCTTTTTTCCATCAGTTCATTATAATTTCCGTCTTCAACGGCTTTTCCTTCCGAAAGAACTATTATCCTGTCGGCATTCTTTACCGTTGAGAGACGATGCGCAACTATAAATGTCGTGCGTCCGCGAACGAGCCTGTTCAGCGCTTCCTGTATCTCTCTTTCGGATACCACATCCAGTGCGGAAGTCGCTTCGTCAAGGATTATAACCTTTGGATCCCTGATTATCGCCCGCGCTATGGATATCCTCTGGCGCTGCCCTCCGGACAGATTTCCGCCATGCTCATCGATCATCGTATCAAGCCCGTCCGGCAGATTGGATACAAAGTTCTTCAGGTTTGCCGCTTCAACAGCTCTGTCGAGCTCTTCTTCGCTCACATTTTCCATACCGTATGTGATATTGTCACGAAGTGTCCCCGTAAACAAAAGAGGCATCTGCGGCACAACCGATATAAATCGCCTATAGCTCTTAAGATTTATATCCCCAAGATCTCTGCCATCTACACGTATATTTCCGCTGTCGGGAAGCATGAATCCTATCAGCATGTTCAGCAGGGTGGATTTTCCGGCACCGGACTCTCCTACAAAAGCTATGGTCTCTCCCTGCTTCACCTTCATGGTTAGACCGTTCAGCACTTTCTGTTCTGTCCCGGGATAAGTATAAACAACACGGTGTATCTCATACGTTCCCCTGAGATTTTCCAGTTCTTCCTTACCTTCGTTATGCTCTATATCCTCACTCGACAGTATCTCGCCTATAGAACTTACCGACTCAAGCCCCTTGGTCATAACCGGCAGGAGGTTGATAAGTGCGGTAAACTGATTGACCACCGTCGTAAATCCGGTCTGATAAAAAGTGATATCTCCCACCATTATCTTTCCATTCAGGGCAAGATATCCGGTAAAAGCAAGACATAAAGCCTGGAATATCTGAAATACCACCCAGCCTACAGCTCCGAAATTGGACTGCACCATATCCAGCCTGTAACCGCTTTCCGCTGTCTGCTCAAGCTGTCTGGATATCCTCTCCTTTTCCACATCCTCCAGTGCATGCGCCCTGGTAACAGGAACCATCTC
>JAFYCS010000054.1 GCA_017539565.1 Lachnospiraceae bacterium
CCCTTTCCGAATCCTTCGAAAGGTTTCTCTCCGGCAAGGAATGCAAAGAGCGGATCCGCATTATCCCCATTGACATCTATCTTTGCGAACTGGGGGAATTCCGTTCCGAACTTCATGGTACAGAACTGATGGATCTCATCATCAGAGCCGGGAGCCTGATTTGCAAACTGGTTGCTGGGAAAATCAAGTATCTCAAGACCTTTATCCTTAAAATCTTTATACATCTTTTCCAGCGGATCGTAGTGAGGTGTAAAGCCGCAGCCAGTAGCTGTATTTACTATCAGCAGCACCTTACCGGCATAATCCTTAAGGCTTACATCATTGCCTTTTCTGTCCTTAACAGTAAAATCATAAACTGTAGCCATATAAACTTCCTCCTTTTCAATTGTTCTTTTCTTCCATGTTTCTGAGTGCCTTGTATGTCAATTCATATAACGCCCTGAATTCATCCATAGTCAGTCCCATACATTCTGCTATACACGGCGGAATATGTACTGCCCTGTCTTTAAGCTTCCTCCCTTCATCCGTAAGCTTTATGGTCAGAAGCCTCTCATCCTCAGCGGAACGCTCCCTGCTTATATAGGATGCCTGTTCCAGCCTTTTGAGCACCGGCGTGAGTGTTCCGTAATCCAGATGCAGGTATTCTGCCAGTTCCCTTGAAGATGCTACCTCGTTTTCCCACATGACCATCATCACTATATACTGCGTATATGTAAGATCCAATTCCTTAAGAAAGGGGCCGTACTGTCTCACCAGCTCCTTGGAACATGCGTATAAAGGGAAACAAACCTGGTTGCTGAGTTTTAAGCTGTCGTAGTTTTTCTTCTTCATATCGCCGCCCCATATTCGCTTTTGTACCATTTACTTGTGCGCAATTGAATAATATCAAATAATGATCACCCTGTCAAGGGGTGATCATTATTTTTTGACTATGTCTTTTCAATCTGCTATAATCAGGCAAATATTTTTCAGAGGTACCTCAAAATGATATGTCCAAGATGCGGAAAAAACAATATTGAACGCGCAAGCTATTGCGGTGAATGCGGTATAAAGCTTCCTGTTACCGGTAATACTATTCAGGGCGTACTCCAAAAGGGTATGCGTGAAGCTGATGCTGCCGCAAAGTCCGCAGGTGACGGCCTGCAGTCACTTATCGACGATATAGTACATACGATCTCTAAGTGAAATACAGAGCCGAATCATCTATATCGTATACAGTTTCACAGCCGGTGGCACTCATGATATAGCGCAGTTCGTTTCCGACTTTTCTGATAAAGCCTGAAACACCGGCTGTACCGTCTTTCTCAAGCGCCGGCAGCATTGATCTTCCGACTGCCGCACCGTCTGCGCCCAGCGCCAGAGCCTTATATACATCAGCTCCGCTGGCTATACCGCAGTCAACGATTATATCTATATCTTCATCCCCCAGAGCTTCGACAATATCGGGAAGTACCATCAGCGGCGGCACCGCATAAGGCAGGCGTCCGTGATGATGACTTACAATTATCGCACTTGCACCGATCTTCGCACACTTAAGTGCATCTTCAACACTCAGTACACCTTTAACGACAAAGGGAAGTTTTGTGGACTCAATATAGGACCTTAATGTGTCTTCAGTCTGTACGGCCATCTCCTCACCGATCACGATATCAAGACCTGTCTCACCGAAGATATGATCTATATCCATACCCACTCCGAAGGCTCCCACTTCTTCCGCAAAGGCCAGCTGGTCGCGCACCTTTCCGTTATCCGCATAAGGCTTAACTATCCTTACAGTCTTAGCTCCCGTGTCGATGATCTTTTCAAACATGTCGTTTTCCATCATGCCGCAAAAATTAAGTATATTGCATTCCCTGGCAGCCAGCGAGTACTCCTCAAGACCTGTCAGTTCCCGTCCATTATATTGACCAAGATGTGAAAACGCCGGCGTCATGACCGGGCTCGAAAAATTCTCCCCCAGCAGGCTGGTTGATATATCCGCTACGACAGAATCTATAAGCCTCTGCTCGATCAGTATGGAATCCATGTATTTAGCCGTTATCTCATTTGCATCAGATACTCTTGTATAAGCCATTTAACTCCTCCTTTAAATATGTCATAAACCTGATATACTCCTCATCCGTATTCAGATGTTCAAGTATCACGGGCATATCAGTATCGATCTCATGCATCTTTGTTACATAGTATCTTAACGGGAACTCACCGTCTCCCGGCCCGCATTCTTCAAGCCGCAGTGTGTATCGGCTGTCCAGATGTACATCCTTGATATGGCAGCTCCTGATGTGCTTACCCAAAACAGCGGCACATTCATCAACAATCTCCTCCGGATTAAAATACCTGTCCGCAGAATTTATCATGTTGATGATATCCATGTGGACCGCAAAACGGTCACGCCCTACCGCCTCCATAAGTTTAACATATTCCCCGGGGCCTGTGGGGATCATCCAGGGCATGGGTTCCAGTGAAAAATAAGTATTCTTCACATCCGCCCTGTCGATTATCTCCTGTACCATGGATACAGTCTGTTTCCATGCATCTACAGTAAAGTTGGCCCTGTAACCGCCGTCCCAGCGTTCACCGAATGCACCGGCCACATTTACCGCACATCTGGCTCCCAGAAATTCCGCAAGCCTTAACTGTTCAACGCAATAATCCATGTTCTTTTTCCGCTCATCCGGATCGGCAGAAAGTGCGTTTCTCCAGATTCCCACTTCCGCAATGCTTAAGCCTGCTTTATCTGCAACATCTTTATATGCGATTATCTTCTTTTCATCTTCATTACTCTGGACGGGAAATACAACCGTCGTACAGCCAAGCTTTACCTGCTTCTGAGCCCATTCTTCAGGCGATGTGTGACTCAGCGGTGATGATGTTCCAAGTCTCATTCCGTAATCCCCTCCTTAATCCAGTATCTCCGAAGCTTCCTTCATAAGCTGTATTATGGGCAGATGCTGGGGACATACTCTCTCGCACTGTCCGCAGCCCACACAGTCTGATGCACGGCCGCTGCGCTGTACCAGTCCATTATAAAAGTTTTTCGATCTCCAGTCATCAGGATATCTTCTTAACGTGTTTATGGTCCTGAACACATCGGGGATGCTTATCTTCATGGGACAGCCGTCACAGCAGTATTTACATGCGGTACATCCGATCTGCGGCATGCTCAGGAGCTCCGCAGTAACTTCATCCACTATCTTAAACTCATCCTCCGCAAGAGGCTCAAAGTTCTTAAAAGTATTTATATTATCAGTCATCTGCTCTTCGTTTGACATACCGGAGAGTATGGTCATCACGCCGGGCAGTGATCCGACAAAACGAAGCGCCCAGGAAGCAACAGACTTCTCAGGCTGCCTTGCCTTGAACTTCCCTTCAATCTCCGGTCCCATGTTTGCCAGCATCCCGCCTCTCACTGGCTCCATCACTATTATGGGGATATTACGCTCATGCAGAATATCATACAGTTCCTGGGAACGTACCACGGGATTAGACCTGTCAAGATAATTAAGCTGTATCTGGACAAACTCCACCTTAGGGTGCTTATCCAGTATCTCAGTCAGAAGTTCCGGACTTCCGTGATAGGAAAAGCCGAAATGCTTTATCAGGCCTTCCTCTTTCTTCTTAAGTCCCCATTCGAAACAGTCATACTTAACATAGGTATCGTAATTGTTTCCGTCTTCTATCGAATGAAGAAGGTATAGATCGAAATATCCCGCACCTGTCCGCTCAAGCTGCTCATTAAATACGCGCTCTATATCTTCGTATTTGTGCAGTTCCCACGCAGGTAGCTTGGTAGCCAGCATAAAGCTTTCCCTTGGATAACGTTTTACCAGAGCCTGCCTGATGGCTGTCTCTGACTTCCCTCCGTGATATACGTACGCAGTATCGAAATAGCTCATACCTGCATCCATGTATTTATCCACCATTCGGCATACATGTTCATGGTCGATCACACCGTCCTTCTCCGGCAGACGCATCAGGCCGAAGCCAAGTTTGGGCATAACATTAAGGTCAATACTCATATCACTCTCCTCCTTATATCAGATCTCAGCCTTCGCCTTTTCAAGCGCTGCGATCACACGGTCACACCACTCGTCAAATTCAGGATCGTCACACTGGCATTCCTCGGGATGCGTCAGTACGTAGTCAAGGGCGATCTTCACACCCATATCAAATCTGACATTTGTCCTCATATCCGGAACCACACGTTTAAGTTTTGAATTATCAAAAACCACAGAGACCGATTTATCACCCTTTAACGATCCGGTATAATCATAACCGTATTTGTCGCCTGCCGCCGCAAGGAAATCCGTCGATACGTGATATGCTTTAAGCTCCACACCCAGAACATCTGCTATGGTCTTATATATCTGATCCCAGGTGAGTGCTTCATCGGAAGTGATCTGGAACGCCTCACCAATAGCCTGCCGGTTGCCCATAAGACCTGTATAACCGATGGCAAAATCACCGTTCCAGGTAAGTGTCCACAGGCTGGAACCGTCTCCCTGTATGATGACCGGCTTGCCCTCCTGCATCCTTCTGATAACCTGCCAGAAACCGTTCTTTCCATGCACCCCAAGAGGAACATTCCTCTCATCGTAAGTATGTGAAGGACGGACTATGGTAACAGGGAACCCTTCTTCCCGGTATTTCTTCATAAGGAATTCTTCACATGCGATCTTATCCCTTGAATACTGCCAATAAGGATTAGAAAGAGCAGTTCCCTCTGTTATTACATAGCCTGCGGCAGGTTTATGATATGCCGACGCCGAACTGATATAGATATACTGTTTTGTCTTTCCTTTAAACAGTCTGTAGTCACGTTCCACCTGGGATACCTTAAATCCTATAAACTCACATACACAGTCGAAGGTCTCCGCACCCAGCTTTCCAAGAACATCTTCTTCATCATTGATATCCGCGATGATCTGCTTAACTCCCTTAGGCAGTACATGCGCACGTTTTCCGCGGTTTAAGACCCACACTTCCCAGTCCAGCTCATTTACCAGCCTCTTAACTATGGCGGTGCTGATAGTTCCTGTTCCGCCAATGAACAGTGCTCTTTTTTTCATGGAATATTCCTCCTTTTTAAGATCATTCGCTATACTCAGGACAATTTGACATGATCAATAAGTTTACCTTATCAACCGCAGTGATATCCAACTACTTATAAATCGGTTTGGTACATTATCAAATTTTGTTATCCGCGCCCTACAACAAAATATGATAATATGTTCAGACGGAAATTAAGAAGAAAAGAACCTTCCGGATATATTAGAATCAGCTTGGTTTCACTAAAAACCCTGAATATACTATCAATACGGAGGTTATGCCATGTATCAGGTAAAAGGAAAATGGGCTTTAGTTACGGGAGCTGCCAGAGGTATAGGTTATCTGGCCGCAAAGTTTCTTGCTGCGGAGGGATGCAATCTGATCCTTCAGAGCAGGGATCTTGAACATACAAAAAAAGTAATTGAAGAAGCAAAAAACATTGGCGTTTCGGCGCATGCCGTCGCCTGCGAGCTGGGCGATCCCGATTCCGTCAAAAAGATGCTTGAAGAGATTGACACCCTTGGTGTACGGGTTGATATAGTCCTCAACAATGCCGGGCTCCAGATAGCATACCGGACCGAGTACCTGGAAACACCGGTAAGCGATTATGAGATCAGCTTCCGTGTAAATACCATAGCACCTGCAATGATATGTTATCACTTCCTGCCTAAAATGATGGAGGCTGGCACAGGCCGTATCGTTAACACCACCAGCGGCATCGCCCTGGATGTATGCCAGGCCGGTTATTCTGCCAGCAAGGCCGCTCTTGATAAGATAACCATTGACTTAGGATCCAAAGTCGAAGGTACTGACGTTATGATCAATCTTACTGATCCCGGCTGGTGCCGCACAGACCTCGGCGGGCAGCATGCTCCAAATGCTCCGGAGAGCGCCATCCCCGGTGTAGTCGTTGGCGCATTTGTCGATGATAAACATTCAGGCCGTTATTTCGGTGCCCAGGGCTTTACCGGCCTCAGTTTAGAAGAAGCTGTCGCCAAAGCCGAAAGGGATTATAAAGCTCCTTATTGAAAAATAAACGGCGGGCCGTCACAGCCCGCCGTTCTTTATAAGTTCCGGATCAGCTAGCCAGATCTTTTTTCAGATACACACACATTGCTGCAAAAACCGATCCGGTTATAACCACCACCGCCGTAATCATTGCAGCCACCGGCGTATCTTTTTCCGCAAATATCTCCGATGCATTCGCATAGGAATAAGGTCCCACAAAGAGATAATCTTTCATATCCGGTACCACCCTGCCCACCAGATCATACGCATAGAACATCAGCGCCAGCCCCAGGCCCACACCTATACGGTTCTTTGACGAGCATGCGGATATTATCAGTGCCACAGCTGATATCTCAATGTTCATCAGAAGCATGCGGCTGAGGAATATCACCAGCTTTTCCATGGGTATCTCTTCTCCCAGGGCTATAAAGCCGGATGCGTAACACAGTCCGCATACCAGGGAGAAAATTATCAGTTCCGTCAGCAGTGCCATCACTTTTGCTATGACGATGTTTGCCCTGGATACAGGCAGCGAATACAGGAATTCGCCGGTATGCGCATCCTCTTCTTTGGAAAGGAGCACTGTAGCCATCAATGCCGCAAACATGGCGCTCCCCAGCCCGTGCACCGCTCCCACCTCTGTAGCAAAAAAGCCGCCTAAGGTAGCGATGCTCAAAGTACTCATTCCGAAAGCATCTGAAAAGGCCCCCATAGATGAGAACATATCGGCCATATCCTGCATATCACCTTCCATGTTCTTGTATAACAGGATACACGCCAGTCCCATAATACCTACGCTGAGCGTCCATATGAGAAGACTTTTGAAACCCAGTTTTAATTCATGTTTATATATTGATAACATAGTTCAGGCCTCCTTTCCTTCATAAAAATGCATAAACATATCTTCAAGTGAAGGCTCCTCTATGAAGAGGTTCTGTATTTTCTTTTGTGAGAGTTCTTTGATCAGCTCGTTGATATCGCCGTTATACATGTATTCCTTATGTTCACCGTCTATTGTGAGCTTTATGTTTTTGATGCTGCTCTCAGTCAGATTGGTGACTTTATCTTCCTTTATCATCCTGCCTTCGCGCATTACCGCAGCCCTGTCACAGTATCTGCTAACTTCGGATAAAACATGTGTTGAGAGAAAGCAGGTCGCCCCCTGTGCCACGTATTCTTTTATAAGTGTAAAGAAAGTGTTCTGCATCAGGGGATCAAGTCCCGACGAAGGTTCATCGAATACGAAAAGCTCCGGCTTGTGCTGCATCGCGCAGACTATACTGACTTTCTTTCTGTTTCCAAGTGAGAGTTCCTTTATCCTTTTTCCTGTATCAAGCTTTAAGCGCTCGCACAACATCTCAGCTTCCTTTCTGCAATCCGTCCCTCGTACATCGGCAGAGAGCTTTATCACCTCCGATACTCTCATTGACGGATAGAACAGGGCTTCCGATGGCATATAACCTATCTTCTTAAGAATCTGTGTATGGTCTTTCACGCTGTCTTTCCCAAGAACCGTGATACTGCCGCTGTTAAAACTCAAAAAGCCCAGCATCGAACGTATCGTTGTTGATTTCCCTGCACCGTTGGGACCGATGAATCCGTATATCTCCCCTTCTTTAACGGTAAAGCTCACATCCGTGACGCCCCTTTTCCTTCCGTAGGTCTTTGTAAGTTTTTCGATCTTTATAATATCTTTCATATCATTCATCCTCCTTGAAATGACATTAACACAATAAAAAAACGGGAGCAACAGCTGCTCCCGTGACCTGCACTTATTCGTCTTTATCCTGCACTTTTTTATGTTCCGACTGAAAGGCTTTCAGCTCCTCATTAAGTATCCGGTCGTCTATCCTGCGTTTGGACCGGTATATAAAGAACACGCAGATGTACACCACGATAATATATGCCGCAAAGCCCAGACTGAGCCACAGGGATCCGTCAAACCATTCCAGAAAATATGATAAAAGCGTATAAACCGCTGTACAGATCACCATGCCCAGTATCTCTTTTCCGCCAAGCTCATCACCTTCATCAAAGTTCCAGAATACATAGACCTGAATATAGCCCATGATATAGCAGGCAAATATCATCTCCGCCATATGAAGAATACCCGCAACGTAAACGCCTGTGGCCAGCTTGTATACGCAATAGAAAAACAATATTGCAAAGAAGTACAGGCATGCCTTGAACTCAATACCTATTTCCCGCGTCAGATATCTCTCAAAAAGAGTCGGTTTCTTCTTACCGTCCATGAGACACCCCTCCCTTCAAAAGCTTCCTGAAATCGGAAGCATAAGTCCTGGATATCAGTATATGCTCACCGTTTTCAAGGGTTGCATCTATCCTGTTGGATGACAGACTCTTAAGAACCCTGACTTTATTAATATTTATGATCATGGATTTACTGCAGCGAAAAAAACGTATGTCATCAAGGGTCTCCAAAACTCCCTGCAATGAACTGTCTACCTTGAGCACTTCGCCCACGGTATAGGCAAAGGTCTTATCATCGACAGTTTCGAAATAGAGCACGTCCTCCGTATCGATGACCACACGCTCCTCATCTTTCCTGCCTATGAGCCTGTTGTTACCGCCATTGATAACATCCAGTATTCTCTTTATATCCGGTGTGACTTCTTTATATCTCAGGATCAGCTCGTCTTCACCACCGGTTATGCGCCTGATATCTATCTTCAAACGGATCTCTCCTACAGCTCTTCCAGCATTTCCTGAGGATTATCTGCCGCCTTTACTTTTCCCATAGACTTTATTATGATCCCCTCTTCGTCTATAAGATAGGTGGTCCGGATCACGCCCATGGTGATCTTTCCGTAATTACTCTTCTCCTTCCAGACATCATAAGCCTGAAGCACCACCTTGTCAGGATCGCTGAGCAATGTAAAAGGCAGGGAATAATTCTCCTCAAATTTTTTATGGGATGCCACGGAGTCCTTACTTACCCCCAGGACCACAGCCCCCTTCTCTCTTATCTGAGGATACCTTTCAGCAAACCCGCAGGCCTGTTTGGTACAGCCTGAAGTGTTATCCTTCGGATAAAAATACAGGATGACCTTCTGCCCCCTGTAATCCGATAATCTGTGCATTTCGCCATTCTGATCCGGCAGCGAAAAATCCGGTGCTTTTGTTCCTTCTTCCAGCATTATATCCCCCTCCTGTATATATGATCACAGCGCATTTGCCATAGCGGTCACTGCCTTTTCATAGGCTGTCACAAAGGCATCCGAATCGTCCCTGATAAAATCCGTATCGCCGTCACGCGCGGCGAATTCATGCTGCTTCGCGCGTTCACTCAGCTCCTTCATGCCCAGTATCGCCATGGAACTCTTTACAGAATGTGAATCTATCCTGTATGTTTCGTAGTCATTATCTTTAAGTGCCTTACGCATACGCACTACACGTTCTGTTCCCTCTTCAACTGCATCCCCCACTATCACAGCCAGCATCTCTTCACTGCCGCCGCAATATGTAAAGGCCGTATCTATATCAAGCCCTTCTATTGCTGCCAGTTTATCCTTTAATCCGCCGGCTGATCCGGAACTGCCTTTGCCGCCTTCTCCGGCAGGCTCGAATTCAAATATTCCGTCATCATCCTCTTCCTCCGGCACTGCTTCTTTCACCTTATCCGCAGGCAGCATATTCTTTACGGTCTGCTCTAAGAGCTTTGAATCCAGAGGCTTGGTCAGGTAATCATCAAAACCTTCATCCATATACATCTGCCGGCTTCCGGCTACGGCATTTGCCGTAAGGACGACAGCCCCGGTGTCCTTATTAAGCGACTTTACATCACTGCGGATCATATGCAGGGTCTCGATGCCGTCAGGTGCAGGCATCATATGATCCAGCAGTATCAGGTCATATTTCTTCTCACGACACAGCTCAACCGCCCGGTTACCGTCACCGCACAGATCAGGCACTATTCCCGTCCTTTTAAGGAACAGCTTAACTATCGTCAGGTTTGAACGGTTATCATCTACCGCCAGTATCTTGGCATCAGGCGCCATAAAGCTGCAGGTCTCGGTCTCATCACCGCCGGAGCTTTTTGTATCCATAAAATCATTTTTTAAAGGCTCCTTATCCACAAATCTTACCGGCAGAGTGACTTTGAATTCGGAGCCCACGCCGTATTCACTCTCTACACTAACATCGCCGTTCATTGAATCGACGATGCTCTTTACGATAGCCAGCCCCAGTCCCGTGCCTTCGATGTTAACATTAGACTTCACATCTGCACGTGAAAAGGCTTCGAACAGATAGGGAAGCTCTTCCTTCTTTATGCCCTTCCCCGTGTCTTTTACATTCATGAACAGCTCATAAGCGTCACCTTCCGCAAATCTTCCTCCCAGTTCGAGAGTCACGGTACCGGATTCTGTATATTTCACGGCATTATTGATCAGGTTTACCAGTATCTGGCGTATCCTGAACTCATCGCTTATAAGCCCGTCCGGTATTTCCGCTGTAAGCTCCGTCTTAAGCTCCAGGCCCTTTTCATCGGCACGCTCCCTGACCAGCGAAATAACATCGCTCAGCATTTCAGACAAGCGGAATTTCGCTTCTACGATCTCCATCTTACCCGCTTCGATCTTTGAGAAGTCCAGCACGTCGTTGACCAGCATCAGCAGCATCTTGCCGGAGGTCTTGATGCTCCTGGAATATTCGCCCACGACTTTATCCTTATTTTCACGCAGTATCATCTCGTTCATTCCCAGGATCGCATTGATAGGCGTCCTTATCTCATGGGACATGCTGGCAAGAAACTGGGTCTTTGCTTCGGAGATATCGATCGCGTGCTGCTTTTCCATGTCCAGCTTCCTGAATTCCTCCACCTGCTGCATCACGACAAACACCAGCATAAAGCCTAAGCCTGTTACCATGGGAAGTGTCGCATTGATCATCGTCACCATCAAAAGCATCATCAATTCAATGATACAGCAGATCAAAAAGCCAAGGAATCCGATAAAAGTATAGCGGTAATCCCTGACACCGTTCTTTACGGCATCATATATAAGCAGTCCGGTCGCGTATAATGCAAGAAAAACAAATACCATATTGGCATAATACCGGTTTTCATAGAAGGATGCTATACCGGTAAAATGAAGGAGGGGCCAGATGACCGCATTTATGACAGCTATGATCATCAAAACAGACATACTCTTTTTGAGGCGTCCGTGCTGTACAGAATTAAGATATATCGCGGGGGCAAAGGGTATAAGTAATGACAGCAGATAATTCACGGTGCCGTTTATATAGTTCACGCTGAAAACAAAAGGAAACATCTTGGAATCCGTAAGCAGCCACGATGCGATCACCGCGATCCCCAGTGCACCGTACAGCATATTGATCTTGAGCTTATATATGATGCGCAGTACAACACTTACGATAAAAACTACCAGGGCGAATGTCAGTACTATAAATGCCAGCATGAAATTCATCCCATGCGAACGGAACAGGTAGCTTAACGCGCCGAAACGCGTGCTGATAAAAGTCCCCGGTATGATCATACCGTCCTTAGGCGGGATCAGTCTCTCTATACGTATATCTTTCCCGGAATCACTGCCTTCAAGAGGTATCAGCATGTAGAAATATTTTACGATGCCGCCTGGGATGTTAACATCACGTTCTTCTATAAAATCCGCCCTGAACTCTCCGTCTACGTATACTTTGACGTCGTAGCGGTTATAAAAGAAAAGCATATCGTTATCTTTAATATCCCCGGGAAGCGTTGTCATGATGGTACAGGATTTTGCTTCACCTGCTTTGGTGATAAATTCCCTGCCCGTGTTGAACGTGCTGCCGTCACTGTATTCTACGGTCCAGCTGTCTATAAAGCGTATGGGGTCACTCTCCCATACATCAGAATGATTGGATATGCTGAAAAAAGCCAATACCATTGCGGTAAAGGCCAGTGCAATACACAGGAATATCTTTGATATCCTTGAGACCCTGTCCAATAATTCCGGAGGCTGGTTATTACTCATCCGATGCTCCTTCAAGCTGATCTATCTCCCGGAGGATAAGCTCTCTGCGGGCCCTGCATATGCTGATATTTTCGCCGTAAATATCACACTGCTTTTTGCATTCTGCCAGATCATTTGCGGCATTGGTTATTGAAAGCTTATAATTTTTGATCTTTTCCTGTAAAACAGATATTTCCTTTGAGATCTTTTTGATCGATTCTTCTTCCGCAGTTATGGATTTACGCAGTTCCTTTTCCTGCTCGTCAAGCACTGCTATCTCTTTGTTGAGACGTACCCGCTCCTTGTCCGCATTCTTCTTTAATTCCATAACGCGGGCATTCAGATTCTCGATCTCCTCATCACATGCGGATATCTCACTGTTCTTTTCTTTTAAGCGGCTCTTTACTTCATCATACTCCTGCTGCTTTTTCTTTTTAAACAGGAAAACACTCTGGAGCTTTGACTTTTTGTCAGCCTTTTCTTCCTGTATCTCTGCCTTCTCGTCCGCCAAAAGGTTAAGCCTCTCCTCCAGGGCCTTGCGTTCCCTGGCGATCTCGTTACTCTTGGCCCTGCGCTCAGGCTCCAGGTTACTGATGGTCTTACGATATTCTTCTTTCTGTGTGCGCACATCCCTGCGTCTGCGCTTCAGATCGGCTATAACGCTCTCAATATCGGCAGACTTGGCTTCCAGGCTGCGGATCTGAAGCTTGGTGGATTCCTCCTCGATCAGCTGGTCCGATAACAGTCTGGAATAAGCTTTCTCAGCTTCCTCCACCTGCAGGGCAGCTTCTTCACTTTTGGCAATGTATCCGGCCAAAGTCTCATCAACTTTGGAAAGCTCCAGCCTTTTGGCCTCGAGTTCCTCCTGCCTCGGGTCAACAGGCGGTTCGGGAGCAGCAACTGTTTCAGTCACAGGCGCAGAAGCATTTTCTACTGCAGGTACTTCTGATACCGGCTCCGATCCCCTGATCTGTATCTTATGTATCCACTCCACCGCAGAGCGCTCCATCTTTTCCTGCGAAAGACCTGTATTAAAGCATAATCTGAAACGTTTCAGCTTTCCTTCAACACCTGCCACGCAGTGAAATACAGTACGCCTTCCGTTGATCTTACTGCGTACATAGCCGTATAAGAACTGTCCGTCGTCTTCCTGATAGCAGTCTATTTCTTTTGAATTATCCTTAACACCGGGGTCAGCTTCAACCTCCGCCTTAAAAACCCCAAAAGCCTCACTGAAAGGGCAGCTGTTCTCTTTTCCGGATGAAACGGTATTGATCGTGATCCTGCCACTCTCCCACTTCTCTGCAGTTACGGTATCAGGCGTCCAGGCAATCAGGACTGCGTTCTCAGGTTCAGCCCCATTTTCCCCCTCTGTATATGAAAAACCGTCCGGTATCGCTACCGAATACAAATCCAGCCCGAAAGCCCTGTTTTCCTTGAAAGTAAACGCAGTCCCGGGTGTAGCTGTTTTCTTTTTTACGGTCTTGCTTTCAGCTTTTTTTAATGCGGAATCTGTGCCCGAAGCAGTCATCCCACAATTACCTCCAATGTTACATCGTATAAGAACATTTAATTATAGCATATATCTGCAGTATTTTTCAATGAATTGAGCGGGTTGTTTAACTGAGGATATTACAATTCTGTTTTTTTCTATTCATGCAGTTCATAATTCACATCTTCATCAATGATCTCAAGCATATATTTAGCGACATTGGCATCAAACTGCGTTCCCATATTCTTCTCGATCTCCGGGCGGACGGCATCCTGCGTCACATGCTTCCTGTAATGAATTACTGTTCAGCCGCAATCTCCTCGTTGATGATATCTTCTGTAGCCGCCATAGCCTGAAGCGTCATTTCCAGCAGTTTATCCAGTTCCCAGCCGAGCTGGTCTGCCCCGCGCTCTATAACTTCCCTTGAACAGCCGGCTGCAAAGCCCTTACTTTTATATTTTTTCTTAAGTGATTTAAGTTCCATATCTTTAGTGCTCTTTGAAGGCCTCATAAGTGCTGCTGCGCCGATAAGTCCCGTAAGCTCATCAGCGGCAAAAAGCACCTTCTCCATCTCATGCACCGGCTCTACATCGATCGTAACGCCGCAGCCGACTGTTATACCGTATCCGTGGGAACATACAGCATGAATGATATCTTCACTCACACCCCCGTTCTTTAAAAGCTCCGGTGCTTTCAGGCAGTGTTCATCAGGATACAGTTCAAAATCTATATCATGCAAAAGTCCGACTATGCCCCAATATTCCGCGTCATCACCGTACCCAAGCTCTTTTGCATACCATTTCATTACGGCTTCTACGGTAAGCGCATGCTGAATGTGAAAAGCGTCCTTATTGTATTGTTTTAAAAGCGTAAACGCTTCATCTCTTGATATCATTTTTCTCCTGTCCTTTCGTCTTTTTTAACAATCCCTGGTAATGTCCGTCCTGCAAACACATGATCATCTGTTATTTTACCAGAAATGCACAGATATAAAAAGCCCAAATGCTTCTCTGACTATCCCCGCAGGAACACGTATTGCCGGAAAAAAGCCTCTTCTCGTCACAATGCTTCTGTGCTATAATTGGCGGAGTGCCCGGCCACATGAGACAGGCGCAAAAACAGCAAAGATTATCGTTAAAGGAGAGATTATGAAAAAGTCAAAGTATTTACTCGGAGGGCTTTTAATGAGCGGTATGCTCGTTATGAGCGGATGCAACAGTACAGGCAAAGAAACACCGGCGGAAGATGTTAATACGGAAGCAGAAACAGACACCACCGAAGAAAAAGAAGATGAAAAAAAGGAAGAAGAACCTGTTGTTGACGAAAAGGAAGAAGAGCCTGCAGAAACTGTAACGGATGAAGAAGAGTCGGAAGCAGAAAGCGATGAAGAAAACCTTGAATTCCTTTATCAGCAGTATTATGACATCATATCCGGTCTGGATGAAAAATGGGATCAGTTCATGTTTGTATATTTTGATCAGGATAACTTCCCGGATGTTGTTGTTTCAAGTACAACTCCTGATATAAATGATCTTAAAGAGTATATGATCATTACACACAGCAACGCAGGCGCTGAAGTGAATGAGGACTTAAGGGACGGCGTAGCCGGCGCAGGCGGATACAGGGGAACGCTATACTATGTCCCTCAATCAGGTATACTGTATGAGTGCACCGCCGATGCCCCTTATAATAATCCTTGTGATTATGTATATCTGCTGGATAACGGACATCTTACACTGTACGCTACAGGGCGTACCGAGATCATGGATGGTTATGAAGGTCCAGATGATACGGAACATCTGACATGGTACTGGAATGATGCCGTGGTAACTCCCGATGAATACAAAGAGAAACTGAATGCGGAAACCAAAAACTTATCGGGTGATGCACTGTCATCTTTGTTTTTTGTTGACAAAGAGTCTATGTTAAGCAGACTGGAAAAGACGATAAAATAAATCTGTTTTCAGAGATCGCAGTTTCGCTCATCATGAGCGGGACTGCGATATATCTTAACAGCTTCAAAAACTGTACTCTCTGATCTCGCAGTTTCTGATCCCGAATGCCGCATACTCGTCATTTGTCATTTCATGGAAATATGAATTGACTACACGTGCGATCCCGTTGTGCGCAACCAGTATGTAGCTGCCTCCTTCCTCTTTCAGCTCATCTAACAGATTGTAAATACGCTGCGCCATTTGAAACATTGATTCACCGCCGTCATAACGGTTAAGGAACTGTTTTTTTGCTTCGATGAATTCTTTCCCGTTACGCGGTGTGGATTCGTACTTTCCGAAGTTCTGCTCAAACAGTCTCTTTTCCTCACGCAGGGGGATGCCGCAGATCTCGGAAATATGCACCGCCGTATCTTTTGCACGAGACAGCGGCGAATAAAGGATAATGTCAGCCTTTATCCCCAGTTCACGTATCTTTTCTCCGGTCCCAACGGCCTGCCTGTGGCCCAGCTCCGTTAACGGACTGTCCGTCGCACCGCATATCTTGTTTTCCTTATTCCAGACGGTCTCCCCGTGTCTTACAAAATATATCATTTCCTGTCTCCGTTGTTTAATTTTGTTGTTTGTTCCTGTAAACTGATGGGTATGCGTTTTGCTGCTGTATCAATCCAGGGGGATGCTCATATATTATTTCAACCCTTGATATTGGCCTCATCCAAACATACGTTCCCACATCTTGCGCTTGCATTTATCGAACATTTGTTCTATCATTATATTAGTACATTTGTTTGACTGTTAGACGCACGGAGGTGGATCATGGACCATATGATAATAGCGGTGGACTTTGACGGAACACTCTGTTACAGCAACTGGCCGGATGTCGGCGAGCCCAATACCGCGCTTATAGAATATCTCAAAATATGGAAAAAGCAGGGGCACAAGCTGATACTCTGGACATGCCGGGCCGGTGATGCCCTGGATCTGGCCATACACTGGTGCCGCCAGCAGGATCTGGAGTTCGATGCCATAAACGATAACCTGCCGGAAACCATAGAGAAATACGGTCATAATTCCAGGAAGATCACCTGTGACTACTATATAGATGACCGCGCCTGCCTGCCGGAGATGCTCTGCGGATAGCTTGCCGTGCTGTCATCTTCCGTGCCTTTTCCTGCTTCCTGTCTCTTAATGAACTTACATCTTTCCCCTTAAGAATTCGATAAGCCCCTCGGGGCAGTCTCTTTTAACGATAAGAAACGCCTGATTTTTACTGATCCACAGATAAAAGTTCTCCTTGCTTTCGGTTATGCGGTAAAACCTGTCATAGGTCAGAACAGATCTTGATGAATTGCTCTCCAGTTCAACATGGTCGTCATAAAACCTGTATTTTACTATATCACACTGTACTGTCCTGTTGGTCCTGTATCCTATGATAGCTTTCACCTCGGTGGCTACAGCCGCCAGCACGACACACATTATGCTCAATGCTGCCGCCATCTTTATGACCGTCACAAGTTTATCGTGATACAGAAAATACCAGGATATCGATATTATCGTTACCATGGCAGCCATAATCAGCCAGTATCCCTGACTCATTTTCCACAGTCCCTCTCTGCTTAGCTTCCTTACTTCTTCCTGATTCCATTGTGATTCAGTTTCGTACGGCATTTTTTTCCTCTCCTCATGTCAGTATTTATCAGCTACCTGCCGGTGCCCCTGCCGGTGCCAGGCACTTTGTACAAGGCATCACACCATTCCCTGACCCTGATCCCCACTTCCTCCGGTGTCAGATCATCGACCATCAACAGGTCTACATTGTCTTTCCCCAGAAACCACTGCCGTTTTAAAGGCATCATGTGCGTCAGGTGATGTTCAAAAGAATTGCGGCTCCTGGTGGTATCGTTCTGCTTATGGGCCCTTAGCACCTCATCGGATGCATCCATGAACAATATCCGGTCCGGCATGCAGCTGCGCACTTCATCCAGTTCCTTCTTAAGGGCATTTTCCACTTCCCAGTCTGCTCCTATGCTCTTTGGATAATTGATAGTATAAAACTCTATCTCTTCTGCCCCGAAGTCCATTATGCTGCACTTATGTTCCGATGCCTTGGCGTAACGGACCACCTCATTCTTCAGCCACAGCTTCTGAATTTCCAGATAATCCTCATACACGTTTTTATTAAGTCCGCGGCGCTTTATCTCAGCCACCACATCTCCGATGTCCTCATAGCTGATATTGATATACGGTGCATTCTCCTGAAGATACCTTACCGCAGTAGTCTTTCCTACCGCCATACATCCCTGCAATGACAGTATCATTTTTTTCTCCCTTCATTCATTAACGGTGCCAGGCACTTTGTACAAGAGCGCACATTTTGTGCGCTCTTGTACAAAGTGCCTGGCACCGTATCAGCGATCACACTCTCCTTAAGTACCCCTTGATCACGGGGTCATCATTGCAGATATAACCGTCAAATTCAAACCCGATCAGCCACTTTAGCAGGGTAGTAACATCGCGGAAATTGTTGAACTCCCCCTCATTAAAGCGAAGCAGATAACCGGTCTGTTTTTCCAGCAAAAGAGAACTTCCGTCACTCATGACAGTGCCCATCATAATAAAATCGTTCTGGTCGCCCTCCTGTCTGAAGTGATCGTAGCCGCGTCTGTAAAGTCCCTCTATTATATGCAGGCTGTCAAATGAGATCGTCATTCCGCAAAGATCCATGCCGTTAGCAAAGCTGTAAAGCGCACGCACCTCATCGGGAAGGCGTACCCCCAGCCTCTGTTCAAACAGGCTGATGGTGATCTCGCTGGCCGGATCATAAAGATCCATCTGTACCACATCGGGATACTTTTCGCACATATATTTAAGGATGCGGATCTCCTCCGCAAAGGGCAGGCTGTCCGGTATCACTAATGTTGCCAGATCCTGCGCGGTCTGCGGTATGAGCATCTCTTCAGTCTGGCTGTCCACCGAAGGTGTCTGCACCGTTTGCTGCCGGGGCTGTACAGCTGTCTGAGGCGGAGTCTGCTGCATCATCCTGTTTCCCAGCTCCTTCCAGGCTTCCTCCCTGTTCTTTCTGTTTTTCCTTTTAAGCTTGATGGTTAATACTCCGATCGCTATCACAGCGATAACAAATAATAAAAACGGCATATAAGTTCCTTTCAGTAAGATATTCTGTGTATTGTATTTAATCTAATCCGGGTACGAAGCGGATAGCCTCATCAGCGGTAAGGGGCTTGCTGAAATAGTAGCCCTGTATGGTGTCAGCCCCCAGTTCCTTTAAACGGTAATACTGCCACTTCTCTTCCACACCCTCAATGGTCATCTCCTTGTTCAGGTCATGGATGAGGCGTATCACATCGTCGATAAAGGCATCCTTACCATCCACCAGGTAATTATCCACCAACGATTTATCCAGTTTTATCACATCCACCGGTATATAAGTCAGGTATCCAAGTGACGAGTACCCCGTACCGAAATCATCCATCAGCATCCGTATACCCATCTCCTTAAAGCGCTTAAACAGCTCATCTGCGCGTGCAGACTTATCCAGGAAGATACTCTCCGTTATCTCTATCTCCACATACTGTACCGGCACATCGTACTTCTTAAGCAGTTCCTCCAAAAAGTCCACATAGCCCGCATCGCTTATCTGGTTACTGGAGAAGTTGACCGATACCGGATGCAGTGTATGCCCCTGATCACGCCACTCTGCCAGCTGGCGTACCACAAGCTCGGTGGTGATACGTCCTATCCTCCATATCCAGCCGCACTTCTCCGCAACAGGAATGAACTGTCCTGGGCCGATCCCTTTCTCCTTCATACGTATCAGTGCCTCAAAACCGCATACCCTGAGCTTCTGCACGTCCACCTTGGGCTGATAGACCATATAGAAGCCGTCACTGTCAAATGCCTCACGTATCGCTTCAC
The DNA here is from genome assembly GCA_017539565.1 of Lachnospiraceae bacterium. GTDB lineage: Bacteria > Bacillota > Clostridia > Lachnospirales > Lachnospiraceae > NK4A136. The sequence goes on from JAFYCS010000054.1 coordinate 19,407, forward strand.
GTATATGCTTTTCCTCACGTGCCTTCTCCTGCAGCTCATCGCTGTAGAAAAATACACGGTTACGGCCCAGGCTCTTGGCTACGAACATGGCTTCTTCCGCATTATTTATATGATCGTCCACGCCCAGCACTCCGTCGGCATTGGACACACCTATGCTGGCTGTCAGTTTAAGTTCCACACTGCCTGAGTGGAAAGGCTCGTTAAATACACTGCGTATCTTTTTAAGTGCAGGATGTTCTTCCGTCAGCGGCTCGTTCAGCATGATCAAAAACTGATCCCCGCTGTATCGTGCCAGAAGCCAGCGGTTCTCAAGGGTCAATACCTTAAGCCCCATGGCCACTCTCTTTAAGACCTCATCCGCCAGCTCATGGCCGTAGGTCGCATTGATGCCTTTAAATCCCTCTATGTCCGCCATGACATAAGACGCACTGCTCCATTTTCCTTCCGCCTGCGTTAAGAATTCCAGCGCATAACGGCGGTTGAAGATATCCAGAAGCTCATCATGCTGCGCCTTATATACCAGGTTCTGATGCTCGTTCTCCACCGCGTTCCTTAAGTAATGTACGCAGTTTTCCCGGTGGTTGAAACCGTTATATATAGCCGTAGCCATATCCATACAGCTGCTGTATCCGCAGGAACTGCAGTTGATGCGGCGGGATTCCATGCTTTCCTTTCCCATTGAACGGAAAATATGTTCCAGCTCGTTTATATCGGGTATCTTTACTACGCATTCCGACGAAAGATCACGGTAATGGCGCAGGTAATCCTTAAGATCCAGCGATGCAAACTGCTTATTCAACGCTTCCAGTCTCTGTGCCGGCTGCAGGGCCCTTGATACTGCCGAATCACCGCTGTCTTTCTTTACACTCTCACGTATATTCAGCAGATTAAAGAGTGCCTTATCCGTAGATGATATCTCCGGATCCGTAGCAGTCCCGCAAAGGCAGCCGTTCTTGCAGTTGAGCGCATCTATAAAGAGGAAAGGTATGTCTTTATCCGCAATGTTCTTCGCATGAGTCTTGAGATACTCATACATGTGGCGCTCACCCTCAAGCTGCCGTATGAATGCTCCTTCTCCCAGAAACCACTTTACATGTTCTCTCAGCCCGCCGGGCATGGGATAGATAGACCCCAGACCGTATTCAACTTCATCCGAAACAGGCTCACCGTAGATGCCGCGCTCCTTCACCGCTGCCATCAGATGACGGAAGGTAACATTATACTCTACCAGCCCCTCATTATCCGGATCATCTATCTCCAGCTTCTTTGCAATGCATGGACTGATAAATGCAAAACTGTCAGTTATCCCCAGCTCCTTCCGGGCATAAATGGCAGCGCACATCAGCGGGCTCTGCACAGGGAAAAGCCTGGGCAGCAGCTCCGGTATATACTTTTCGATATATGTTACCACGGCCGGACAGGGCCGCGAAATGCCTCCCGTAAAGCCGTATTCGTTGATATATTTGATATAACCCCAGGTGGTTATATCCGCCCCGAATGCCACGCTGATGATACGTTTTATTCCCAGCGCCTTAAGCCCTCCCAGCACACGTTCGTATTCATCGGGATAATTGGCACGGAAAGCCGGTGCTATAAGAAGTGATATCTCTTTGCCTGCTTCCAGGTCCCTTAAGAACGCATCCGTATCATCGTTATATTCACGCGCATCATGCTGGCATACATCAAGGCAGGCTCCGCATCCCACGCAGCGTGCGGGATCCACATTTATATGCGAATGTCCGGATGCATCGGCAACCGTGGAGATGCATGCGCCCATGGCACTGCACACATTGATGCACTTATTACATCCTACACAGTTTTCATTCGTATATACGAGTTCTTTTGCCATATAAAACCCTGCCATATTTATTATGGTATTTTATTGATTATATCATGCACGCGCTGAAAATAAAATGCTCATATTTATACTTTTATCTTATATGCCCGGGTAAACTCACTAAACCTGATCTTCTCATTCCAGGATGCAAAAGGTCCGGGCAGCGACTCACCGCTCCTCGGATTTCCGTCCATACAGCAGTTGACTGATTCCGGCGCACTCACTTTATTTATCTCTCCCGGATCTCGTTTTAACTTAAACTTCTTATCGGGCCCCGGGGCGTTCACGGGCTCATCCCCACGTATCTTCAGATCAAGGGTCCCCTCCTCCGGATCCAGTTCAAACCCGAACCATGCATAATCCCCCATCTTATCCATGCCGTAGAATTCCTGCCAGGTTTTAAGGTCCAGGCACACCTCCGGCGCAGGATACATGATGCGCAGATATCCGCCTTTTAAACACAGATAGAGATTTCCTTCCGACTCATTATCCGGGGTCGGAAATACGATTGCAGCCTCACCGCAGTCATAGAATATGTTGTTCATTATCTTTGCCTTACGTGAAGTACCGCCGCGCTCCATGCCTCCCATCCTGAAGCCCACGGGCTTTGCATAATACCCGCTGTGACGGCACTTCCCTATCAGGTTATGCGCTATGATCAGGCGGTCCGTACCCTCGCAGTATATGCCGTAGCCGTTGACCGCTTCATTCTCAGCAAGCTTATACCAGCCGCTGGATCCGGGTTCTGCCGGAACAGCTTTCGGATCGAACCTTCCCTCCACATTCCAGATGACATTATTGTCTATAAGGTTAACCCCGTCCTTTGTACACTCGATGAATATGGCTTCCCTCTGCTCTATGCCGTTTAAGAATATGTTTGATGTGATGCGTGTATTTTCGTTACCGCAATCCAGCCACAGATGATCTGCCCGGAAGGTATCCCTGAAGACGTTCCTGCGGATCAGTCCGTTCACACTGTTGTGCAGCTTGATGCCACCCGCTTCCCATGAGAGCTCCATCTTCTGCCAGCCCGTGCCCTCTATCAGATTATCCTCTATGAGCATGTTCTCTGCAAAGAGCCCTGCTATGCCGCACACACCGGAGTTATTAATCTCACATCCGCGTATGACCGAGTGTCCGATTATCTGGCCCTCTATCCTGTCATGATGCCAGCACTCATTCCCTATATCGATTCCTACGGTATTTGAGTAGTTCACCGTGCAGTCTTCGATGATCCAGTGATGGCCCCGGAAGGCCGATATCGCCCCTCTCTGGGGAACAGGGCCTCCGTTAGCCGCATGCTCGCAGGTGATCCCTTTTATCTTTATGTATGAAATGAAGGGTTCCCTGGGCGCGATACACTGCTCCCTTACGGATATCTCTATCAGATGATCCTTCGGGTCCTCATCTCCCTTTAATCTGAAGTGTATGGTCTGGCCGTTCGCCTCAACCCAGTATGTGTTTTCTTCCTCTCCCAGCATATGATAGAGTGCCACCTGCTTTAAGGGAATGCCATCGCAGTATACACAGCCCCGTCGGTTTAAATAGGTCGTCATATCAGTCTTTGCATATTCTATAAAGAGACGGTCATGTATGATGTTTACCGCACAGAAAGGATTGTAACCGCGGAACATATCCGGATCCAGCTCATGCTTCCATATCCGTCTGGTATCCTCCGCTGCCTCCGCAGACCTTGTACCGGAAGAAAACTCCGCTACCATCTCAAGCTTCCAGCCGCTGCTTCTTTTGAAATTCTTTACTTCCTCGGAAGCCCTTATTATAACTTCCGCTCCGGGATATGCCGCATAGGTTATCATATGCCCGCTGTCGGTGCCGCCCATAAGAGGAGTCAGGCACTCCCTGTAGATACCGCTTTTTATATAGACTATAGTGCCGGGACGTGCTTCCTGCGCCGCGCGCTTTAAACTCTTAAAGGGCGCTTCTTCGCTTCCGTCATTTGAATCGGACGCAGCCGGATCGCTGATATCAACATATAACGTCCGGTCATGTTCAGCCTGCTTTTCCCAGAAATCAAAACATGTGCCGTCAGGCAGTATATCCGTCAGCTCAGTTTCATATCTCATCGTCCTTCCTCCTCTTTTTTTATTTCTGTTGTGAACCAGTCATATTTAAATGGCCCGTCTGCCTCTATGCGTATGACATGACTGTCGGAATCCGCAACTCTGCTCAAATCCAAAGGTATGCGTATATCCGCCCACAGCAGCGGAAATGAACACCTGCGCCTCTTTTCATCCTCCACAGCCCTTGGCATTAAGTTACGTGCCTCAGAAACATTATTTTCATGATCGCGGGTATTTAAGCGTATGCTGCCTGCCTGTACTTCATCTATAAATATCCTCAGCGCAGCGTCTGCTTCCGCGCAGCCGTGGATCCTCAATTTAACCGTATCCGCAGGGATTGCGCAGTTATCATACTCTGCACTGAAGCGCCCGTTTGCATTTGCATCGTATACACTCAGGCCTGCTGCCGTAACGGCCGTAAACCCGAAGAGTCCCTCCACCAGCTGGCTGCCGCTCTCTCTGTCATAATGATCCGCTTTAATCTTTTTTGTCAGATCCCGCAGACCCACGGTGTCACCATCGATATCGATCAGGCCGGAAACCATGGTTGTCTCCGCAGCTGCCGATGATGCCGCCACACTTATCTCATAAGTCCCTTTTTCTATTATGAGCGACTCTCTCACCACATCATAGAACGCAAGTTCCCTTAAAGGTATCTCCAGGCTTATGCTTCGCGCTTCCCCGGCCGCAATATTCTTTATACGCTCAAAACCTATCAGCTGCTTACGGCGGTTCTTAGGTATCCTGGCATATACCTGGATCACTTCGTCGGAATCAAAGTCACCTACGTTGGTGATGAGCAGATCCACCATCAGCATACGGCCGTCGCTACGAACTTTATCATAGACACCGCCGGGTTGGCCGAAGCGTTTCTTTGCCTTATGCTCTTTTTCCTGCACAGAACCCTGCACTACGGAAAGCTCCAGCTCACTGTAATCAAAGCCAGTATATGTCAATCCGTAGCCAAAGGGATACAGCACATCCCGTGTGAAGAAACGGTAGGTACGCTCCCCTCCTATGATATCGTAGTCATCGATATCGGGAAGGTCTGCATCGGACTTATACCAGGTCTGGGTAAGCCTGCCTGCGGGATGTACGCTGCCGCACAGCGCATCCGCTATGGACTGTCCCATGCACTGCGATCCCGTTGAGGACCAGAGTATGGCCTTTGCCTTTTCGTTTATCCCATTTATAGCATAGGGATAATCGCTCATCAGCACAACTGTGATGTTCGGATTGACTTTATATATCTCATCAAAAAGCCTCTGCTGGTATGGGATGAAGTTTATGGTAGCACGGTCTACTTCCTCCTTTGCATTTACCATAGGGCTGTGCCCCAGCGCCAGTATGACATTCTTTGCGCCCGCTGCTGCTTTTACTGCCTCCTTAATTCCGCAGCTGTGTGTCTCCACGGTAAATTCAAGTTTAGTCAGGGCACTGTGATCCGACTTTGAGGATATGATGCGGCCGTCCTTATCCGCATAAAGCCTCTTTCCGAAGCGGTCGGACATAACAACTTTTCCGTCATCTTTCTTATCCATACGGAATACTTCCAGATCAAACCAGCTGAATATACGCTCTGTCCCCAGGTTCACCCTGCCCGCGATCTTTTCCTCCGCGCATTCTGCCACGGGATCATCCGCAAGAACAGTGATCATGTACTTTCCGCTCTGCACATCCCTTAGGGTATAGGATCCTTCTCCCCAGTCCTCAAGAACATAGGTGTCCATTTTATCGGACAGCTGTATATGACCCTCCCCGTCTGCGGAAAGGTACCTGTCACCGCACCTTAAGCTTATCCTGTCACAGGCATCCGTAAAATTCACGGCTTCTTTACGCTTATTGTTTATGCCGTCCTTAAGTGTTACATGCTCAGGTGCCGCTCCGCCGTACCAGTCCTGATACCACTTATCCCCTACGGGGCCTATCAGTACGCTCTCATTAAATGCTTCTTCATCCAAAGGCAGCATGCCGTCATTCTTAAGCAGCACCAGTGCACCGTCGGTAAGTGCCTTACATGCTTTATGTGCCTCCTCACTGCAGGTATCACCAAGGGCTTCCTTATCAGTCGCATCATTAAAAAGCCCCAGTCGTATCTTTGTGCGGTACACGTTCCTTATAGCCGTATCCAGGTCTTCTTCAGAAAGAAGCCCCAGCTCATAAGCTTCTGCAGCGCCTTCATAGACTCCGTCGGGCCTGCCGCTCAAAGCATCCACACCGGCTTTTAAAGACCTTGCCACAGTTTCCGCATCCATTGCCGTTGCATGGCTGAAGGAAGCCGAAAGCTCCATGGCGCCACCGTCTGATACCGCATGGGTCAGTCCGTATTCAGCCTTCAGTATGTCCCTTACTTCTTCATTAAAAAGCCCCTGTACGCCGTTTATGCGGTTATACGCAGTCATCACCCCCTCTGCGCCGCCGTCCTCTATACAGCGCCGGAAGGGTTCCAGGTACAGTTCATATTTGTTACGCGGGCTTATGGATGCGTTCTTCCAGCCCCGTCCTATCTCGGTGTTGTTGGCATAGAAATGTTTGAGTGTAGCCGCTGCCATAAGATGTTCTTTATCTGCGCCCTGTATGCCGCGCACATATGAAGCTGCCATATTGCCGGCCTGTACGGGATCTTCCCCGTAGGCTTCCTCATTACGCCCCCAGCGCGGATCGCGCAAAAGGTCCACCGTGGGAGCCCAGCGTGATATACCGCCCCACTTACGCTTATAATATACTATCCTGGCTTCCCTGCCTGTAACCCTGCCTGCTTCTTTTATTGCTTCCCTATCCCAGGACGAACTCATACCTATGGGCTGGGGGAAAGAGGTGGTTATATCCGGCTCCCCGATGCCGTTCTGGTCATTCCTGGCTTCCACGCCGTGGGCCGCTTCTCCGCCCAGTCGCATATCAGGTATATCCAGGCGCTCAACACCCTTCGATCCTGAGGCCAGCATATGCAGTTTTTCGTCTGTCGTTAACTGTGCAAGTAACCAATCCAGTTTAGCCTCTGTGTCAAGCTCCTTATCCCATAAGGGATTGTTCTGTCTGTCAGCTCCCATTCAAAATACCTCCTTTATACCGCTATGATACGGTTTATATGCGGTATTCCTCAACTCAATATCCGAGATGGATATATATCATTTTTTGATATCAGGGCTTGCTTTTTTCGAACATCCGTTCTATAATACAGCCATACGAACATACGTTCGTATTATGTAAACTTTGGGTAAAGCATTATGGATGAAAACAACGAAAATAACGGACAAAAAGAATTACTTAAGGACGTGGACGTCATCTGCAGTTTTTCCCACAACGGGGTCATCACGCCGCTTCGCATACGCATGACTGATGAGGACGGCCAACGTCAGGCTTTCAACATAAAGGAATACCGGGACTTATCAGGCCTGGGTGCCCGCACCATGCCCGACGGGGTCTATGTTGCCAACAATACCCTGGTCTTTGAATGCAAGATATGTGTCTTTCGCCATCTGCGTCTGATACGCCTGTATTACAATCCGCCCAAGATGATCTGGAAGATGACCGGTTAGGTCTTTGGTATTATTATCCCGCCGAAATACTCCGGCTCCCCTTCACTGTCGCACACCACAAAACACCTGGTGGCAAGCAGCACGTAACTTCCGTCCGGGCGGCGTGCCCGGTAGTGTATGGGCCGTAACTCACCATTGCCGTTTAATGCTGCATCTACAGCCTCTTTATATATTTCTTTATCATCCGGATGGATGTAATCCTGCCATATAAGGCCGGCATGATACATATACTGCGATGACAGCCCGAAGTCATATATCAGCGACATCGACCATCGCGAAAAATCATAACGCATATCATTTATATACACATAGCCTTCTCCCGCCACGGTATACAATGCGCCGAAGAACCCGTCCAGCAGGCGCTTTCTTTCATCGGGAATAGGCTTATCCAGCGAGTTCATCTTCCGGAAACCTTCCATTAACGTTCTGGATTTAATGGCCTTTTTATTCTCATACATGAGACTGTCTGCCCGCTCAAATACCTCGTTCACGTTTACATCCCTGCCGGGCTCGAATACCGCCAGACCGCTGGCCACCGTAGGCCCCGTCCGTGTACGCGTATTGCGGTCGGACTCTTCCCGCAGTTCTTTGAGCAGTTCATCGCGGTGGTCATAATCATAGTCACTGAGGATCACGGCAAACTCGTCACCGCCCACCCTGAATACGGGACTGTGCTTGAATACATTGCAGATCATCCGGCTTGTACGCTGTATCTCCTCATCGCCAAAGCTGTGTCCTCTGGTATCATTGATGCGTTTCAGATCGTTCACATCACACATGACTATGCCAAAAGGCAGATACTGTACGCCTTCACTTATCCTCTTATCTATCAAAGCCGTCTGCTCGGCAAAAGCATTCTTATTCCTGATACCTGTCAGTTCATCACGGCGTGCCATCATTTCTGCAGACTGCAGATTGCGCTCCTGCTCTTCTTTTTCTTTTATCTCATCATTGATATTTTCAAGACAGCATATGACATGGTTTCCGTCTTCACATTTGAGCATGATATGCCGCAGATGCGATATCTTACCGTTTTTCACGCCACGGCAGATCATCGATACCGCTCCGTCACTTTCAAGATTCTCTCTTATCCGGCTCTTATCATACATGCGCATCATCGCTTCCTGATCGGAAGGGTGTACAAAACGCCGCGCATTGTCACACGCTAACGCAAAGAAATCCGTACCGTTATCCGGAAATTCTATCTCATCTAAAGACCGTGAAGGGAGGAACTGGATGAAATCTCCTGTTTCGATATCAACGTAATAAAGACTGTCGTAATGTTTGGCTAAAGTGGTTGCGATCTGATTAAACGCTGCCTGATCGATAGTCATATAGTACTCCTTTTAATATATACAAAAAAACGAGGACCATGACTATTATATACCTGTGCAATGCAGCTGTAAAGCGGTGAGGACACAGGGACGGTTCTTACCGTCACTATAACTTCAGCTTCTTCACACGCTCCTGCATGTAATCGGCTATATTCTTCCAGAGCGTCTTAAGCTGTTTTTTGTGGGTGCAGAGCTTCTCCGTGCAGTTGGCACAGTGGAGATATCCGTTGGTATTTTCGGAAAAGCGCTCCGGGAAGCGGTAGAATGTGATCTCCCACCTGGCCATAAGTACCACGGATAATACCAGAAGACTCCAGGTATATGTCTTCTGGACAAAGAACAGCGGCGTAAACATCATGGCGTAATCCCAGTTATATATGCGGCAGGTACAGCAGCATTTGTTCTTAAGAAACCATGACTGGAAGGGACAGAAGAACAGGATGCATATCAGGTCGCAGACCGAATAGAAGGAACACAATAAAAGCATGATGCCGTCATCCAGTATCCCTTTCATGTGCAGCATGCCAAACACCGCATTAATCGCAACCCATATAAGGGCCACCAGCATGACCGCGTTATCGTCCTGTATCTTTATCTCCGTCTTGCCCGTCTTTATATAGTTCTTTCTGAACTGCTTCTGACAGCCCGGACTCTCGATCTTTGAAGGGAAGAAGCGAAGGATCATCTCCACAAGAAATACTATCCATATGGCTGTGAGTATCACAGGATGGCTTTCTATGATCGACTCCAGATCCTCACCGTTCTTAAGCTTGTTCATGATATAAAAGTACAACAAAAGCAGGAAGGTCAGCGACCTTCCCACAAGTCTTACATAATGATATACGCTGACCGGTGTCAGCCTGACTTTCTCTTTTTGCTTTGTATTACTCACCGCTCTTTTCTTCCTGTTTTTCCTCCGGCTCTGCCGTATCTGCGCATGCCCCCAGCAGGGTGGGTGCGATGTTCATGACCAGGTTCATTATCGCCGCGTTCCGCTTAGCCGTTATTATAGATATCGTATTGTTGATGACCGTGCTGCCTGCTACAGAAGAATCCCTGCCGTATACATCGGCAACCACCAGCGTAGCATACATAAACCGCTCTTTATCATCCATACGCGATTTATCAAAGCCCTTCATCGTTTTTAAGAATTCCGAAGCATCTGCGATATCCGCTGCAAGTGTCTCCGGCGCAGCATCCGTCTCTGCCAGGGCTGCCAGCACGGAGAATTTCGCATCGGTGCTGAAATCAAGCTTTTTATCCTTAAGCGCCTTATATATCCTCATGACCTTGTCGCATTTGGCTTTCATATCGCCATAGCTCATCGCCAGTATCTCGCATACGCCCTGAACAGCGTCGGAGGATATCCCCGGCTTGTAGGTCTTCTTTATATAGCTGTAGCCCTCTTCCAGATCGGCTAAGAGCTTATCCGTCTCCTTATAGCTTAAGGCCATCAGTACCACCGGTGATATATCATCTGCCCCGGTTAAGAAGGGATGATCCTTATTCATCCGCTTCATCAGCTCTTTGGCCTTGCCCACCGCCTCATCGCATTCAGCCTGCATGCCCATGTCGCAGATGATAACAGCCGCCAGTATGGCATTGGTGCCTTTTGAAAGCTTTGCCCCGCAGATCTTTTTATTGACTTCCTTTATATCTTCAAGATACTTTTCAGGATCCTCCGAAAGGGCCATCTTGCTGAGTATCACCAGCTCTGCAGTGGCACGCATATCGGAAAATATACCGGTCTGTTTCCTGAGTATCTTCCTGCACTCTGTAAGCTTATCCGCGTCGGCTTCCGCCTGCTCCGAAGTATAGATAAAACCGGCGATCACGCCCATCAGGCCTTCCTCGAACGCGAACTTATCCTTTACCGCTGAACGGTTCTTCTCCAGTAATATGCATTTTTCGCTGACCGCTGTGTTCATAAAGCCCCCCTCTTTTATGTAACGGATATTATCTGATATGATGTTCCTTCTTTATCCTGGCCGTGATGGCATGAAGGATGAATGCAACACATACTGCAGCCACCGATATGCCCAGGCATGTATAGAGCACGGGCCGCAGGCGGCTCGCGTATTCATAAGGATCGTATATCCCCTGCTTATACAGTTCATCCTGATACCACATCCATATGCCGGTTGAAACCAGAGCCACGATCCACAGGACAATGCGGACAATGAACAGTAGTTTTATCTGCTTCTTAGGATCTTTTTCCATTTACTCTTACTCCATATCTTCAGCAATTAGTATGTTCTTGCCATGCTGCTTGCCGTAGTACATCCTTCCGTCGGCAACCTTGATGATCGCGTCCGGTTCGTGATATGCATCACTGTATTCTTCCAGGCCGATGGTAACTGTTGCTGAGATACGTTTGTTGTAAAAGACCGTCGGATTGGCTTCCACGAATTTTCTGATATACTCCATCTTCTCCTTAGCCACGGCAAAATCGTAGTCTTTCATAAGGATAACGAATTCCTCACCACCCCAGCGGCAGATCTCGCATCCGCCCATCTCCTTTCTGATAAGGCCGGAAATATGCCGCAGTACCTCATCACCGCCGTCATGTCCGAAGGAATCATTAATGCGCTTAAAGTTATCTATATCCAAAAAAGCTACACAGAAATGTCCCGGATTTTTATCATCCATAAGCGCATTGACCAGCGGCAGGAATCCGCGTCTGTTGAGCAGGTTGGTCAGTGCGTCAACATGTGCGTCGGTGGAGAGCTTTTCGTTCTTCTCCTCAAGACTTGTAAGTTCCTTTTCGCTGGAATAGATATACATCCAGGTATAGAATATTATCGAAAAGATCATTACAAAAGATGAAAAGATCATAAGGATCGTTTTCATCAGATTTCCTACATTGACGGGCGGTATCTCATCAACGTAAGCCACGTACATATATACATATACCGCAAAATGCAGGACCAGTATAGGTATCAGGATCAGTCTTTTATTTCCCTTAAAAAGGAAGGTACCGAAATACAGTATTATCGGCACTATGGATACCAGAAAGCACCACGAACCGCAATCCCAGCCGATATACCCCGTCGATATCACGGCATATACAGCTACCTCTACCAGCAGGCTGACATAGACCGGCATGATGGAGCCTATCTTACACAGAAGGACGCAAAACAGATAAACGATAACACTGACGATGTTGAGCCTGACAAGCGGCTGGACATCGGCGATGACCATCAGATATATCAGGGTCGCATGAACCAGACCCATGACCGCTATGGTAAATAAGAAGCCGTTATGCACAACGAAGTGCATGAACTTGTCTACAGTAAACTTTTCCTTCACTCTGCCGTAAACCCCGCTCGTAATATTTCGAACCTTGATATTATAGCATGCCCCGATACTTTTAGGAATAGCACTTTTCCCATCAGCTTATGATAAGCGTATATTGGTAATGGCGATCTGGTCACCTGTAATGGCCGCATAGATCTTTTTGTCTATGCCCGTGATGGTGACCTTATTGCGTATGGAAATGCCGCAGTTCTCCGTGATGATGGTTATGGTATTTTCTTCCACCTTGAATCTTACGACGGCGTCAAAGCCCTCACGCAGGAATTCCTTCCAGGCGTCCCACCCCTCAAAGCTGTCAAGAGTCTTTACGCTCAGCTTAAGGGAGCTGTTCGGATCACACTCCCAGGCCTCACCGTCAAAACGTGAAAAAGCCAGGTCGCGGTAATTGGCACCGTTCACCTTTCCGTCGTCAGATGTAAAGATATCGACAAACGGACAATGCCATACCAGACGTGCTGTGGGCAGGCACTTTGAGTGGAAAGATATCTTAAGGCCGTCCTTTACCTCCACTCCCTCCGATGAGTCAGTGCGGTATCCGTCTATCTGCACGTTGGGCAGGTCCCCCGCAGGAACATTTATATAACTGATAGCCTCGGCTATTCTGGGAATAAAACCTTCTCCGATATCCTCTTCCGCCTTATCAATGCTGACATGACTGAAGCGGCAGTACTCCCCGGTAAGGCCGATATAAGTATAGCGTGTAGAATCCGGCAGGGCAATGATCACCCTGACGGTCTGTTCCAGCCCTATGATCCTGACAAGCATATGGTCCCTGTACTTTACAGCTTCGATCACATACTCATCCTTCCGTCTGATATCCCCGGAAGTCTTGTCCGTGATCTCTGTTTCTATCTTCCGCGCGCCCCTGCACTGTGTGCGGCCGTCAAACCATATCTCACCGTATTCGAAATAGTTAAGATCCTTTTTCTTCTTCTCCGTATCGTGTACGCGCCCGTCAAGGGAATCAAAGAGTATCAATGACGGTATGGGGATCTTGTCTTTTTCCTTATCGATAGTACCTATCCTCATGCGCAGCGTTGTCATAGTGGGGGTTATGAGTATGCCCGCAGATATCTTACTCCTGTATTCGGCGATACTCAGCTCGTCGCGGCCTGCCAGTTCTATGACTTCTTCACGTTCACACATCTCATATTCCGTATCCACATCAATAAGATGCAGCATAAGACGGGCATATTCCGGATCAAACTGGGTCCCCGCCCCCTTGACAAGCTCCTCTCGCACTATCTGCTGCGGTATGGGATCACGGTAGCTGCGCTTGGAAGACATTGCATCATAGGCATCCGCAACGGATATGATGCGCGCTATCTCCGGTATGTCGGTGCCCTTAAGTCCGTCCGGATATCCCTTTCCGTCATAACGTTCGTGATGCCATGCCGCACCGATACTCAGATACGGAAACTCACTGATACGTTCAAGTATCTGCTTTCCGTATCCCGGATGCTTCTTTATCTCTTCATATTCCTCTTTGGTAAGCTTTCCTTCTTTGGTTATGATGCTGTCTGAGACACCTATCTTACCTACATCGTGGAGCATGGCTGCATAATAGATCTCATCACATTCCTGTTCACTCTTCCCACTCATCTCCGCCAGCTTGCGCGAATACTCCGCAACTCGGGACGAATGACCGTGGGTATATTCATCCTTTGCATCGATAGCACTGGCTAAAGCTTCCATGACCTCTACCATGAGAGCCTTATGTTTAATGCCTGCCTCTTCTATATCCTCCACATATTTATCCAGCTTATCGTTAAGCTCCTGACGATAAACATTTGTAAGGAAGATATAATACTCCAGTATGCACAATGCCGTAACGATATCCGTATAACCAAGACTGGTATCCGAAAATTTCTCCATTACAGCGACTAAGATCGCCTGTGCCAGTATCAGGTTGAGCATCAGTCCTTTTCGTTTATCGCCTATGCTGAACGCCCGTATGGATGCATTAAGAAGGATAAGCAGATACACAAACTGTGTAATATAGATGGTAAGGCTCAGAGGCCCGCTGCGCCATATATTGTTTTCACTGATCCAGAAAGCCAGATGACTTCCGAAGAAAGCCGTAGAATACACGGCCGCATTTATCAGAGCGGGAATGATACATATCAGCTTGTGCTTCCTGTCCTGCAGTATGATGATCACTTCCGTCAGAATGACAAAAGGCCGCAAAATATAATTGATCATGCACATCGTCTGACGCAGCATTATGGTCCGCGCCGCATCAGCCGCTGACATTACACTCACATCAGTATTACGGTCAAAGGTACCCACCACGGTGATCACAAACATCAACAAAACGCAGACGCGAAAAAGACTCGTCCCCGGTATCTTAACCTCCCTGTTTACAAACATCATGGTGATGATCGCCAGCAGGATCATGAGCGTTATGAAGTTTATCGTAAAATACGCAACCATTCTTCTCTTATCAGGCCTTTTATGCTCTCTGCAAGTATATTCCGCTCACTTAATCTTTAAAGTATATCAAAATGCCCGCATGTTTGCAAATAAACCGTCATCAACTCAGTACTCTGTATGCGAAACAAGCTTTCCGTCCCTCCAC
>JAFYCS010000055.1 GCA_017539565.1 Lachnospiraceae bacterium
ATCCGCCTACGTTCGACGTAATCAAGTTCACAACGAAGTTTGCGTTCATCGCCGACGGTGTGCCTTTCTCAAATCCCGATTAACAAACATTCCCCGGCTGTCAAGTCAGCCGGGGATTTTTTAACACTCCATCCTGAGCCAGGCATTCGGCATGTCATCCCGAGCGCAGCGAAGGATCTTTATCAAAGGAGGAATCCCCATGAAAGAATTTATCAAAGGTGCCAATCCTTATATGCCGCTGTGGGAACATGTTCCCGACGGCGAACCCAGGGTCTTTGAACACAACGGCGAAAAGCGTGTTTACGTTTACGGATCCCATGATATAGAGCGCGATAAGTACTGCGGCCGAAATTATGTGGTATGGTCCGCTCCCGTCAACGACCTGACCAACTGGAAATATCACGGTGTGGCTTATGAAACACATTACGATTCAATACTCTATGCTCCCGATGTTGTCAAGAAAGGCGATACCTATTATATGTATGCCGCAGAAAAATGCGGAAGCCTTGTTGTAGTAGCATCTTCCAAAACTCCCTGGGGGCCTTTTGAAAACCCTGTAGAGACCAAGCTTGGCTTCGATCCCGGTGTGCTGGTAGATGACGACGGTAAGGTATATGCTTACTGGGGCGGATGTGCCGCTCCCTGCTATATAGTAGAGCTCGAAGACGATATGGCAACGTTCAAAGAAGAGACCCTGGTCTCCAATCCCATGGGCCACTCAACCTGTCCCTGGGATCCAAAGGATGACGGACATATCTCGCTGATCGACGCTTTCTTTGAGGCTTCCAGCCCCCGTAAAGTACTGGGTAAATACGTATATATCTTCTCCAGGCGCTATGAAAAACCCATCCCGGAACTGGGTATAGATTTTGACTGCAACGGCTTCCTCTCCTACCGCTTCAGTGACAGCCCCTTCGGTCCCTTTATCGAAGGCGGGGACTTCAGCTTTAACGGCGGTGAGATATTAAAGGACAGCGAAGGTGTCGGTACCATGACTTACCAGTGGGGCAACAACCACGGTTCCATCATGGAAGTGAACGGCAAATGGTATGTATTCTATCACCGTCAGACCGGTGTTAACGAGTATTCCCGCCAGGCTATGCTTGAGCCCATCGACGTTGCCCTTGGCAGGGACGGCCGCCTCTATATCGGCGACATCAAATACCTCTGCGGCGAACCCGTATCCGCAAAGCCCGTTGAGATGACCTCTCAGGGCGCCCATATCAACGGCCTGGACGCTTACAAATGGATCTCTGCAGGTTATGCCTGCCACATATACGGAAGCAGCACACGTGCCTATGTACAGCCCGTATACGATGAGCGTGACGATGTATCTTCACCCGTCGTAAACATGAGCAGCGGCACCACGGTAGGCTTCCGTTACCTTCAGTTCGGGAACAATACTCCAAAGAGCGTCAGTGTGGTGCTTGGCGATCACAAGGACCTTAAGATCAATGTACGTATCGATTCCTACAGGGGACGTATAATATCAAGCCTCAGCGCAGACAGCGGCACAAAAGAAATAACCGCAGCTGTCAACTGCGGTGTTATCGGAAAGCATGCCGTATACTTTGAATTCATTTCTGATGAGGAAGGTGCTGTAGCAGCTTTTGACAGATTCAGTTTCGACTAGATCACATTGCAAAAAACTGATATGCTAACTTATAAAACCCACGATGTAAACATCGTGGGTTTTAAGATTCTTCGCTTCGCTCAGAATGACAAGGGCTGCACTCAGAATGGCACAGTCTTAGTCTTCTGACCAGATCCTCTTATTTAATGCCTCATCCTGGGCACCTATCATATCCAGGACTTCCTTTGCTTTCTTCTGCTCTTCGATCGCTCTGGTCTCATCCTTGATCAAGAGTTCCAGACTGCCGGAAATGGTATCGATATTGTTTCTGAATTCCTCAACCATCTGGGCGGTACGCTGCTGTGCAACCTTGATGACCTCTTCCTTATATGCGACGAACTGCTCAACAGTCTGTGCATTGAAGGCACGCTCAAGGTCACGCTTGTATGCCTTCTTATCCATAGTGTTAAAGATCAGGATGGCTTTCTGCTCGTTGATGTAATCGTTCATCTTGAGAGCACCGATCTCTGAAGGGGGTATCTCTGTATCGGAGATATTTGCTATCCTCCTGATAAGGCCTTCATCAATACCCTTATATTCCTTGATCTTCTTTACGATAATATCCTTAAGCTCGCTCACCTGTGATGCAAGGATGTCACCGCGGATCTTCTTGTAGTAATCATCGATCTCCTGCAGGTATCTGTTGAGCTCGCTGATTATTATGGTGTTCTTCTTTTCGAAGATCTCAGGCTTCAATGCGATCCACTGCATCTTATCGGCCTGGCGGCTTGCCAGCTCCTGGCGTTTTTCTATCTCACGTACCAGCTCCTTGATCTCCTCAACCTGTGTCTCAAGAGAATCATCGGTGATGCGGGCTACGAACTCTTCGTGTGAAGCCTCGATATCCTTCACCATGCTGGTCTTCATTATCTCTATATTTCTCTCGATATGTTCCTTCGAAAGTCTTGCCTGGTTTTCAATAGCCTCATAGTCGGTACGGATGAAGTCGATCAGGCCTTCTATGCCGTCGTAAAGACCCTTAGCCTTAACTGCCAACGCGTACTTCTGGGCATACTTTATAATCTCCTGCTCGATAGCGTACATACCGGAATTGATATAGATCCTGTGGATAACCCCTTCAAGGGAGTTATCGCACTCTTCTGCAGCCTTCTCACAGTCAGCCAGAAGCTGCTTGGTCTCGAAATCCGCGTCGGAAAGCTTGTCATATCTGTAGAAGATACCGCTGTCGGATGAAATATCGGTAGGATTCTCCGTAAAAGGATCCCTGGTAGGCTCGTTATTGATCTCGCTCTTATGGTTTGCAAGCCAGGTACGCTCATCCTCCAGATCAACGTTGGACTGGATGGCCTTGCTGATATAAGCAGCCTTGGATGAAACGAAGAAGAGTCTTGCGCTGGAGAGATCTATCTCCATATCTTCTTCATCATATATCTTATCCTCTTCCTTAAGGGATACGACGACTTTCTTATTACGCAGCAACTTCAGATCCTTGCTGCCCTTTGTATCCGCCTGATTGATAACGTGGAAAGAACGGTCAAGGTCGATGGATACGCCTGCTTCGTTCTTCTTTCCGTCCCTGAATCCGCCTATCAGCTTATAAAGCACGGAGTTACCGGTACCTTCCATCTTGGTAGGCTCGTAGATAACGATCAGGATCGAATTGGTCTGATGCTGCAGGGCTTCCTTGAGTATCAGAAGATGCTCGCTGGAATTGGAATCGGTACCCGGAGTATCAAAGAAAGTAAAGTTGATGTTCTTGCACAGAGGTATAGGGAAGCCGACCTCTATAACGCCGCCTATAAAGCCCGATCCGTCTTTCTGCTCGTGGTTGGGCACATCATTGAGCTTCTTAAGTATACGGCAGAGCTGCTCATGCTGGCGAAGCCCCAGCTCGGCTACGGCACTGCACTCAAGCTCCAGCATCCTGCGGATGTGCTCTTCAGTATTACCAAGTCCGCGCTGAACCTCAAACTGCTCTATAGCGCTGTTCCATACAACCTGAACGAAATCAGGTCTGGATTCACGCGTGGTATGCACCGCAAAGGAAACACGGGGACGTGCTTCATTGCGGATCTTAAACATCTTTGCTGTTTCGGAGTTAATACTCTCGGGTAAGATACGCTTACCGATGATAGCATTTATGAATGTTGACTTGCCGGCAGAATACGTACCTACCAGACAAAGGTTTATCTCGTTATTGTTAAGTGCCTCTTTGCGCTCCTCAAACTGCACGCGGCGCTTGTGGAACATCTGCTTTGTCTCATTGCTCTTAAGCTCTTTTTCAAAACGTTCTATCGTTTCATCGCAGAATTCCAATATCTGGTCATATATCTCAGATACGCTGGGAAGCTCTACATAGTCAGCCACTTTAAATATCTGCTTGCCCTTTGTATCATTATAATCCTGAACTTTTTTCTGGAGGTCTTCATAATCGATCTTGGTGCCTTTGAAGGTAATATTGACATTATCCTTGTTGAACTGTTCCCAGATGTCATCGAAGAAACGGCTTCCCTGATTCTGCAGAAGAAATTCCGTACCGGGGCCGTATTTTTGCAGACGTGGACATTCATCATAAGGTATCTCGACGAACTCACCCTTGAACCTGCCGCAAAAACGCACTTCTTTCTTCACGGGATGATACATCAGCATTAGTTCTTTCATAAAGAAATATAACCTCCGACTCCTATGACTGTAAGGAATTTTTCAGGCACTAAAAAAGGCCGCCTTTAGCACATATAGTGATTATACCTAAAGCGGCCACAAAATACAAGGGTTTTATGTTAATTTTACCCCAATTCGACAGCGGTTTTCAGTGCCACTTCCATCATCTGGGTAAAACTGTTCTGACGCTCCTCAGCCGAAAGGGCCTCGCCGGTCAGTATATGGTCGGAAACAGTGAACATTCCAAGGGCTTTTTTGCCTGCTTTGGCAGCATTCATGTAGAGTCCTGCCGTCTCCATCTCTATGCAGAGCACGCCCATCTTTATCCAGCGCTCATTCGCATCATCCTGGGCATCATAGAAAGTGTCGGAAGAAAGTATATTGCCCACGTGATATCTCACGCCCACCTCGTCTGCCTTTCCGATAGCTGTCTTTAAAAGGCTGTAGTCTGCTATAGGTGCAAAGGTTCCGGGCAGTTCAAACTGTCTTGCATAATTTGAATTGGTGGAAGCTCCCATGGCGAACACAAGGTCGCGCACTTTAACATCATTGTTGATGGATCCGGTGGAGCCTATACGGATGATATTTTCCACTCCGAAGAAATTGTAAAGCTCATAACTGTATATACCGATTGAAGGTATACCCATGCCGCTGGCCATAACAGTGACCCTGCATCCGTCATAAGTGCCGGTATATCCCTGAACTCCGCGCACATTATTGATAAGCTTTGCATCAGTCAGGAAATTCTCTGCAATGAACTTTGACCTGAGGGGGTCACCGGGCATCAGCACGGTCTTTGCGAAATCCTCCGGTGTAGCCGCAATATGCGGTGTGGGAAATGCTGCCATTATATTACCTCCTTAAATGATCATTCTGCTTCTTTGTCTTCCTTAAGCTCTCTTCCCGCACTGAGCAGGGTTCCTGACTCGGTAATGCGGTAATGATAGCTGAACTTTTCTGTTTCAAAATCTATTACATAAAGTGTTCCGTAAGAAGTATGGATCATGCTCTCTATAAGCGAATGTGTAATACTCTCCTTATCCACACCGGCGTCTTTAAGAACCGCTGCAAATGCACCGTCTTCGGTAAGTACACCGTTATCCTCAGTAACTTCTTCACGGTCTGTAGGCTGGGGATCCTCATCACCGCCTGCCGTAACGATCGCATTATCCGAAACTGCTGCCGTCGTGGCATCGCCATCAGTTTCCGTACCTTCCGCTTCCGCGATACGTGCATCTGTTTCCACTATAGCGGCTTCGGGATCTTCCGTAACATCGATTTCCTGCACCTCTGCAGGCTCGTCCGTTTCAGGCTCAGCTGCTGCCACAGTTTCTTCCTGTATATATTCCTTACGGGTCTGTGTAGCCCTTAATATTGTGTCAAGCTCTTCAACGCTGTATGCCGATAACGACTCGGGTGTGAATTCGGGATCCATCTGTACTATACGCTCGATCAGCTGTGCGCCGTCCTGTGCGGATGCCTGCATATCCGGCTTAAGTTCTACGATCTCATTGCCCTTGCCGCTGTGATAATGCACAAACATGCCCACATTAAGCACAAGCATAAGCGCTGCTGCCGAAGCCAGCACCGGTATCCAGGCGGAGCGCCTGTTCCTTCGCGCGCTCAGATCCATGGGCACTATATTATCACTGCCGTCACCGGTCTCTATGCGCTTATACACCTCATCCATCACATCCGGTGTAACTTTTTTTGCGGCATTGCGCAGCCTCTCCTCGATCTCCCTGTTGTTCATCCCTGTACCTCTCATCCCTCTATGATATGCCTCATTTTCTTCAAAGCCCTGTTATACTTTGAAAGCACCGTAGCCAGCGGCATGTTGAGCATATCGGCTATTTCCCTGTGTTTGAGTCCTGCCACGGCGTGGAGCATTACTATCTGGCTCTCCTCGTCGCTGACTCCCGAAAGTGCCGCATTGAGCACCATACGATCTTCGGTCTTAAAGTCTGCGGATTCGTCTACGATAGACTCCCATTCATAATCCTCCAGTTCCGCGACCCTTTTGCCCGAACGGAGCTTCATAAGAGAGAGATTCCGTGCTATCGTGAGTATCCATGCCATGGGCTTGCCCTGACTGGAATACTGTGAAGCGTTCAAACACACCTTTATATATGTATCCTGCAGTATGTCCTCCGCATCATCCGCATTCTTTACGATGGAAAGAATATATGCGTACACAGCGGAAGAGGTCTGCGTGTAAATTGTTTCAAGGGACTCGGTATGCCCCTTGGCTACGCGCTCAAGCGCCCTGTCCAGCATCTTTTTCCGTCCTCCGATCTGATAATGAACATCAGGTCTTTTTTATTTCAAATATTTTTAATTATCGAGGCAGGATTTTATCAGTTCGACGACTTTGTCTATACCGAGCTTGGCTGTGTTGAAGGTTATGTCGTAATAACGGCTGTCCCCCCACTCATGATCCGAATAATAATTATAATACCCCGCTCTGTCCTTATCGCCCTTTCTGCATATAGCCTCGGCCTTTTCACGGCTGATCTTTTCCCACTCCATGACACGCTTAGCCCTGAATTCCATGTCGGCGTGGATAAAAACATTTAAAACATCAGGCATATCGGAAAATACATGGTCAGCACAGCGCCCGATAAAAATACCGCCGCCTTCTTCTGCCAGCTTGCGCATGGTATCGAACTGGGCCAGGTAAAGATCAAGTACCAGCGGCCGCTGGTAGCTCATCCCGTAACTGTTAACCCCCATTGCCAGAGTATAGAGGAAGCTGTTAGTCGGCTTCTCATCATGCATCTCAAAGACCGCCTCACTGTAGCCGCTCTTCTTGGCTGCCTCAGCCAGGAGCTCCTTGTCATAAAAAGGCAGTCCCAATTCCTCAGCCAGGCGCCGGCCCACCTCTCTGCCACCGCTTCCAAGCTCTCTTCCGATAGTAATGATCTGCTTCTCCTTCATAACGTAACCCCTCCTTTCCCATTGGATGTACTTATTATACCACATTTGAATGTCAAATAAAAAGCTGGACAAAACCGTTTTTTTGTTGTACTATATCAATAGTGTTTTGCGCAAAAACTATAATGTAAGGAGTGTATGACATGGCCAAGATACTTGTTGTTGATGATGCAGCTTTCATGCGTATGATGATCAAGGATATACTTACCAAGAACGGATATGAAGTTGCCGGCGAAGCAGAAAACGGGGCTGTAGCGGTTTCCAAGTATGCAGAATTAAAGCCCGACCTTGTACTCATGGACATTACGATGCCGGAAAAAGACGGTATTCAGGCACTTAAAGATATCAAGGCAAGCGACGGCGGTGCAAAGGTTATCATGTGTTCCGCTATGGGTCAGCAGGCAATGGTTATCGAAGCTATCCAGTCCGGAGCCAAGGACTTCATCGTAAAGCCCTTCCAGGCGGATCGTGTTATCGAAGCTGTTAAGAAGGTTGTCGGATAATAATTCAATAATTAAGCCCCGCCATCAGGCGGGGCTCTTTTTTATTTCCCTATACGGTCCATGATCTTTTCTGTTTCGTAATAGATCCTTTCTTCGTCCATAGTGAGCACTCTTCCGCCCTCCATGGTTATCTGTCCGTTTATTATAACCGTATCTGTTTCGGTACCGTTAGCCGAATACGACAGGGCTGCTACCGGATTGTTATTGGGCCACATTGAAGGCCTCTTTAAATTCATTATTACCAGGTCAGCCTTTTTTCCTGCTTCTATCGTTCCGCATACCTTATCAAGCGACAATGCCTTTGCTCCGTTGATCGTGGCCATCTTAAAGGCTTCCTGTGCACTGACGCACTGAGGGCTTAAATGTATGCCCTTATGTATCAGCGTGAGCAGGCTCATCTCATGGATAAGGTTAAGTGAATTATTGCTGGCAGCACCGTCTGTACCCAGACATACGTTAATGCCCTTAGCCATCATCTCCGGCACCGGAGCAAAGCCGTTGCCCAGCTTCATGTTGCTGGCAGGATTGGTCACCACGCTGACATTATGTTTTGCAAGTATATCCATATCCTTATCATCGATCTGGACACAGTGCGCTGCTATAAAAGGCAGTTCAAACAGCCCTGTCCGCTCTGCCAGCTCAATGGGGCTGCAGCCGTAATCCCTGCGGCAGTTCTCGATCTCCGTTTTGCTTTCGGACAGGTGCATATGGATACCAATGTTATTCTTCTTTGCTTCCTCTGCCACTATACGCAGAAATGCTTCATCACAGGTATAAGGCGCATGAGGTCCAAGGCGGAAGCTGATCCTGTCGCAGTCCTTAAAAGCATCCCTCTCGGCATATGCCTGCTCAAGACGGCTGCGGCCGGCTTCATCATTCCCGCTTCCCACCAGTCCGCGGCTTATCACGGCTCTCATGCCGCTTTCCTTAACGGCACGTGTTGTCTGCATGATGTTCATCTGCATATCGTTAAAGCAGGTGGTACCGCTCTTCATCATCTCGAGTATGGCCAGACCGGCACCCCAATATGCATCTTCATCGGTCATCCTCTGCTCGATGGGATCCACACGTCCGAAGAGCCAGTCCATAAAGGAGAGGTCATCGGCCACATTACGCATGAATGCCATATAGGAATGGGTATGCGCATTGATAAGACCGGGGATGAGCAGTCTGCCGTCTCCGTCGATGGTCTTATCGGGTACAAAGCCTTCAGGCTCTGTACCGATGGCAGCGATCTCTGTATCCGTTACATATACATCTGTTCTCTTAACTTCCGCATCCGGCTCTCCGGGAAGGATTGCCAGGATGTCTTTTATCAGTATGTTCATTTAATTCACCTCGTATTTGTGCTTTACAGTGACGATGAGTTAAGGTATCTCTCCTGCTCGGGTGTGAGCACATCGATCTCCTTCCCTAAGAAGGCCAGCTTCTTGACAGCAACCTCACGGTCTACCACCTCAGGTACGTCGATGAGCTTTTCCTTAAGCCCGGATGCGTGTTCAACAAGATACTTTGCGGAAAGAGCCTGGATAGCAAAGCTCATATCCATTATCTCTGCAGGATGTCCGTCACCGCAGGCCAGGTTGACCAGGCGGCCTTCTCCAAGTACAGCCAGTGTACGTCCGTTAGGCAGGGTGTATCCGATGATATTGTTCCTGAGCTCTGCGCTGCTTACAGCCATCTTGCGCAGGCCGGCCATATCTATCTCGCAATCGAAATGTCCGGCGTTGCAGAGTATCGCACCGTCCTTCATCTCGTTAAAGTCTTCCTCATCTATTACCTTATCGCAGCCTGTCACGGTAACAAAGAAATCACCAAATGCCGCTGCCTTCTTCATAGGCATTACCTCAAAGCCGTCCATTACTGCCTCTATAGCCTTTACCGGGTCGATCTCGGTCACGATAACCTTTGCCCCCAGGCCCTTCGCACGCATTGCAACACCTTTGCCGCACCAGCCGTATCCTGCCACTACAACAGTCTTGCCTGCTACGATGAGGTTGGTGGTCCTGTTGATACCGTCCCACACAGACTGGCCTGTACCGTAACGGTTATCAAAGAAATGCTTGCACTGCGCATTGTTTACCTTAACCATAGGGAAGAGCAGCTTTCCTTCACGGTTCATGGCCTCAAGCCTTATTATGCCGGTGGTGGTCTCTTCACAGCCGCCTATAACCTCTGCGATCAGGTCTTTAAACTCGGTGTGCATCATATGCACCAGATCGCCGCCGTCATCGATGATGATATTGGGACCCACGCTGAGTACAGCCCTGATATGAGCATCATATTCCTCAGCCGTGCAGCCGTGCCATGCATGGACTTCCAGGCCGTCCTTTACCAGTGCTGCTGCCACATCATCCTGTGTTGATAAGGGATTGGATCCGGTAACATACATCTGCGCTCCGCCTGCTTTGAGCACCTTGCACAGATATGCCGTCTTTGCCTCAAGATGCACGGACAGCGCTACCTTCTTGCCTTCAAAAGGCTTAGTCTTTGTAAACTCCTCCTCCAGTGTGCGGAGCAGATCGCAGTGATCCTTTACCCACGCAATCTTCATTGCCCCCGAAGGCGCCAGATTAATGTCTCTTATCTCACTTGCCATTTGTATTTCCCTCCATTTTATATTTATCCCCTTTGCCCGGGATGATCATGCATATATCGCGCAATATTATACATTATCTGCCGCCTTTTTTCCATACCTATTCAGCTCCCCAGGTCAAAAGGAGGATAATGTTTTTTATGATCCAGCTTATGAGTATCAGTGCAACAAGTACATAGAAATGCCAGGGGCGGACCTTAACGGCACTGAATCTGCCGCAGCTTACCTTACTCACGATAAAAGATGCAGTATACAGCCACAGCAGATATAAGGTATACAGCACCGCCGGATTATCGCAGAAGCTCTTAAAAGGCCTGCCATGCAGTATATCCCTGACTGCAGTAGTCCCGCCGCATCCGGGGCAGTAAAAGCCGGTAAGCGATCTTAAGAGACACTGTCCCACCAGATTTGGCGGCAGGCTGATATCCAGAAAAGATATCAGTATTATCAATACAATAAAATAGAGGGCGGCAGATAAAAGCCGCCCTCCCGTTATCTCAGTAAAGGGATGTGAATGTTTATCACTCAAGGATTCTGTAATGCCTCCTCGATCATTTCCTGCCACATCTGCTGGAATCCGGTATAACCGGCCTGTGTGATGGACCTGGCCATTGCGATCCAGATAATTATGATAAATATAGTAAGGATCAGCGCTATGGCTCCGGTTATGATACCGGTAATGGCAAAACCCTTACCGTTAGGCTCTTTAACAAGACCTATGATGCCCAGAACGATGGCCGGTATACAAAGTGCCAGATCCCACCATCTGAGGCAGCAGAACAGCACCAGACCCAGAATACCGGCTATCATTGATGCTATTGAAAAACCGGGAGTAGGCAGCTGCTGGGGCTGGCCATAATACTGCTGGTCATATCCCTGCTGGTAACCGCCCTGGTTATATCCCCCCTGAGGCTGGTAATCATATGTTCCGTAAACGTTCTGATTATAGCCGCCGGGATTATTAAATCCGCCCTGGTTATTAAACCCGTTCTGATCATTAAATCCGTTCTGGTTACCAAAGCCTCCCTGATTAAAACCACCCTGGTCAAAACCGTTCTGTGCCCGGTAAGGAGTGCTGCTGAAATCTGCCTGAGGCTGAAAACCGTTCTGCGTATTATTGTTCATCTGTGCAAACGGGTCCTGGTTAGCTGCCGGCGGCATTGACTGCCCCAACGGATCGGGATTTGATCCCTGATCATTCGTTCCAAACCCCTGAGGGTTCTGCATGTTATCCATAATTCATTCCTCCCAAAAGGCTGTTTATTTAGACTGCCTTGATCTCTTATCGTATTTCTGAGATGCACTCAGCGCCTGTTTAGCCTTCTTTGCGAACTCATCGCCCTGCTCACGGAGTTCCTCTTCTTTCTTCTTGTCATCATTATCCGCTGCCAGCATGGCATCTATATAGAAGCCTGCAGATCTTTCCGTATAATAAACGTTAAGCCTGTATCCTGCCCTGGCCAGTCTGCGTAATGCCTTCTTGAGAATCTCCTCATCTTCAAACGCATCTGCTTTCTGAAGCACTTTCATATACGCTTCTATCGTCTTTTCCAGATCGTTCTTATCTTCTTCTTTTTCGGCGAGCATAAAAAGTTTATCTATTTCCGCTCTTTTTTTAGCCCTCTCTTCGGCTTTCTTTCTTGCCTCTTCCTCCGCCTTCTTTCTGGCTTCCTCTTCGGCCTTCTTTCTGGCTTCTTCCTCAGCTTTCTTTCTGGCTTCTTCTTCGGCCTTCCTGCGCGCCTCTTCCTCTGCCTTCTTTCTGGCTTCCTCTTCGGCCTTCCTGCGCGCCTCTTCCTCTGCCTTCTTTCTGGCTTCCTCTTCGGCTTTCTTACGCGCCTCTTCTTCGGCCTTCTTTCTGGCCTCTTCTTCGGCCTTCTTGCGTGCCTCTTCCTCTGCCTTCTTTCTGGCTTCCTCTTCGGCCTTCTTGCGTGCCTCTTCCTCCGCCTTCTTTCTGGCTTCCTCTTCGGCTTTCTTCTTTGCCTCTTCTTCAGCCTTCTTTCTGGCCTCTTCCTGTCGTTTGCGTTCTTCCTCTTCTGCTTTAATCCGCGCTGCTTCGGCCTTGCGGCGCTCTTCTTCGGATGCGCTCATATACTTATCGCCGTAAATTTCAGCGAAAGCGGCGGCGTGGTCGATGATATCCTGTCCGTGGTAGCTGTCCTCCGGCATTTCCACGGGATCGCCGAAGTGCTGGCGGTAGCGAACTCCACCAGCGCGCTCTTGCCCGCGAAGAGTTCGGAGTGGCCGAAGGCGGCGCCCTTTTCTTCCACGTCGGCAAGGAT
>JAFYCS010000007.1 GCA_017539565.1 Lachnospiraceae bacterium
ATGGTATCCTATCTGCTCTTTGAACTGATGAAGCTTACACGCAACTCCATAAGGTACATACTCATATCCCTTCTGGATGTTTCTCTTGTGTATGTGATATGCGAGCATTTCGGTTTTTCGGGGGTTATAGCTTCCGTGGTATGCGGTATGTTCTTCTCCTACTCAATGGATAAGATGAAACGTACTGCAGCGGTTATAGATCCGGAGAACTTCTACGGTGATTTCTGGGAGATAATAGAGAGCATACTCAATTCCGTGCTCTTTGTTATGATAGGCCTGCTGGTACTCAATATGAAGCTCAGCCCTTATGCGGCGGTACTGGTACCTGCGGCACTTCTGATACTCATATTCTCAAGAGCCATCGGTGTGCTGGTAAGCACCATCCTTACCGGCAAGAAGATACCGGGTAATTACAGTCTGCCGGAGTTCGTAGTGCTTATGACCTGGTCGGCACTTAAGGGCGGACTTTCAATGGCGCTGGCCATAGAGACAGCGGAGTATCTTCCGGAGGGTATATATACCATATTCTCCAATGTCGCTTATGTGACCATATTCTTTACCGTCCTTGTACAGGGACTTACGGTAAAGCGTGTATATTTCGGCCTGGAGAAACAGAAAGCCAATAGGCTGAGTAAAAGCAATACAGCGGAAAGGAAACAGTCATGAAGATAATAATCGTCGGGCTGGGGCAGACAGGTAATCTGCTGATATCCTCACTGGCAAGTGAGGATTACGATGTAGTGGTAATAGATAAGGAACGCAAACTGGTTGATGCCGTTACGGATAAGTATAATGTTAACGGTGTTGTGGGCAGTGCCGCTTCCAGGGAAACCCTGCTGGCTGCGGGAGCCGATACGGCGGATGCGATCGTGGCACTCACACATATCGATGAGATAAATCTGTTAAGCTGCATGCAGGCCAAGGCGCTTGGAACACGTTATGCTGCGGCACGTATACTTATGCCGGATTTTGTGCATGAGGAAGAGCAGATCAGGAAGCAGTATAATATCGATTTCTTTATGAAACCCAGACCGGATGTTGCGGAAGAGATATACAGAAACATCGGTATGCCCGGCTTTACCAAGCTGGAGGGCTTCTGGGGCAATGAAGTACAGCTGCTTAACATGAACGTACTGGATGACAGTGTGTTACGGGGACGTTCGCTTATAGATATCAAGCAGTCTTTAAAACTTGACATACTGATCATAACCGTCATCAGGGAAGGTAAGCTTTATATACCCAAGGGTGATTTCGTTATAGAAAGCGGTGACAGTTTAAATATTGCCGTTTCAATAAAAGATCTGGATATTTCTTTGGAAAAGCTGGGCATCAGGCGCAATAAGGCTAAAAAGATCGTTATCGTGGGAGGCAGCAATACCTGTAACTACCTTCTGGCGATGATGAAAAAAGACAGAAATGATATCACCATACTTGAACAGGACAGTGTAAGGTGCAGGGAACTGATGGAAAAATATCCCGGCATCCATGTGGCATATGCAGCCGGCGGTACACTTGAGGTGCTTGAAGAAGAGCAGGTATCGAAAGCCGATATGATCATCTCACTCACCAATAATGATGAAACCAATCTGGTGATCAGTATGTATGCATGGTCTAAACATATACCATCGATCATTACCAGAGTGGATAAGCCGGAACATCTTAATCTTCTGCATCAGGTCAATATCGATATAACCGTATCCCCTGCGGAATCATCGGCGCTTAAGGCAATGCGCTTTATCTTAAGCAGGGAGGTGGAAGATGCAGGAAACGATATCGGTAAGTTCTACCTCCTGGCAGACGGTATGGCGGAGATAATGGATTTCCCTGCCGACGGTGATTTTAAGTGCCTGGATATAGCTTTCAGTGACAAAGCATTCCGTCTTAAAAAAGACGTGCTGATCACGGCTATTCTGCGTGGTGATGAACTCATAATCCCCTCCGGCAGCACCTGTATCAAAAAGGGAGACCGCGTGATAATCACCTCATCGCGTAAGAATCATATACGTTCACTCAGTGAGATCATAAAATAAAACAGAGGATACATTTTATGGGATCGTTAAAAGATGTAAAATACGATGCATTCATCAGTTACCGCCACAGCGAATTCGACAGCTTTGTGGTGGAGAATCTTCACAAGAAACTTGAGAGTTTCAAGCTCCCCAAATCTGTACTGCATAAGGTAAAAAACGGAAAGACCCGTATCAACCGGGTCTTTCGTGATGTGGATGAGCTTCCGCTTGCGGATAATCTGTCAGAGCCCATAAACGACGCTCTGCGTAATTCGGATTATCTCATAACAGTATGCACCCCCAGATATCCCGAGTCCCGCTGGTGCATGAAGGAGATAGAGGTCTTCCTTCAGACCCATACCAGGGATCATATCCTTGTGGTACTGGCAGAGGATGAGCCGGTCAATTCCTTCCCGGAGATCCTTACACTTGAGGAAGTGGAGACGGTCGATGAAAAGGGAGAAAAGGTCATCATCCGGAAAGAGCTGGAACCTCTTGCGGCCGATACCAGAGGTGAGAACCGCAAAGAAGTGTTAAAGGCTATGGATACGGCTGTGATAAAGCTGGCTGCAGCCATGTTCGGCTTAAACTATGATGATCTGCGCCAGCGACAGCGTGAACAGAAGATGCGCCGCATGGCAATGGCGTTCGGAAGCATAGGTGCGGCAGTCCTGGGCTTTGCCATCTTTGCAACTGCTACTCTCATTAAGATAAGCAAACAGAACGAGATGATAAATGAGCAGTATGCCCAGTTACAGGACAGTTTTGCAGGGACAATGGCAAATGTATCCAAACAGCTTCTGCAGGAGGGACGGCGCAAGGATGCGGTATATGCCGTAAGAAGTGTTCTCCCGGAATCAGGTGAAGAGAGTTTCAATAATTCGGCATTCAATGCTCTTGTTACGGCTATGGATATTTATAAAGTAACCCACGAACACTCTCCTGTCTGTGATTATACTACCGGCGGATGGGTAAATGGTTTCAAAGTATCCTGTGACGGAAATTACATAATTACCGTCGATGATAACAGTGTATTCGTGTATAACGTATCTGACGGCAATCTGATCACAAAGATCGATAAAAGAAAGACCTTAGGCGGCGGTGGCATGTTTGAAGCTGCTTTCTGCGGAGAGGAAGGCATACTGGTATGTGATAACGGAGAAGCGACATATTACTCCTTAACGGATCTGAGCTCAAAGATCGTTGATATAGATTCCGAATCTTATCTGTACGGCAGCGATGACGGTTTCGTTACCTATGCTTTCTTCAGTGATATACTGTATGCTGTCGACAATTACGGAGACGTGATGTACACGATGGATATGGAGGAAATACTTGGCGATGACAGTATCTGGCTTTATGATGTCAGTTTCAGCGACGGTGATGTGCTTTTTGGGTTTGATAAGGAAGTATGCCTTATTGATGAATACAGCGGAGAGGTAAAGTATACCGGGACAATTCCCGAAAATTACGGAATGGGCTGTGTAATGGACGGCGGCATTTTATATCTGGCATGTACGGGAATGACAGAGGACGATGAACCTTATCTGGATGCATATGCTATAGATCCGGATTCCGGCCGTGAGCTGTGGAAACAGAGAGTAAATGATTATTCGATGGATATAACAGGAGTGGCTGTTGCAGGCTGCTTTATAATGGTCTGCACAACGAATGATGCGCTGATATTTGACGGGGATAGCGGAGAGCTTCTTAAGGAACATAGTTTTTCCGATATGATCTGTTCATGCTGGACAGAAGATAACTGTTTCTATCTTATCACGGAGGCCGGAAAGGTATTTTACTGTGATTATGACTGTGTTTCGGAAATGAAGGGATTTTTTAATATAGCTCCCACAGGGAATATAAGCGATGTGCTATACAGGGGCGGGGATTTCTTCTGCCGCTATTGGTTATCAAATTACGTGATCAGATATTCTGATATGATCAGTCCGCTGGCAAAACGGGAAGATGATTATGAGCCCGGCGAGGAATTCAGTGATATTGCAGATCTATCCATATTTAAAGATGAGGAATATAATGTGAATGAAGAAACAGTCCAGTTTGCCTTCTATTCGGTTGATAAAAAGTATATTGTGGTCCAGACCATAGATAATGTAATAAAGATCATCGATGATGAGACCAAGGTATGTGTTAATTCCTTTATGTCACCTGAAGAGGAATTGTTTGATCTTCGTTATAACGATCTGACCGAATGTTATATCCTCAGCGGTGATAAGTCATATCTGCTGGATGATAAGTTTAATATAGTCTGTACAACAGGCTATATTTCGGGCAGGGACGGCAATGATCTGATAATGCTGGATGACGAAGGCAAATTTCTGCGTATTCCCTGGTTTTCCTATGAAGAACTGATCCAAAAGGCGGATGAGTATCTTGACGACTATGTTCCCTCAGACGAGATAAAGGAAAAGTACGGTTTACAGTGACAGCATGACGGGGAGTACCGTTCCGATGATCGGCAGATGCGGAGGAAGATATGAAGCTGGTATTTGCGTCGGATTCCTTTAAGGGAACGCTGACAAGCGAAAGGATCATTGAGCTGCTTAAAAAAGCTTCAAAGGAAGTTTTTGGAGAATGCAGGACAGTTCCTGTGGTTCTGGCAGATGGCGGGGAGGGCACTTTGGATGCCCTTCTTCGCGTTAGAAAAGGAAAAAAGGTAGCAGTAAGCGTACATGACCCTCTTATGCGTGAGATCACGGCATGTTACGGGGCTTTCGGAGATAACAGTGCCGTAATTGAGATGGCACAGGCAACGGGGCTGACTTTATTAAAGAACGAAGAGAGAGATCCGCTGCATGCATCCAGTTACGGTACGGGAGAACTTATACGTGCGGCTCTTAAAGACGGATACAGGGATATCACTGTTGCCATAGGAGGAACAGCCACCAATGACGGAGGTATGGGGGCCGCAGCTGCACTGGGCATAAGATTTACGGACAAAGAAGGAAAGGCACTTGAAGGCAGGGGCTCTGATCTTAAGAAAGTATGTGATATAGATACGGACAATATGCTTCCGGAGCTTAAGGAAGCAAAGATCCGTGTTATGTGTGATGTGAGGAATCCTCTGTGCGGAACTGACGGTGCAACATATACCTACGGTCCGCAGAAAGGGGCATCAGCTGAGATGCTTAAGGAGCTGGAAGAGGGGATGCTTAATTACCGCCGGGTCCTGATCCGTAAGACGGGGACAGATCCCGATACCATAGAAGGAGCGGGAGCAGCCGGCGGCATAGGGGCTGCGCTTAAGATACTCTTTGGAGCTATACTGGTTTCCGGTATAGAGACCATACTGGATCTGGGCGGCTTTGACGAACTGATAAAGGATGCCGACTGCATTATTACCGGGGAGGGAAGAGTGGATGTCCAGAGCAGCAGCGGGAAAGCGATGCAGGGGGTGGGAGAGCGGGCCCTCAGGGCAGGGATCCCCTGTATAGCCATATGCGGCAGTACTGCAGAAGGATACGAAAGGATATTTGAACATGGAATAACGCGGATAGAAACGCTGGTTAAGGATGATATCACGCCGGAGTATGCGATGGAGCATGCTGAGAAAGTGTATTACCAAAGGGCGTTGGAAATATTTAAGGCAATGAAGGTTAAGCCGGATTAAACTGATCAAAGAAAGGATATACAAAAATGTTTTATGTACCTGACGGAACTGAGAGATGTGGATTTTATGAATGTAAGGATTGTGGGAGCCGTTTCCTGGATATACGTGTAGCCCCCACACTGGTATGCCCCTATTGCGGTGAGGAGCCTGATCTGGAGATAGGACCGGATGAGGAGATGCCACAAGCCACTGAAGCGGCTAAGCTGATAGAAATGTTAGAGGGTGAAGATGTGGAAAAGTATGATACCCTCTTAAGTCTTGCACTCACCGGCGGAGACTACAGCTGGATTTAAAAACGCTGCAAAAAACAGTGGCGTATCACAGCTGTTTGTGATAATATTCGTAGGAAAAAGTTTTGCATAAAGGAGAAAAACAATGGAGAACAAAGGCCTTACAACGGCAGAGGTCCTTGAAAGGGCAAAAAACGGAAAGAATGTCCTGACACAGGGAAAGAAAAAGAGTCTGGCGGCAATGATCCTGGAGCAGTTTGCATCCCCGCTTCTGCTCCTTCTTATTGCAGCTTCAGTTATATCGATAGCAACGGGAGAGATAGTTGACGGTATCATCATCATCGTTGTGGTGCTGGCCAATGTCATAATCGGTACGGTGCAGGAGGTATCCGCAGAAAAATCGGTTGAGGCCCTTAAGCAGATCAATGCATCCACTGCGGTAGTAATAAGGGACGGTGTACAGAAAGAGATCCCCGCTTCAGAACTGGTGGTAGGGGATTATGTTGTACTGGAAGCCGGGCGCGTGGTACCCGCAGACCTTCAGCTGGTACAGACCAGTTCCCTTAAATTAAACGAGTCTGCCCTGACGGGTGAGAGCCTTGCAGTGGAAAAGGACTGCAACGAGAAGAGTGATGAGAAGACACCCCTGGGTGACCGTAAGGATAAGGCATTCATGTCAACGCTGGTGGAGTACGGACGCGGTGACGGTGTGGTCGAAAGGATTGGTGATGATACGGAGATTGGCAAGATATCCCGTATGCTCAACAAGATCACCAAACAGGAAACTCCCCTGCAGAAGAACTTAAACAGTATTTCAATGGTGCTGGGTATTGCCGGCGTGGTACTCTGTATTCTGATGTTCGTGTGCCAGATCTTTATATACCGGACACAGATAATAGAAACCCTGATGATCTCCATAGCATTTGCAGTTGCTGTCATCCCCGAGGGCCTGGCTACCGTGGTAACCCTGGTACTTTCGGCAGGCATACAGAAGATGAGCAAGCGTAACGCCATCGTTAAGCAGATACATGCGGTGGAGACACTTGGAGCGGTAAATGTGATCTGTTCCGATAAGACAGGAACCCTTACACAGAATAAGATGACTGTGGTCAAGTGGTATATGCTGGGAGAAGAGAGACTGCCCGAAAGCGTAAGCAGCAGTGATCCCGTATTCGCTACTCTTCTTGAAGGATTCCTGGCATGCAACGATGCCAAGTATTCTGCAGAGACCGGAGAGGAGATCGGTGATCCTACTGAGACCGCGTTCATCAAATATGCAAAGGATAATGAACTGGGCTATGACGGGATAATGTCATGCATTACACGTTTTGATGAGATACCTTTCGATTCCGACAGGAAGATGATGACTACCCTGGGGCATGTTGTTAAGGGCGGTAACACAAAGAACATCTCTTATACAAAGGGAGCCATAGATTCTGTTATCGTAAGATGTGACCGTATTATGGATGCCGGCGGTGTCAGGGCCATTACAAATGAGGACGTGCTCCTGGCCACCAGATGTGCGGAGAAGATGAGTTCCGATGCGCTTCGTGTGCTTGCACTGGCATACCGTGAGGGCGATGAGAAGCCTCAGGAAAAGGATATGATCTTTGTCGGCCTTGCTGCTATGATCGATCCTCCCAAGCCCGGGGTAAAGGAGACCGTGGATGAATGTCATCATGCAGGCATTGAGGTGGCGATGATCACCGGAGATCATAAGATCACAGCCTTTGCCATAGCTAAGGAGCTGGACATCGCAACGGATATATCCCAGAGTATCTCCGGTGCAGAGATAGATGAGATGGATCCGGAAGAATTTAGGAAGAATGTTTTAAACTACCGTGTCTTTGCACGTGTTTCACCCGAGAATAAAGTCCAGATAGTACAGGCGTTCCAGTCACACGGAAAGATCTGTTCCATGACCGGTGACGGTGTCAACGATGCACCTTCACTTAAGGCTGCAGACATAGGTGTTGCAATGGGTATAGGCGGTACCGAAGTGGCAAAGGATGCTGCAGAGGTGATCCTTGTGGATGATAACTTTATCACCATCAAGAATGCCGTGATGGAAGGCCGCAATCTGTTCAATAATATCAAGAAATCGGTTGTATATCTGTTAAGATCCAATTTCGGCGAAGTGGTTCTGATGGCGTCAGCTATCTTTGCAGGACTGTCATCACCGCTTTCCACCATACAGATACTCTGGGTCAATCTGCTGACAGATACCGCACCGTCCCTTGCACTGGGCATGGATGTGGGATCGGATGCTGTCATGAATGAAAAGCCCAGGGATGTAAAGACAGGTATTCTTAATAAAGGAGATTATGTAAATATCGTGATCCAGGGCCTGATCAGCGGCGGTGTGGCACTGCTGGCATTTCTGCTTCCCGTGATACAGAAATACGGCTGCAGCGACATACTGGGAAATATAAGCGGTGATGATGAGCTGCTTAAGATGTGCAGGACATACTGCTTCAGTACCCTTGCCATTAATGAGATGCTCATGGCATATGTATGTAAGACCAAGGGAAGTCTTGCGTTTGCAACAAAAGATTCCTGGAATAACAAAGCTCTTAATGTAATAACCCTTATAGGCATAGCATTGCAGCTTGGTGTGCTCGTTATAGCACCTCTGCGTTCACTGCTTAAGCTGGCTGCAGTATCCCTTACGGATATCGCAGTTATACTACTCATAGCGGTGGTTGGCGTAATGGTCAATGCAGCTATCACTCTTGCAAAAGAGCGCCTGGATATCAAGAGGGAAAGAAATCTTTAAAACTATTCATAGCCGGTATACGGAGATATTGGGTGCCAGGCACTTTGTACTTGAGCGCACATTTTGTGCACTTAAGTACAAAGTGCCTGGCACCTGTGCGTTGTAGTACAAAGTACCTGGCACCGTCTTAAGAATTTCATAAGAATTTGATAGCAGTTTCTTAAAGAAGTCAGGAGATATATCATGTATAGTGGTATCAACGGAGGTACGGAATATGAAAGCTATCTTAAAAACAGAAAAGTTATGCAAAACCTTTTCAAATGAGGGCCTGCAGCAGCACGTGATCAAGAACCTCGACTTAGAGATAATGGAAAAGGATTTTACGGTGATCATGGGATCATCGGGATCGGGAAAGTCGACACTGCTCTATGCCCTGTCGGGAATGGATAAGCCCACAATGGGTAAAGTATTCTTTAATGATGAAGATATATCGGATTACAGTAACGATAAACTGGCAGTTTTCAGAAGGGACCACTGCGGATTCGTTTTCCAGAGCATATATCTGCTGGAGAATATGAATGTCTTAGACAATATCTTAACCGGGGCTTTGTTAGTGCAGAAAAATACCCCCGAACTTGTGGCAAAGGTGAAGGAACTGCTTAAAAAGGTAGGTATCGATGAGCCCTTATGGAAGAAATACCCCAATCAGCTGTCAGGCGGTGAGTGCCAGAGAGTGGGGATAGTAAGGGCCGTTATAAATGAACCGCAGATACTTTTTGCGGATGAACCGACGGGAGCGCTTAACTCCTCATCCGGACAGGATGTACTGGACGTATTTACGGAGCTGCACAAAAACGGACAGAGTATAGTAATGGTAACGCATGATCTTAAGACCGCGCTCCGCGGCTCCAGGGTCATCTACTTAAGGGATGGCGGCATCGTAGGAGAACACAGAATGCCGGATTACGGAACAGATGATAATTTAAAACGCAGGGAATCGCTGCAGGGCTTCTTAAATGAGATGGGATGGTAGGATATGAAAAAGATCTTAAGATTATCATTTGCAAATATAAAAAAGCATAAAAAGGAAACCTTCCTGTTGATGATCCTGATCATGCTGGGAGTCGTGCTTCTTTCGGCAGCGGTTTCAGCGGTAACGGGGATCAAAAAGATCACACCGCAAATGGTGGAGGCCAGCGGCTGTTATAAAAATTTTGTAAGCATCAGGCAGAAAAATTATTCGGACAGGTATCTGGAATTCCTCAAGGGAAATCCTGATGTGGAAAGCTTTGATCATACAAGCTTTGTTACGGATATAATTAAAGTAAGGCAACAGGACGAGGGAGATGTTCTTACCGATCTCAGTTTTGTTACGGTAAGCGGAGAATGCCGGATGGAAAGCTATGAGCCGGATCCGGATTTTGCGACGGCAGAACATCCCATCCTGCTTGCATCTTCCATCAGGGAAAAACTTGAGGTTTCTGAAGGAGATGAGTTTACCATCAGCTGGGACAATAAGGAATTCACATTCACGGTCACGGGATTCTATGAAACGGGACTATGGATCTACGGAAGTAAAGCTGTAGTAAGCGAGGAGGATTTTGTCTATCTGGATAACACCATGGATGATCGTTATGAGATGATAGGCATAAATACAGCTGAAGGCGCGGATAGCAAAGCCGTGATAGCCGGTTTCAAAGCCTTCGCTGAAGAGGCTTCCGTAAATGACCTGTCAGGATCTTTCTATGGGGTCTCTTATGAAGAAACGGTTTCAAACAATGAGATTAACATGTCCATACTCAGTATTATCATGATCATAATGTCAGCGGTGATCGTGATCGCCATAATGATCATGATCCGGTTCCGTATCGTCAGTGATATCCGGGAGCAGATCGTATCCATCGGCGTTCTGGAAGCCATCGGATACACATCGGGACAGATCGCGGCTTCATACATTGCGGAATACCTTCTGATCGCTCTTGTCAGTTCATTGACAGGGATCGCGCCTGCAATTGCAATGGCAAAGGGGCTCCTTAGAAACGCGGCTCTGACTGTGGG
Organism: Lachnospiraceae bacterium; assembly: GCA_017539565.1. Lineage (GTDB taxonomy): Bacteria > Bacillota > Clostridia > Lachnospirales > Lachnospiraceae > NK4A136. The sequence goes on from JAFYCS010000007.1 coordinate 10,645, forward strand.
CTACGGCGGCCCTCTTACGGCACCGATGCTTCCTGTCTTTATATGTACAGCGGCTATTATCCTCTTTATCGGGATCACGGCATTCAGCAGGGCCTGCTCAGTCCGGAAATATCCCCCGGTCATGGCCTTCAGAAAGGGGATCGGGACCCACAGCTTCAAAAAGACTATCCTGCCGCTGGAGAAGACAAAGGGCAGTGTACATGTACGTCTTGCGGTAAAAGATCTTTTTGTGAATGCGAAGAACCATATCGGCTTAACGGTCTGTATCATGGCCTGCACGGTACTCGCTCTGACGGGTTTTATACTTGGCACCTTCTTCGGAAGTCCTGACCGGATCCTGAATTCTGTCTGCGGACATGAACTCTGTGATATAAGGATCGAAACAGTCGGTGATATAGAGCCGGAAGCTTTTGCAGCAGAGCTAGAAGGAATGGACGAGGTAAGACAGGTACTGACACCTGCAGTCGGTATCGGAGTTAAGGCCGCTTTCGGAAACGGTGCGGGTAAAAATTCTGATGCTTCTTATGAGCTGGAGGTCTATGATGATTATTCTAAAACATCAACTATCGTGCTCACTGAGGGAAGGCTTCCGGAGCATGATAATGAGGTGGGTGTAACAGTCCAGTCGCAGAAAATGATAGGAGCTGAAAAAGGAGATACCATTACCATCGAGTATGGAAAGGTTAAGAAGGATTACGTCATAACCGGTGTCGTTAATTCGGCGGTGAACCCGATTACGGTCTACCTGACCACAGCAGGCTTTAAGCGTATGAACCCGGCCTATTCGCCCTCAGCTTTCGATATCTATCTGGAGGAAGGTGCAGACAGGAAAGCGTTTGCTGATCTCTTAAGGGAGCGTTACGGAAAAGAGATCGCGGAATATAAGGATAACAAGACTACGGGAGATACCACGGAAGAAAAGATCAGGGCCGTGGCAGATAAAAGGATGGCTGAGGCTATGTCCGAAGAGGGAGTCAGCTACATGGAGTATGCGATCTGTGTGGGAGACCGTGTCATTACAGGCAGCACATCCCTCATGAAGATAAAAACACTGACCTTTGAAAGGAAGGAAATGGAAGAGATAGCAAACATGATCCTGGTTTCTTTCGCAGGTATTGCAGCCATTATGATGATAGTCGCGGGAATAGTCGTGATCCTGATCCTCTCAATCCTGATGGCGTCAACTATCAGGAGACAGTATAAAGAGCTTGGGATAATGAAGGGCTTAGGCTACACTTCAAGGGAGCTTAAGTTCCAGCTGGCATTCCGTATCGTGCCGGTAGCGCTCCTGGCGGTTATCCTGGGGACGGTCCTTTCGCTGCTGCTGATCGAAGTTGTGAACGCCTATGTCTGCAAGGTCATGATATCGGCTTTAACGGTAGTATTGCTTGATATCGCAATCCTTTTCTACTGCTTTATCTGTGCATACATAAGCGCAAGAAGGATCAAAAAGATCTCGGTATATGAATTGATATCGGAATAAGGAGGAAAAATGAAAAAAAGACTTTATGCAGGAATCATAACAGCCCTGGCTGCAGTGGCATCTGTCAGTGCACTGGCTGTAAAAGCCGAAGAACCCGCAGGTGGAAATACACCCGCAGATCCGTATAATGTTTCATACGACAGTGTCTTAAACATCGCTTCCGTCAGCAAGATGTATGTTACAACCGCGGTGATGCAGCTTGTGGATGCGGGAAAGGTAAAGCTTGATGCTCCGGTGACGGATTATATTCCGGATTTTAAGATGGCAGATGAGAGGTATAAGGATATCACCGTGCGCATGCTGTTAAATCACAGCTCCGGCCTTAAGGGATCGACCTATGCGGGAGCCTTTCTCTTTGAAGAAATAAGCGCGGATTATCATGATTCCTTCTTACAGAAGCTGGAAAGGCAGCAGCTGAAGGCAGATCCAGGCGCGTTTAACTGCTACTGCAATGACGGGTTCACCCTGCTGGAGATCCTGACGGAGCGCGTGAGCGGTTTAAGCTTTACGGATTATGTGAAGAAAAACATCAGTACACCGCTCTCCCTGGATAATACGGGAACTCTGTGGGATACAGATTTTGAAAAGCAGGTACCCGTATACATCAACGGCAATGTTAAGCTTAAGTATGCGGTACCGCAGCTCATCGCCACCGGAGGGATCATATCAGATGCAGAGGATGTATGCCGCTTCGGCACAGCCTTTTTTACGGGCAATGACATACTGCTCTCCGAAAAAGCAAAGCAGGAAATGGAAGAGAATAACTGTGCGGACGGCAGCCAGCCGGCATTTGGTCTGGGTTGGGATAACGTGGAGAAGGAAGACTATAAAAATGCCGGTGTAAAAGTGCTCTCAAAGGGCGGGGATGCCATGCAGCATGCAAATCTGCTGGTTGCTCCGGATCATAAGATCAGCGTAGCGGTGCTTTCCTCCGGCGGTTCCAGCTCAAATTGTGAAGAGATCTGTCTGGATCTTCTGGACGTTGCTCTTTCGGAACAGGGGATAGACATAGTGCATCAGGAAAAAGAAAAACCGGAGCTTATCCCGGTGCCGGGAGAATTATCCCGTTTTGAGGGCTTATATGCAAATACCGAAAAAACCATGAGCATAAGCTTTCCTGACAATCAATACATGCTGGTCACTTCCGTTACTTCCGAAACTGAATTTGAAGCGCAGTATATGTACGCTGCAGACGGATGCTTCGTGGAAGTGAGCGGAGATGCAGGCTCCGGGAATGCCGTTCCAGTACAGCCGCTGCAGGAATACAGGTTTGAAGAAAAGAACGGGCAGACCTACCTTTCCCATCCGGAAATGGGCCCCATGCTGTATAAAGTGTCGGAAAAACAGGTGGATGAAAAAGTACAGGCCGCCTGGGATCAGAGAAACGGATCATACTATTATCTTGTAAACGGCTCATATACGGATACAAGCTATACCGACAACAACCGCATGAAAATGGTCACGGATCCCATGGCTCCCGGTATGGTAAACGGTTATATGATGCAGGATGAAGACCATGCAGCCTATGATACTCTGCTCCCGGGAAGCAGCTCAAGGGATATCAGTGATCTGCGCATGGAAAAAGTTGACGGAAAAGAATACGCCTGCCTGGATGACCTGGGGTTCAGACTGATATCGGAAAAAGACGTTCCTGTGTTTACGGATAGTATAACGTCGGTGGATCTTAAGTCTGGTGAGGCGAACTGGTATAAGATCGACGGAGCGAAGGATGTGACACTGAAGCTGTCGGTACCTGAAAAAGCAGCTGTATATGTGTATGATAAATACATGAACATAAAGTATTCCTCATATATGGCAGGATACGGAAATGAGGTGCCTCTCCCTGAATACGGTATGATAGTCTTTATCGGGGAAACGGGGGACAGCGTAGCTGTCAGTATGACAAAGTAAATATATATGGTGAAAAGGCTGTAGAAATGGTATAATATCTACGGCCTTCTTTTATATCGGAGGAGTTTATGGACACAAAATGCCTGATCGTTGATGATGATGTAACTATCGCCGAAAATACCGCGGAATACTTTAATATGTTTGACCTGCCCACATCCTATGTGTCGGGCTATGATGATGCGATCGCATTTCTTGAGGCAAACGAGGTATCGCTGATACTGCTTGATATCAATCTGGGAGAAAAATCCGGCTTCGATCTCTGCAAACGTATCCGGGAAGATTACGATATGCCTATTTTTTTCATCAGTGCAAGAAAGAGTGATGACAATGTACTGATGGCCTTAAACATAGGCGGTGATGATTATATCAGCAAGCCGTTTTCGGCAAATATCCTTCTGGCAAAGGTCAAGACGGTCCTGACCAGGTATGAAAAGGCTGCGGAAGCTTTAAAGGCTGCTTCTGCACAGAAGGCATCCGGGACAGAGATACAGGAAAACGGAAGGATCAGGATCTCTGAGGATATGTTCCTTGATACCCAGACACATAAGCTGCTGCGTGGGGAGGAGGTCCTGCCTTTAACTGTGATGGAATACAAGATGCTTCTTTATCTTCTGGAGCACAGAGGCAGTGTGGTGACTAAAGATGAACTGCTGGACAGCGTGTGGGAAGATGAATATATCGGCGAAGGCACATTGTCAGTGCATACGAGGCATTTGAGAGAAAAGACAGAGAAGGATCCGAAGAACCCTGAGATCATCAAGACTGTCTGGGGTGTCGGATATATGATCGAATGAAAAGGACGTTTACGGGATTTTTTATACTTGAGACAGTGATCCTTGTAGCAGCGGTAATACTGCTTGGTATTACCGCTTTTTCCTATCGTAAGAGGGAGATCGATATAGTAACGGTCAACGATTACGCACAGACTGTTAAGGAACAGTGGAGAGACGGTTCTTTAGATACTGATGCGTTGCCGGATGCCCGGCTCATGATACTGGGACCGGATGGGGAAGTTCTGTACCGTTCAGACGATAAGACCTTTGAGGGTATATCATCCGAACTGGATGCTATCCGTAAAAACATGTTCTGTATTCCTGTTACGGATTATGACCGTTTCCTGGGAACCATAGTGATACCGAATCCAGCCAGGGAAGATTATGAGCATGTGATTGCGCGGATACTGTGGACCACCGCAGCGATAATAGCGGTGATAGCAATATCCTATGTTATGTTTATATGGTATGTGAACAGGAATGTGGTCAGGCCCTTCAGCCGGATGAAGGAATTCGCGGCGCAGGTTGCACAGGGTAATCTGGATGAGCCGCTGCTCATAGAAAAGAATAATATGTTCGGGCTTTTTACCGAAAGCTTTGATTTGATGCGGGAGGAGCTTAAGGCTTCCAGAAACAGGGAGATCGCCCTGAAGGTTAAGGAGAAGGAACTGGTGGCCACATTAAGCCATGATCTTAAATCACCTGTAGCAGGCATCAGGGTGATATGCGAACTGCTGGAGGCAAAAGTTGAAGATGCCTATATACACGGCAAGGTTGAAACCATCCGCCATAAGACAGAGGAGATGAATGTGCTGCTTTCCGACCTGCTGTCGACAACTCTGGAGGATCTGGGAGAACTGAATGTCAACCTAAGCGAAGTGACATCGGATATATTAAATAAAATGGTGGAGGAACACGATACGAAGAAAAAGGCTGTAGCGCAGCCTGTTCCGGGATGTGTTCTCTGCATTGATCAGAACAGGCTTTCACAGGTTATAGGAAATATTATCGGTAATTCATATAAATATGCGGACACAGAGATAGAGGTTTCCTACGGATACAGAGATCATTATCTTGAGATGAAGATACATGATCACGGGGAAGGCGTTGATGAGGAAGAGCTTCCTCTGCTTACCAATAAATTCTACCGTGGTAAGAAAAGTGCTGCCGATAAAGAGGGAAGCGGCCTGGGCCTCTATATCTCGGCAGAGCTGATGAAGAAGATGAATGGGCAGCTTATCCTGTCTTGCGAAGGCGGATTTACTGCGACATTGTTATTGCCATTGGCGTAAGGAAAGCAGTGTATGAAATTTCTATTGGCGGCGATCAACGCAAAGTATATACATTCAAACCCGGCGGTCTATTCGCTGTATGCTTATTCAAGGGATAAGCATGAGCAGTCCATGGAGATCGCAGAGTACACCATCAATCAGAGAACAGAAGATATCCTTGCGCAGCTTTATGAGCGGAAGCCTGACGCCATAGGCTTTTCCTGTTATATCTGGAACTGGAATGCGGTGTGCGAATTGCTGGATGATCTGCCGAAGGTATTACCGGAAACGGATATCTGGCTGGGAGGGCCCCAGGTCAGTTTTAATGCTCCGCAGATACTTGAACAGTTCCCCTGTATAAAAGGTATTATGATCGGCGAAGGGGAAGTGACCTTCCGTGAACTTCTGGAACGGTATGAAAAGCAGGATACGGAGGACTTTTCCGGTGTTGCGGGTTTGTGTTTAAGATCCGGATTTACGGCAGAACGTGATATCACGGATCTGAGCGGATTGCCGTTTTTATATCATGATACGGAAACTTTTACCAATAGGATACTCTATTATGAGAGCAGCAGAGGCTGCCCTTACAGATGCAGTTACTGCCTTTCATCAATAGATAAAAAGGTGCGTCTGCGAGACATCGGTCTGGTAAAAAAAGAACTGGATTTCTTTCTGGCCAATAAAGTTAAACAGGTTAAATTTGTAGACAGGACTTTTAACTGTGTGCATGAACATGCCATGGCTATATGGCAGTATCTGTACGAGCATGATAACGGGGTTACAAATTTTCACTTTGAGATATCAGCGGATATCATAAACGATGAAGAACTGGAACTGCTGGGTAAACTCAGGCCCGGACAGATACAGCTTGAGATAGGCGTACAGTCCGTGAATGAAGAAACACTGGCAGCCATCAACCGGAAAATGGATCTTAAAAGACTGGAATATGTTGTTTCCAGGATCAGGAAGAATCATAACATTCATCAGCATCTGGATCTGATCGCCGGTCTTCCCTATGAAGATTATGAGAGTTTTAAGAATTCCTTTGACAGGGTGTACGCCATGAAGCCTGATCAGCTTCAGCTGGGATTCCTTAAAGTATTAAGCGGAGCGCCTATATCCCTTAAGACGCAGGAATACGGCATATCTTATACCAAACAGCCCCCGTATGAAGTGCTGTATACCAGATGGCTTTCCTATGAAGACGTAATACGTCTTAAGAAAGTTGAAGAGATGGTGGAGCAGTATTATAACAGCGACCAGTTCGGACACGTACTTGCATTCATGGAGCAGGCTTTTGAATCGCCGTTTATTATGTTTGAGACATTGGCAGCGTTCTATGAGGAAAAAGGCTATTATACCAATAATCCATCCAGAGCGTACCGTTATGAAGTGCTGCTTGAATTTACGGATATATATGACAGTGGTAACAGGGAGATATATACGGAGCTTCTGACCTATGATCTGTATCTGCGTGAGAACATGAAGAGCCGTCCTATGTTCTGTCGGCCGCTGACAGATGATACATATAAAAGATTCAGACATGATTTCTACAGAGAAGAAGAGCAGACGCGGCGTTATCTTCCCGGGCTTTGTGATCATGACAGCAGGCAGCTTTCGGGAATGACACATTTAGAAGCTTTTTCATATCCGGTATGGGATACGGAAAGATTGATACGCAGCAGAAATAAGCTTAAGAAGCAGGAAGACAGATATATACTTTTCGATTATTCAAAGAGAGATCCGCTTTCCAAAGAAGCGGCAGTATATCAGGTGGATGGGAATACCTGATCATCTTTACGTAAAAAGTCAAGAGAATGATATCCCGCTATGTTATAAATATATCATCGGACCGATAGGAAACTTCAGGATAAAACAGGAGCTTGTTTATGGCGAACAGTGTTGAAGTGCTCATGGAAGTGCTTGAGTACATCGAAAATAATATTGCCGGCGATATTTCGGTAGATGATATTGCAAGAGACTGCTATATATCGGTTTCAAGCCTTCAGAAGAAGTTTAAGTATGTTTTTAACATGACCGTAAAGGATTATATCTTAAGAAGGAGATTTACCTGCGCGGCACGTGACCTGGTCACTACGGATGAAAGCATACTGGATATCGCACTCAAGTACGGGTATTCCAATCATGAGAGTTTCACCAGGGGCTTTCAGCGGATATGGGATGTATCACCCAGCGAATACCGTAAGACGAGACACTTTACCGGCCATACTCCCAAGCTTTCTGTCAGAAATTTTGACGGGACGGAGGATAAAAGAATGGGTGGAATGAAATTTGATCTTACAGAGATATATGATGTAATGCGTGAAAGAAAAGACAATGCATATGTATGTGCGGATATCTGGCACTTAAAGCCGATCAATGATAACATAAGCATAAAGGCCGGAGATGCGGTGATACTGGAGACAATGAGAAGGCTGGAAGCCGCATGCAACGAAGATGATGTGTTTATGCGTGTAGGCGGAGATGAATTTGTTATCTTCACAAACAGTAAGGATATGTCCCACGCAGAAGATATCGTAATGAAAGTCGGAAACAATCATGACAGCATCAACGTCGACGGCCGTGATATCCCTGTTGAAATACATATCGGAGCTTTTGTCGGATTACCGGAGAAGCTCAGTGCGGATGCTGTGTTTGATGAGATCGCTGAAAAGATGAAGATCATACATAAGAAATGATCAGGGAGTGTTTCAAAGCCGTATACGGCAGAAAAAAGGGGGATGAACAGTCAGATGTTCATCCCCTGATTTTAGTTTGAAGCAGTATCTTCGATGGTAATGATATCCTTTAGTATGTAATCAAACATAGGGAAGGATGTATCGGCATTTTCTATGTATGCGGTATGAAGATCGATGGTGGCGGAAGGGTTATCCGGATCAACTCCCACATAATCGCCCCGGAATACAAAGTCAACATTATTGCGTTTGAATTCATCAATGACGCTGTCCATAGCTTCCTGCGTTCCCGGAGCGGCTGCCTGCTGGTTAAGATCGATCATCTCGACCCAGCCGTTTTCAAAGCCGGCGGATGCATCCGTTCCGTGTATCTTCCCTGTAACAACGGCTTCTATCTTTTTGTTGGACATGAGGGCATCAACAGAAGCGATCACGTACGGTTCCCAGCAGATCCTTGATGTTATCAGTGATGAACCGGGTGCAACTTCTGACATGCTCTGGCCCCATCCGACGAAATATACTTCACCTTCTTCGGAGGCTTCCTCACAGGCGATAGCAGGACCTATGGTATCTGTATGCTGTGATATGATAACACAGCCTTCATCTATCAGCTGCTGTGCTGCACGCTTTTCCTGTGCGTAACTGCTCCAGGTATTGGTGTAGGTTACACGCATAACGGCTGTAGGAACAACAGACCTTACACCCAGGATGAAAGCGGTATATCCGGATATTACCTCAGATGTAGGGAATGCAGCCACAAAGCCGACACAGGCCTGATCTTCGCTGATCACACCGTCGGTGATCATCTGCTTTATCTTCATGCCGGCAGCTATGCCGCTTACGTATCTTCCCTGATATGCTTCACCCTTAAAGGTATGATAGTTCTCCGGTACGGTCTGTGAGCTCATATCCATGTACGAAGTCTGGCAGAACTGTGTATTTGGATACTGCGGAGCAAGCTCACGTACCATCTCACTGTAGCCGTTAAAGAAGATGATATCGCAGCCGCTGTCTGCCAGCTCCCTTAATGGTTCTTCCATATCTTCATCAAGGACATTGCTGCGTGTCATTATAGACACCTTTTCGCCGTATTTCTTTTCAATGGCATCCTTTGCCAGGGAAAAGTTATATGTATAGGGTGTGCTTTCATCGTTGTCGTAGATAAAGCCTACCGTCAGATGATCCCTTCCTCCGGAAAGGTTCATAAGTCGTAAACACGCAGTGAAGGCGGCCAGTAAGAGTACGCAGGTCAGGGCAGTTGTCAGATATACACGTTTCATTCTTTTGCTCCTCCCTTCTTATCCGAAGAAGCTTCTTTTCCGCCGTCCTTTTCATCACTCTTTTTTACGGCGTTATCTTTTTCTTCAGTCTTTTTTTCTTCAGCTTTGGTTTCGTCAGTCTTTTTTTCGTCTGCCTTTTTATCGTTTTCTTTCATCTCGGCAGCCTGTATCTTTTTATCTTCCTCAACACGGCGTTTCAGCTCGGCCTGGGCTTCCTGATCTGCCTGCTGGATCTCTGCACGCTTCTGTGCATAGAGCTCTTCAAGATTGATATCACCTTTTTCTATAAGGCGCATGAAAGCATCAAGGGCATCGGGATCAAACTGTGTACCGCGTCCGCGTGCCATCTCGGTCATAACGTAATCGGTATCCATGTGATTGCGGTAGACACGGTTTGAGGTCATGGCGTCAAATGCATCTGCCACACCGATGATACGTCCGAAGATAGGTATCTCTTCACCCTTTAAGCCGTCCGGATATCCGCGCCCGTCATAGCGTTCGTGGTGATATCGTGTACCGTCCACAACGTGTTCTATCAGAGTGAAGTCTTTAAGGATCTCCGCACCGCGCAGAACGTGGGATTTCATCTGTACATATTCCTCATCTGTCAGACGGCCTACTTTGTTAAGTACGCTGTCGGGCACACCTATCTTTCCTATATCATGCAGCTGTGCAGCCTTGCGCAGATTGGAGATAGCTTTTCGTTTCTGCCACCATTTGAAGATATGCATTTCCTCGGCAATCATTGCCGAGTATTCAGCTACACGCATGGAATGCTGGTGTGTACGGACGTCCTTGGCATCGACTGCGTTTGCTATAGCCATAACTGTTTCGTTTGCCATATTCAGTTTGATCTGCTGCTGGTTTATCTGTCTCTGTACCACTAACCAGGTAAACCAGATGATGAACAATGCCAGTAAGAGCAGCATATAAACTTTGAAGACAGGCTGCTCGTAGAATTCGCCTGTTTTGACCAGATCGAATTTACGCTCTTCCAGGACACGGTCACCGGCGCTGTCAAATATAGCCAGACGGAAGGTGTATTCACCGGCAGGCAGGTTAGGATAGATGATATTGTTTAAGCTGTTCTGAGGGGTTATCGTCCACTGTTTATCAAAACCTTCAAGCTTATAACCTACATTGGGTTCCTGAATGGTGTAATTTAAGATCTCCGGGGAGAGCTCTATACGGCTTACGCCCTGGCCAACGGTGATGGCGCCCATACGGGCAAGTGGCTGCTGGACACCGTCAAGCTTAACCGAAGCCAGCTGCATACGGTAGGAGCGGACGTCACTGTTATACTTTTCAACGTCAATTACATATACACCGGTGTCGCAGGGGAGCAGAAGCTCGCCGTTTCCGTTGTAGCAGTTCCAGGAATTGGCTGTCAGGGAAGTGCCCAGACCCCGTCTTGCATCCAGAAGCTCCCAGGCCATATCACCGCCGCCTACCAGTTCATCACGCTCTACAACGTAGATACCGGCACTGGACATAACGAAGAGAGTGTCTGCATCCTTTACCCAGATATCGTAATTGTTAAAGTAAGGGAAATTGCTGAGCTCACGTATGGATCCGCCGGGTTCAAGGTAGCATAATCCGTTACTGGTAACGATGAACACACCATCGGATTTGGGGTCCTTGACTGTACGCAGGATAACCTCGCTTGAAAGTCCGTCAACACGGGTAAGCATGTCTGTGACTTCGCCGTCTTTTAATACGGCTATACCATCACCGTCGGTACCTGCAAGGATAGTACCGTCGCTGCGTTCCGTGATCGTCAGGATCATGGAATTGATAAGACCGTCTTCATTACTGATGGTACGGACTACTTTGTGATCTTTGATGTAACTGATACCTGTGTCGCCGGCTGCCAGGATGGTACCGTCGGACAGACCGGTAACGACGCGGGCACGGGTTCCGAAACTTCCGTCTTCTGCATTATATGTCCAGGATCTTCCGTTTGGAGAAAACTCCATAAGCCCGTTACCGTAGGTACATACCCACAGATGGTTTTCGGCGTCGACGTACATACAGCGGATACGCCTGCCGGCCAGTTCCTTTGTCAGTTCGTTTTCGAACTGGCGATGGCAGTTTTTATCTACGACATCAAGACCTTTGTCGGTACCTATGTAATAGCTGTTCTGCCAGTAAACGATGGCATTTACGACATTACGATCCATGCCTATGGCACCATAGACATCCTTAAAGGGGGATTTGGCGAGTCGTAAAAGCCCCAGTCTGGAAGAAGTAAACCAGAGGTTGCCCTGATAATCACAGAGCATGTTATCAATGGAGTTGTTGAATTCATTGGTGTTTAATTTATGATAGCCTTCCTTGTCTATATAGGATACCCCGTTGTCGGTAGAGAGGAAGAGTGTTCCGTCGTTTAAGAAATTCAGGTTGTTGATATATGTGATTCCCTCGCAGGTCCTTACACCGGTCTGCTTAAAGTCGTCGCCGGAAACATCGTAGCTGTAGATGTTATTGGTAGAGCTTCCTACCATAAGGGTACCGTCAGGTGCAAAGGCACAGCAGTTGAACAGCTCCTCGGGATCGGGGAGCCGAAGCGATGATATCACCGCACCGTTTTTCAGAAGGAAAAGGGTACCGTCGGATGATATGGTGGCTACATGATCGTGTTCGTCAGCGGTAATGCTGTCGGCATAATTCACCTCATCCAGAGTAGCTGCTGCCTTAATGCCGTTGTTCATGACCAGGATCTGCATGCTTCCTGTGGTTCCTATATAATAGTATCCGTCGGATGCACGGACGATGCATTTTACGGAGTTTGACGGAAGACCGCTTGACTGGTCAAGGACGTTTACGACTTTTTCGCGGATCACGATGGAGAGGCCGTTATCGTTGGTGCCTATCCACATACGGCCTTCTTCATCAACGTAGAGGCAGTTAACGTTCTTAACGGACTCATATTCGTCTATCCAGCGGAACTCACGGCCGTTATAGCGGTATAAGCCGGCATAAGTACCTATCCAGAGCACACCGTCATTGGTCTGGGCGATATCGTTTGCTTCGCCGCAGGGCAGACCGTTATTGCTGCTGTAAACACTCTGGACATAATCATTGTAATCAGGGGAGTCGGTTGATGATCCCGCCTCTGCCGTAAGGGGAGAAAGCAGCGGCGCTGCAAACGTCAGGCAAAGAAAGGCAGCGGTGGCTGCAGTTCCGCTCTTGTGTACAGTTTTTTTGCTTTCGCTGCCGGATCTGAGTTTTCTTAACAGGATCACGATGTATACCGCAGCTATGGTAAGGATCTTGTCGGCAAATTCGATAGAAAGCTGGCCAAGAACACAGCATACGGTGAAGGGCCAGTCCCGGTCCGTAAGATAAGCGATGACAGCATCGCCCCACTTATTGGCCGTAAGTCCTTTATAAAGGATCAAGTTAAGAGGTACAGATACGATCAGTGCCGTGAGCATGGTAAGGGAAGCGGCCACCATAAAACCGTAGAAACGGTCAAACCATTTGCGTTTGGCTGCAACACCTACTATTATGCCCAGGGCAATACTGGTAAGGGAATATGCCGTAGAAAGATGATTGACTACGCTGTATGCCAGGTTACCCGTGAGCCCCACCATTGCACCACATATGGGGCCTGCTATATATGCACACAGCGCCGTGCCGAAGGAATCAGCCCACAGTGGCAGGCCCAGATGAACAGCCAGGAGTTTTCCGCCCAGGTTCAGGGTCACACACATAACAACAAAAAGAACGATCTGCCATATTTTCCACTTTTTCATCAGTTTCGATCCCCCCTCATGAAGGAATTTAATAATATGTAAGGCGATTCAAAACATAGAATCACGGATATATTAAATTTGTGACAATTATAGCATCGGAGGGCCGCTATGTAAAACATAAAATATGATGCGGGATGCGGTATCCGGATAGCAATAAAACGTTGACATGGTATGTTATCATATAGCAGTGAGGAGATAAGCGGCTATGCACTTCGTGGATGCGAAAGGAATACTTACGGGAAGCGGCGGGGGCTGCGGTATGAACATATACCGGGGCTGTTCCCACGGCTGTATTTATTGCGACAGCAGGAGTAAGTGCTATCAGTTTACACATGATTTTGAAGATATAGAAGTAAAACAGAATGCGCCGCAGCTGCTGGAAGCAGCCTTAAGATCCAAAAGAAAAAAGGCCATGATCGGTACCGGGGCGATGTCCGATCCGTATATGCACTGTGAGGAAAAGCTGGGATTAACCCGCCGGTGTCTTGAGATAATATCCGGATACGGCTTCGGAGCAGCTGTCCAGACCAAATCAGACCGGATTCTGCGGGATATAGACCTGCTGGACGAGATAAACAAAAAAGCAAAGTGCGTTGTACAGATGACCCTCACGACCTACGATGATGAGCTCTGCAGCATCCTGGAACCCAATGTATGCAATACCAAAAGGCGCATCATGGTGCTTGAAGAGATGCAGAAACGCCAGATCCCCACGGTTGTGTGGCTTACTCCGATACTCCCCTTTATAAATGATACGGAAGAAAACATAAGGGCTATACTTGATGAATGCATACGTGTGGGAGTGAAGGGTATCATCTGTTATGATATGGGACTTACGCTCAGGGAAGGTGACAGGGAGTATTATTATGCAGCCCTGGATAAGCATTTCCCGGGGATGAAGCTCAGATATATTAAAGAATACGGGAATGCCTATGAACTGCCAAGCCCTCACAGCAGGGAGCTGATGCATATCTTCAGGCAGACGTGTAAAGAGCATGGTATACTCTATAAGCCGGATGAATGCTTTAAATATCTGCATGAGTTTCCGGACAGATATGAGCAGCTCAGTATATTCGATATGTGAACAGGCGGCAGTTTATGCCTGATGACAATAAGCGGGAGGGAAACCGGTTGAAGGCAGTTATATTCGATATGGACGGTGTGATCTTTGATTCCGAAAGGGCATACCTGGAATGCTGGAAGGAGATAGCCACAGGGCGGGGACTTGGTGATTATGAGCAGGTCTTTTACAGATGTATAGGTGTAAATAACAATCAGACACGTATGATCGTTGAAGAGGCGTATGCCCCGGAATACGGGGAAGGGATAGCGGATATACTGCTTGAGGAAAGCAACAGGATATTCAGATCCAGATATGATAATGAACCTTTACCGCTGAAAAAAGGCGTGACGGAGATCCTGGACTACCTTAAACAGAACGGTATAGCCTTCGGGCTGGCGTCATCAACCGCAAAGCAGAATATCGTTAAGGAGCTTAATAATGCCGGATTGTATTCATATTTTGATAAGATCATAGGCGGTGACAGTGTTGTGATCAGTAAGCCTGACCCGGAGATCTATTTTCTGGCATGCAGGGAGATGGGGACAGAGCCCCGTGAAGCCATGGCGATCGAGGATTCCTATAACGGGATACGTGCCGCACATGCGGCAGGGATGCACCCGGTAATGGTACCTGATATGATAGCGCCAGACGAGGAGATGAAGGAACTTTCGGAAATTATCTGTAAGGATCTGTATGAGGTGAAGCAGTATATTGGCAAAGTATTTAATATTTGAACAGGAGTTTATATGGAATACAGGGAAATAAGGAAATCTGATGATGCTGCCCTGGCAGCCATCATCAGGCAGAATTTAAAGGCAAGTGCACTGGATATACCCGGGACTGCCTATTTTGACAGTCATCTGGATCATTTGAGTGATTACTATCTAAATGACAGACTGAAACGCTTTTACTATATAGCAGTGGAAAATGAAGAAGTGGCCGGCGGCGTGGGGCTGGCGGAGGTTGAGTTCTTTGATGACTGTGCTGAGCTGCAGAAGCTGTATCTTGCCGACTGCGTAAAAGGCCACGGGTACGGATACAGACTTATAGAACTGATAGAGGATAAGGCCCGTGAGCTGGGCTATAAGAAGATATATCTTGAGACGCATACCAATCTGGAATGCGCCATTCACATGTATGAAAAATGCGGTTATAAGGCTGTTGAAAAGCCTGACGCCGTGGTCCATGCAACCATGAACCGCTTTTATCTGAAAAATCTGTAAACAGATATCCCGGAAATTTTTGAATAATATCGAAAATCGATATTGACAGAAAGACGGGTACCTGCTATTATATCGATAATCAATATTGATAATCGATATCAAATATCGATATTACGGAACGAAAGGAGCAGATATGGCACGGGCAAAATTTAAAACACTGACGGAACAGATGTTTTACATCCTGATCTGTCTTAAACAGGAATGCTGCGGTATAGATATCATGGACATGGTAACGGAGTTGACGCAAGGGCGGATTAGCATAGGGCCCGGAACACTGTACGCACTGCTGGGAGACTTCGTGAAGCAGGGATTCATAGTGGAGACTGCGGTAGAAGGAAGGAAGAGGAGTTATGTACTGACTGAAAGCGGCCGGGAAGTGCTTAAAGAAGAGTATGAAAGACTGAAAGCCCAGGTTGAGGATTACGAGAAGGCGTTTAAGTAAGCGCCATTAAGGAGAGGATATGAAGACTAAAGATAAAGATCAGCTCATACAGAACAGAGCCATCGCATATGAAAACCTTGATGATACAAAAGAGTATCTCGAGGATATGGCTAAGGAAGGATGGATGCTGGAAAAGATAAGCGGGACCACAAAGTTCTTTTTCCGCAGATGCGAGCCTGTGGATGCACGTTTTGCGGTAGAGATATTCGTAAACGGCAGTATGTTCGATACACATGTTATAGAGAGCAATATGGAGTATATCGAATATTGTAAGAAGGCGGGATGGGAGTTTGTCTGCTCCAGTGCCAATATCGATGTATTCCGGACAGATGATGAAGATGCTCCGGAGATAGAGAGCGACAGGAAACTGAAACTCAAAGCGATCAAAAAGGCCGGCTTTTCCCAGAGGATCGCTACACAGCTGATGCTCCTGGTAATGGGAGTGATATATATAGTGTTCAGCCTGACGGTCAACCGTAACGTTATGGAAAGCAGCTTCATGGCTTTTTCGGCATTATTAATGTGGCTTTTTGCAGGAGGGCTGACCGTTTATAACCTTGTATCATATCTCTTGTGGCTGGGTAAGGCACAGACTGCGGTTGATAATGATGAAAAGATCCCCCGGCGTAAGATCATGGGGTATAAAGAAGCATGGGGCTTTCTGACCGTATTCGGAATACTGCATTCGGCGTTTTCAATCTTTGCAGGGATCGTATATAACGAGAAGGCCATGTTCATGATGCCGGTTATATGGCTGGTGATAATCCTGCTTATGTTTGTGACCCGCAGGGTGACCGTCTTTGCCGAAAAGAAAAAGCTGGGACGCACCGGATATGCCGTACTCATAATGGTGGTGATACCTTTATGTACGCTGGTACTGCTCCTTAATGTGATAATCTTTGTAGTATTGACGTTGGGAAACAGCGATGCTTCGGGAAAGAGTATAGGGACTCAGGGGATCAGCAGCTTTGGCAGCAGCAAAGATATAGTAAGTAGAGAAGAGCATACGACCCACTGGGGCCACTTCCTTGTAAGCATAGACCGGTACACGCTGGAAGCGTACAATGCAGACCGCGAGAGGCAGCTTGAGGCCGGGGATGAGGTGATACAGCTTAAAGACGGAGAGGATTACTGCCCTGTGACATATACCTGGAGCTTTGATATCTATGATACAAAGGTTAAGGCTATACATGACCGTATACTCCGGGAAGCAAAGGAAGGTATAGATTACAGGATGCTGGGCATACGTTTCGAATATGATAAGGCACGTGAAGAGACTGCCCTGGAGAGTGCCGGTAAGAGTGTATACAGATATGATGAAACCGACAGCGACGGAAGCATAACGTACACATATCTTATATATGATGAAGAAGTGATCGTGTTTGCATTATGTGATGAGGAACTTACGGGGCAGCAGATGGCAGTGATAAACGGATCTTTTATG
>JAFYCS010000056.1 GCA_017539565.1 Lachnospiraceae bacterium
CGCATGCCTGACCGATGATGATAGGTCCGCTGCCGATGATAAGTACGCTCTTAATGTCTGTTCTCTGTGCCATAAAATTCCCCTTTCTTGATTGAACCGTTTAACCGCCCAAATATGCCTTCTTGATCTCTTCGCTCTGTGCGAGCTTGTCCGCATCACCGCTTGTGGTTATACGTCCCGTTTCCAGTACGTATGCCCTGTTTGCTACGGAAAGCGCCATCTGCGCGTTCTGCTCCACCAGCAGTATGGTGGTGCCCTGTTTATTCATATCTTCGATGATGCTGAAGATCTGTTTTACCAATATGGGAGCCAGACCCATGGAAGGCTCGTCAAGCATCATGAGCCTGGGCTTTGACATAAGCGCCCTTCCCATTGCCAGCATCTGCTGCTCGCCGCCGGATAAGGTTCCCGCCACCTGACGGTATCTTTCCTTAAGCCTGGGAAAAAGCTCATATACCTTTTCCAATGAATCGCTCACTTCCGAAGCGGGCCTGGTGTATGCGCCCATCTCCAGATTTTCCAGCACCGTCATATGCTGGAATACACGCCTTCCTTCGGGGCAGAGGGCCATGCCCTGTCCTACCACCTTGTCCGCACCTATGCCGTGCAGATCCTTTCCAAGGAAGGATATCTTGCCGCTGCGGGGCTTTAACAATCCGCCCACGGTATTTAATGTAGTGGACTTGCCGGCACCGTTGGCACCGATCAGTGTCACTATCTCACCTTCATTTACTTCGAAGGAGACACCCTTTATGGCATGGATGCTGCCGTAATAAACATGCAGGTCTTCGACCTTGAGCATTGTTCCCATGCTTTAGTCCTCCTCCTTCCTGCCGCCCAGGTATGCTTCGATTACCTGAGGGTCGTTCTGTATCTGTGTGGGCGTACCCTCTGCGATTATCTTACCGAAGTTGACCACCACGATGTTCTCGCAGATACCCATGACCAGGTTCATGTCATGCTCGATAAGCATCACGGCGATGTTGAATTCGTCGCGGATCTTTTTGATGTTGTTCATCAGCTCTTCCGTTTCGGAAGGGTTCATGCCGGCTGCGGGCTCGTCAAGAAGCAGCAGCTTGGGCTCTGTTGCAAGGGCACGCACTATCTCAAGACGGCGCTGTGCTCCGTAAGGCAGGCTGTCGGCGCGTACGTCGGCCTCATCTGCCATGCCGAATATATCCAGCAGTTCAAGGGCACGCTCATGGGCACGCTTCTCCTCCTTCCAGAAGGAAGGCAGACGGAAGATGCCGGAAAACATTCCGTATTTTACATGATCGTGCAGGCCTATCTTAACATTCTCCTCCACCGTAAGCTGGTCAAAGAGGCGGATGTTCTGGAAGGTCCTGGCTATGCCTGCGTGGTTTACCTGCACCGGGCTCATATTGCGGGTATCCTTACCGTCAAGGGTAATGGTTCCGCGGCTGGGCTGGTATACCTTGGTCAGCAGGTTGAATATGGTAGTCTTGCCCGCACCGTTGGGGCCTATGAGTCCCTTTATCTCGGTGGGTGCGATACTGATATTGAATTCATCCACGGCGGTAAGTCCGCCGAAGTCTATTCCCAGATGGGATGTCTGAAGAACGGGATTCTGCGCTTTATCACTCATTTTTCGCATCCTCCTGTTTTTTCTTTTTCTTAAGATCCGCGATGAAACGGCGTACCTTCTCGTTATTGGTTGCGATCATAACAACGATCAGCACGATCGCATATATCAGCATACGGTAATCCGCGAATTTACGTAATAATTCGGGCAGGATGGTCAGCAGGGCTGCCGCTATGATGGAGCCCGTCATGTTTCCGATGCCGCCCAGGACTACGAATACCAGCACCAGTATGGAAGTGTTGAAATCGAACTTCTTGGGTGCGATGGTGGAATAATTCAGTGCATAGAGCGCACCCGCTGCGCCTGCGATGGCTGCGGATGTTACGAATGCGATGAGCTTATGCTTGGTAACCGGCACACCGGAAGCCTCCGCTGCTATGCGGTTGTCGCGGATAGCCATGATAGCCAGACCGGTGCGGCTGTTGACCAGGTTCTGAATGATCACCAGTACCACGATCAGCAGTATGGTACCTGCCATGAAGGTGGAAAGCTTGGTCACGCCTGTAGCGCCCATGGGGCCGTTGATAAGTATCTTTCCGTCGGCTGCCAGGTTAAGGGATGCGGTGTCCTTAAAGGACATGTGCAGGCCTGCGCCGTCAACACCCACATAGAGGCAGTTAAGTACGTTCTTTATTATCTCTCCGAAAGCCAGGGTAACGATAGCCAGATAGTCGCCGTTAAGACGCAGCACCGGGATGCCGATGATGACGCCGGCGATTCCCGCCAGGAGCGCACCCACAACTATGGCACATAAAAGCCTTAAGCCTGTGGAAGGTATGCTGCCTGCCAGCGACATGGATACCACCACGCCGGAGAAAGCACCTACGGACATGAAGCCCGCATGGCCCAGACTCAGCTCTCCCGATATACCTACCACCAGGTTAAGGGCAAGAGCCATTATTACATAAGAAACGATGGGGATCAGCTGTCCCTTTAAGCTGTTGGTCAGATGTCCGCTTACTGCCACAGCCTGGATGATAAAATAGAATGCTATGACTATCCCGTAATTAAGGAAGGACACTTTTGTATGCTTTTTGATCTTCTTTAGAAAGTTCATCCGCGCGGCCCCCCTTATACCTTTTCCCTGATCTTACGGCCCAGAAGTCCTGTAGGCTTAACCAGCAGCACGATGATCAGGACCGCAAATACGATCGCGTCCGAAAGCTGCGTGGATACATAAGCCTTGCCGAAGATCTCTATTACACCAAGGAGAACGCCGCCCAGCATAGCGCCGGGGATGGATCCGATGCCGCCGAATACAGCTGCGGTGAATGCCTTGATACCGGGCATTGCGCCGGTGGTGGGCATAAGTGTGGGATATGCGCTGCACAGCAGCACTCCCGCAATAGCAGCAAGACCTGAGCCGATGGCAAAGGTCATTGAAATGGTACGGTTTACGTTGATACCCATGAGGGTAGCTGCGCCCTTATCCTCCGATACGGCGCGCATGGCCTTTCCCATCTTGGTCTTGGAAGTAAAGAGGGTAAGTGCCACCATTATAATTATGTTTGCCAGCACCGTGATGATCGTCACGGGCGCGATCTGCGTACCGCCCAGCTGGATCGCCGGAAGGTTAGCAAATACATTGGGGAATACTTTCGTATTTGATGTCCAGATCAGTAATGCTGCATTCTGAAGGAAATAGGAAACACCGATAGCGGTGATCAGAACCGCAAGAGATGTGGCATTACGAAGAGGCTTATAAGCCAGGCCTTCTATCACGATACCCAGTATCGTACAGACAAACACCGAAGCCAGGACCGCCAATGCGGGCGGCCAGCCCAGATAAGAGATGGAACAGAAGGCAACGTAACCGCCTACCATGATAACATCTCCATGGGCAAAATTAAGCATCTTCGCAATACCATATACCATGGTATATCCAAGTGCTATTATCGCATATACACTTCCTAAACTTATGCCGTTGATAAGATTGGCCAGCATGAAATTTCTTCCTTACTTTATTAGTAAAGATCCTTCGCTTCGCTCAGGATGACAGAGTCACAAGAAGGGGCCCGCCTTTTGGCATCAGGAGAGACCCGCAACGCGGGAGGTACCTGATGCCGTTTAAAAGGTGGGAAGATCGTCTTGTGACCCCGGCATACCTATGCTTAGGATCTTATTATTTAATTACAGACCTACATAAACACCGTCTTTGATAACAACAGCCTTGGGAGCCTTGTTAACCTCGCCGTTAGCGGTCCATACCATGTTGCTTCCGGTAACACCGTCGTAGGAGAAGTTAGGATCGGTGAATACAGAGATCAGAATGGTGCAGATCTCCTCTGCGCTCTTGCCGGTAACATCAAGGTCACCGTTCTTGTCAGCATAGTACTCAAGTGCCTTGTAGATTGCGTAAGGGCAGTCATAACCGTCAGCTGCGAACTGGTTGGGGGTCTCACCGTAACCTGCATTGTACTTGCTTACGAAGTTCTTGGTCAGATCATCGGTAGCATCTGCAGAGAAAGGTGTAAGAAGGATAACACCCTCAGCCAGAGTGGTGTCAAAACCTTCCATGGTAAGGATACCGTCCATACCGTCTACACCGAAGAACTTAGGATCATAGCCCATGTTGTTTGCCTGCTGAAGGATCAGAGATGCAGGCTGATAGTATATAGGCAGGAAGATCAGATCTGCACCTGCGCTCTGAGCCTCACCAAGCTGTACGGAGAAATCGTTAGCAGTGTCATCGGTGAAGGTTGTGGTTGATACTATTTCAAGTCCAAGCTCACCTGCCTTTGAATTGAAGGTCTGGTAGATACCGGTTGAATATGCATCAGAGTTGTTGTAGATGATGGCAACCTTGGTAGCCATGCTGTTATCTACGATATACTGAGCGGATGCAAGACCCTGGTTAGGATCGGTAAAGCATACCTGGAACATATTGTCCTTGCCGTTGATAACATCAGGTGATGAAGCGGAAGGTGTAAGCATGAATACTCTGTCAGCGTTAGCCTCTGCACTTACAGCTACGCAGGGAGTAGTGGTAACGGTACCTGCGATAACCTGTACATTCCAGTCCTTTAAGTTATTGTATGCATTAACGGACTTCTCTGCATCGTGCTCATCATCCTGAGGATTGTACTGGATCTGGAAATCGGGGCTGATTGCGTTGATCTCGTCAACTGCGATCTGCTCGCCGTTCTTTACTGCATTTCCGTAGATTGCTGCGCCGCCGGTAAGGGGTCCGATCATACCCAGGTTAAGGGTACCGGTAAGCTTGCCGCCTGCACTTGCCTGAGTATCTGCGTCTGCATCGGTGGTGCCTGCATCAGTAGTACCTGCATCGGTAGTTCCTGCATCGGTGCTGCCTGCGTCGGTGCTGCCTGCATCAGTAGTTCCTGCATCGGTGCTGCCTGAGGTAGCGGGTACATCAGCGGTTGCGTCTGTGCAGCCTGCCATAAGGCCCATGCCCATAGTAGCTGCCAATACCATAGTTACGATTCTCTTTTTCATAATTTTTCCTCCTTGATCTGCGGTGTTAAATTTATGACCCGATGTCATAAAAAAAGGAGTCACAGGATCCGATGGCGAATCTCTGAAACCCCGTTGTTCCCGCAATCTGATGTAGTCTAACACAATAATGCAGAAAATTCAAGTTTTTTACTGTACAAAATCGATTTTTGCAGTGTGGGCAATTTGGTGATAATACATAAAAAGAATACAACTTTTCCAAACATGACTTCCGCTTTTATCCTATTGTATCAATCAAATCCTGATCCTCCGGCTAACACATCCTCTCTTTTCGCGATTTGTGTTAGCCCTTTCGTAGGCTTTAAGATCACAGATTTCGCCACGCCCGGGTCCCGAAACAAAAAAATCGCGGAAACCAAAGATTTCCGCGATCGAACTTAAATGCAATCGGATTATATATTACAATCTTATATCACATCCCCAAACTTAACCTTAATATACTCCACGATCACCTTCACACACTGCTCGTAAGTGAGCTCGCCGGTATTTAAGCACAGATCGTAGTTGTAGGGGCTCTCCCATTCCTTACCGGTATGGTACTTATAATAGGCCCTGCGGTACTTGTCCATTTCCAGGATATGCTTCTCGGCTTCCTTGCGGCTCATATCCAGGCGGGCCATCTCGGTCTGTATGCACTTCTCAAGGGGTGCGTACACGAAGATGCTCACCACATGAGGGAAATCCTTCAGCACATAGTCGGCAGCCCTGCCTATACATACGAAGCTCTCTCTTTCGGCCAGCTCTTTTAATACCTTGGCCTGGAATGCGAAGAGGTTGTCGTTCTTTGTATAATCTGAACTCTCGGGAGGGATTATCTCCCCGTTGTATACCTTTTTTGTGACACTGTAGAGCAGGCTCTTCTTCATGGTCTCATCGGCCTTTGCAAAGAGCTCCTCACTGATACCGCTGTCATCACTTGCCATGCGCAGGATCTTCTTGTCATAGAAGCCTATGCCGTATTCTTCGGCAAGCATCTTACCTATTATGGTCGCTCCGCTGCCGCAGGTGCGGGTCAGTGCCAGTACGAATCTGTCATCAGCCATATGTATACCCCCGTTAAGATCCTTCCCTAATTCTGTACGCTGTTGTCCGATGCTCCGACAGGCGCCTCTGTAGGTGTAGGTGCCTTTTCCTCTTCGGTAGGAGTAGGCACTTCCGTAGGTGTAGGCGCATCCGTAGGTGTCGGCTTGGGCGTTACCGTAGGAAGCGGTGTAGGCGTAGGTGTCGAAGTCGGTCCCGTCGCAGGCTTGGGCGTAGGTGTCGCCGTAGGCTTGGGTGTGGGAGTCGTTGTAGGCCCTTCCGCAGGCTTGGGCGTAGGTGTCGCCGTAGGCTTGGGTGTAGGCGTCGAAGTCGGTCCCGTCGCAGGCTTGGGCGTAGGTGTCGCCGTAGGCTTAAGCGTAGGTGTCGCCGTAATTGTAGGTGTTGCCACGGGATCTGCACCGCCTGTAGGTTTTGCACCTTCAGGAGTAGGTGTTGCAGCGGGTGTTACGCCTTCACCTTCCGTAGGAGTCACACCGTCATTATCTATTTCATTGCCCGAAGGAGTAGGTGTTGCCTTCTTTCCGGGCTTCTTGGTAGGCTCATTGGTGGGAGTAGCGGTTGCTTCTGCCATCATTGTAGGTGTAGCGGAAGCTGCAGGACTGTCTGTAGGGCTTACGCCATCTGTACTCACTGCGCTCACTGCCTTTGCGGCTTCCTCAGGGGTAACCTGCTTAAGCGTGGTGCTCTCCACCAGTTCCTTTACCGAACTTTCCTGGGCTTTCTTCTCAGATGTGCCGCTCTCTGCCTCGGCTTTCTTTGATACCTCATAGCGGCCGGCACTCACACCCTGTTCCTTTGCTTCTTTACGCTCGGACATGGTGGATTCTACCACATATACCGCTACATCTTCTTCTGCGGCTATGGTCTCTGCCGCCATCTTAAGGTCTTTCCTGACCAGAATATCATCCGATACCACAGATACCAGCATGATATTGTCTTTTTCCTCACCAAGATATCCTGCCCTGTAAAGCTCTGCCTTGGTGTTTTCAAGTGCGGTTCCCAGGTCTTCACCCTTTACACCGTCATCTTTAAGCTTATCGGCTATGGCCTGTGCATCTTCATTAAGAGCTGTAACACGAAGTACCTTGCACTTTGCGTTCACCGCATATTCCAGGGAAGGATTTACATCCACTGTAACGTATGCGTTCTCTTTGATATTGCGTTTGTAGGTCACACCTGCTCCGAAAAACACCAAAACCAGTGCCGCAGCCGCTACTATGAAGCGGAATGCGCCACTGTTCTGTATCATCTTCCGGGACATGATTATCTCCTGCCCCGGCTTATATCCATTGTCACGGATACGCTCTATGCCGCCGCCTTGAACCATAACTACAGCATAGCCGTCCCGGATCTCCAGAACTACGGCCTTCATTGTTTTAACCCTTTATATACTCTCCCAATATGGGATAATCTCCTTTTAGTATCTCCGCAACCGCTATGATATAGCGTCTGTGGCGATCAATGAGCTTCCGCGACAGGCCCGATTTGTCGCAGAGCTCTCTGATCGGCAGGTTTCGCCCCCTCTGCATCTTCTCGAAAAGGTTATCTTTCTCAAGAAGGAGCTTTACTGCTGTTTTGCAGGCTTCCTTGGTCTTGCGTGATCTCGGGGAACACTCCGTGAGGTCATAAAACGTAAAACCATATCCGCCCAAAACGGACTGGATCGCTTCGATCTCGTCCTGCAGAGGTGTGCTGCCTGCCGTTTGACGGCTTTCCATGTCTCCGCTGTGCTTTATACGGCCTGCAATATGCTCGTTGTCATCTCCCTCCTCGTCATCCGTGTATTCTCCGGACAATGCATCGGGTCCGACAAGTATTTCTGCTTCATAAGCATACCGCCGGCGTTCTTCATCCAGCAGCCTTCTTTTGATCACTATCCCGGCAAAGCTTCCGAACTCTCCTTTTGCAGGGTCATAACCCCTTACCGCCTCATTAAATGCGATAAGTGCAACGGACCATTCGTCGTCTGTGTCGCGGACGAACCTTTTCAGGCTTTTGGATGCGCAGCCCAATATATAACTTTTATTGTCATTGACAAAGCGTTCGAAGGCTTCTTCGCTCTCCTTCGCACGCATTGCCTGAGCGGAAAATTCATCCATTCTGCATCGAGTAATCCTTCAATTTAATCAAAAACCGGAAAATTCCCTATTTTCCACTCATTATAATATGACGGGGAGCTTTTGTAAACTTTCCCCTATAAATATGTATTCGTAAAAAAGTACAAAAAAAACGGGGCAGGAACGAAAAAATTTTCCTGCCCCGTCAGTCTGTGCTGAGTCTTATGCTTTTTTAGCCTTCAGATATTCGTAAATAGGCTGTCTTGACTTGAGTTCTTCATTGGCAGCTATCACCTGAACGCCCTTGTTTGTATCGGTATTGATGAAGATGGGTGCCTTAAGATTGGCAGTCATGTCTTCGATCTTCTCGGGGATGGTCACGGTCACAAGGACGATCACGTTATCTTCCTTGAGTTCGCCGATACCCTCGACTTCCTTATCTTCAACAGCAGGGGCATAAGTATCCGTAAGCGCCAGAGGGCTTGCAACGGTTATTGCCACATCCTTGTCCTCAAGAGACTGGAGATACATAAGCGAAGGAATACCTTTTTCTTCGTCATGTATCAGGGCAAACTCCTTAAGCTCAGGGAATCCGGGGAGCCCCGCGTCAAAGATGATCTTCTTGCTGTCATCCACCCCAACAGTACCGAATTTGAAAGTGTCAATCGTTACCATAGATACCTTACCTCCTGTCTGTATTTGATTTTTATTGCCTTACCTTTCTATTATATCACCTGTTTTTATGATTTGTACAAAAAACTGCTCTCATTTATGACAAATATTCGACTATCAATTTGAGCGTTTCGCTGTTTCCTCCGGGGAGTTTTAAGTATTCACCGTCCTTAAGCATGGCGGCATAGAACTCCTCATCTTCCTTTTTGAGCTTATCTGATCCGCGAAGCTTCTCCCCAAGGCAGTAGATAAAGTATGCCAGACGGGTGTTTCCGCCGATTTCACTTTCAGCCCCTGCATCTACGGCCTTTGATATCTCAACGCTTTCATCGGAGAGCGGCTGTTTAAAGCGTACCTTGACCGTGCACAGGTCCTTTGAATCCGTGAGTACCGCAGTCTGGTACTTAAGCTCCTGCGTGCCTTCCGCGTCGCCCCTTTCTATCTCATAGAGCGCCACTCCGTGACCGCCGGCACCGTAGGGCTCGCTGATCACCGCATCGTTTACAAAATCTTCATGGTTTAATTTTCTGTTCTCGTATCCCAGCAGGCGGTAGCTCTTTACATAACGGGGATTGAATTCCACCTGGGCCTTTACATCCTTCGCTACTATATTAGTCAGGCTTATATAACGATCCCTTACGGAATACATGACATCCTCCAGATCGTTCACCACGCGGTAGGTGCCGTTTCCGTTCTTTGAGAGCACCTCCAGCTTATCATCCTGATAGTTATAAAGACCGCAGCCCAGAACGGAAAGGAAGAGCCCGCTCTTCTTCTTTTCTTCGATAAGGTCCTTAAGAGCGCCTTTAGCGGTGACTCCGAAGTTCAGGTCACCGTCCGTTATCAGTATGACCTGGTTGTTACCGTCTTTATTGTAATATTCCGCACCGATCTTATACGCTGTCTCTATACCGGCGGATCCGTTGGTGCAGCCGTTGATCCATATGGACAGCAGGCGGCCCATGACATCTTCCTTGTCGCCGTCGCCCTTTATCTCAAACCCTTCATATACCGTTTCGTCTTCGCTGCTGTAGGTGATCAGGCTGAAACGGTCATTCTTCTTAAGTTTGCTCACTACGGTGGCAACGATCTCCTGGGTCAGCTCCGCGCGGGAGCTCATGCTTCCCGACACGTCAAGCAGAAGCACTATGTTCTGGTATTCCTTTACCTCCCCGCCGGCTCCCGCATATACATATAAGAGCTGGCGTTCTTTTCCCACGTCACTGAGCTGTGTATTTATACTGAACGTCTCTTCTTTGGGTGCCGCCTCATCATAATCAAAGTAATTGAGCAGTTCCTCTATCCTTACCTGGTCCTTATTTACACTGCGTCCCCTGCGTATCTGGTTGATCACTATGCCGGTGGAAGCCGTATTCGCAGTCATCCTGAAGGTAGAGGTAGGCGCGGTAAGCGGACTCCGGGCATCCTTTTCCTCTATGGTCTCGTAACTGTCGGTGGAAACTGCTTCCGCAAGCTCCTTTGCAGACATTGGTGTTACCGCCGGTTCCGGGGCGGGGAGACTGCCGCGTTCAACAGCCGGTTCTTCCATCATCGGCGCAGCTGCACCCATTGCCATGAAGTCCCGGACCGCCCCCATCCCTCTTGCACCGCCTGCCAGGCCCCTCGGTGCACTCTTTTTTGAGCCAAAGGCCCCGCCAAGAAGGCCTCCTAAAAAACCTCCCGCACCGTTGCCGGGACCGCTGCCCACAAAGGGGTCTTCCAGGATGGTGGCCCTGTGCTTTTCCGCGTAATAGCTCCGGACTTCACTCATCGGATCCTTACCGTTGCTTTCCAGCACCCAGTCATAAAGCCGCTCCAATATGCGGTCATTTCCCAGGTCTTCTATCAGCTTTTTAAGTTCAACTCCGCCGTAGGTAAATACGGACAGCACCAGGGCCGCCTTCTCACTGTACCCCAGCGACGTATAATACTCATATTTTTTATTGTATTCACTGTTATTCCGAACGATAGATGAAAGATCCATGATAATTTACCCCCTTTTTCTAATAATGACACCATTACACCCCTGTGTCAACGTTGAAGAAAACGTCCGACATCTTACATTTTGGGAGAGAATATGATATAGTATTCTGCATGGAGATAATTAATTCTACGGCGGGAGAGCTGCTGCACAGCCCCGTCGATAAAGTCGAATATCTGGAACTGATAACCTCCGGTACTGTGGAGATAGTATCGGCGGATCAGCGTATCACAGCGGAAAAAGGCACGATCCTGGGCCTTTTTGAGACTCCCGGTGATTATTATACCTATACCTATACGATCAAAGAGGACTGCAGGCTGGAGCGCTATGCCTTCAAGAAGCTTTCCGACACCGACCGTATAATCCGTGACGATCCCTCAAAGTGCGACCTGCTGGTCAGCTCCAATGCGGCCGTCACCCTGTCACTGCTGGGAAGTTACAAGCGCAGCCTGCGCCGCTGCGAAAAACAGATAAAGACCATAAGGGATGGGTACAAGACCTATCTTAACATATGCGCGGAAGCAGGAGCGGAAGTACAGGCCTGGCCCCTGGCCGAAGACCTCAAGCCTTTCACTCCGGAGGCCGACCTTCCCGACTGGGTAGGCGATTACTACGATCATCTGGGCCTTATGCCTGCAGAGGTCAAGCGTGCATATTATTCCACCCATACCAGCCTTACCACGGCTGCCATAATGGAAGCCGCAGGGCACATGCAGCTTATCTGCAGTCTTCTGGAACAGCTTTCCATATACAGCAATGATCTGCTGGACCGCTATATGTCATCCGTGGACCTGTTCGATCTGTATCTCAACCTGCAGAACCGCTGCAGCGAGATACCCGGTATCAGCACGCGCATCGATGCTGCCGTTGACGAATACGAGAAGCAGATAAGCAAGGCGGGACTGCTGCCGGAGGATGCCATCAGCAGGCTGCGCACCCGCTATACAAACGGAGTATTGAGCAGCGGCCTTATACGGGGTGATGCATTGATCCTCGATATGGCTACGGATCCCGCTTTCCAGGCTAAAGATCCCGTATCCCAAGGTGTCACACCCGATAAGAAAGAGGATGCGGACCCTTATCTGCCGGTACGCAATTCCCTTGATAAGATACTGGCGTTCTCCGAGATGGATCAGACAGAAGAGGAAAACATCCGTAACGAGGTACGCCTGTATAAGACTATCAAGGATAAGAACTCTTCCGATGATGAAGTACGTGACATACGCCACGCCTTAAGCCGCAGCTTCTTTAACCTTTACGAGAGTATCACACTCTCTATAATCGAAAGCCATAAGAAGCCTACACCTGCCGTGCAGATGTTCCTGTATTTCGGATTTATGGATGAAGAGCTTACGGGACTGGAGAATTCCATGCAGCTTTACCGCATACTGGATCAGATAGACAGAGATAAGTATGCGACGATGAAGGTATATACCCTCTTTGACTGGCTGTGTCTGGTATATCACAAAAAGAGGCTTCCCTCACGCAACGAATACGACCAGGAATACAATACATGGCTGCGCTCCATGCGGCAGTCCGGTGAGATAAACACGGACCAGGAAAAGAAGATGAAGGATTCCTCAAAAGACCTGATGCATTTTGAGATGACCAATTTCATGAAGACAGCCATGCGCATCGCCAGCGGACGTCCTTCCGCTTTCTGTCCTGCACTGTCGTCCCATAACTTCGTCCGCTCACCCGACCAGACCTTTGTCCCGGCGGAAAAGGTGGATGATAACTGGAAAGACATCAAGAGCAAGGACTACTCCCTCTTCTTCAGGGAGGTGCTCTACCATAACGACGATTACAGATTGCCAAACAACAGCATACTGCTGGAGGTAATGCCGGATGTGATACTGCTGCCCCTTACAGGCAGCCGCGGCGGTCTGTGGCAGGAAACTTCGGGAACCCACAGGGATACCCCTGCACGTATGTACATGCCCATCTTTACCGATGAGGATATAAACCTGATGCAGCTGCGTCTGGCCGCACAGTTCCGCTGGCAGATCTGCAGACGCATACTGGGCGCCCATTGGGACAATGTGCTCTATCCTTCCCTTACAGGCGAATACAGCGAATACCTGCGCACCTTCAAGAAAAACAGCATGCTGTCCCTGGAAGCAAAAGAAAAGCTGCGCTCCCAGATACGTACCTGCCGCAACAGCACTGAGAATGTTTTCATGCTGGATTATATCCAGTGGATACGTTTTGAGGCTGCCGGTCTTCCCAGACTCAACAAGGCCGCAAGACGCCTGATGTTCACGTACTGCCCCTTAACGAAAAAGGTACGCAGCGAGCTTACATCAAATCCCATATATACGGATCTGGTGGCACGCCAGGAAGCCGAGGCAGATAAGAATTACAAGAGACTGACATCGCATTTCTCAAGATTTAAGAAAGACGGTAAGCTTCCGGCTGAGATAGAAGCTTATCTTGACTACTATAAGAACTGAGCATCCAGCTCATCTATCCAGCGGACGGGGGAAAGCTCATCTGCATAAGGCTTTATCTCCGCATCCTTTTTGAAGACATCCGCATCGATATCCTGCGCTTTTTCTATCAGCAGCATGCGCTGCGGATCGTAAAGGCGCATATTTTTTATCTCGGGATTATTGCTTATAAGCTTTTTCCCGTAGGCCAGCGCTTCATAATAGCGAAGGGACACTCCGCCCTCACCTGCGATGATATCCAGTAAGACATCCGAGCCGGCTATATCTTTAAGCACCTCATCATACTTTTTATCATGATCGTACTCTATGCCCTTTATATAAGGCTCTCCGCCCTGGGCATAGCATATCCCCATCTTAACCGTCAGGTCCAGCTCCGTAAGCCGCTTATACACGCTCTCAAGCATCTGCCGGCGGCCGGTATCCGATCCCCAGAAATATACATCGTAATGTTCATCTGTCTGCGGGAGCTCCTGCCTTGAATAATAGCAGTCGAAATACTTAAAGCCCGCGCTCTCTGCATCCCTGCGGTAATAGCTGTAGACAGCGTCGAAGGGAATGTTCTTTTCATACATGAGCGCCTCTTTGGCAAAGTAGGATTCCAGCCTGTCGATAAAGCAGAGCACCAGCTTCACCCCGTAGCGCTTCTTCCAGGCCTTTATCTGGGAAGGCTCAAAATACGGCAGGGAGAAGTTATTGAAGATAAGGCACAGCTTTCCGTGCTCCTCAGCGGCAAGGCGTACCACGGCCTCCATCCTGCTGCTCTCCCATAAAAAGCGAAAGGGTGCGGGACGGTGCCTGTTTAAACTGCGGGCATGATGCAGCTTATAAAGCCCCTTAAGATCATGCTCCGGCAGGCCGCTCTCCATGGTCACACGCGCATCTTTATTCAGATCACTAAACATCAGGTCAAAGAGCTCATTGCTCTTCCCGCCTGTAAACATCAGATAATGCATAGGTCTTCCCACAAGAAAGGGCGCTCCTGTACGAAGCGCCCTGTTGGTTTACTGTTCTTCTCTCTTTTTCTTTTCGATTATCGTAACCACTGCAAGGGCTGCCAGTGATATCAGACCTGCTGCCGCAAATACACCTGCGGTGTTGTGATCGCCGGTCTGGGGTGAACGGTCAAGGCCTCTTCCGTTTTTGCCGCCGCCGCCGTTGCTGCCATTGCCACCGCCATTGCTGCCGCTGCCGTTTCCGCCTGCGGGTGTAGGTGTTACCTTGCCGCCCTTACCGCCTACAGGAGTAGGAGTCACGCTGCCGTTTCCGCCGCCGCCGGGTGTAGGCGTTACACTGCCGTTTCCGCTGCCGCCGGGTGTGGGTGTAGGTGTTACTGTTTTACCTGAACCGCCGCCGGGTGTGGGTGTTACCTTCTTCTTTCCGCCCTTAGGTGTAGGAGTAGGTGTGCTTGTTCCGGTAGGTGTAGGTGTTACCGTGGGCTCCTCGGGACCGGGTGTAGGTTCTGTCGGAGTAGGGGTAGGTGTAGGCTCTGTCGGGAAAGGATCGTCGATCATAACAACGATCGCTCCGCTCATAGCGCCTGTAGCCGTAACCTTACCGTTATCATCGATAGTGATCTTGATGTCTTCAGCCTTCTGGAAGCCTTCGGGAGCGCTTACCTCACTCATGGTGTACTCACCGGATGCGATACCTGTGATCACGGTGATGGTCTTGGTAGTAGTAAAGGAGATGAAATCCTTTGTCTGCTTCAGATCCTTAGCCGGCTTTCCGTCCTGGGTAGCACTTACGCGGCTGTCTCTCATATCGAAGTTTCCGTCATCCCTGGTAAACTTGATGACTGCGCCTTCAAGTGACTCGCCGTCTATTTTGCTGATAACCTTGTTCAGGGATACATCAAATCTGCTGGGCTCATAGTTGAACTTGTTGGTAAATACTATGTCGCCTGCGGGAGCGGTAACAGTCGCCTTACCGTCCTTTACGCTTACCTTGCCTTTAACAACGGTCTCGTCGTAGGTCATACCCTTAACCTTAGGTTCGGGAATGACTTCCTTTAAGGTGAAGTCGTAATCACCGTCGCCGCCGCTTATTACGATATCGGTAAACTCAACACTGCCGTCTGCCTTGTTGGCTGCATAGTAGCTGCTGTCCTGTATGGTCAGCTCGAAGCTGTAGTCGCCGGCCTTAAGGTTCTTTTCGTTACTCCAGTCGCCGCTCAGCTCTTTCTTAAGCTTTAAGCTGAAGCTTGCATCGTTTTCGGATGCGCTCTTCTTCTCATATGTATTCTTGAACTCGCGCGCTGCTGCGCTGCCGCTCACTTCTGCCTTTAAGGTTCCGTTTCCGTCATCGGTTACGGTAACGGTAACTTCGAACTCTGACTCATCATAGGTGATGCCGGGCTCGCTGCCCTTAACCTCACGGATCACATACTCGTATGTGCCGGGAGTGTCGTAGTCTATCGTGAACAATACGCTGCCGTCAGCCTTGTTACGTGCGGTTGCCAGTACTGCTGTCTCACCTTTCTTTGAAAGGGTGAAGCCGAACTGTCCGTCCTTAAGTGCTGCGCCTTCGCCGCTAAGAGTCTTGAGTGCGGGTATCTCTGCCTTTGTGGAAGCAGCCTTATAGTGGTTCTCAAACTTAACGGGCTGGCTTACTGCAGCAGTGCTGCCCTTCTTTGTTATCTCAACCTTTGCGGGACTTACGAACTTGTAATCCTTTACTTCAACGGTAACAACTACCTTATATACAGTCTTGTCATAAGTGATACCTGCCGTAAGGCCGTCGGTTTCCTTAAGCTCATACTCATAAGTACCTACTTCATCGTAATCGCTTATCTTTATAGTAAGCTTTCCGTCGGCATCGGTAGTTCCGCTGTATACCTTACCCTTTGCGTTTTCGGAGGTTCCGGTAAGAGTGAACTCATAACCTGCCTTGGATATTGCGGTGGTGCTGCCTGCGGTATCATTTATAACAGACTTTTCGATCTGTATGGTAGCTTCAGTGCTGCCTTCGATAGGCTTTGCTTCGTCGATCACGGTCAGGGTGTACTTTCCGTCCTTGCCTTCAAGTACCTCTGCACCTTTACTGATCAGCGTTATTACACCGTTTGCTACCTTAAATTTGATCTTTGTAGCGATCTTATATCCCTCGGGAGCGTTGGTCTCTTCAAGCTCATATTCTCCGTCGGGAAGTGCAGGGATCAGTGTTGCCTCTGATCCGGAAGTGAAGATCAGCTCTTCGGTGGTTCCGGTTGCCGGAGACATCTTTGCGTCTTTTCCGAGCTTAACCTTTGAACGGTCGAATACAACAGCCTTTCCGTTTGTATCTTTTCCGGTAAGCTTAAGTACTGCTCCGGGAAGCTCCTTGCCTGCCACATCTTTCTTGCTGATGGTTAAGTCTGTCTTGGGTGCGGCTTCGTCGATCACTGTCAGGGTGTACTTTCCGTCCTTGCCTTCAAGTACTTCTGCACCTTTACTGATCAGGGTTGCCACGCCGTTCTCTACCTTAAACTTGATCTTTGTAGCGACCTTATATCCTTCTGGAGCGTTGGTCTCTTCAAGCTCATATTCTCCGTCGGGAAGTGCAGGGATCAGGGTTGCCTCTGATCCGGAAGTGAAGATCAGCTCTTCGGTGGTTCCGGTTGCCGGAGACATCTTTGCGTCTTTTCCGAGCTTAACCTTTGAACGGTCGAATACAACGGCCTTTCCGTTTGTATCTTTTCCGGTAAGCTTAAGTACTGCTCCGGGAAGCTCCTTGCCTGCCACATCCTTCTTGCTGATGGTTAAGTCTGTCTTGGGTGCGGCTTCGTCGATCACGGTCAGGGTGTACTTTCCGTCCTTGCCTTCAAGCACCTCTGCACCTTTACTTACCAGGGTTATCTCTCCGCCTACTACCTTAAACTTGATCTTGGTAGCGACCTTATATCCTTCGGGAGCATTGGTCTCTTCAAGCTCATATTCTCCGTCGGGAAGCGCAGGGATCAGTGTTGCCTCTGATCCGGAAGTGAAGATCAGCTCTTCGGTGGTTCCGGTTGCCGGAGACATCTTTGCGTCTTTTCCGAGCTTAACCTTTGAACGGTCGAATACAACAGCCTTTCCGTTTGCATCTTTTCCGGTAAGCTTAAGTACTGCTCCGGGAAGCTCCTTGCCTGCCACATCTTTCTTGCTGATGGTCAGGTCTGCAGGTGTGGGAGCCTCTGATAAGAGGTTAAAGAATGCACCCAGGGTAAACTCAACACCTGACATCTCGATATTGTTATTCTGCTTATAAACACTGCCATCACCAAGATAGGTCGTAGAGCTTACAGTATAGCTGAGACGGCCGTTAGTGTTCTTTACCGTCAGTTCGATCTCTACCTTACCGTTGGAGATCTGAACACCATTCTTATATGTACCTGCTCCCACCTCGGTGATCACATAATGGAAAACCTTGTTGCCGCCGTTTGCTATATAATTCTTATCTGAACTGTGAGCACTGTCGGTATAAAAATGAAGTGTAGGGAACTTGATCGCATTGGTCGCCTGATTCTTAACAACAGTAGGGGTAACGCCGCTTGTGTTATACTTAGCGTCAGTCTCATACCAGTTGAAGCTGTAATCACCGGCATTTGTAAATATGCCGGTATCCTCTTCAGTATTCTGGCCATTCCATGCATGCGTAAAGGACTTTCTTGCTGCAAAATGGATCTCACCTATACCATCGTGCATTACCTCCTGGCTGCCGCCTTTATAGATATAATGGAATTCCGCATTATTCTCTATATGCTTTCCCTTACCGCCTACAAGCCATCCTGCACATTGCTCATCTATACTAACACTTGATGCATATGGACAAAGTATTGTACCGGAGATAGTTCCAAGGCTTATCGCAGATTTAGTACGGATATTCCAGATGATCTTCTGGCATACCTCCCTGTCAACATCATCATTGGTGACACCATCTCCTGTATTACTGTTTCCGCCGGATCCGGTCTGCGAAGTGATCCTTTTTCCGTTGACATATACGGCTATCTTTCGCAGTGAAAGATAAGCCGGTGTACCTTCGCTTTTATTGGTAATACCATCTTCTATATTAAAAACAACAACTGTGGAACTCTTCTTGTGTAATCTCAGACCTTCAGACTTTGCAAGATATTTTGCAAGTTTACTGTCAACATTTATATAAACAACTTTATTTTCAAAAGCCTCTTTTTCCAGATCTAATACTACATGACTGTCCTGACTTGCATCAGCATACTCAGTCCAATCGGTAAGATAGCTGCTCTTGAGTTCGCCGGAAGCTTTTTTAGAGATATCATTGGATCTGCTCTCCGCATTTTCCATTATGCGGTTTACATTTGTCTTTATCGTGTTTTCATCGTTTGTATTGATAAGGATATGAGGTGCAAACGGTATCCCGGGAAACTTACTTGCAAAAGTCCCGCGGAAATAGAAATGTCCTCTTGGCATTGCATTACCATCAAAATTACCTTCGCTGTCAAAAGGCTGTGTAAACCCGGCTGCAATACTGTCCGTTGTTTCTATATTAAAGTTTTCCGCTGTAGTTACACCAAAATCGATCGGCCCCGGTACTGTACTTCCTGATCCAAGACTTCCGAAGATGAACTGCGCGGTACCCTCTATAAAATCCACATCATTATTTCCGCTCTTATTGATAAAGGTATTCGTGGCAAGTGTGGTCTCCATATGCATTTTTTGTTCGAAAGTATCAGCCACGATACCGAAATCGGTGGCCCTGCCAAGAATAGTGGCGTAGTTGATAGCGCTGGAAGCATCCTGCTTTGAAGGTACGTCAGCAGCCGTAACTTTCTGTGAAGGTGTCACAGCCAGGGTGCTTACCAGCATTATGCCTGCCATTACACCCGATGCAATCCTCTGGAAAATTCTTTTTGCTTTCATATGCCCATCCTTTCTTTGAGTAAAAGCAACTTTCTGTGTGATAGTGTGATGGTGTAAGCGCTTAACACGCAAATTCCGCTTCATTATAAAGAATAATCCCCGGCATTACCATAGTTTTTTCACGAAGAAGCAAAATATTGGCACTATTCACAAAAAATGGGCAGTCGCCTGGTAGAGCGCAGACTGCGCCCTACCAGATGTAGAGTTTACATAAGTTTAGAGCCTGATAATACAGGTATATTTCCCGTCTTCCTGTACCGGACCGGTATAGACAACCTCCCCCAGTTCCTTAAGACTTTCGATATCCAGTCCCCAGTCTCCGTATTTTTCATATTCACAGAAACCTACGAAGATATAATCAACACCGTACTCCGTCATAAGCTCCTTATCGGCATCCACAAACATACGGCGTACCAGCTCCACGCGCTTATCCACGGGAGACAGGTCGTTATGCCACAGCCATTCGTGGGTATGCCATCCCAGTACCGTAGGCAGACCCGTTATCACGGATACACGGTTATAAATAGTATAGCTGTCGCCGTTGGCCTCCAGTACCACACTGCCGGAAGGTATATTCTCCCTTGCCCAGTATACGGCATCGCTGTCCATGGGGTCTTCCCTTTCTATATAGGCATCCGCGCGCAGACCCTTGTAGTTACCCTCTTCCAGGATATTCCCGGCGCTCATGCGAAGGGCGGTCACGAAATATCCGCAGCAGCATATCAGCAGTATTCCCGCTATGATACCCCACTTCCTCTGCTTTGCCCCGTCGGGCTTCATCACAAAACGTCCCACCACGTAGCACATCATCAGGTTTAAGAGGATGAAGGCCTGGTAGCTTAACTTAAACATCGTATTGAAACGCTTGAAGTCTCCGGAGTAGATATCTACTATATAAATGATCTCCGGTATCAGTATCAGTCCCGCTCCGCAGAGACCTGTCAGCAGTACATAGATATCTGCAGTCTCAAAGGATCTGAGCCAGTTCCTAACGCTGTCACCCTTACAGTTTTTGATAACGCCTATGGCGAAACCCGTAAGCAGGCTTAAAGGCAGGGCCCAGAGTATCGCCAGCTGATAAATGGGAGTATGGTTCTCCGCCAGGGCTATACCGTTGGCCATGGCCTTAAAGCTTAACTGGAAGGGCAGGCTTATGATAAGGCTCATCAGCATTACCACCACACCCTGCAGCATGGTGGCTGACACAACGCGCAGAGGCCTGATCTGTCTTCTTAAATTTAAAGCCAGCAGTATCGCACCGCTCACTACAAAGTAAATAGGGAAGTCCCAGAAATTCTCCATCACACATATGCCTGTCAGGAATGAGAGCACCCACAGGCGGGGCTTCTTAAGCTCGCAGGCAAATACGGATCCCTGACCTTCCTCCTCATTATCCTTGATCCATGCGTATAAGATGGCAAGTATGGTCAGCACCACAAAGATATTGATGACATGCGCATGCAGATCCCCCAGCAGGAATGAATATGCGGGATACTCATGTGCGGTACGGTCGTTGGTCTCGGGATGATAACCTATATAACGGGTGGAATCCGCATACCAGTAGGAGGGCTTGTCTCCGGGGATCGCCAGGATATCCCATGCCCAGGGTACAAGGAAGTTAAATAAGATATAATGCATGCTGGCGGCTCCGGGCAGCACCATGGCAGCCAGGGTTCCGGCAACTGCCGCCTTCCTTTTGTCGGCGCTGTGTCCCAGCATGAGCTGATACACCAGACTGAAGGCAAAGCTTAAGCAGAGTGCAAAGCACATGGCCAGTGACAGGTTATAACCGTAATCTACCGTATTTATCGAAAGCTTAGTCAGGAAGGTACAGAAATACTGTCCGAAATAGTAGTAGTTTAAGTTTTCACCGGCAAACCAGAAATCCTCGGGCGGGAAATACTCAGTCCTGAAGATACTCTGCATGAAGCCATAGTCCATCATACGCTCTGTTCCGAATGCATCGGGATTATTGCATTTGACATAGCAGAAGAATACAAAGGCCGCGGTAAATATGGCCTCCCTGATAAGTACGGTCTCTATGGGGATCTCCTTTAAGAGCTCTGCCGTCTGCTTCTTAAATACAAACTGACTGAGCAGCCAGAATCCTGCTGCCGAAAGCAGAGTTATCAGGATAACCGCAGCAGAACCGAACTTAAGCAGTCTTAGGGACCCGAGAAACCACATGATCCATGCAG
This sequence comes from Lachnospiraceae bacterium, assembly GCA_017539565.1. GTDB lineage: Bacteria > Bacillota > Clostridia > Lachnospirales > Lachnospiraceae > NK4A136. The sequence goes on from JAFYCS010000056.1 coordinate 21,329, forward strand.
GTATGAGGCCGCCCAGGATCTTGCCGAAGACGTAGCCCTTATCCGTAAAGGATGAGAATATCTTTGCGCACAAAGGCCAGGCTGCGATGCCAAGTACGAGCATCATCCCCCACCATTTTACAGCAGGCGTCATGTCCTCTCCCATTACCGCAAAGCCCGCTGCCAGCTCCGCAACTATTATTATACCGGCTATGATACCGCTCTTTTTCATAAACTGCCTCCCGCATCATATATGCAAATATCGCCGCTCTGATACACTAAAGGGAATGCCGCGGCTATCACATCCTCTCTTAAAGTATAATGCTCCTCCGAACGCAGGCCGTCATCCGTCATGATGAAACGGATGTTTTCCTGCTTTACCAGTTCCTTAAGCCTCTCTTCGCTGCCGGCCGCAAACATCTCCGCCACCAGCTCCTCACGGCCGTAAGTATCGTATCCGGCACTCCATGCGTAATAAGGCCAGCCGTAATACAGCATGGCACCGCCCAGTACTATCTCGTGATTGGACAGCATGTCCGTAAGCCAGATATCCTTTGAATCGCTGTTTTCCCTTACCCACTGTGTGAGCTTACTGTCCTGCCTGAACTCCAGGTAGTACTTGTCGATATTGCGTACCACCCTGCATTCGTATACACCCGTCGCCATAAGTATCACCAGTAAAAACACTCCCGCCAGGAAGCGCGTTATCCTGCTGCTCTTAAGCAGGGCGCTGACCAGCGCCGCCACGGGTATGCCTGTTAATATGAAAGAAAGCATTACGTACTTATGATTGACAGTTACGTCAGGTGTCAGCGAAACGGTGAAGGCAAATATAAGAGGAGCCGAAAAGGCTAACAGCATATATTTAAGCGTCCCCCTGCCCATGACGAAATATACGGCCGCCAGTACCAGCAGTGCACCGCTCAGGGCCAGAAGGTAACATATGCTGCCCCAGAAGGTATGTACCTCTGCGATAAAGCCGTAATAATACTCCGGTTTGATCACATCACCGTTTATAAATACCGTAGTCTGCAGTGACGAAAGCACCACGCTTATTACCGCTGTTATCAGGTACTCCAGTCTGTGGGATGAAGCCAATGCCATCACAAAGAGTACGCAGAGCCCGCCTATTACCATTGCCCCGTTCCAGAATGCGCATATTCCCAGCAATACTCCGCAGAATACCGCCCTTCTTACGGAAGACATAAGTACGTGGTCATTAACAAGTTCCTTCGCGGGGCGGCGCCCGGAGCGGAACAGTTCACTTATCTTCTTTACACCGTCATATACAAGGGGCGTAAAAATTATCAGTGCCATCAGCACCACTCCTATACCGAAGGCTAAATGGCGCTGGTTAAGATATACCTTGAAATTCCACAATCCCCAGTCCTCATTGGGGGTATAGGAAAAGAACGTATCCCTTTCAAAAAATTCACCGGCGGTGATCCCGCCTTTTTCAAGGCTGCCCAGATAGCGGAACAGGCTGGGTGAAGAACGAAAGACCATCATGAGCGTTGCGATGACTCCGGTGATACGGCTGCCGCAGAGCCTGACCGTAAATGTAAACAGGAGCATGGACATACTCACAAACGAAATAATACTGGGAAAGTTGAATGCATGATCCAGCGGAAGCCCCAGATATTCCAGGTTGCCCGCAAGGAATTCAAACATGAAATGGTAGCGGATGTCCTGGCCGGCAAAGTGGGAATACTGCGTAGGGAAATTATTTCCAAAAGAAAAGGATCTTATCATGCCCAGATGCACGGCGAAATCGCTGAATACTGAATAGCCCACGCGCAGCGTGCTCTGGAGGATATTGAAACTGCGGTACATCATGGAACAGACAAAAACCGTAAGCACTATAAAGAATGCTATGACCAGGCCGTTCCTGACGGACAGTTTCTGATGTTCTGACGGAGTCTTTTTCTTACGCTTTATCACTTCCGAAACAATGATAAACACCGCTGCCGCTGACATCACGACAGCATTAGCTATCGTTAGGGGATGGCGGTTATCCGGCTGCGCGGTTCCTGCTGCCAGTGCCGCAAAATATGTAAGCCACCCCACGACCATGGTCCCGGAAAAGAACCAGAATGGAAACAATACAAATAAAGCGGGGAGATCAGTTTCTTTCCCGCTGTACGTTTTCCGGGGAAGCTCCCTGTAGTCCGGATAGACCAGATCCAGCAGTGCCCTGCCCGCAAGTATGCTTATTATGATATATATCAGTCCCAGCATAGTTATATCAAAAAACCGTGCGACCTTCTTCGAACTAAGCCAACATGCGCTACCTGTACAGCCAACTCCACCCAGGCACCCTTGCGGCACATACGAATTCCCGCTTAGTGCTGCTGTGTTCCCACCCTGACACGGTTCACAGGCACGCATTGCGCAAGACCCGGATTTCAACATCACTTATACAGGGCGGCCACATCAACATGCGCCCTCAGTAAGGCCATGACCCCCACTAAAGCGGATTGTGAGTACAGGACACCGCTAACGCCCCGGCTGCACGGCTGTATTAGTATATCTTTTTACCCCCGGCTTGTCAACCGCTACAGATTGTGGCTTCCGGCTCAGAATACCACTCTGTTGCGGCCGGATTCCTTACCCAGATACAGTTTGCGGTCCGCATCACGTATGGCTGCATCCATACCTGTCAGCGGCCCGTATTCTTCCACACCGAAAGTCATGGTAACCTTTATCGGTGTATTATCATATATATAAGTACCTTCTTCTATATGCCTGCGCAGCTCATCAATTACCAGGTAGGCTTCGTCGCCGTTGGCATGTTCGAACACGAAGAGGAATTCCTCACCGCCCCAGCGCACCACAAAACCATGTTCCTTCATATAGCCGTCAAATATGGCTGCCAGCGATGAGAGGATAAGGTCTCCGGCGTCATGCCCGTATGTATCGTTTACCTTTTTGAAAAAGTCTATATCCCCCAATGCTATGGTTATCAGATTCCCGTTCTTTCCGAAGTTCTTTTCCATCTCCTTGAACTCTTCTTCCGCAAAGCGGCGGTTCATAAGCTTGGTAAGGGGATCCGTATGGGATACTTTTCTTAACTCCCTGTTTGAAAGATAAAGCTTGCGCTCCGCATCGGCAAACTGGGTACAGAAGAAAAACGCTATCAGGGAAAGCCCTATCACGCAAAAGATATTGTTGGTATAGGTTATCAGGGAATAAACAAGGTCTTCGCTGAAAAACTGCGAAGCAACCGTACTTCCCACCGCATGTATGTAGCAGGCAGCCACACCGGTGACCAGGCTCCAGAAAATCTTCCCGAATATACTGCGGCTTATATCATACCAGATGATAAAAAGATTTATGAAGATAAGCAGCTGGAAGGAAGCTTCCGAGCCGAAATGTATCGCGTAGGTCAGCGCAAAAATATCTATATAGGCCCCGAAGACCGGTAACAGGCTTGCAGGCGGAAACCTGTATGTCAATACAAATGCGACTATTGTGAAAGCAAGCGTTAAGAAAGCTCCTGCCGAAAACAGTATCTCCCCGTCCAGTGTCAGCAGCAGCGCAAGAAAAAGGGTGTAGGGGGCCATCATAAGAAGAAGACATCTTAAGAGAAGGATCAGGTTGTCAAACTCCCCGTCTCCAAATCCCCGCTTGACCAATTTGGCAAAACTCTTTATCATAAAATAATATTTTAGAACAGCGCTACGAAAACTTCAATACTGTTTTGAGGACAGACGGATATGCTGCGTGTTTTTCTTGCCGAGGACGAATTTGTCGTCCGCGAAGGCATAAAGAAGAATATTGACTGGGAGGCACACGGCTGTGAATTCTGCGGCGAAGCGGCCGACGGTGAAACAGCTCTGGAAAGAGTCAGCGAGCTCAAGCCTGACCTGATCATCAGTGATATCCGCATGCCTTTTATGGACGGCCTTACTTTCTGCAGCAGGGCCAAGGAACTTTTCCCCGACATACGTATAATACTGCTGACGGGCTATGAAGAATTTGAATATGCCCGCAAAGCCATAGATATAGGCGTCGAAAGATACCTCACCAAGCCCATCAGCCGTGAGGAACTGTCTTCCGTATTGGATGATATAGCCGCAAAATACAGGGTAAACAGCGATACCGTCTCCAGCGAACAGTACCGTGAAGTCATCTACAGCGTATTCGAATATGTGGAAAAACATTATTCCGAAGAAGACCTTACCCTTGCCAGGATCGCGGACCACATAGGTTTAAGTCCCAACCACTTAAGCGCCGTATTTAAAGAAGAGACCGGCCAGTCCTTCACTAAATATCTGACAGATCACAGGATCAAGCTGGCTAAAAAACTGCTGGATACCAGTAAAAAACGCAGCAGCGAGATCGCATATCTGGTGGGCTATCCGGATCCCCACTATTTTTCATCCGTGTTTAAAAAGCAGACAGGCATGACCCCTTCACAATACAGGGATCGGAAGGAAGGCGTATGAAGACCGGACTTTCTGGCAGGATACGTTTATCCTATCTCGTACTGATCCTTCCCTATATGATCACCCTGGGATTTTTTCTGATACACAATCACCGTGTAAATCTGCGTTATGAAACCATGCTGGGCAGCGTTGCCGCCGCAGGCAGCTTTAATACCGAATTCAAAAAAGACTTTGACCTTGAAACCTATCTGCTCATAGCCGGTAATGTGAAGCCCGAAGATTCCACCCTGGACCGGCTTCTTACGGATGCGCAGAGCGTTATCGAAAATCTTGAAGATCTCACCGACGATAAAGATAACTTAAAACGACTTTCGGACTGCAGCAAATATCTGAATAACCTCCACTCGTATGTAGAGCGCATAACGGAGAACTTAAGCTATGAGGACCGTTACGACAGCAACATGCTGATCTGGGAAAACGACGTGCAGATCATCACCAGCCTTATAGAAGATACGGTGGATGCCTATATATATGAGGAAAACCGCCAGCTTCAGAGCGAACAGGAGGAAAACCGCCGGCTCAACAATCTGTTCCTGCAGATATCCGGTATATTGCTGGTCATCGTAGTGGGGCTGGCTCTGGTGATATCGGCCTTTGCTCCGGATGCCATCGCCCGCCCCATAGAAGAGCAGGTACGTGCGGAGCAGGAACGCCTGCGCCGTGCGGAATTCGAACTGCTGCAGGCACAGATCAATCCCCACTTTCTCTACAATACCCTTGATACCATTGTCTGGTCCGCGGAATCAAAGGATGAAGACCAGGTCATACGTATGACCCGTTCCCTCTCCGACTTCTTCCGCGCATCCTTAAGCAAAGGAAAAGACGATATAAGCATACGTGATGAACTGGTACATGTACGCTCCTATCTTGAGATACAGCAGATACGTTATCAGGATATATTAAGCTACAGCATAAACATCGATGAAAAGTATCTTGACTGCCTGATCCCCAAGATCACCCTGCAGCCCCTGGTGGAAAATGCCATATATCACGGTATCAAAAACAGGCGCGGCGGCGGCCGCATCGATATAAGCGCCTCCGATTCCGAAAACGGCTTCACCATAAAGGTTGAAGACAACGGGGCCGGCATGGATGAAAAACGTCTGGAAAAAGTGCGTGAAAGCCTTGTAAACAGGGCTCCCGGAGAGACCGAGATATACGGACTCTACAACGTTAACGAACGCATACAGCTGGACTTCGGCAGGGAATATGGTATTTCTATACAAAGCGAACACAACAAAGGCACTGTTGTTTGTATCAATCTTCCCCTCAATCACGAAAAAGACGTCCAAAAAGACGAAAATATGTCAAAATCGTAGAATTTTCTACTTTTTCAATAGATTTTCCTATGTATTTTTTCCTCCTTCGAAATTATCATAACAATTGTAAGGGAGGGTTTCCCCTACTTTTAATCAAAAAGGAGGAAATAAAAGATGAAAAAAAGAGTAGTTGCATTACTGACAGCAGCTGTTATGGCATTCTCAATGGCAGCATGTAACGGCGGCGGCGCTGCTACAACAGGCGGCAGCACAGGCGGAAGTACAGGCGGCAACACCGGTGGTTCAGACACCTCCGCTCCCGCAGCTTCAGGCGAGCTTATCAAGGTTGGTATCATCAATAACGATCCTAACGAGTCCGGTTACCGTACCGCTAACGACAAGGATCTCCAGAACATGTTTACTGCAGCAAACGGCTACGAGGCTAAGTTTGCTTACAGCTTAAAGAACGATGAGCAGATCCAGGCAGCTCAGGGCTTCATCACTGACGAAGTTGATTACCTGCTTCTTTCCGCAGCTGATACAGCAGGCTGGGACGGCGTTCTGAAAGATGCTCAGGCAGCCGGCGTAAAGGTTATCCTTTTCGACCGTACCATCGATGCAGATCCTTCACTCTATGAGGCATCCATCGTATCCGATATGGCTAAGGAAGGCCAGACCGCAGTTGACTGGCTTGCAGGCCAGGGACTTTCCGAGTACAACGTGATCCACATCCAGGGCGTTATGGGTTCCGCAGCTCAGCGCGGACGTTCAGGCGCACTTGATACCAAGGTTGCAGCAGAAAGCAACTGGAACATCGTAACCCAGCAGACCGCAGAGTGGAATGCAGAGAAGGCTCAGCAGATCGTACAGTCTGTTATCGATGCAAAGACACCTTTCAACGTAATCTATGCAGAGAACGACGATATGGCTAAGGGTGCTGTTGCAGCACTTGACAGCGCAGGTATTTCTCACGGTGTAGGCAAAGACGTCATCGTTATGGGCTTTGACTGCAACAAGTGGGCACTTGAAGAGCTGCTCAACCAGAACTGGAACTATGACGGACAGTGCAATCCTTTCCAGGCAAGCTACATCGACAACATCATCAAGACTCTTGAGAGCGGCGGTTCTGTTGGTGAGAAGACCATCATCATGGATGAGAAGGGCTTCGATGCAACTACCATCACTCAGGAAGATGTTGACAATTACGGAATCTAAAAACAGCCTATAGCAATTTACCTTATTAAGATGCGGCGCGGTTTGAATTAAAGCCGCGCCGTATTCTTCTCAATAAAGGGAGGTTTTCTATGGAAGAGAACAGAGTCCTGGAAATGCGGGGCATAGAAAAAAGCTTTCCCGGCGTGCGTGCACTGCGGGGAGTCGACTTTTCCCTTAACAAGGGAGAGATACACGCGCTGATGGGGGAAAACGGCGCAGGAAAATCCACACTCATCAAAGTACTCACAGGAGTATATACAAAAGATGCCGGCAGTATCAGCATGCAGGGAGCAGAAGACATACAGATCCATTCTCCCCAGGATGCCCAGAATGTCGGTATCAGTACAGTTTATCAGGAGATCACTCTCTGCCCGAACCTGACGGTTGCGGAAAACATGTTCATCGGCCGCGGCAACGGCAGGATCACAAAATGGAAAAAAATGAACGAGGACGCTGACAAGATCCTCCGTTCTCTCGATATACCGGCAGCTGCAACCCAGCAGCTGGCAAGCTGCTCTATCGCAGTCCAGCAGATGGTAGCCATCGCACGTGCGGTGGATATGGACTGCAAGGTGCTCATACTTGATGAGCCCACTTCTTCACTGGACGAGCAGGAAGTTGAAAAGCTCTTCAAGCTTATGAGGGACCTAAAGAGCAAGGGCGTAGGTATCATTTTCGTTACCCACTTCCTGGATCAGGTATATGAAGTATGCGACCGCATCACGGTCCTTCGCGACGGTACGCTGGTAGGTGAATATGCCATCGCCGATCTTCCCAGGGTTGAACTGGTTGCAAAAATGCTTGGTAAGGAGATGGATGACCTCTCCGATATCAAGGGTGAAAATGCAGCCTACAGTGGTGAAGATGCCGGAGATCTGGTATTTGAAGCTAACGGTCTTCAGAGCGATGCGGGTATCAAACCCTTCAACTTCTATATTAAGAAGGGCGAGGTCAACGGATTCACCGGTCTGTTAGGATCGGGCCGAAGCGAATGCGTGCGTGCGATCTTCGGTGCCGACCGTGTTATCGGCGGTGAAGTTAAGATGCATAAAAAGACCGTTAAGATCAGCAAGCCTCTTGATGCGATGAAGAACGGCATAGCCTATCTTCCTGAGGATCGTAAGATAGACGGTATCATAGGCGACCTTTCCGTAAGGGATAATATCATACTGGCCCTTCAGGTGCTCACAGGTTTCTTTAAACCTTTCTCAAGGGCAAAGGCCCAGGCCTTTGCAGAGGAATACATCAAAAAGCTCAACATCAAGACAGCTTCGGCAGATACACCTATCGCTTCTCTTTCCGGCGGTAACCAGCAGAAGGTTATCCTGGCAAGATGGCTTTTAATGCATCCCGAATATCTGATACTTGATGAGCCTACCCGCGGTATAGACGTAGGTACAAAAGTTGATATACAGAAGCTGGTACTTGAGCTGGCTTCCCAGGGAATGAGCGTGACCTTCATCAGTTCCGAGACTGATGAGATGATAAGAACCTGCTCAAGACTTGTGGTCATGAGAGACCGTAAGACCGTAGGCGAGCTTTCGGGGGATGATGTAAACCAGAACAAGATAATGGAAACAATAGCGGGAGGTGAGGCAAAGTCATGAAAAAGATAGATTTAAAGAAGCTGCTTTCAAACCAGCTGCTGATCCCGTTTACGGCAATAATAATCCTCTGCATAGTCAATATCATCTATGACTGTGTTAATACCGATGCTGCGTTCTTCGCTATCGAAACGAAAACGAATAACTCCGGCTTCACCGTTTTCTCCGGTCCTCTTATCACCATACTGGACAACGGTTCGGAGCTGGCCATCCTGGCTATCGGCATGACGCTTGTTACCGCAGCCTCCGGAGGACAGGATATATCGGTAGGTGCTACCATAGCTATAGCAGGTTCTGCAATGCTGCGTGTACTCTGCGGCGGTAACACCAGACCCGAGACCCTTGCAGCACCTATCATTGTAGGTTTTCTTGTAGCCTGCATCGTTGGTATGCTCTGCGGCGCTTTTAACGGCCTGCTGGTTTCGGTATTCAGGATACAGCCGATGATAGCCACGCTGATCCTATTTACCGCGGGACGTTCCATCGCGGCATGGATCAACAATAACGAGCTGCCCATAGTACCCGATCCTAAATTTGCTTATTTCGGCAGTTTTATCCCGGGCATCCCCATCCCGACGACAGTATTTATCGCTGCAGCATGTATCATCGTAGCAGCTCTCTTACTTAAGTTTACCAATCTGGGACTTTATACCCAGGCGGTAGGTATCAACGAAAGTTCCTCCCGCTTAAACGGTATCAATCCTACAGCCATAAAGTTCATCAGCTTTATAATCCTGGGCCTGTGCGTTGCTGTTGCGGCACTCATAAAAGTAAGCCGTCTGTCCACCATCAACTATTCGGTCATCGCAAAGGATATAGAGATGGATGCCATCCTTGCCGTAGCACTTGGCGGTAATGCACTTTCCGGCGGTAAGTTCAATATGTGGGCTTCCATCCTGGGTGCATATATCATCCAGTTCCTTACTACCACGCTTTACAGGTTCCAGGTTGATTCTTCGGCACTGCCCGCTTACAAAGCAGTAGTCGTTATCATCCTGGTTGTATTCTCATCACCGGTTGTACGTGATAAGCTTTCCTCTCTTTCCAATAAGAAGAAAGCATTAAAGAAGGGGGTGGCATAAATGAGTACGGATAAAAAGAAACAGAGTATCTTTACAAAAGTATCCGATACCAACCTGCTGCTGGCTATAACCATAGTGATCTTTTTCCTGATGTATATCGGGGCCATCATCTTCCAGGGCGGCGGATTTAGCAAGCCCCAGATGTTCTTTAACATCTTAAATGCCAATGCGGCACTGATCATCACCAGCTGCGGCATGAGCATAGTAATGATAAGCGGCGGTATCGATATTTCCGTCGGCGGCGTGGTAGCACTGGTATCCATGTGCTGTGCGGTACACCTTGACCAGCACGGCGGCAGCGTATTCGGATCCATGCTCATCGCCCTTGGCATAGGACTGGCTTTCGGTCTGGTACAGGGCTTCCTGGTAGCTTACCTGGATATACAGCCTTTCATCGTATCACTGGCAGGTATGTTCTTTGCAAGAGGTATGACGACCATAGTCAACACCGTACCTTTCAATGTAGAGAATGCAGCCTTCAAGGCTCTTATGGATACCAGGATCTACATCCCCGGAATGGGTACCACCAATAAGAAAGGTATCTACGTTCCCGCATATGTGGAGCCCGGAGTTGTAGTAGCACTTGTACTTGTGGCACTGCTCTTCGTAGTCCTCAGATGGACAAAAACAGGCCGCAGCTTCTACGCAGTGGGCGGTAACAAGCAGAGCGCGCTTATGCTGGGTATCAATGTAAAGCGCACACGCTTCATCTCCCACCTCATCTGTTCAACCCTTGCAGGTATCGCAGGTTATGTATATTTCCTGCATGTAGGCAGCGGTTCCGCTTCACATGCCATGGGTATGGAAATGAATGCTATTGCATCTTCCATAATTGGTGGTACAATGCTTTCAGGTGGTGTCGGTAATATCATAGGTACGCTCTTTGGTGTGCTTTCACTCAGCACCATCCAGAACATTGTTTCCAACGCCGGTCTGGATCAGGCCTGGTGGACGGGTATCACCATTGCCGCTATGCTGTGCCTCTTCCTTGTGATACAGAGCGTGGTGATGGCACAGAAGAAGCGCGCACTAAAGTAGATGGGTTTTAAGAAGAAGAATTTATTCACTGTATTAACTTTAATAGCAATGCCGGTGATGCTTGGCAGCTGTGTTTCTGACACAGCTGCGGGCACGCCGGCTGTTTTAGATTCCGAAGAGGAAGCTTCGGATCTGATAACCATAGGCTTCTCACAGCTGGGTGCCGAATCCGACTGGCGCAGCGCCAATACACAATCCATGCTGGAGAGCTTCACCGAAGAATACGGTTACAACATGATATATGAAAACGGCCAGCAAAAGCAGTCCCTGCAGATGACTGCCCTGCGCAGCTTCATCCAGCAGGATGTGGATTACATAGCCCTGGCCCCCGTTACCGAAAGCGGCTGGGACGGTGTTCTCGAAGAAGCTAAGGAAGCAGGCATACCTGTTATACTGGTGGACCGCCGTGTAGACTCAGACAAAAGCCTCTACAGCTGCTGGCTGGGTTCCGATTTCGAGCTTGAAAGCCGCAAGCTCTGCGAATGGCTTGATTCCTATACACAGGCCAAGGGCTTAGCTCCCTCCGATCTTAATATAATCCATATACAGGGAAATACAGGTTCCACAGCACAGATAGGCCGCACCCGCGGTCTGGCAAACGCAGCACGCGAAAAAGGCTGGAAGATACTGGGCCAGATGAGTGCGGACTTCACCCAGACAAAGGGCCGTGAAGTTACTGCCTCATTCCTGCGCCGTTATGATAATATAAATGTAGTTTATTGTGAAAACGACAACGAGGCCATAGGTGCCATCGAAGCCATAGAGGCCGCAGGCCTCTGCGCCGGTCCCGATATAAATAACGGTGATATACTGGTACTGTCTTTTGACGGTACTGCCGAAGGCGCACTGGAACTGGCCCGGGAAGGAAAGATCGCGGCCATCGCCGAATGTAATCCCCTGCACGGGCCTAAAGTACGTGCACTTATAGAAGAGCTGAGAGCCGGAAAAGAAGTTTCCAAATTTAATTATGTAGATGAGCGTATCTTCAGTTCGCTTCCCGAGGTAAGCTCCGTCACCGTTGACGGGATCTCTTATCCTATCGAGAACATCGATAACTAAAGGAGTAGAATAAAATGAAAAACAGACTTGTACGTAACCTGACTAAAACCATGTTAGCAGCTGTATCGCTGCTTTCTCTCTGCGCCTGCGAATCAGACAGGTCCGGGCGCGGCACTATACCCGATGACAGACTGGAGGGCGATGAAGACCCCACCCCCACCGCCGAGCCTACCCAGGGTACGGAACCCGAAACACCGACACCGACTGAAGCTCCTGTCGAAGGAAAAAGAGAACTGACGGATGAGGAAATTGAAAGACTGAACAATGATCTGACTGTAGAATATAACGGCTTCTTTCTCTGTGACTATCCCTGTCCCGAGTATATAGACTGGAACACCGTGCTGTATGACGGCGGGGGCATCAAAGTGGATTTTACCGAAGATATGTATGAGGCATATGTCAAAGAGTTTGAAGACGTCATGACCGGTATAACCGCGATATATACAGACGATCTGGAAGCGTATGTAAAGCGTACCACCGGAACGGAGTATTCTCAGGCCATAAACTACCTTTACTGGGATTATATGTATTCATACGATATGTACTGCCATGCTCACGGCGATACCAATTATATGCCCATTACCATCACCTCCGGAGAAGTTGACGGAGATATCTATTACCTGCATTACAATAAACCGGATGATATTTATTATACGGAACGCGATTATCTCATGACCCTGCGTCTTATTAACGGCAGTGATGTACAGTTCATCTCCAACATGCCCGAAGATGAACCTACAATGGCTCTTCTGGCTTCCATGGATTTCTATGAATATAAAGAAGATATCCCGGATCCTGCTCCCATACAGTATATCGATGCGGGACTTACGGACAGTGATGAACCTTACGGCATAGGCTGGGCCGTGATCACCGCAAAGCAGGACAATACTACATTTATTGTCAACAGGGCAGATATCAGCGATGATTACAAATTGTCACTTACCTGGGAAAATGTCTTCCTTCCCGGCAAAGAGCTCTGCAATATTACACTTGATAAGGATGAAAGCTTTGCACTGTATGTTAATTCACCCTGGAATCCCACGATCCATATGAGCGCAATGCAGGGTAATTTTTACGCTTCCTACTGGTTCGGTCAGGATAACGGACATCACAATGAACAGGATAACGGTCTGCCTGCACCCAGGATGCTGGCCGGCTATGACAGGGATGCCCGGGGTTATGGTACCGATCCTAAAACCATTTTACAGTTCTTTAATATGCTTGAGGGTAACTGGCTCTACTTCGATGGCATCGGTGATCCTGCTGCGACTTTCTACTATGACGGCTATGTTTTCCGTCTCAAGGGAGATAACGATTTAGGCTACTATGAATTCTATACAGACGGAGAGAACTTCTTTTCCAGCAGCAGTATTCCCGACAGCATAAGCATCTATGCAAACACAGATATCTCCGATCCGCTGCCCAAAGGCAATTATGATAAGGATGCTCCCTCTTCATATTCGGTCACTGTAACTGAGACCGCAGCCGAGCGTATGCTTACCCTTACGGTTATCGATGAAAAGCAGAACGTACTCTCTTACCTGTTACCTGACGGAGAAGACAAGACTTCCTTTGAGTTCCACATCTTTAAATAAAAAAAAGGTGACAGGCACTTTGTACAAAAGTACAAAGTGCCTGTCACCATCTAAACTTACATATCGTTTAATATTGCATCCTGAAGTTCTTTGATCTCTTTGTAGCAATCGTCGCACAGAGTGACTTTCTCATCTGCGATAGTAGCGATATGCTTAAGACCGCTCTTTTCCTCGCCACAGCCGTCACATACAAATGAACCGCATCCTGCCAGAGACATAGCGGCTACGACAGCCATACACAATACTGCAAGTTTCTTTTTCATTTCTTTTTCCTCCGTATAATTTAATACGCAGGGTATACTAACACATGCGTGCAGTGGATGCAAGCATATTCCGTGTTTTATTTTCTATTTACAAATACCTGTATAATGTATAGAATAGGAGGCTGTGAAATAAAAAAGAGGCGCGTTTGATCAGACACTAAGCCGGGCACCGCCGCCGTGGAGATAAAAAATGAGTTTGTCGATAATCCTTCAGCAGATGGGTGTCATCTGCATCCTGGTGTCCATAGGAATACTGTTACAGAAAAAAGATGTGGTCGATGCCCTTACATCAAAGAAGCTTTCAGCCATAGTTGTGGATGTATGTAATCCGGCCATGATAATGGCATCTATACTTGGCGGCGATATAACTGCCACACATCAGGACCTTATCTATGCCGCTATCCTTGGCGCTGCTTTTTATACCCTGCTCATACTCATAGGCCTGGTGATGTCGCACATACTACGCGTGGCACCGGATAAGCGTAAGTTCTATAATCTTATGAGTGTCTATACCAATACGGGATTCCTGGGCATCCCTGTAGCAAAAGCCATACTTCCCGCTAACGCAATAATATACGTTATAGTCATAAACGTATTCTACAGCCTTCTGTTCTACACTCACGGGCTTACAGTACTTGGAAAAGGCCCTGATAATAAG
>JAFYCS010000008.1 GCA_017539565.1 Lachnospiraceae bacterium
TAAAGATGCGGCAGTCACTGGGTAACCGGGAAGGCGGTCATGTGTGATGATGCTAAAGCCAGGAGACCTGCCGTAAAAAAAACTTAACGGAGATTATCCGTTAAGCATATCTGTCGGTACACGAAAGAGATTTCGGGGCCACGAGTAATTGGTCGTACTGTAAGTAATGAAACTTAAGGTCTTTATGGCCTTTTTCGTGTTTCATTGTTTTGGTATGGAAATTACTCATCTTCTTGTGAGATGAGTTTTTTATTTAAAGGAGGAAGAAAAATGAAAAAGAAGATCGTAACAAAAGTATTGGCAGCAGTAGTATCATTAGCTGTACTGGCAGGATGTACCGCACCCGGCGCACAGAGCCAGGCGCCTGTAGAGGCAGAGCCTACAGTAGAGGCAGAGGCGCCCACAGAGGCACCTGCAGAACCCACGGAAGCAGAAGTTCAGGAGGAACCCGAAGTGAGTGATGAAGAGAAAGCAGCGGAGGTGGCTGAACTGATCGATGCTATCTATGTACAGCAGCGTACAGACAAGACAGACGAACAATGTGCAGCAGCAAAGGCAGCATGGGATGCACTTACCGATGCACAGAAGGAACTGGTTGAAGGTGAAGATGCAGATCCCGATTATTTCGGACGTGATACCGGTGATGCTTCAAAGGATGATCCCCTGAATGCAGACGGCATAGGTGAGAACGAGATCCTGGTAGTAAGCTTCGGTACATCTTTTAACGAAAGCCGTGCGCAGGATATAAGCTCTGTTGAAAAGGCTATCGCAGCAGCAAATCCCGGCTGGGATGTAAGACGTGCATTTACCGCACAGATCATCATCAACCATGTTCAGGCAAGAGATAACGAGAAGATCGATAACATGGAGCAGGCACTGGACCGCGCCGTTGCAAACGGAGTAAAGAACCTGATCATACAGCCCACTCACTTAATGCACGGTGCAGAGTATGATGAGATAATAGATGCTCTCGAGGATTATTCAGACAAGTTTGAGAAAGTAGTAGTTGCAGAGCCTCTTCTGGGTGAAGTAGGATCAGATGCTACAGTGATCAATGATGATAAGAAGGCAGTTGCAGAGGCTATCACCGCAGAGGCACTTGCACTTGAAGGATATGACAGCATTCAGGCAGCAGCAGATGACAGCTGTGCATTCGTCTTCATGGGACATGGTACGGCTCACGTTGCAAAGATCAGCTATTCACAGATGGCAACACAGATGGATAAGCTGGGCTATGATAACGTATTCATCGGTACCGTTGAGGGTGAGCCCGAAGAGACCGCATGCGAAGAGATAATCGAAGCAGTTAAGGAGGCAGGTTACACGAAGGTGGTACTTCGTCCCCTTATGGTTGTTGCAGGTGATCATGCAAACAACGATATGGCAGGCGATGACGAGGATTCCTGGAAGTGCATGTTCTTATCGGCAAATGCATTCGATAATATTAAGTGCCAGATCGAAGGTCTGGGAAGGATCGAAGCAGTACAGCAGCTTTATGTAGCACACACCGCAGCAGCTGTAAAGGAATCAGGCGTTACGGCAACTGCCGGGCTTATGGATGGAACATATAAAGTAAAATTTAAGACTGACAGTTCCATGTTTAAGGTAAATGAGGCTGAGAACGATTTCGGGACTCTTACCGTAAAGGACGGACAGATGAGCATTCATATCAGCTTAGCCTCCAAGAATATCGTTAATCTCTATGCGGGCCTTGCAGATGACGCACAGAAGGACGGGGCAGTTCTTCTTCAGCCTACTATCGATACTGTTAAATACAGTGACGGTACCACTGAGGAAGTAAACGGTTTTGACGTGCCTGTGCCTTACCTTGATAAGGAGTTTGATCTGGCGCTTATCGGAACCAAAGGAAAATGGTATGACCATAAGGTGGTAGTATCCAGCCCCGTTTGAGACTGATATATGAAGAAGCTTCTTGCACTTGTATTCATATGCATGATATTAGTAACCTCCTGCAACGGGCAGGGGGTTACTTTGCATGAGGAAACAAGTCAGGTATCCGTCACGCCTGCTGCTCCGTCAGAAGAGCAGATAACTGACGGAAGCTTTCTTGCAGACATAAGACTTGAAGGCGGCTCCGGCAAGGCGTATATCCAGTCTCCCGTAACCGTTAATGTAAACGGCGGGGAGATGAGTGCAGTACTGGTCTGGAGCAGCAAAAACTATGATTACATGATAGTTGACGGTGTCCGTTACGATAACGAGACACCCGGGGCGGAATCGACTTTTACGATACCTGTTAAGAGTATCGACGAGCCGCTTAATGTTATTGCGGATACCGTTGCAATGAGCACGCCCCATGAGATCGAATACGTAATATACTGGGAACGCGATAACGCGGATCCAGCAGAGGAAAGAAGCTTTGACATCTCGGCAGCCGGTTTCGATGAAGTAACGTTACCGGGACTTAAGAAGACGGGGGAGATAGATCTTCAATATGCCGAGATGTTCAGGATAAGCGAGTACGGAGCATTTAAACTGATCAGCATCTATGGCGGCGGCAATTTCCTGCTGGTGCCGGATCAGACGGATATTCCGAAGGATCTGCCTGATGATATAGTGCTGATCAGACATGCGCCGCACAATGTATATCTGGCGTCTACTTCGGCAATGGATCTGGTCCGTGCAGCGGGAGCCCTTGGGAATATAAAGCTGTGCTCTACCGATGCAAACGGCTGGTATGTGGATGAAGCTAAAGCTGCCATAGAAAACGGCAGCATGCTTTATGTGGGAAAATACAGGGCACCGGATTATGAGACGATCATCAGCAAAGGCTGTGACCTGGCAATAGAGAATACCATGATATACCATGAGCCTTCTGTAAAGGAGAAGCTTGAAGAACTTGGGATACCGGTAATGGTGGAAATGTCCAGCTACGAATCCCATCCCTTAGGCAGGCTTGAATGGATAAGGCTTTATGGTGTATTATTTGATAGACAGCAGGAGGCGGATGCTTTTTATGAGGAACAGCTGGCACTTACAGAGTCTGTAATGAGCAAGCCGTCGGCAGGCAAAAGTGTGGCCTTCTTTCATGTGACTGCTTCGGGCATGATCAATGTCCGCAAGCCCGGGGATTATATCAGCAGGATGATAGAGCTCTCCGGTGGCGACTATATCATCGAAGCCGGAGAAAACGATGGCGCGGTGATGTCCACCATGAACATGCAGATGGAGGACTTTTACCTTAAGGCAAAGGATGCGGACATACTTATCTATAACAGCACCATAGGCGGTGAGATAAACTCCCTTGCGGAGCTGCTTCAAAAGAACGAACTGTTTGCGGATTTTAAAGCACTGCGCGACGGGCAGGTATACTGCACCACCAGGAATTTCTTCCAGCAGACCACAGGGATGGCGCAGTTCATGAGCGACCTTGATGCGATTTATACGGGAAGCGGTGAGGACACCGTTTTCCTGAACAGACTTAAATAGGAATCTATGAGCAGGAAAAGATGTTGTGTGATCTTTATCATATTGCTTGTTCTCCTGTCGGCACTCGTTGTGATCAACATAGCTACGGGTACCGTTTCTTTAAAACCCTCAGAGATAATATCCATACTTTCGGGCGGCAGTGATGATTCGCCGTATTACACGATACTGTATAACATACGTCTTCCGCGTATCGCAGCTGCGATAGTGCTGGGAGGTGCGCTGGCATTATCGGGTTATCTTTTGCAGACCTTTTTTGACAACCCTATAGTAGGCCCCTTTGTACTGGGGGTGTCTTCCGGAGCCAAGCTCTGCGTGGCACTTATAATGATCTTCTTTTTGTCAAAGGGTATAAGCCTTGGTTCGGTTGCGATGATCATCGCGGCCTTTGTCGGGGCACTGACGGTAATGTGTTTCGTGCTGCTTATTTCCTTTAAGGCAAAGAATATGAGCATACTGGTGGTATGCGGTATTATGATAGGATATATATGTTCCGCAGTGACGGATCTTTTAGTCACCTTTGCGGACGATTCGAATATAGTCAATCTCCACAACTGGTCCATGGGATCCCTCTCGGGCATCAACTGGACGCAGGTTTTGCAGATGAGTGTGATAACGTTTGCCTGCCTTATAGTGGCATTCCTGCTTTCCAAGCCTATGGGAGCTTATCGTCTGGGAGAAGCTTATGCACGTAATATGGGCGTGAACATCACATTCCTCCGGATCATGCTGATATTATCGGCAAGCATGCTGGCTGCCTGTGTTGTGGCCTTTGCAGGACCGATATCCTTTGTTGGTATAGCGGTTCCCCATCTGATGAGACTGTCATTTAAAACATCGGAACCCAAAGTGATGGTACCCGCTTCGTTTATCGGGGGCAGTGTGGTAACGCTTTTGTGCGACTGCCTGGCCCGTAATATATTTGCGCCTACGGAAGTGAGCATCAGCTCCGTTACCGCAGTACTGCTGGTTCCTGTAGTTATCAGTATGCTGCTTAAGAGAAGGAAAAACAGTGTCAAAAATGCGTGAAGATACAGTTATAAAAACCGAATCACTTTCCATCGGCTATGATCACGAGCTTATAAAGGATATAAGCCTGCGCCTGACTCCGGGCTGTATCATGAGCCTGATCGGCCCCAACGGCAGCGGGAAGTCCACACTGCTAAAGACTCTTACGGGCCAGCTTAAAAAGAAGGGCGGCGTTGTATATCTTAAAGCCGAGGATATGGACGCCTGCAAAGGAACGGACATTGCAAAGCTCATGTCCATGGTAGATACCTCACGAAATATCCCGGAGCTTATGAGCTGCCGTGAAATAGTTGAGATGGGCAGATATCCATATACGGGAATGCTGGGCATTTTAAGTGAGGAGGACCGCGTGGCAGTAAAAAATGCTCTTGAGATGACGGACACCGCGGACATCGCTGACCGGCCCTTTTCTGCAGTCAGCGACGGACAGAGGCAGCGTATCATGCTGGCCAGGGCCATATGCCAGGACCCGGAGATACTGATACTGGATGAACCTACATCGTATCTGGATATACGCTTTAAGCTTCAGATACTGGATATAATACGGAGGCTTTCGGAAGAAAAGCAGGTGGCAGTGCTCATGTCCCTGCATGAGCTGGAACAGGCCATGAGGATATCGCATCAGGTGGTGGCCATAGGAAAGAATGGAGTGGAACGCATAGGCACACCCCGTGAAGTCTTTGAGGAAAGTTTTATACGCAGCCTTTACGGCATAGAGGGTATGGATATGACCCTGACCGGCGCCGTGCCCTGGTTTGAAGATGTTAAAGCAAAAAAAACACCCATAAACAAGGCACGGGGTGTTATAATGATACAGGGTACCATGTCGGCAGCAGGGAAGAGCCTTATCGCAGCCGGACTCTGCAGGGTGTTTGCAAGGGCGGGATATAAGGTGATGCCCTTTAAATCACAGAACATGGCACTTAATTCCTTTGTCACCAGGGAAGGGCTGGAGATGGGACGCGCACAGGCCATGCAGGCGGAATGCTGCATGAGGGAACCGCTTGTATGCATGAACCCTGTACTGTTAAAGCCCACCGATGATAAAGGCTCACAGGTCATTGTTAACGGCCGCGTTATCGGAAACATGCGCGCCGTCGAATACTTCAGATACAAGACACAGCTTATACCCGAGATAAAGAAAGCCTTCGATAAGTGCCGCGAGATGTCCGACATAGTTGTGATCGAGGGTGCAGGCTCACCTGTGGAGATCAACTTAAAGAAGAATGATATAGTCAACATGGGTCTGGCGGAGATGACAGGTGCGGCAGTGCTCCTGGTGGGAGATATAGACCGCGGCGGAGTATTTGCACAGCTTATCGGGACACTGGATCTGCTCACGACAGAGGAGCGCGAACGTGTAGGCGGGCTCATAGTCAATAAGTTCAGGGGAGACATAAAGCTCTTTGAGGACGGTGTTAAGATACTTGAAGAGCGCAGCGGCAAAAAGGTCATAGGTGTCGTACCTTTTACGGATGTTAATCTCGAAGATGAGGATTCCCTGTCTGGAAGGTTTGATAAACAGCAGAAGAAGGACTTTGACATTGCAGTCATACGTCTGGCACATATATCGAACTTTACGGATTTTGATGTATTCGAACAGTCGGAAGATATTTCCGTGAGATATGTTACGGAACCTTCGCAGCTGGGAAAGCCTGATATACTTATGATACCCGGGACCAAGAATACCATAGCCGATCTGCGCAGGCTTAAGGAACAGGGATTTGATGAGGCCATATGTGCATATGCCGCTTCGGGTGGTGTGGTCATAGGTATCTGCGGCGGTTACCAGATCCTTGGCAGGAAGATCAGTGATCCGGACTCAAGTGAGTGCGGCGGTGAGGAAGAAGGACTGGGCCTGCTGCCCGTGGATACGGTGATGAGCGCAGAAAAGACCAGGACGCAGTTTGAAGGAAGCATAACCGGAGCACAGGGTATACTTAAAGATCTGTGCGGTAAGGAAATACGCGGTTATGAGATACATATGGGAGTGTCCGTTTTATCGGACTCATTAAACGGAGAGGTGAAGGAGTTCACTTCAGCTGCGACCGGCTATTGTACCGGCAATGTATACGGCACATATGTCCATGGTGTGTTTGATGCGGGCGATATCGCTGCCGCGCTGACAGAGTGTGTTGCAGCCGCTCACGGTAAATCCGTCGACACCGCGTCTATCACGGACTACCGCAGCTTTAAGGAAACTCAGTACGAGAAACTCGCAGACGTTTTGGAAGAAAGCCTGGACATGCAGGCGATCTATGAGATGATGGGGATAACACGCGTTTCATCCTGATCGAAGCGAATAAGTGAGACAGGAAATCTTTGATTTCCGTAGTCGAACTTATGCCGTAGCTGGATCTTTATAGAATTATATGACTTTCAATGAACTATATGGCATAAAACCGAATGAATACGACCCTTCACTCCTTGATGCAGCAGGAGCGGTCTGGGATTCCATCGCCCATCCCCTGGACGGTCTGGGACGCATGGAAGAGGATATCTGCCGCATAGCTGCGGCTCAGCACACCACAAGGCCGGATATATCAAAGAAGGCACTGGTCATATTCTGTGCGGATAACGGTGTGGTCAGGGAAGGCGTATCACAGTGCGGCAGTGAGGTCACGGCACAGGTGGCGGCGCTTATGGGTATGAGATCCAGTTCAGTGGGTATGATGACGGCATCCTATCCGCTGGATATCTTTACTGTTGATGTAGGGATCGATTCCGATGAGAGGATCGACGGTGTCATCGGCCGCAAGGTACGTAAGGGTACAGGCAATATAGCTGTAGAAGCAGCCATGACGGAGATAGAATGCCTTAGTGCCATAAGCTGCGGCATGGATATGGCAGCTCAGCTTTGTGATGACGGATACGGGATCATAGCTACAGGCGAGATGGGGATAGGCAATACCACCACCAGCACAGCCGTGCTCTGTGCTCTGTGCGGAGTTAAGCCTGAGGATATTACCGGCAGGGGGGCAGGCTTATCCGATGAAGGGCTAAAAAAGAAAATACTTGTCATAGAAAGAGCATTGGCTCTTCACAGCTTTGATAAGCCCGTAGCATTATCGGCAGAATATGCCTTTGAAGTGCTGCATTGTCTGGGAGGACTCGATATCGCAGCACTTACGGGAGTTTATATAGGAGCAGCGGTTCACGGGCGGCCGGTGGTGATAGACGGACTGATAAGTGCCACGGCAGCATTGTGTGCAGAGTGTATCGTGCCGGGCTGCAGGGATTATATGCTGGCCTCACATGCAGGCAGGGAAAGAGGCTTAAACGTAATACTGGATAAGCTGGGATTAAAGGCTGTGATCGATGCGGATCTGGCCCTGGGGGAAGGAAGCGGAGCGGTCCTCCTGCTTCCCATGCTGGATATGGCTATGTCACTCTACAATTCAGGGACGGCCTTTGATGATACGGATATAAACAGTTATGAGAGGTTCGGACAGTGATAACACTTGTTTGCGGGACACAGAACAGCGGCAAGTCCGATAAGGCGGAAGCACTGCTCACTGCAGCAGAGGCGGAGCATAAGTATTATTTAGCCACGATGAAGGTTTTCGATGAGGCCGGTGAAGAAAGAGTTAAGAAGCACAGGCGTAAACGCGAAGGCAAAGGCTTTATCACTATAGAGATACCTTATCATGTCGACCGTGCGCTTGATGAAATACCGGAGCCTGAAAACAGTGCCCTGCTGCTTGAATGTGTATCGAACCTGGCAGGCAATGAAATGTATGATGATCCGGAAAGGGCGCTTCATGCGGGCGCATCGGAGAGTGAGATCGAAGCACTGGCAGCAGCGGTGCTTGAAGATATAAAAACGCTTGTTTCAGGATCAGGGGAAGTGATAGCGGTAGCAAATATCTTTCCCGAAAAAGATGATAGCTACGATGATGAGACTAAGATTTACGTACGGCTGAACAACCTGTTAACAAATAAAATTCGCCAAATGGCAGATCGGGTGGTGGATGTATGAAATTGATCAGACGCATAGCAGTAAGCCTATCTCTTTATTCGCGGATACCTGTGCCGGATTTCCGCTGGGAAGAAGATGATATGAAAAACAGCCTGATGTTCTTCCCTCTCGTGGGTGTCGTAATAGGTTTTATCGAGATCATAGCTTATCAGCTGTGCAAATACTTTGATCTTAATCAGATAGCATCCGTAGTCGTGATGCTTATCATCCCCATAATGATAACCGGCGGTTTTCATCTGGACGGTTATATGGATACGACTGATGCCATCAGATCATATCGTTCCAGGGAGGATAAGCTGCGTATATTAAAAGATCCCCATTGCGGAGCATTTGCTGTTATAGGACTTGTCTGTGCGTTACTCATGTTTGCATCCGCGGCGATGGTGATCTACGAAAAAGGCGATTTCCGGATCCTGCTCAATGTCGGAGTTTCCTTTGTTTTCAGCCGCTCCTTAAGCGGGCTTCTTTCTCTTATACTGCCTAAGGCACGTACAGAGGGAATGCTGCATAAAGAGACCAGCGGGGCGGGAAGCCGCGTGATAGGTATGCTGATCGGATGGTATATACTTGCCCTGGCAGCGGTGTTTATAATAGATCCGGAGACGGCGCTCCTTACCGTAGCCGTTTATATGACCTGCCTTATAAGATATAAGAATATGACGGATAAGGAATTCGGCGGCGTCACCGGAGATACCGCAGGTTACTTTGTTACTGTGAGTGAGATATGGAACATAGTACTGCTGGCGCTTTTGTGCCTTGTAAGATAAGTCTCCGCTGAGGTCTTTATATGATCAGACGATGCATACTCATAAGGCATGGTATAACACAGGGAAATGAAAGAAAGGCTTATACCGGCTGCGGCAGCGATGATGAACTGTCGCCGGAAGGACGAAAGGCCGTGATGTCTTTTGCACAGGATATATCGGCATATATCAAAGACGACACACTTTTTTTCTCAAGCCCTTTAAAACGTGCAGCGGAGACGGCCGGGATTATCATAGATGCTGCTTGTCAGGATAAAACTGCTGTTACAGTTGATAAGCTCCGTGAGATCGACTTCGGCATATTTGAAGGAAAGAACCATGCACAGCTTGACGGAAATAAGGATTATCAGGCGTGGATCGACAGCGGGGGCACGGCGCCCATTCCCGGAGGGGAGAGCAGGGAAGCCTTCATAAAAAGGAGCATGGAAGGCTTTAAGGAAGTGCTTAGATCAGCCGGTGAGCATGAGGATATAGTCATAGTATGCCACGGCGGAAACATCATGGCGATAATGAGCAGCTTAAGGGGCTGTGATTATTATGAACATATGACGGATAATCTGGACGGATATTTTCTGGAAATTGAGATAGATAATGAGAAGGTTTCTTTGCTTACATTTGATCGCATTCGCGACAGGCTGCATACTTGATCTGATCATAGGGGATCCATACAGTCTGCCCCATCCGGTAAAGGCTATGGGCAGTCTTATAGCGGCACTTGAGAAGAGACTTAATAAGGCAGACATTAAGGATGAAGATAAACGGGCGGCTATATTAAAAAGGCGTGGTACGCTTCTGGTCATGGTGGTATTACTTGCCACACTGTTAATAAGCGCTGCAGTCTGCATCGGGGCATATCTGATAAATATATATGCAGGCATGGCAGTGGAAGCCATACTTACCTGTTATGTGCTGGCAGGCAGATGCCTGTATAACGAGAGCATGAAGGTATGCCGTGATCTGAAAAATGATGATATCGCCAAGGCCAGGTATGACCTGTCTATGATAGTGGGCAGGGATACCGACAGGCTGGAAAAGCCGGCAGTCATAAGGGCGGCGGTGGAGACAGTTGCGGAGAATGCATCTGACGGCTGTATCGCACCCTTTTTATATACTTTCATAGGCGGACCCGTGGCAGGTCTCTTATATAAGGCAGTCAATACCATGGATTCCATGATAGCCTATCATAACGAAAGATATGAATATTTCGGAAAGACTGCTGCGGCAGCGGATGATGTGTTGAACTTCATTCCTTCGCGTTTAAGCGCCCTGCTTTTTATCTGCGCCGCATTCATACTTCCGGGATGCAGTGCAAAGGAAGCCTTAAGGATCTGGAAGAGGGACAGGCGCAAACACTTAAGCCCCAATTCCGCACAGACGGAGAGTACCTGCGCAGGAGCCCTTGGCATACAGCTGGGCGGCGTATCGTATTATAAGGGTGTGGCAGTGGAACGTCCCTGTATCGGTGATAATAAGAGAGAAGTAAACGTTGATGATATCCCCCGGGCCAACAGGCTTATGTTTGCAGCAGCGGGAATACTGATGGCGATACTATACATACCATTATTGATCTGTTTATTATGATGCACGGCGGAGACATATACCGTAACAGGATACATACAGATTTTTCAGTTAACCTGAACCCATTACCGGTACGGGACAGTATCTTCTCGGCCATTAAACAGGGCTTTAAG
The DNA here is from genome assembly GCA_017539565.1 of Lachnospiraceae bacterium. Taxonomy (GTDB): domain Bacteria; phylum Bacillota; class Clostridia; order Lachnospirales; family Lachnospiraceae; genus NK4A136. The sequence continues at coordinate 10,911 of JAFYCS010000008.1, forward strand.
AATTCTCTGGTCTATCCGGATCTTCACCAGCAGAGTGTACGTGAATCTCTTGCAGCCGCAGATGGTCTTGACAGTTCGTTTGTTGTTGCCGGTAACGGTGCTTCGGAGCTTATCATGGCAGTGACTGCAGCTATAGCGCCAGGCAGGGCAACTGTTATCTGCCCTGCCTTTTCCGGATACAAAAGGGCACTCAGCCGTATCAGGGGCTGTGAGATAAACAGCATATGCCTAAGCGAAGAAGAGGGTTTTGCTTTTACGGAAGATACCATAAAGAATATACCTGCGGATACGGAGCTTATCTGTATCGCAGATCCCGTAAGTCATACAGGTAAGAATATTGATGATGCCCTGACAGTTAAACTGCTGGATTACGCAGATGCAAACGGCATAAAAGTTATCATAGACGGGAGCTTTTTTTATCTGTCCGATAAAATACTCTCATATGATATCAGAAATACAGCCGCCCTTGTGAAAAAGTACAGCGGTCTGTACGTGATACGCTCCTTTACAAAGCTTTTTGCACTGCCCGGCATACGTATGGGATACCTTGTTTCGCAGCCGCAGAATATTGAAGCGGTAATGGCGCAGCTGCCGGAGTGGAACTTAAGCATGCCGGCCCAGTACTGTATGGAACAATGCGCTTCAGAGCTTAAGGACGGAGAGTTTGTTCATGACTCTGTACAGTTTATTTCCAGGGAGCGCAGGGCATTTACAGAGGCATTAAGAGATGCCGGGTTGAAAGTGTTTGACAGCGATACGGTATATTTCTGCTTTAAGTCTGATACGGGACTGCATAAGTACATGATCGAAAACGGTGTGCTCATCAGGGATCTGAATAACGAAGAAGGCCTGGGGGAAGGATATTACCGGATAGCGGTAAAACAGCACGAACATAACGCAATGATAGTGAGGTTGATAAAAGAATATGCAGATATATGATCTGGGACCGGCAGAGATAGAGGCAAAGAGTTTTGAAATTTTAACGGCGGAACTTGAGGAAAAGGGGAGAGTTCTTACGGGAGATACCGCTCCCGTGATAAAGCGCTGCATACATACCACCGCAGATTTTGAATATGCGGATACACTGGTATTCTCAGAAAATGCTGTAGAGCGTTTAAAAGAACTGATAAGAGCCGGAGCGGATATAGTCACCGATACCAATATGGGACTTTCCGGGATAAATAAAAAGGAGCTTGGAAAGTACGGCGGTGAAGTTATATGTTATATGGCTGATGAGGAAGTAGCCCGTATCGCAAAAGAACGCGGGATCACCAGGGCATCCGTCAGTATGGAAAGAGCGATGCTCAGCAGCAAGCCACTGATATTCGCGATAGGTAATGCACCTACGGCATTGATCACTCTCTATAAGAGCTATAAGGAAGGCTCATATAAGCCGGCCTTTGTGATCGGAGTACCCGTGGGCTTTGTTAATGTGGAAGCTGCCAAGGAAATGATAATAGGCACGGACATACCGCATATAGTAAACCGCGGACGCAAGGGCGGCAGCAATGTGGCTGCAGCTATCTGTAACGCGGTGTTATACGATATGCGCCGGGAGGAAGTATGAGATACGGCTTTACCACGGGAAGCTGTGCGGCGGCGGCTGCCGGTGCTGCATCCCGCATGCTTTTTGGCGGAAAGGAAATAAATGATATCAGCATCATGACTCCTGCGGGGATCGTTTATCATGCACAGATAGAAGATATACGCGGGAACAGCTGTGCTGTCCGCAAGTTTTCCGGGGATGATCCCGATATCACAAACGGTACACTGATATATGCATCCGTCAGACTGATCAGTGACGGTAAGGGCGAGGTATATATAAAAGGCGGCGAAGGAGTAGGCAGGGTTACACGTCCGGGGCTGGACCAGCCGGTAGGAGAGTGGGCCATCAATTCGGTTCCCAGACAGATGATAAAGGATGTTGTAGGGGAAACGATGGAGATGTATGGTGTTCAGGATTCGGTGGAAGTGACCATATCGGTACCGGAAGGAGAGGAGCTGGCTAAAAAAACTTTTAATCCCAGACTGGGGATAGAAGGAGGCATCTCGATAATAGGAACTTCCGGCATAGTGGAGCCCATGAGTACCAGGGCACTGTTAGATACCATTAAGGTGGAGCTTAAGCAGCAGAAAGAAGAAGGCGCGGAAGTGGCTGTGGTATCACCCGGCAACTACGGCCTTGATTTTATGAAGGAGCACTATGGCTACGATCTGGACAAAGCCGTTAAGTGCAGCAATTACATAGGAGATACCATCGATATGGTTAAGGAGCTTGGGTTTAAGAAGATGCAGCTCTGCGGCCATATTGGCAAGCTCATCAAGGTATCCGGCGGTATCATGAACACACACTCAAAAGAAGCGGACTGCCGTATGGAGCTTATGTCAGCGGCTGCGTTAAAGGCGGGAGCGGATACACAGACGGCGCTTGCCGTACTTGATATGCTTACGACCGATGAGGCTTTGGATTATCTTTTCGATAAGGGCTTTGGCGAAAAGAGTATGGCATACATAACAGAGCGTATAGATTATTATCTTAAGAAAAGGGCGGGAGAAGAACTGGATATACGCTGTATAGTCTTCTCAAATGCAAGAGGGCTGCTTGGCGAGACTGCAGTACCTTTTATAAGCTGATAGAAATGTTTCGGAGGAATTTCGAGTGATCGATTTTGTGGGGGCCGGACCGGGAGCACCGGATCTTATCACGGTCAGGGGAATGGAGCTGATAAAAAAGGCAGATGTGATCATTTATGCGGGGAGTCTGGTAAATCCCGCTCTGTTAAAATATGCAAAAGAAGGAGCGGAGATACATAACAGTGCACGTATGACTCTTGAAGAAGTAGTGGAGGTCATGAAGCGTGCCGATGCAGCTCATAAGGATGTGGTACGTCTTCATACCGGGGATCAGAGTATCTATGGGGCTGTAAGAGAGCAGATGGATGCACTGGATGAGCTGGGTATAGCTTATGCATCCTGTCCCGGTGTGACGGCAGCCTGCGCGGCTGCAGCTTCTCTTGATCTGGAATATACCCTGCCGGATGTTTCCCAGACTCTTATCATAACACGCCTTGAAGGCAGGACTCCGGTGCCTGAGAAGGAATCGATGGAACTGCTGGCAGCACATCATGCTTCAATGGCCATATATCTGAGTACCGGAATGCTTGGAACTCTTTCGGAAAAACTGATCGCAGGCGGCTTTTCTGCAGATACTCCCGCAGCCATAGTCTATAAAGCCAGCTGGCCCGAAGAGGAGAAGTATCTGTGTTCCGTGGGCACGCTGGAAGAAACAGCAAAAGCCCATAATATTACAAAGACTGCCATCGTTCTTGTAGGCGATGTTATCGGCTGCCGCGATTATTCACGCTCTAAATTATACGATCCCGGTTTCACCACAGGATACCGTAAGGGAACTGATGAGGACAAAAGGACCGTACCTGTGTCCTCAGCTGCAAAGAAGGCGGTCTGCTTCAGCGCTAAAGGTACAGATGTGATCAGAAAGATCAATGCAGGATTTTCGAAGGCCGGTATTGATGCAGCAGAGGCCTATTATAAATACTCCGCAGATGAAAAGCCCGAGGGCTTTACGGAGCTTAAGTCCTCCTTAAGTGAATGGACGGATGAAGCCTTTAAGTCTCATTCAGCCATTATCTTCGTCGGGGCGCTTGGTATAGCTATGCGCACCATAGCACCATTTGTAAAAGACAAGCTTGCGGATTCTCCCGTGATAGTCATAGATGATAACGGTACTTTTGTCATACCCCTTTTATCGGGTCACGCAGGCGGCGGCAACAAGCTGGCAGTAATGCTTGCAGAGGTCCTGGGATCCATACCGGTCATCACTACTTCATCCGATATCAATGACAGCTTTTCGGCAGATGTCTTCGCCTGTGAAGAACGTCTTAAGATAATGAACCGCGACGGCATCAAAAAGGTATCTGCAAAAGCCATAGAAGGAAAGGCAGTGACGATATCCGTAAAGGATTATCCTCCTGGGGAGCCGGTGGATATCATAGTCGCCGACGAAACGGACAGAGAGTATTCGCTTCTGTTATCGCCTAAGAAATATACGCTTGGCATGGGAATGAAAAAAGATACTCCCTTTGAAAAAGTGGAAGGGTTTGCGCTGGATGTGCTTAAAACAGCGGGCATCGGCATTGATGATATCTATGCCGTATGCACCATAGACATAAAGGAGAACGAGCCGGGCCTTAAGGCTTTCTGCAATAAGTACCGCATACCACTCATAAGTTTTGAAGCGGAACTGCTCAATAAGGTTAAAGGGGATTTTGAGTCTTCGGATTTTGTGAAGAAGACAACAGGTACGGACAATGTATGCGAACGCGCCGCAGTACTGGGAGCGGGAGGCGGAGAACTGATCGTTCACAAAACTGCAGGCGGCGGTATTACTGCGGCAATAGCAAGACGGAGGTAAACAATGAGTAAACTGTTCATAATCGGCACAGGCCCGGGGGCCACGGATCTGATGAGTGTGCGTGCCCACAAGGCCATGGAAGAAAGTGATATCATCATCGGTTATAAAACCTATATCGATCTGGTACGCAGTGCTTTTCCGGATAAAGAGTTTAAAGAGAGCGGTATGCGTGAAGAGATTTCCCGCTGCCGTGAAGCGGTTGAGCTGGCACAGTCGGGTAAAACAGTATCCCTTATATGCAGCGGTGATGCGGGTGTATACGGTATGGCGTCACCTGCGCTTTTAGTGGCAGACGATATGGGCTTTGCTGATACGGAAGTGATACCCGGTATCACTGCAGCCACTGCGGGAGCGGCAGTACTGGGAGCTCCTCTTGGTCATGATTTCTGTGTTATCAGTTTAAGTGATCTGTTAACACCCTGGGAGCTTATAGAGAAGAGACTGCGCTGTGCTGCTGAAGGGGATTTCTGTATATCGATCTATAATCCTGCCAGCAAAGGCAGAAAAGATCATCTTCGCAATGCAGCGGGCATCCTGCTGGAAATATTGCCGGGTGAGCGCATATGCGGGTATGTAAAGAACATAGGCAGGGAAGGTGAGGTGCAGGGCATCTGTACACTTAAGGAACTTGCAGAGCTTGATGCGGATATGTTCACCACTGTATTTGTAGGCAATTCCCGTACGAAGAATGTTGCGGGTCACATGGTCACACCGAGAGGTTACAGGGACGAATGAAAAAGATCTTATTATTCGGCGGAACCACCGAAGGCCGGCTTTTATCAGATATACTGCTTGAGTGCGGCATGGCACATACAGTATCGGTAGTATCTGAATACGGCAACGAGATGATGAAGGAAGATGCATCGCGCCGTGTCCTCATAGGCAGGATGGATGAGGCGGAGATGACGGAGTATCTTAAACGTGAAGGTTTTGGTGCGGAAGATATCTGCATCGATGCTACCCATCCCTATGCAACGGAAGTCAGCGTTAATATACTTAACGCTGCCAAAGCAGCGGGTGTAAAACACATACGTGTTTTAAGGGATGATACTCACGGTGATCCGGACGCAGGTACTGTGAGCCTGTGCAGCGATATAAAAGAATGCTGTGAGCTGTTAAAGGCTTCGGAGGGAAACATCCTTCTGACTACAGGCAGCAAGGAACTTCATGATTATTGCAGCTATACGGATAAGGATACCAAAGACCGCACATATGTCAGGGTACTGCCCACGGCAGAGAGTATCGGGATATGCGCAGAGGAAGGTATAGAAGCAAGGCATATCATTGCGGCCCACGGTCCCTTCGGATATGAATTTAACGCTGCGCTGATAAGGCAATATGATATCAGGCATCTTGTTACAAAGGACAGCGGCAGCCGTGGAGGCTTTGAAGAAAAGATGCACGCATGCCGGGATGCGGGGATACATGCTTATGTGATAAAACGTCCCGATGACCTTCCGGGAGTTGGTATTTATGAGGCATATCGTATGGTTACCGGTAAAGAGTACATCTGCCGCAGGCAGATCATTCTTGCCGGCTGCGGCATGGGGACGGAGAGTTCGTACAGCTGTGAGCTTAAGTCGGCGATTGAAAATGCCGATGCCGTCTTCGGGGCGTCAAGACTGATAAAAGGAATTGACACAGCGGATAAATATGCGATGTATAAAGCAGAAGATATAGCCGGAGTGTTAAAAGAAAAACCGGAGTATAAAAACGTGCTGATCCTCTTTTCCGGAGACAGCGGTTTTTACAGCGGGGCTGCAGCTGCGGCAAAGTACTTAAGGGGATGGGATGCTGATGCGGATATAAAGATACTTCCGGGGATATCATCCGTAGCATATCTTTCGGCGCTGTCAGGGGAGAGTTATGATGATGCCCTGATAAGCAGCATACACGGTAAGGATTCTTTGCAGGATGTCAATGTGCTTACGGAGAAGGTCAGATATAACAGAAAGACCTTCGTACTCCTTTCCGGAGATAAGGATGTAAGGCTGCTCGCAAAAGCGCTTAAGGAAAAAGGGATATGCGCAAAGATCATCATCGGAGCGGATATGTCCTATGACAGTGAAGCCCTGATCATGCTTGACCTTAAAGAGGCTGAAGTATTTGAACGTGAAGGTATACTCACGGCTCTTATAATAAATGATGGATTTAAACGGCGTCCGTTAACAGCAGCACTTAAAGATGAGGACTTCATACGTGACAAGGTACCCATGACAAAGGAATGTATAAGGCATGAGTCTTTGATACACATGCAGCTTAAGGAAGGTGACGTGGTATATGACATAGGCGGAGGCACAGGTTCTGTTGCGATAGAGGCGGCATTACTGGATCCGACGTTAAAAGTCTATACCGTTGAAAAAAAGGAAGAAGCGCAAGCACTGATAGAACAGAACATCATTAAACATCATGCCGTTAATGTGCAGCTGATAAAGGGTGAAGCACCGCAGGCTCTTAATGATCTGGAGAAACCCGACAGCGTCTTTATCGGCGGCAGCAGCGGCGCCCTTAAGGATATAATAGATACGGTACATGCAAAGGGAAGCGGTATACGCTATGTGATCACGGCGGTCAGCCTGGAGACCATTGAAGAGATACGCAGTTTGCTGGATAAAGGGGAGATAGGTGATGTTTCATGTGTTCAGCTTCAGGTAAATGATATATACAAAGCCGGAAGTCATCACCTTCTTCGTGCAAATAATCCGGTGATGCTGTTTTCTTTCAAATGGTAGTGAGGATCGTCCGCATAGGTTTAGGAATATATAATGATATACAGAAGACTCTCCTCGGGGGAGGCTGCGGTAATAGATAAAGAGCAGTCAAAACCGAAGCTTATCAAAAGATATAAATATGACGAAGAGTATTATCCGGATGTGATGTGGATACCGCCCTTTTTTATCGCACTTGGAGCGCTGAGCCTGGCGCTCAGTGTGTTTTTGAAAAGGACGGCAGGACTGGGCATTGTCTGTGCCGCTGTAATACTGGTATTTGGTTTTATTATTGCCATGACTTTGATACAGCCCCTTATGGAACGCAGAAAGTTTATACGGACATATAAAGAGAGCAGGGATAAGGGTGAACAGTTTGAAGGCAGGATCAGATCCTATATGCTGTATGGAGAAGAAAGATTCTCATCATATAAAGGAGTCTTGGGCCGTAAGGTAGTGATTAAATATGTTTTGCAGGTGGAGGTGGGCGATGCCAGGAAGATAATGGATACACCGAAGCTGCGCTTAAATCCAAACAGCGTATTAAAGAGTGACAGATGCAGGGTATATCTGTACAAAAACAAAAAGTATGTGATGGATTTTGATCTGAGAAAAAAGCGGGATGATGAGACTGCAGACATTCCACGCAAGAGCATTAAGATAGAGAAGAGGTATCTGCCTCCGGGAAAAGGATACAGCGCATTATGATGGAGAAGAGTGATAACAGAATTCATATACCGGGGATACTAATAGCAGCTCCCAAAAGCGGCAGCGGGAAGACCCTATTTACCTGTGCGCTTTTAAAGCTGTTAAAAGATATGGGGCGCGATCCGGTTTCATTTAAATGCGGGCCGGATTATATAGATCCCCTGTTTCATGAAAGAGTGCTGGGTGTTACGGCATCTAATCTGGATACTTTCTTTATGGATGAGTACAGGCTTAAGAAAAGCCTCATGCAGGCGAAGGGCAGATGTGCGGTAACAGAAGGAGTTATGGGGATATATGATGGTGTCAGTGTGGAAAGCACGGAAGGATCCTGCTATCAGATAGCTGAGCTCACAGGTACGCCGGTATTACTCATCGTTGATGCACACGGTGCCGCGCGCACGCTTATATCCCTGGTCAAAGGTATACTTGCGGATGATGAAAAGCGCCTTATACGCGGCCTTGTGCTGAACCGCATCTCACCGGCCTTTTATGCAAAGCTCGAACCGGTATTAAAAAAAGAACTGAGCCGGGATTACCCTCAGGTAAAGCTTCTTGGAGGTATACCGAATGACAATGCCCTTAAGATAGGCAGCCGGCATCTGGGGCTTGATATATCCACGCCTCGGGAAGAAGTCCTGGCAGGCATAGCGCGCATGGCAGAACTGATAGAGCAGAATATAGACATTAAGTGCCTGTCTGATATAATGGAAACAGCGGCTGATATTGAAGCCGAAGTGCCGGAGCGGGATATATGCACAGATCCGGATGAACATCCCGTGCTGGCAGTGGCCATGGATGAGGCCTTCTGCTTTTATTATAAAGATAACTTTGAACTGTTAAAAGAAATGGGTGTTGAGATAAGATTCTTTTCACCCATACATGATAAGGCTCTCCCGGAAGATACCGCAGGCATACTCCTTGGCGGCGGTTATCCGGAGATGTATTTAAAAGAACTCAGTGAAAATACTGAGATGATAAAGGCGGTAGGCGATGCCATCGGTTCCGGCATTCCTTCGCTTGCGGAATGCGGCGGTTTTATGTATCTTCATAAATACATTACAGATACCGAAGGTAAAAGATACACGATGGCCGGTGTTATAGACGGTGAATGCACCTATACCGGCAAGAGCGTGCGCTTCGGGTATTTGCAGATAGTATCCGCGCAGGATGCTGACGGAACTCTGGCCGCTGAACTGCCGGGTATGAAGGGCCACGAATTCCATTATTATGACAGTACATTAAACGGTGATATGTGCACCGCATCGAAGCCCTCAGGCACTCCGCAGTGGAGCTGTATGACGGGAAATAAAGTGTCACTCTGGGGCTTCCCGCATTTTTATTATCCTTCTACACCCGGTATGGTGCGGAAGTTTGCGGAATGTATGAAGGAGTACAGGATCTTACAGTGTAAAACGGAGGGAACAGAAATGGCTGATGCAGATGAAAAGATCACGCAGGAAAAGACTGATCCGTCGGATACGGAAGAACTGAAAGAAACTAAAGCGGATGCCGGAAATAAACCGGACCTGAGCAGCACGCTGATGGTTTATGCCGGCCCGGAATTTATAGACCGGATGCAGATGCAGGCCGTTTATGCCGGCCCTGCCCAGATGAATCCGGCTCTTCAGACACCGGCGGAGGGTGTTTATGCGGGACCCGCCATGCTGATGGCTTATGCAGGTCCTGCTATGCAGCAACCCACCATTATGCAGATGATGATGGTTTATGCCGGACCTTCAGCCGGGCCTTCCGCAAGCAATACCCCGATGATGAATCTGCCCGGGGCCATGATGGGACCGGGGAAAGGAACGGCCCGTGTGGGAAAATACTGCTTCTGCCCCGAATGCGGGGCCATGTCTAAGGGCGAATGGTTCTGCCGTGAATGCGGTACTCCCTTAAAAGGGGTTAAGCATTACAAGGACTGCCCGGGCTGTAACGCGCGTCTTGATGCGGAAGCTAAATTCTGTCAGGAATGCGGGAAAAAGCAGGATGACACACCGCAGACGAACGGGACTCAGCTGGCATAAATGATGGGAACATATCAGTTAAGACAATGTGTATGGGAGATCACACTGGCCTGCTGCTTTTCCTGCCGTTATTGCGGATCGGGCGGCGGTAAGGCCAGGGAGAATGAGCTTAACAGGGAAGAGTGCCTTAAGCTGGCAGATGAACTGGCTGAGCTGGGCTGCCGCCGTATATCCATGATAGGCGGCGAGATCTTCATGCGTCCGGACTGGAAGGATATCGTAGAGCGTCTTGTTGGCAACGGCATAGCCGTATGTATCATAAGCAACGGCTATATGATCGATCATTGCCTGGCACAGGAGCTTAAGAAGCTTAACATAGAATCGCTGGCATTATCCCTTGACGGGCCGGCCTGCATACATGACCGCTATCGTCAGGAGGGCAGCTTTAAGAGAGTGAAACGCGCTCTTGGAGTACTGGCTAATGCGGGGGTGCCCACATCCGTCATCAGTACGCTTAATTCAGAGAACGAAAAGACTCTTGAGGAGCTCTATGGTTTCCTTACAGATTATCCTATCTTTGCATGGCAGCTTCAGGCCTGCCTTCCCATGGGAAACGCGTCACGTTCAGGAGTTGATCACCGTTTCGACGTGAAACGGGTGATACGCTTTGTTGAGGATCACGCCGATGCACCCTTTGCCCTGGGCATTGCAGATAATATAGGTTACTATACGGAAAGTGAAGGATCACTTCGCGGCAACAGGAGCGGAGTGGCGGTATATAAAGGCTGCCAGGCCGGATTAACGGTCGTAGGCATAGACAGTGTGGGAAATGTAAAAGGCTGCGAATCCCTTTATGACGAAAGATTCTTCGAGGGGAATGTCAGGCAGCGCAGCTTAAAGAGCATCTGGGAGGATCCGGAAGCCTTTTCCTATAACAGAAAGTTCAATACGGATATGCTGACGGGTAAATGTGCTTCCTGTGACAAAAAGAGTGTCTGCCGCGGCGGCTGCCGCTCGATGGATTATTTCGCAGGCGGGAAGCTCTACGAGTCACCCTGCTGTGCCCGTAATCTGTAATCCGGAGCACAAAAAAACTGTCATCCTGAGCGCAGCGAAAAAGTGAGGCAGGAAATCTGTGATTTCCGTAGCCGAACTTTCCTACTCGGGGATCTTTACGAGGAGTACAACATGTCAAATTCAAGCCGTTTTTTTGCAAATAAGGAATGTGAATACTATCCCTGCCATAAATGCAGTGTGGATATAAACTGCCTGTTCTGCTATTGTCCCCTCTATGATCTGGACTGCCCGGGCAATTATAAATATGTAGAAGTAAAGGGCAGGAAGGTCAAGAGCTGCATGGACTGTGTTTTCCCTCATGTGGCGGAGAACTACGATAAGGTGATAGAGTTTCTAAAGAAGCGCGGAGAAAAAGATGATAATACTTGATGCGAGAAGAGTCAAAGCATATGAATATCTGAAACAGCTGGCAGAAGCTGCCGGAAAAGATGAGGATTACACAGAGGAGCTTTGGGGAGAGCTTCTTTTTAATGAAGAGCTGATGGGAGCCTTTATGTACTATCTGGACCATCACAGTCTTTTCGACGGGATAAGCTGCAGGGGATACGGCCTGACGGATCTCTACTTTTATAATATGAGAAGATTCGAGATGAGACAGGATATAGGCAAGAATTATTCCGACTGCGATAAGGAGGCCCTCAGCCTGGATACCTTTCTTCTGATGGGCAGGATGATGAGGGAACCGGAAAAGTATATTTCGAAGCTGGAAGGCGGCCCCGGAATGGATATCTTTCCCAATTAAAAAGAAAATAAAAAAAAGCTTGCAATAAAAAAGACCCTGTGCTAATATATAAAACGGTCTTTTTTGGAAAGGAGGTAGCGCCATGAAAGTAAGATCATCAGTAAAACCGATCTGCGAAAAGTGCAAGGTCATCAAAAGAAAAGGGAGGATCATGATCATCTGTGAGAATCCCAAACACAAACAGCGCCAGGGTTGATTTTCCGGCGTTTGACTAATGAGCGGCTATGGCAGCACTTTCCGTCAAAAGTGTCTGCCGATCATCGATAAATGCAATTGCGGCGGACATTTTGTTTGCCGTCGAGGTAGAAATGCTGCTACCGTGCATTTACGATTGATACCTCTCTTGGCTAAGGTGATCAAAACAGGAGAGGGCAAGGCCGGAAGTTTCGGCCGGGCTTTTAATAAAGCCCCAGTCAATTAGTAACTGTTAATCTGCCATCGCTTCTAATAAATAATAAGCATACCGGATGGCACAGCAAAATGGAGGAATTGAAAAATGGCTCGTATTGCAGGTATTGACTTGCCCAGAGACAAGCGCGTTGAGATAGGACTTACCTATATCTACGGCATCGGGCGTGTCAGCGCAAACAAGATCCTTGAGGCAGCAAAGGTTAACCCCGATACACGCTGCAGGGATCTGACAGACGATGAGGTAAAGCAGATAAGCGCCATCATCGAAGAAGGCTACATGGTAGAAGGTGATCTTCGTCGTGAGATCGCACTCAACATCAAGCGTCTTCAGGAGATCGGATGCTATCGCGGTATCCGTCACAGAAAGGGGCTTCCCGTTCGTGGTCAGAAGACCAAGACCAATGCCCGTACACGCAAGGGTCCCAAGAAGACTGTTGCAGGTAAGAAGAAGTAATTAAAAAGAAGTAATTGTAACCGTTAATATTTATAAAAAAGAAAGTAGGTTAGTTTTATGGCAGCAACAAAGAAGAGTGCTTCTTCAGCAGCTAAGAAGGCTACAGGTAAGAAGCGTGTCAAGAAAAACGTTGAACATGGACAGGCTCACATTCAGGCATCTTTCAACAATACTATCGTAACGTTGACTGACGCTGAAGGCAATGCTCTTTCATGGGCATCAGCAGGTGGTCTGGGATTCCGCGGTTCAAAGAAATCTACTCCTTATGCCGCACAGATGGCAGCAGAAACCGCTACAAAAGCGGCGCTTGTCCACGGCCTTAAGACAGTAGACGTCATGGTGAAAGGACCTGGAAGCGGAAGAGAAGCAGCTATACGTGCACTGCAGGCAAACGGTCTGACGGTGACCAGTATCCGCGACGTGACGCCGGTACCCCATAACGGATGCCGCCCGCCCAAGCGTCGTCGTGTATAGTTTGAAAGTGGAGGATAAATCATCATGGCAGTGAATAGAGTACCTGTATTGAAAAGATGCAGAGCATTAGGCATAGATCCCTCTTTCCTGGGTGTTGAGAAGTATACCCACACCAGAGAGTGGAAGAGCGAGGTTGACGGCCGCAAGAAAAATATCAACAAGAGGCTTGACCGCAGGGTAAACGAGTCCATCCGTATGCCCCGCAATGCTAACAAGAAGGTTAGTGAGTATGGTCTTCAGCTGAAAGAGAAGCAGAAGGCAAAGTTCATCTACGGCGTACTTGAGAAGCCTTTCCGTAATTACTATGAGAAGGCTGACCGTATGAAGGGTATGACCGGTGAGAACCTTATGATCCTCCTTGAGAGCCGCCTTGACAGTGTAGTATTCCGTATGGGATTTGCCCGTACCAGAAAAGAGGCACGTCAGGTAGTAGGTCACAAGCACATCACTGTTAACGGAAAGAAGATCAATATTCCTTCCTATCAGGTGAAGGCAGGCGATGTGATCGAGCTTACCGAAAAGGCAAAGGGTCTGCAGAGATTTAAGGATGTTATAGAAGTGACAGAGGGAAGAATCGTTCCCGCTTGGCTTGAAGTGGACTACGAAGCAAAGAAGGGCACAGTAAAAGAGCTGCCTAACAGGGAAGCTATCGATGTACCCGTAAATGAGATGCTTATCGTCGAGTTGTATTCCAAATAATTAAGATTAGGCGGATAAAACTCTATACTGGAAAAGGAGAACAGCTACATGTTAGAATTTGACTTTGACAGTCCCAACATAACCATTGAGAAGATTTCCGACGACAAAAAGTACGGAAGATTCGTGATCGAGCCTCTTGAGAGAGGATATGGTATCACACTTGGCAATTCACTCCGCAGGATCATGTTATCCTCACTGCCCGGTGCGGCTGTGAGCCAGATAAAGATCGACGGTGTGATGCATGAGTTCTCAACCATCCCCGGTGTTAAAGAGGATGTACCCGAGATCATCATGAACATCAAGTCACTTGCCATCAAGGATGACAGTGAGAGCGATGAAGCTAAGAAGGGTTATATCAAAGCCGAGGGCAACGGAGTTATCCGTGCCGAGGACATTCAGTTTGATGATCCTGAAGTTTCAATTATCAATAAGGATCAGGTGATCGCTACCATCAGCGGCGCTAAGGATGCAAGCCTTAAGATGGATCTGATCGTAAGCAAGGGCCGCGGTTACACAGGCGCTGACAAGAATAAGCGTGAAGATCTGCCCGTTGGCAGCATAGCAGTAGATTCTATCTATACACCTGTTGAGCGTGTAAACATTGCGGTTGAGAATACCCGTGTAGGTCAGATCACCGATTATGACAAGCTTACCATGGATGTATGGACAAATGGTACCCTTACTCCCGATGAGGCAGTAAGCCTTGCAGCAAAGGTTCTGAGCGAGCACTTAAAGCTCTTCATCAACCTTTCCGATAAGGGTAAGCAGGCTCAGGTTCTTGTAAACCAGAGCGAGGATCGTGAGAAGCAGGCAATCTCACTCAACATTGATGAGCTTGAGCTTTCCGTAAGATCCTTCAACTGCTTAAAGCGTGCAGGTATCAACACTGTTGAGGAGCTGTGCAACAAGACCTCAGATGAGATGATGAAGGTTCGTAACCTTGGTAAGAAGTCTCTGGATGAGGTGCTTGAGAAGCTTAAGGAATTAGGCCTGCACCTTCGTGACAGCGAGGAATAAGTAACGTAAACGCATGCCCGGTAAGACCGATGAAGCGCGGTGCATGTATCAGACTCCCGGCATGACCGGTAAGCCCGAAGAGCGCGGCCGTGTAAGGAAAAGAAAGGAGTAAAAAGAAATGGCAGAGTACAGAAAGTTAGGTAAGACATCTTCACAGAGAAAGGCACTTCTTCGTAACCAGGTGACCATGCTGATCCTCAACGGACGCATCACCACCACCGAGGCACGTGCTAAGGAAGTTAAGAAGATCGCTGAGAAGATCATAGCACTGGGCATCAAGGAGAAGGACAATTACGAGACCGTAACTGTTAAGACCAAGGTTGCTCAGAAGGATAAAGACGGCAAGCGCGTTAAGGAAGAGAAGGACGGCAAGAAGGTTACCGTATATGATGAGGTAGAGAAGGAGATCAAGAAGGACAATCCTTCCCGCCTGCATGCACGTCACCAGATGCTGAGCATCTTCTACGACGTAAAAGAGGTTCCCGCAGAGCCTCAGGGCCGTAAGAAGAATACCAAGAAGGTTGATCTGTGTGCAAAGGTGTTCGACGAGATCGCACCCAAGTACGCTAACCGTAACGGTGGTTTCACCCGTATCGTAAAGATCGGACCCCGCAAGGGCGACGCCGCTATGATGGTCATCCTTGAGCTGGTATAAACCGGTAAAGATAAGTATTTTTAAAGGGGCACTCATATGAGTGTCCCTTTTTTCAAATCAAAGGATATCCTGAGCCCGTCATGTCATCCTGAGCGAAGCGAAGGATCTTAAAAAATTATGTCCTATCCTTTTGGCAAATACGAATTTGACGATATAACCGAATACATTGCGGCCAAGCGTGACAAAGCAAAGATCGATTCCCTGGAAAGGAATGGAAAGAGCAAAGCACAGATCGCAAAGAATATGAAGGAGCAGATCGCCCGTGAGGGGATATGCTTTGAGACTGTTGTGGGTGAAGACTTTTTAAAACAGCTGGATAAAGACAGCTTTACCCGTTCAGAGGAGCCGCAGGAAATATTCCATAAGGAGACAAAAGGAGAAAAGCAGAGAAGGCGTGCCAAGCATATACTGCTCATCCCCTTATACCTTCTCCTTATGCTTGCGCTGGGGATAGGGATACTGTGGCTGAAAAAAGCCGATGAGAGTGAAAAGAATATAGAGGATTTAAGGCAGCGTGCCATGGCAACGCCTACTGTGGCACCTACTAAGCCTGCGGCCGAGCTGGTGGGAGTTGATGATGAACTTCCCACAGAGCCTGAAGCAAGCCCTACAGAGGCTGTTTATGAGGAGCCTAAGCCCCTGGAGATACTGCCCCGTTTTAAGGAACTGTATGAGGAGAATAACGATCTGGCAGGATGGCTTACGATAGAAGGGACGGTAATTGACTATCCCGTCATGTATAAAGAAGACGATAACGATTTTTATCTTTCACATAATTTCAATAAAGACAGTGATATAAACGGCCTGCTGGTACTGGATAAGCGCTGCGAGCGCGACGGCAGCGGCAGGAACATGCTGATACACGGACACCATATGAGGAACGGCTCAATGTTCGGCAGCCTTACCAAATATGAAGATGAAGCATACTTTAAGGAGCATCCCGTGATCACCTTCAGTACGCTTTATGAAGAACGGCAATACGAAATATTTGCAGTTTTTAAGTCTTCGGTGTATGATGAAGAGACGGATGACATAAAATTTTACGACTTTATAGATATTCAGACCAGGGAGGACTTTAATACCTATATCAGGAGCGCCCTGGATGACTCTTTATATGATACAGGAGTGCGCCCGTACTGGGGCGATAAGCTCTTAAGCCTGTCCACCTGTGAATACTCAAAAGAGAACGGCAGGCTGGTGGTAGTGGGGAGAGAAGTTAAATGAACAGGAAGTATATTCTTTTAAGAAGAATACTGGGTATATCAACCATATTGCTGGGTCTGCTGATCGCTATCCTGCCTATGTTCGGTAGGGCGGCTGTCATCGTAGACGTTGACATCTGGTATGATGACTATAAATACCAAATGCCTGAAAAGATAAGAGCTACCCTTGAAATGGAAGATGTATATAATGAGCGACCGTTATTATATATATATACTGAAGAAAAAAGGGATGAAGATATAACGGAGCTTTCCCAATACTGTAATGTTATTGATTATGCCAAGATAGGGATGGCCATGTATGAACAGGGCGGAGTGGGGAATACGCCGGCTGATGTGGATGTTGAAGTTCCGGATGTGACTTTTATCAGTTGTTCACTCACTATACCGGACCCTCTATGGAAAGAGAAAGATACTCCTGGCTTGAAGGTGTTCGGAAGAAAAAAAGGTGAGCCACTGAACCCTGTTGAGTATAGTCTTAATGATTATTATATTATGATGAATCTGAAAGACTTTTTTGAAATGGATCTTTTTGTTGTCCAGTCGGAAGAAGAAGATCCTACCGATACTCCTACCCCTACCACAGCAGCTACCCCTTCCACGGTACAGAGGCCTACGGTAACGCCTACGCCCGCGCGTATACCTACCAATACACCTACGCCTACAACGGTACCGGTAAGGATCCCGGCAATCGATGACCAGAGAAAGGACAGGAGTGATACCAAGGGTATCAGCAGCTTCGTATACGGCGGCAGTGTTCCCAACAGTATACTGATAATACGTGACAGTGACGGTGTGAGCATCAAACGTATAGTAGTGCTCCGTAAGGGCATGATCCTGAAGCCCTGGTATATCCGTCTTGTAGACGAGAATAAAAGGGATATCACCGATTTTAAGAGTATCACTATAACCCTTCCCATACCTGAGACTATGAATCTTAACAAGGGCAGGGTAGTGATGGTTGGTAAGCGCAGGAACGGTAAGCTTCAGACCTTTGATACCAAGATCGTGACCAAGAACGGATTTAACTGTGCGGAATTCACCACAGATTATTTCTCCGATTACGAATACGGCATGCTTTATACTCCCGATGACGGAGGCGAAGATGAAAATAAGCTGACCGTCAGCGATGAGCGCGAAGATAAGGAAGGCACAGAGCACATAGACGGATCCGTGACAGAAGGCAGCGGCAAAAGAACCCTGCATATCGCTGATTCCGACGGTGTTATCATACTGCGCCGCATAGTCTGGAAGGCCGGAATGATATTAAAGCCTTACCGTATATGGATAACCGATGAAGCAGGTAATAATGTCGACGAATTCGGCACCCTCACGGTCACCCTTCCCCTGCCCGCAGATATGGATCCCGAGAAGGGAGTCCTGCGTGTTGTAGGCAGCACTAAAGATAATGATACCGATGACTTTGTGCCGGAGATCATAAAGAACGATGACGGTACATACAGTGTCCGCTTTTCAACGGATTATTTTTCGGACAATGAATACGGTCTGGTTTATACACCCTTTGATCTGGAACCTGATGTGACGGCAACACCCACTGCTACGGGAACACCTACACCTACCATACAGGCGACGGCAACGCCCACTCTGAGCCCCACACCTTATTCCAATGTGACGGCTACACCTACCCAAAAGGCTCCCACAAAGCCTGCGGATGTTGTTATTGTTACATCAACGACTACACCCACACCCAAGCCACCTACTCCTACGGAAGGAAACGGCGGCGGTGATAACGGCGGAGATAACGGTGGCGGCGGTAATAACGGCCGCGGCAGAACACCCATAGTCACACCTAAGGGCGGCATGTTTTACGAAAACGGCCTTAGTATGAACTATGCATCTACAGGCAATACCGGCAACGGAAAGACAGGCGGCCAGACAGCGGTAAAGGGCAGTGGTACCGGCGCAAAGGGCAGTAATGCCAAGGATATGCCCAAGACCGGCATGGCTGACGTTCCCCGTATGCTCGCGGTGATCATCCTTATCACCTTAGGCTGCATACAGCTGGTCAGCACGATACCTGTTAAAAAGGATTGACCGGGTATACCGGATACAGTATATGAAAAAGAAGAACAAGGAAGCAGCACCTTCTGCTAAGAGAAAAGTTTCATCTTTCCTGAGTATCAGGAATCTCAAATATGAATATATCCGCAGGGATGAAGAGAACAATGTTGAGGGCATTACCACGGCAGTGGATGATGTCTCTCTTGATGTTAAAGAAGGCGAGTTCATCGCCATCCTGGGGCATAACGGTTCGGGCAAATCCACACTGGCAAAGCATATCAATGCAATACTCTTTCCCGAAGAGGGAGAGGTGATACTTGACGGCATGGATACGAAAGACGAGGAGAAACTCCTTGATATACGCCGTACAGCCGGTATGGTCTTTCAGAATCCCGATAACCAGATAATAGGCCAGGTGGTAGATGAGGATGTTGCTTTCGGGCCGGAGAACATGGGAATCCCCACTGATGAGATAGCGCAGCGTGTGGAGGAGAGTTTAAAGACCCTTGGCATGTGGGATTACAGGGATTCATCACCCAACCGCTTATCGGGCGGACAGAAGCAGAGGGTATCCATAGCCTCTGTCATAGCCATGCATCCCAAGTGCATCATACTGGATGAGCCTACGGCCATGCTGGATCCCAGAGGCCGATATGAGGTAATCCGTGCAGCCAGGGCGCTTAATGAGGTAGAGGGTATCACTATCATACTCATCACCCATTACATGGAGGAAGTCATCCACGCCCACAGGGTTTTTGTTATGGACAAGGGCAGGGTAAAGATGGAGGGCACTCCCCGTGAGATATTCTCCCGTGTGCAGGAGCTTAAGGAGATGCGCCTCACCGTTCCGCAGGTGACAGAGCTCGCCTGGGAACTTAAGAAATCCGGCCTGCGTATACCGGATGGAATACTTACAAGAGAAGAACTGGTAAAAGAAATATTAAAGTTAGTGTCATCCCGAACGGGAGTGTCATCCTGAGCGAAGCGAAGGATCTTATACATAAAACACCATGAACGAGTACAAGCTGATCGCCGATCATTTAATCTACGAATACAACAAAGGCACCGCCCAGGCACGCAAGGCCCTGGACGATGTCAGTTTTGTGCTGCGTTCGGGAGAGTTCGTAGGGCTAATCGGTCATACCGGTTCAGGCAAGTCCACTCTGGTGCAGCACCTGGTGGCCCTGCTTAAACCTGACAGCGGCACCATCTATTATGAAGGCGCCGATATCTTTGAGAAGGATTACAACAGAAAGGCCCTTCGCGGAAAGGTGGGCCTGGTATTCCAGTATCCGGAGTACCAGCTTTTTGAGGAGACGGTACTCAGCGAAGTGAGCTACGGGCCTAAGAATATGGGCATGGATAAGAAGGAGGCGGAGCTGGCGGCATATGCGGCCATCAAGCGCGTGGGACTGGAGGATGAATGTTTTGACCAGTCACCCTTTGACCTGTCCGGAGGACAGAAGAGGCGCGTTGCCATAGCTTCGGTACTGGCGATGAAGCCGGAGATACTCATACTGGATGAGCCGACAGCGGGGCTCGATCCTGCAGGCAGGACAGAACTGCTGGATATGATAAAGGAACTTAAGGATAAAGAAGGTATCACCATAGTACTGGTGAGCCATTCCATGGATGATGTGGCGGAAGCTGCTGACCGTATCATCGTAATGGATAAGGGTAAGATAATATATGATGATGAACCCAGGGCGGTGTTCACGCATATAGAGGAGCTGGAAGCCATGGGGCTGGGAGCGCCCGAGATGAGCTATGTGCTGCATGAACTGAAAGCTGCGGGCCTGCCGGTAGATGTTAATGCCATTACCCTTAAAGAAGCAAAAGAAGAGATCTTGAGGGCACTGGCTTGATAAGGGATATAACACTGGGACAATATTATCAGGCAGATTCTGTCGTGCACAGACTGGATCCCCGGACCAAGCTTCTGGGGACGCTGGTTTATCTCATAAGCCTGTTTGTTTTTACAAAAGCCTGGGTGTTTGTGGCGGCGGCAACGTTTTTACTGATATGCATTTTCTTATCAAAGGTGCCGTTCTCATATATGCTTAAGGGATTAAAGCCTATACTGTTCATACTGCTGTTTACACTGGTGCTGAACATGCTCTTTACCAAGGGAACGGTACTGGTCAGCTGGTGGAAGTTCAGCATCACTGAGGAAGGCTTAAAGCAGGCAGGCTATATGGGAACAAGACTTATCCTTCTCATACTGGGCTCAAACCTGATGACACTGACCACTACGCCTACCAGGCTTACCAACGCCATGGAGCACGTGATGAAACCGCTGAAGGTGATCCATGTGCCTGTGCATGAGATAGCAATGATGATGAGCATCGCGCTGCGTTTTATCCCGATCCTTCTTGAAGAGACTGACAGGATAATGAAAGCACAGTTAGCAAGAGGAGCGGATTTTGAGAGCGGCAATATCATCAAGAAAGCCAAGAGCTTTATCCCGGTTCTGGTGCCGCTTTTTATATCGGCTTTCCGCCGTGCCAACGATCTGGCCATGGCGATGGAAGCACGCTGTTATCATGGCGGCAACGGACGTACACAGTACAGGCCGCTGAAATATAAGGGCCGCGACTTTGCGGCATACATACTGCTCCTTATTTATCTGGCAGCGGTAATAGTTATCGGAAAGTTTTTGAATCTATGAGAAGGGTACTGATAAGAGTTGCCTATGACGGCAGCGCCTATCACGGCTGGATGCAGCTGGAGGGCGTAGTCACGGTGGCGGGAAAAATAAATGAAGCATTATCCTCATTGTGCGGCGAGCCAATAGAGCTTATAGGCGGCAGCAGGACAGATGCGGGAGTGCATGCCATGGATAACGTCGCCGTCTTTGATGTGCCCGACAGCAGGCTTATACCTGCGGAGAAGATCCCCGGGGCGCTTAATGTAAGGCTTCCGGAGGATATAAGGATAAAGAGCGGAGTTGAGGTGCCGGCGGATTTCCATCCCAGGCACTGCGATACCGTAAAGACATACGAATACAGGATATTAAATTCGAAGCTGCAGGATCCGCTGCGCAGGCAGTATACAAGGTGGGTGAGGCACGAACTGGATGAGGATGCGATGCATGATGCAGCCCAGGCGCTTGTCGGAGAGCATGACTTCACATCGTTCTGCAGCGTCCATGCCCAGAGCAATACCCGTGTAAGGACCATCTATGATGCATCGGTGGTCAGGCAGGCGGATGAGATAGCCATAAGGGTATCCGGCAACGGCTTTCTCTACAACATGGTACGCATTATCGCAGGCACGCTTATAGAGGTGGGAGAGGGCCGCAGAAAAGCGGAGGATATGGCAGGTATAATAGAGGCAAAGGACCGCGGGGCAGCGGGCATCACCGCACCGCCCCAGGGCCTGTGTCTTATGGAATACAGATTTGTAAATGAGGATTTCTGATATGATGATAACCTGGATAGGCAATCACGAAGAAGGTCTTGAAGCATTTGAGCGCACTGCACAGAGGGGCTTTATCAACGGTTTCATCACATTAAACGATGAGGCCTTTGCAAAGCGCAGCGCAGGCAGCAGGGATTATCTGGATATAGCGGATAAGTATGGCATCAAGGTATATCCCATCAGCACCATAAAGAATGATGAGTCCTATGAGATAGTTAAGGAGCTGGCACCGGATCTTATGGTAGTGTTCGGCTGGAGTGAGATACTTCCCGAGCGCCTGCTGGATCTGGCAAAAGTCGGTACCGTAGGTACCCATGCGGCACTGCTTCCCCATAACCGCGGCAGCGCCCCTGTTAACTGGGCCATCATACGCGGAGAGGAAGAGACGGGCAACACACTGATGTGGCTGACCAAAGAAGTGGACAGCGGTACCATCATCGACCAGACCGCGTTTCCCATCACCCTGTTCGATACCTGCAAGACCATATATGACAAGGTGGCAAAGTCGAACGCAGTTATGCTGGATAAACTGATCGACGCACTCATAAAAGGTGAGAAGCCTTTACTTGATATAAAAAATGAGACTGACGAGTCCCTGCTTCCCAGAAGGCGTCCCAAGGACGGGCTTGTGGACTGGCAGCAGGATGCTAAGAAGATATATGATTTCATCAGGGCGCTTACAATACCCTACCCCGGAGCCTTTACCTTCCTTGACGGAAAGAAGTGGCTGATATGGGAAGCAATGGTACTGCCGCTTAAATGCAGTGAAGCGCCCGGGACAATATTGGGACAGGCATACGGTTTTAAAGATTGCGGTATCCTGACTGCAACAAAAGACTATATCCTGTGCATTACGATGATAGAGGATGAAGACGGAAAGAGATATTCCGGCAGCAGCCTCTATGAGCTTGAGCTGAAAGGAGTGTTTGGCAATGAGTAGAGTACTTGTGGTAGCGGCTCATCCCGATGATGAACTGCTTGGAGTGGGCGGTACTGTTATAAAGCATGTACAGGCCGGTGATGAAGTACGCAGCATAATAATGTGTGAAGGCGAATCCTTAAGATACGGCGCCGATGTGGGACAGAATACCGCGATAAAGGAAGCGGCCGACGTTATGGGTGTGAGTAAGGTCTATCAGTTTAAGTTCCCTGACCAGAGGCTTGACACTTATACACTGACAGAGCTAATAACTCCCCTTGAACAGGTATCTGAGGAGTTTAAGCCGGATATCATTTACTGCCAGTCTGGCTCCGATGCCAACAGGGATCACAGGATACTGTTTGAGGCAGCGCTGGTTGCATTCCGCCCCAACAGTGAGTGGATAAAAGAATTCATGTGCTTTTATACGGCCTCCAGTACGGAGTGGGGACATCCCAAGACCTTCGCGCCGGATACCTGGATCGATATCAGCGCACAGCTGGATAAGAAGATAGAAGCGTTTGAGAAATATACATCAGAGGTAAGGGAGTATCCTCATCCCAGGTCTTCAGAGGCGCTGCGCCACCAGGCAGCATTCTGGGGCAACCAGTGCTGTATGGAAGCAGCGGAAGTGTTCGTGAGCATCCGGAGGACTTTAAGATGATGCTGATGATAGAAAAAAAGCCGGTGCAGGCTGCCATAAAGCGTGGGGCTGATGTGGCCCTGTCTGCCATGGCCCTGCTGGTATTAAGCCCTGTGATGATCATAGCGGCTCTTGGCATACTTATATGTGATCCGGGACCCGTGATCTATAAGGCCAGGCGTATGGGCAAAGATCTGGTGCCTGTGACCATGTATAAGTTCCGTACCATGAGAGCAGGTTCCGATAAGCAGGGTGCCATAACCGCGGCAAATGATAACCGTGTCTTTGCCTGGGGAGAGATACTCAGGAAGACCAAGGTGGACGAACTTCCCCAGCTCATAAATATACTTAAGGGTGAGATGTCCATAGTAGGGCCCAGGCCTGAGGATATTGACATAGTAAATGAGTATTATACCGATAAGGAAAAGCTGACGCTTAAGGTGCTTCCCGGGCTTGCCTGTCCCGGCAGCATTTTTAATTACACCCACGGTGATAAGTATTTATCCGGTGACGATGCACAGAGCGCATATACGGATAAGTTCCTGCATATCAAGCTGGCGCTGGATCTGTATTATTTAAAGCACTGGTCGCTTGTTTATGATATAAGCATAATCATAAGGACACTGCAGGCTATTGTTCAGACCATGGGCGGAGATAAGTGGATCGATTATCCTATGGAATATAAGAAGATCAGGGAGATGGTGAGATGGCGAAAAAACCGCTTATAGCTCTTTTTACAAATAACGATGATGATATCTACTGTTTCAGGCTGGAGCTCATACAGGCCATAAGGGATGCGGGATACAGGCTTATGATATCCTGCCCGGATGGGCCTAAGTTTGAGGTTCTCGAAAAAGAGGGCCTCAGGAAAAACATAGATTTTATCTATGATGATCCCGATATAGACAGGCGAGGTACCAACATTTTAAATGATTTAAAGCTCGCTGTGCATTATTTTAACGTGCTGAAGAAATACCGTCCCGCAGTGCTGTTAAGCTATACCGCAAAGCCCAATGTATATGCGGGGCTTTCGGCGAAGCTGCTGGGGATCCCCGTTATCACCAACTTAACGGGCTGGGGATCGGTCATCATGCAGAAGGGCTTAAAGAAGTTCATAGCGATGCAGCTGTTTAAGATCGCTTTCCGTAATTCATCCTGTCTTATGTTCCAGAATGCGACAAATCTGCGCCTTGCTAAAAAGAGCGGTATGGTAAAGGGCAGGTACAGGCTTATTCCCGGCAGCGGCGTGGCATTAAACCGTTTTGAACTGCAGCCGTATCCGGCTGGCGGAAACGGCACGGACGGCGAGACCGTTGTGTTTAATTACATAGGACGTGTGCTTCACGATAAAGGCGTGGACGACTATATCGAAGCCGCCAGACGCATAAGAAAGAAGTATCCCAATACGGAATTTAATATGCTGGGCTTTATCGAGCCTACGGAGATGCATTACGAAAAGGAACTGAAAGAACTGGGAGAGCAGGGGATAGTGAATTACCGCGGTTCCCAGAAAGACGTGCGTCCCTGGGTGGAGCGTTCGCACTGCATCATTCACCCTTCAACCTACGGTGAGGGTATGAGCAACGTGCTTCTTGAAAATGCAGCCAGCGGCCGCCCCATCATAACTACCGATAATCCGGGCTGCAAGGAAGCGGTTGATGACAATAACAGCGGCTTTATCTACCACGGCGGAGATGTTGACCTGTTGGTAAAGAAGATCGAAGCCTTCCTTGCGCTTCCCAATGATGAACGCCGTGATATGGGCCTTGCCGGTCGAAAGAAGATGGAAAAGGAATTCGACCGCCGGATAGTCATCAAAGCCTATCTTAAGATGATAGCGTATCTGGTGTGAGGGAAGCTAAGAATCTTGACATAAGCGTATCGATACGATAAGATAATTTTCGGCTTATGGGATCATAGCTCAGCTGGGATGAGCGTCCGCTTGACGTGCGGGAGGTCACAGGTTCGAACCCTGTTGGTCCCATCCGGATGAAAACAGCCGTCCTTTCGGGCGGCTGTTTTTCTGTGTTTGCCCGCCGGGGAGCGGGCGCTAATGGGGTATTAGCAGCTCAGATTCAAGCGTTGTCAGCAACTTTCTGTACCATGTAAAGGAACTCTGCCTTGAAGTCATCGGTCATGACTGCGGGATCGTTCTTCAGTCTGTCGTATATCTCCTGATAGCTTGAGCTTCCTGCGTTATCGGAACCGCGCAGGAGCATTGCGAACTGTGCCACGCCTGCTGCCCAGGAAGTATCATAGTCCATGGAATCGGCTTTGTCGGCCATGGTCACAGGGTAGGTACGGAGTTCGCTCTTGTCTGCATCAGGCTCTTTGTAGCGGATGTTTACTGCCAGCAGCTCATCGCTGTCGTTTGAAGCGGTATCTTCGCTTGCATATCTGGATTCAACACCGGGGATCTCGTAAGCGGAGTCATTGGTGACTACTTCGTAGAGTACGGTCACACACTGGCCGGAACCAACTTCACCGCCGTCCTTGGTATCGTCTGCGAAATCTTCTGCAGCCATCTCACGGTTTTCGTAACCGATGAGCCTGTAGCCCTTAACCTGTGCAGGATTGAATTCTACCTGGAACTTAACATCCTTGGCTACGGTATAGAGGGTTGACCACATCTCGTCTTTGAGCACGCGCTCAGCTTCTTTGGTGCAGTCGATGAAAGCATAGTTGCCGTTTCCGTAATCAGCCAGGGCTTCCATCTTGTCGTCCTGATAGTTGCCTTCTCCGAATCCAAGACAGGAGAGGAATACGCCTGTTTCTTTCTTTTCCTTTACCAGTTCGATCAGGCCTGCTTCGGAGGATACTCCTACGTTAAGGTCGCCGTCCGTGCAGAGGATCACGCGGTTGTTTCCGCCTTTGATGAAGTGCTTGGCAGCAGTATCGTAAGCTGCGTTTATGCCGCCTTCGCCGTTGGTGGAACCGTATGCCTCGAGGGAATCGATGGCTTTCTTGATCTCTTTGCGGTCGCTGCCTTTGGCACCGTCTAAGAGCACTTCGCTGGTTCCTGCATAAGTGACTATGGATATGGTGTCGTCATCATCCAGGTTTTCAAGGAGCATCTTAAGTGCTTCCTGTGCCAGGGGCAGTTTGTTGTTATTGAACATCGACCCGGAAGTATCTACAAGAAATACTATATTGCTTCCGTTTTCGGGCTTGATATCTTCTGCGCGGATGCCGACACGGAGGAGCATGGTGTCTTCGTTCCAGGGGCAGTCGGTAAGGCTGGTGACTACGCCGAATTTCTCACCATCCTGGGGAAGAGCGTAATCATAA
>JAFYCS010000057.1 GCA_017539565.1 Lachnospiraceae bacterium
ATAAGTATCTTCTTCATAGGCTCGCAGCACAAAGCCCTGATGAAAATCATCGCCATGGATCACATAGACCTGCCTTTTTTTCTCCACTTTTACCATATACTTTGCCAGTGCATCCGTGAGTGTTGTTTTACCGCATCCACACGGCCCGGAAATAAAATATATATCTGCCATTTTGCCTCCCTTACAGAAACCCGCCTCCCGGCCGCTTTCAATCAAGATCCAGATACCACAGAAACTGTACTTCGTTCCTGCAATCCGGCTCATCATAATAGGCATACATATCAATCTTCGACAGCAGTGCCCCCTGCTTATGATAAAACTTACATGCCGGAACATTATTGTTCTGGCATTCGATGATCATCTGCCGGTAGCCATCTGCCTTGGCATCCTTTATCGCAAGATCCAGCAACTTCTGTCCGATGCCCTGATGTTTATATCCATCTGCAACACGGATATCCCAGAGAACACAGGCATCATCACGTCCCGCAAGCATATACAGCTTATCGGTTTTTGCTGCCACCGTTACTGCTCCTACAAGTTTTTCATCATCAAATGCCATATAAAAGCTCCAGTAGGTGATATCAAATTCTTTCTCATATTCGGTTGCACGTTCGTAAACGCTCAGGTCTTTGATATAGGGCGTGACAGGAACCTCCTCAAATATCATCCCTCCCAGACCGTTATCAATTCTTTTGATCCTGTATTCACTTCGCACGTCCACATTCATGCTTATGGAATCATACATTTCAAAACAGGATCTGTCTGTTTTCTTAACATATATCATTTTCCCAACTCCTTATTGAATGACCTCCCTGTATTCCTCCAGCAGCTCATGCGTATATTTTTTCTCTCTGTCGGATTCACGTACGATCTTCCACAAAGCCGCTGCCGCTTTAAGTCTTTCGGGATATACTTTAGTGGCTTCATCTTCGCAGAAATCATGAACAAACTTATTCCACTGAAGAGCAGATTTATCATAAGTTGCATAAGTCTGCTTTCCGTAATAGATGTCCAATAAATCACCCAGTGTAAATGATTCGTCTCCGTTAGCCTTCACTGCTTTAGCAGTAGCTACCATATCCACATTGAACTTAAATTTTTCTTCACCGGTTTGTTTTATAAAGAATTCCCTGAAACGCGGGCCGAAAGTAAACCCGCATTCTATCAGACCTGTATCCGGTGTCAATTCCGTAACAACAGGTTTCTTTCTCTTTACCGGAGCTTTCTTTTCCGGAAGGATCTTCTCTCCTGCAAAGTAAGCTTCTATCACTTTATTCAGTTCGATCTTACTGCCATCTGCTTTAAGACCATGCGCCTTGCATATCTTTATCAGTTCCTCGCGGTACCAATAGTATTTCAAAAATTCTTCATAGCTTTTGATAGTATCAAAATCAGGTCTGGTCATGTTAGCGCCTCCAGTATGATCGCAGCATTTTCTGCGGCTGTTTTTTTCCCGTTGTCTATACTGATATCATATCCTTCTTTCGGCCACAGGTATTCAAGAGAAGCCTCTGCCGAACCCGGGCATCTGTCACCGCGTTCAGCCTCTCTCTTACGCAGTATCTCTATATCACAGCTCACCTTGACCGTATAGACCTTTCCGCCTTTTGCCGCAGCCATCATCGCATCATAGATCCTCTCGCTTGTGATCGCATGATCGACAATGACGGTCCTTCCCTGTTCTATCGCACTTTCAGTGTCACGGCACATATCCGGCATGATCTCATATATATCATCCTCATAGATCGTCTCTTTAGGATCGGTTCTCATATAATCATCTATGGATATGATAAGCGGATCCACATTCATTTCTCTTAATCTGTTTTGTAATTCACGTGAAAGCGTCGACTTTCCCGCCGAAGAAGGTCCGTTCAACAATATCATCGTTCTTTCAAGCATAATAACCTCCAATTATCACAGTTACCGGTATATCAAAGTGCCGAAACAGGTACATATGCCTTAACACTGATACCCTCTTCGAGATATTCTTCTTCCAATACCCTGCCGTATCTGTGAAGCTTATCCAGCATCTTTCCGTCAGCATAGGGTATAAGGTATTCAACATATTTTCTGTTCTTCTGAAGTATATCCTCGATGATATCAAGCAGCTCCTCCGTGTTTTCCCCGTTTTTCGCAGAGATCCTTATACAGCGGTCTGCGCGGTCATCATAAAGCCTCTCCGAACCATCCAGCAGATCAGTTTTATTAAAGGCAGTGATGACCGGCTTCCCCTTTATCTCCAGATCATTAAGGGTTTCATAAACCACCTGCATATGCATATCAAGTGCAGGATCCGAAGCATCAGCAACATGCAGGATGATATCAGCATACTTTGCCTCTTCCAGCGTACTCCTGAATGCATCGATCAGCTGATGCGGCAGTTTGTTAATAAAACCTACGGTATCCGTAAACAGCACCTCCTGGCCGCCTTTCATCACGCAGGTACGTGTTGTCGGATCAAGCGTAGCAAAAAGCTTGTTTTCAGAAAGCACGGTCGCATCCGTCAGATGGTTTAAAAGCGTGGACTTTCCGGCATTTGTATAACCGACTATTGCCACTACCGGCGTCATATTTCCCAGACGCTTTTTACGCGTGGTCATGCGGACACGCTGCATGTCCTTTATCTCACCTGACAGTCTGGCGATCCGCTTTCCTATCACCCTTCGGTCTGTCTCCAGCTTGGTCTCACCGGGCCCTCTGGTTCCGATACCGCCTCCCAGACGAGACATGGCTTTACCCGCTCCCACCAGATGGCTTGCCCTGTATTTCAGCTGCGCCATCTCCACCTGAAGTTTTCCTTCACTGGTATGTGCGTGTGCCGCAAAGATGTCAAGTATCAGCATAGTCCTGTCGATCACCTTTGTATCCAGCATATCCGACAGATTCTTCATCTGGGCCGGCGTAAGTTCATCATCGCAGATCACTCCGTCTGCCTCTCTGGCTGTTATGCTTATCTTAAGTTCCATAGCCTTTCCGCTGCCGATATAGGTAGCAGGATCAGGCTGATAAAGCTTCTGCTTCATCCTTCCCACTGTTATCCCGTCAGCGGTATCAAGAAGCTCCGCAAGCTCATCCAGCGATGCATCTGCTTCTTCCTCATCACCCGAATAAGCGATGAGCAGTATATATTTTTCTTTTCTTATCTCATTTTCGTACATATATATTTCCTCCGTTTGATCACAAACGATCCCGACCTGTGTATGTATAAAAACAGCCCCGATACCTTCCGGTATCAGGGCTTAACAGCATAAACAATATCTCAAATATCAGGTTGATCCCAAACAAGAAATATCCGCTATTATACACTTCCACAGGAGGTATTATCTTTACTATAGGTGTTTTCAAAAGATTTTTTAATGCGGATGAACACGTTTCTATACCTCCTTTCATAAATTTCCGACTTGCATGAAAATAATCCTTACACTCTTCGAATTATACAGACTCAATGATGATATGTCAATCCTCATTTTCCTCGCAGCGGCCTTATTTTCTGTCGTTTCAGCCTGTTTCAGTCAGCGCTCAGTTTTCAGACAATACTATCAGGCTGTCCTCAGCTCCCAGCTTTATTTCTTCATTCAAGCCGGGATTAAAGAAACTCTCGTAATTATCTGCCCGTAAATACCCCAATAAGACAGAGTTATTTGACAGTGCCAGATTTCTCAGCTGCTGTGTCGTATATACACCGTCACATCCGAAATCCTTTGCTTTCTTCAGGTACAGCTCATTGCCCCTGTTCGCAAGGATCTCCTTAAACAGATCATCCAGCTCATAGTTTTCACATAACTGTGCCAGGAATAGCGAGGACATATTGGAAGCAACTACGTAATCCATATGTTCCTCTTCCCTGATAAGATTCAGATTGGATTTCTTGCGCATTTCAGCGGTAATGTTGAATTTCAGATCATATTTTGTCCTGATGTCCCTGAATCTCATGATACGGAATATGCTCTGGATGTCCGCATCCTCATCATCTAAAGTGTGATCGCTGAGAAGTACCACATGATCAACACTTTTAGCCAGTTCCACCATATTCTCAACTTCATCTATATCATCTTCAAAAAGTGTTATCTTCCTGTTCGTTGAACCATCATACAGTTTCAGTACCGTGTCTTTCTTTTCATCGGGTATCCCTGCCACGACCACTTCCGATATAGTATCAGCTAATTCCCTGTAGACCAGCTTGAAGGAACCGTTATATCCTATTATGGCAACCTTTCTGCTGCTTTCCGAAGACCGGTATCTGCTCATAGGTACTTCATGATAATTCTGCTCCGTGATAACTGCCGAATCACTTTCTACAGCAAATATGATCACCCTGTCCCCTTCAGCTATCTTTATATCTTTATCGGGATTTAACATCATCTTTCCTTCATGTATGATCCCTATGGGAACTGCATTATCCATCCGGTATGACAGATCTGCGAAGCTCATGCCCGCAGCCTCGCTCATCTCCCTGTAATAAAACTCATTTCCTTCAAAAGAAAATACTTCCCTGAAAGCATCAGACAGGCCCGACTGTGAACAGGAATGTGCCACCATTCTTGCAATGGCATTCCGCATCTGTATGGTCGTTACATTATGTTTCGCTGCAACAGTTTCAGGAAATCTGTGTTCATTCTTTGATACAAGGGCGCTTACACGTACCTTCTCATTATCATTACTGTTGATCAGCAATGACACTGCCAGTAGTGCCTTGATAGTTTTATTATCATCCATAGGACTGATAATGATATGTTTGCATGTTGATAAAGAAAGCTTTTCCAGAGAAGCCGGATCATATATATCTATCGTCCGGAATATCATCTTTATATTCTTCGGGATATCAACATTATCATAGATCGCATCACGCATCTCTTCACTGCTGACATCACTTGCAATGACGACAGCCCGTTTATCAGTTCCGGATGCCAGTACTATCTGCTTGATCAGGGTGTAATCCCCCTGTGTAAAACCAAGGATCACAACATGATCGTTTTCCAGGACAGTCGATTTACCGTCTTTCAGTCCTTCTATGTATTCCTCTATTGCATTTGAGATTATACCTATCAGTACACTGGTGATAAGCAGTCCGATAATGGCAGCTACAGCCATAACTATCAGATAATCGATCGAACCGTCCCCATCCGAATAATAGGGCATCCATGCATTTATGATCGTGGCAAATCCGTCCCAGAAAACATCCGTCCCGTATTTTGCCTCGCTATACCCCAATAATACCAGTACCAGGGTAACAAGCCCTATAGCCAGCGCAGTGACAATAGCCAGCAGCTTGATCAGCGCTATTGACCCTTTCTGCATATGGGTGTCAAACCAGTATGCTAACCTGTCCTTAAGCGAATGTTTCATTATATCCCCCCATATTCCCCGTACTGTACGGATCGTTTTAAAAACATTTTACAACCAATAATGTTCAAACGCAATCCGCAGATATCCATGCTTTATTCATATCTTCCGGCCTGGACCTGCCACATCCTGGCATACTTCCCGTTCATCTTAAGAAGGCTATCGTGGGTTCCTTCCTCCGCTATACGTCCGTTTTCCAGAAGGATTATCCTGTCCGCATCACGGGTTGTGGAAAGCCTGTGGGATATATAGAATACCGTCTTTCCTTTTGCCGCGCTCTCCATAGCCTTGTTCAGCTCGTACTCGGCTATAGGATCCAAAGCGCTTGAAGGCTCATCCATTATCAGCATGTCTGCATCCTTGTAAAAGGCCCTGGAGATTGCCACCTTCTGGCTCTCACCTCCGGAGAAGTTGATACCCTCCTTATCGAACTCAGTGGTAACGGGAGTATCCAGTCCTCTTTCCAGGCTGTTAAGCCTATCCCCGAAGCCAGCTCTTTTCAACGCCGTTATAACATCATTATCTGCTGCCTCTTCAGCACGATCCATAACTACATTTTCCTTAAGACTGGCACCGTACATCTGATAGTCCTGGAATACCACTCCTATGCGTCTGCGGTAATCATCCGGTCTGTATTCCTTTATATCCCTGCCGTGATATACGATCTTTCCGGAGGTGGGATCATAAAGCCTCATAAGCAGCTTTATCAGAGTAGTCTTACCTGCTCCGTTATAACCAACTATCGCGATCTTCTCTCCGGGCTGCACCTTAAGGCTGATTTCCTTTAAGGTTTCC
>JAFYCS010000058.1 GCA_017539565.1 Lachnospiraceae bacterium
GCTTGAAGAAGGTGAAGATGAGCCTGATGCGGTGATCTTCTCAAAGGCGGATCTGATCATAAACGGCAGCGGAAGCCTTAATATAGATGCAAACTATGCCTGCGGTATACGTTCCAAAGATGATCTGGTCCTCAGGAGCGGATCCTTCGACATAGAGAGTGTATCTGATGCGCTTAAAGGAAAGGATCTGCTGGCGGTATACGATGGCACATACATTATCAGCAGCGGAGGTAAGGGACTTGCATCCACCAACAGCGAAGAGGAAGGCAAGGGGATAGTATATGTTGAGAACGGTACTTTTAAGATAAGGTCCGGAGATGATGCGATCCACAGTAATACCAATATCATGATCCTTGGCGGTGAATTTGATATAGACAGTAATGATGACGGTATACATGCCGAAGAAGTCTGCCTGGTTTATGACAGCGATGTTGAGATAAGCGGCAGTTATGAAGGGATCGAGGGAAGCATCGTTGATCTGGTGGCCAGCAATATAAGCATAACAGCGGAAGATGACGGTATAAATGCCGCAGGTGATACCGGCGAAGAAGATACCGCACAGGGTAATTTCGGCCGCGGCGGTTTTATGGACAGCAATGAAAACAATGTCATCTACATCGATGGCGGCAGCATCTATGTGAATGCAAAAGGTGACGGCATAGATTCCAACGGATATCTGTATATATACGGCGGTGATACGGTAGTGGACGGTCCGGAAAATGACGGCAACGGTTTCATGGATTATGGCATAGAATGCGTGATGACGGGCGGTACGCTGATAGCGGCAGGTTCCTCGGGAATGCTGCAGTCGATAGGCGAGAGTTCGGGGGTATATGCGGTAGTTGCCGGAACAGGCTCACAGAAGGCCGGTACTGAGGTGACGGTCAGCGATGCCGACGGTAATGAGGTAGTAAGCTATACACCTTCAAAGAGTTTTTCGGCAGTGCTGTTTGCAGGATTTGACTTTGAGAAGGGAGAAGAATATACGGCGAGTGCCGGCGGCAGTGAAGTGGGAAGTGTTAAGATCAGTGCGGCAAGCAATACCATTGGCGAGATCAGCAGCTTCGGAGGGCCGGGCGGCTTCAGGGGTAACGGCGGTGAACGCGGCGGATCTAACCCGGGTGACGGGCAGATGACACCTCCCGGCGGATTTAACTCGGGCGACGGCCAGATGACACCTCCGGACGGATTCGATCCTTCACAGATGCCGGAAGACTTTGACAAGGATCAGATGCCGGAAGGCTTTACTCCGGGAGGAGACTTCACTCCGCCGGAAGGTTTTGATCCTTCGGGGATGCCTGAGGATTTCAGAAACGGGGACGGTAACGGAAGAAACGGAAAAAGAGGCGGCAGAGGCAGCTCACAGGAGGGGAATCTGTAAGCGGCAGGAAGCTGAATAACGGTAATTGCAGTAAGGAAGTATATATAATATAATCACTACAGGTATATACCTGTAGTGATTTTTTGTATCGGAGATATTTTCATGTATAAGAATATCAGGGATGCCCGGATATATTTCATAATACATATGCTGGTTGAGATCGTATGCTTTGCGGCTCTGGCACAGACATATCAGTTAAGTCTTATTCAGTCTGCCGTAATAGCTTTGCTGTATGATGTTATAGCTTTCTGCCCGCAGTTCCTCTTCGGCCTGCTGCACGAAAAATATAAAAAATTAGACCTTGGCAGTATCGGTGCTGCTATGATGCTGCTGGGCCTTATCCTGCTGGATTATGATAAATACGGGATAAAGACGATGTCGGGAGTGTTTTTTATAGCCCTTGGAAATGCCGTTATACATGAATGCGGGGCGATACTGACTGTTATAGGCAGCGAAGGCAGACTGTATCCCAGCGCCCTGTTTGTGGGAGGAGGATCCTTTGGCGTGGTCATAGGCCAGACCATAGGCAGCATGGGCATAAGCAAATGGTTCCTGCTGATCCCCATAGCCGCTATAGAGATACTTATACTTATGACCAATAAAGGCTGGCTGTATGATAATGAAAGATATCCGGTCTTTGATATAATTAATAAGAGACTCCCGGTAGGGATGATCGTCATCGTGGCTTTTCTGGTAACCATGACCAGGAGTTATTTGGGATACGCGATCCCCATCAGCTGGAAGAAGGAGTTATGGCAGTCGTTTCTATTATTCTTTACCATGGGTATAGGAAAAGCCTTTGGCGGCTGGGCTGCTGACAGGATAGGGGCACATAAGACAGCCCTGATCACCATACTGGCCAGCATACCGTTCCTGATAGCCGGCGAAAACATGATGGTAGTATCGATCATCGGTGTGTTCCTGTTCAGTATGACGATGTCCATAACCTTCGGGATGCTGTTATCGGTGATGGGAGAGAATCCGGGACTGGCATTTGGTGTAACGACTATGGCCCTGGCTTTCGGGTTGCTGCCGGTATTCTTTGTCAAGATCGGCAGGGCTGCAAACATCGTTATAGTAATAGCGGGATCACTGATATGCGCAGGGCTGATGTATGTGGCACTGGAAAAAGCCAAAAGCCGCGCTGCCGGGGACAGTGCCGTAAAGGATAAGGAACAGTGAATGACCTGGGGACGATAATAGCATATCTGGCTTTCCCGCTGGTACTGACGGTCGTGATGGAAACGCCTGTACTGCTGATAGGGTTCAGGAACGAAAAATTTAACATAAAATATAAGCTTCTGGTTTTTATACTGGTGAACCTGATAACCAATCTGACGCTGAACGGTTCGGTACTGGTCTTCAGGCCTGATCTGAAGATCGTGATAGCAGCGGAAATACTCATAGTTATAGCGGAAGCACTGGTCTATCAGAAAGCATTTATTACGAAATACGGAAAAGCATTGCCGGTCAGCTTTCTGGCGAATGCATTTTCCGGGATAATAGGTTCATATCTGCTTACGTTGATCCTGAATTAACAGAGAGGAGGCATAAAAACATGAATGGTCCGATGTTATTGGATGCAGCGATGCCCACACCCACAGAGTCCCTGATGGATTTCATCATGGACAATCCGGTCGTTGTGGTAGTACTGGGCGTAGTTCTGGTGGCTGCCATCGTACTTGTGATATCGATAATGAAGAATAACGACAAAAAATGATCAGTGAACATAAAGCTGTATGATCATTAAAAAAGCCCCCGGAATGATGATCACGGGGGCTTGGCATTGCTGTATCAGGATCTGTCTCAGATCAGATCGGCGATATCGATATTCTCACCGGTAAGACCTACATAAGCGCCGTCTTTAGCTTCTGCGGATTCAGCGTGAGCTAACAGCCACTTGTTGCATGCGGTCATCCACTTATCTTCATCATTGTGTGCCTTAAGAGCGGGTACTGCACCGTTTGTTCCCTTGGGAAGAACGATGGCTACCTTAAAGCCTGCGCCCTTGCTTGCCGAGCAGGGAGCATAATGAAGGCTGGTCTCGTAAACTTCTACAACCTGTCCCTTCTTTGCAAGGAAAGCTTTAACCTTGGAGGTGTCAAGCTTGCCGTCAACTATATCGTCAGCCTTAGCCAGAAGCAGGATGAAATCGGTGGAGCCGATGTTCAGCTCACTGTCACGGTGATACTCAAGGCAGTTAAGCTTGGTATTGTGGCCGTTGCAGTAACCGATCTGGATGGGCATGCCGCCGTAAGCATTGTTCTGGAGTACGCCGAAATCGCAGGTATATTCCAGGGAAGCGCAGCTCATTACATACTCAACGCCATCGGGAAGAGGAGTTGCTTCGTCAAGAGCTTTTACAAGACATGACGTATCATAACCAAGTACTTTGCCGTAGGGCTTGAATTCAGGGTCATTTACAGAATAGATCTTCATTTTAACACCTCCGTGATAGGATAGATTTTCTATTAACATAGCATAATTATGCATATCTTACAAGCGGATAAATTAAGGTGTAAACCTTGAAAAATACAGCTTTCTGGCATATAATCTTATAGTCCTTCAATTCTTCGCAAGAGGCTGCGCAAGCGGCTTGTCTGTGTCCGGTTCCAAACATAGAGATGCGCTGTAATCTCAAGGAGGGGCCCGCGCGGAGCGTGGGAAGATGCCTTGAGATATTCGTAAGGGGGGACCCACGAATGTGGGGGGATTCCTTGCGATGTACAGGGATCGAAAAATCAGAGGGACGCAATAAAACAAAGCATATCGTTGTTATACATATATATACCCGGAGGACCACATAATGTCCGAAAACATGGAAAAGCGTATAGGCACCCTGGTAGATACGATCCTTAAGGACTACGAGGGCGGCAAGGATATAGACAGGGAGCTGAATTTTGACCAGCCCGATAAAGACGTGATCGTCGATATGCTGGACAAGATCAAGAAGCTGGTTTTCCCCGGCTATTTTAAAAACCGGGCGATGAAGGTCTATACGCCCAGGAATGACACCACCATGCTGGTGGAGGATGTGCTTTTCTATCTGCAGAAACAGCTGGTGATAGTCCTTCGTTATCAGGAAGGCCTTAAAGAGGCTTCTGATGAGGAGATAAGAAAGAAAGCAGAGGAGACAGCCTTTGCTTTTATGGAGAGGATCCCTCATATCAGGGAATACGTGGAGACGGATGTACAGGCATCTTTTGACGGTGATCCTGCGGCCTTTTATAAGGACGAGATCATCTTTTCCTACCCGGGTCTCTA
>JAFYCS010000059.1 GCA_017539565.1 Lachnospiraceae bacterium
CAATTTTGAAAAGGACCTGCGCCCCAAGCTGTTTAAGCGTCTGAGGAACTTCGTCTGGATAGACCCGGTGCATGAATCCGTGCGCCTGGATCCCGTGGTATTCGACAGTGACATAGAGATACTCCACATGCCTGAGAGTGTTCATTCCGGCAGGGATTTCGGCATCTTCTTAAATAAGCTTTCACAGGGGGAAAAGCTCTCAAAGAAGCTTATGCATATGTACGCACAGGAACTCTTCATTGCCGGGGTGGATACGGACTTTAAGGAGGCGGCGCCTTACTTTGAGAACCTTATCTACGATGCACAGTACGGCGAAGATGAGCGCATGGAGGCTTACTGCGTGCTGGCGCGTGCCGCACGTATCGCTAAGGATGTTAACGCCTTCTTTAAATGGGCTCTTAAAAATATAAGCATCAAACCCTGTGCAGAGATGTGCTGTGAACTGGGACGCTATTATTTCGATGCCCGCGATTATGAGGAGGCCAGTGTCTGGTTCATCAATGCGCATCAGGAGACGGAGGCCATACTTAAGGCGGATGCGGCAGAAAAAGAGCCGGTCAGGATGCTGGCGGAATGCTATGACAGGCTGGCTGCGGAGCATCCGGAGATGAAAGAGGCGTTCCTTAAGATGGCAGTAAGTTATAAGAGCATGCTATAAGGAGGTATGTTGGCTACGGGACAGTCATAAAGTATTTTTGATTACTGCCGATATATCAGATATGGATAACAGTATACAGTATTTCAGGATAAGCAGATTATATGAGAGTTTTGTACCGGCTGCCGGAGGAGCGGGTCGGTACTTTTTTATGCTCGATATAGCATCCGATGTGGCACGCTGGTCGCCGGAGGCGGTGGCGGCCTTTGACCTGCCCGGAGAATTCGTTAAGAACAATACCCAGCTGATGAGGAAGATCCTTTCGGAAGGGGATGCCCAGGCATTCGAGAAGGATCTGGAAGCGGTCAGGCGCAGGAGTGTGGAAAAGAAAGAGACCGTCTGGAA
This sequence comes from Lachnospiraceae bacterium, assembly GCA_017539565.1. Taxonomy (GTDB): domain Bacteria; phylum Bacillota; class Clostridia; order Lachnospirales; family Lachnospiraceae; genus NK4A136. The sequence goes on from JAFYCS010000059.1 coordinate 1,001, forward strand.
GATAAAGAACGGAGAGGGCGAATATACGTCCTGTCAGGTTAAATATTTTACCGTACGTGACTATGCGGGCATGCCCGCTTATCTGGCGGCAGCCATTACCGGCGGAGGCGTGGAGACGAACACCGACCCCACCACCAGCCTGCCCGATCAGCGCAGCTTCCTTGATCATCTGAGGAAGATACTGCGCGACGGCGGAAAGGCCGTGGTGCTGCTGATAGGTACGTCGGACTTTATAGAGATCAACTCCCTTTACGGATACAACTTCGGAAACCGTGTACTTACCGCACTGGCGGACAACTTAAAGCGTCTGGGCGGTGACCGCGGCAAGCTCTTCAGGGGAGAGGGCACCATGCTCTTCTTTGTTACGGAGCAGATGAGCGTGAACGACGTATGCCGTATCTACAGGGAGCAGAAGACATATGCGGAACGTATGCTGGCAATTGACGATACACGGGTGAGCGTACATCTGAGCGCCGGTGTGGTTGCTGCAGACAAGGTTGATGTAGATGTACATTCCATTCTGGCCTGTGCCCGCTATGCAAGAAACCGTTCCGAGACCGAAGAGGACGGGGCTCCTGTCATACTTGACAATGATTATCCCGACCGCAATGCGGCTACGCTGGAGCTGGTAAATGCCATCCGCGGTGATGTGGAAGCGGGCTGCAGGAACTTCTCCCTGCATTACCAGCCTACGGTGACTACCCGCGACGGCAAGCTCATAGGCTGCGAAGCCTTCCTGCGGTGGGAATGCGATAAATACGGAAGTATCTCGCCGGCAGACTTCTTGCTGTGGCTGGAAGATGACAGCTGCTTTGTGATGCTGGGCAACTGGATCCTGGAACGCGCCGTGCGTGAGGGCAAGCAGCTGGTAAAGAGCATGCCGGATCTGATAATAAACGTTAATCTGGCGCAGCGCCAGCTGGAACAGCCAAGGTTCCACCAGGTTCTGTTAGATACCTTAAAGCAGAACGAGATGAACGGAAAGAACCTGTGCATAGAGCTTACGGACCGCTGCAGGAACATGGATCCGAAGTACCTCTTAAATGAGGTGATGTTCCTGAAATCCTGCGGATTGCATGTGGCGCTTGACGGCTCCTGCCTGCTGGACTTAAGACTGGTACGCAATCTTCCCGTAGATGTTATCAAAGTGGGAAGGGATTTTACCCAGAATCTGAAGAACAGCGAAAAAGACAGGGCACTGTTATCGGCGCTGGGAACATTTGCCGCAAGGACTGATCTTAAATTACTGGCGGAGGGCGTGGAAGACGCCCGGACCCTTGATCTGATACGTGAGGGCGGGGTATATGCTTATCAGGGATATCTGGTATCACAGCCGATTCCCTTCGAAGCTTTTCTGGCTACCATGAAGCCGGAAGGGTGATCCATTTATAATCTGAATTTTTTTCTAAAAAAGCCTTGATATTCAGGGCTTTTTGTGGTATCATGATTCTAACTATAAATGGGATAACTGTACCCATTTTACAGTCAGAAACAAAGCCGCAAAGGATGTGGCACGGGCTGTAAAGACGATCACGGAAGAAAGGAGGGTACAATATGGCATCGATAAATAATAACGTATTAAGTAACGTCTATAACTATTATCAGGCCGATCTGGTACCCAGGTCTTCCAATCGTTTTGATTCACACAAGAAGAAAGATCTCCAGGATATTTACAGGTCTATAGTCAAGCTCAGCAAGGATGAGCCTGTATTTCTTCTCGACCGTTCGAAGGAAATAGAGGAATATACCATCCATATGAAGGAGAGTGCCCTTCAGTTCAAGAAGAACGTGGCGGCCATAGGCGGCATGGAAGATGAGGGCATGTTCGACCAGAAGACCGCATTCTCATCGGATGAGTCTATTGTTGAGGTAAAGGGTTTCCCGAAGACTGCCGAAGACGCTGATACCCAGGAGCCCATCTCCCTGCAGGTGCGCCAGCTGGCAATGCCTCAGGAGAACAGGGGGAAATATCTTCCTGACGACAGGGTGGAGCTGCCGGAAGGCAATTATTCCTTCGATGTGGCTTCACAGAATTCGAATTACGAACTGCAATTCTCCGTATCCTCTACGGATACGAATAAAGATATACAGAACCGCTTATCAAGGCTGATCAATAACTTCAAGCTGGGCCTGCATGCCGAGGTTGAAGATGACGGCCTGGGTAATACCGCACTTACGATCCGTTCGAAGAGCGTAGGCGACAGGGGAGATTCCGGCGGGCACTTCTCCATTTCGGATGAAGACACCAGCCAGACCGGCGGCATAGTTGATTACCTGGGGATCCGGTATGCATCGGAGCCCGGTAAGGATGCGATATATTCGGTAAACGGGGAGTTCCACACCTCACACAGCAATGAGGTGCACCTGGATTCCGGTTTCGATATACTCCTTAAGGATGCTGCGCCCGGGAAGGAGATCACGGTGGGTTATAAGCCCGACGTGGAATCCATGCGTGACAATATCATATCCCTTGCGGGATCATATAATGATTTTATCCGTGCCACCGCGGAATACGTGGACCAGCAGCCCAGGACCAATCTGTTGGTAAGCGATATGAAGAAGAACAGCATGTATTACACCGGTGCGCTGGAAAAGATGGGCGTTGTCCAGCAGGAAGACGGCACACTGGATATCGATGAGGAAGCTCTGGCAAAGAGCCTTGACGCCGGTGAGACTACGGAAGAGATGGGAGCCCTTAAGGACTTTACGAAGTTTGCCTTGAGGAAGGCTAACCAGCTGCAACTGAATCCCATGGATTATGTAGATAA
>JAFYCS010000060.1 GCA_017539565.1 Lachnospiraceae bacterium
CGGTTCATTGTTAAATGCCCTGCCGGGAAGTGTGGCGCAGGGACTTATATGGGGAATACTTGCCATCGGTGTATATATGACATTCAGGCTGCTTGATTTTGCGGACCTTACGGTGGATGGTTCATTTGCCACAGGTGCTGCAGTGGCGGTAATGCTCATAAGGGCAGGAGTGAGCCCCTGGATAGCGATCGTTGTTGCTTTTGCGGTAGGCGGTCTCTGTGGTATGGTCACGGGACTGCTTCATACGACACTCGGTATACCGGGAATACTTGCCAGTATACTGACGCAGATATCGCTGTATTCCATAAATCTTACGATAATGGGCAAGGCTAACCAGCCTGTAGTGGCTCAGGAGGGGAAATATCTTTTAGCTTCCCTTGGATATGTAAATAATAAAGATGCGTTTGTTAAGACTTTGTTCTTCGTAGGACTTATTGTAGGTCTTATAGTTCTGATAAGCGTGACCTATTGGTTTTTCGGAACTGAGATCGGCCAGGCCATAAGGGCTACGGGCTGTAATGAAAATATGTCCAGGGCACAGGGCATAAATGTAAACTTTATGAAGGTTGTGACCCTGATGATATCAAATGCATTCTTCGGTCTTTCCGGTGCGCTGTATGCACAGTACCAGGGCGCGGCGGATGTTCAGATGGGAAGAGGTGCTATCGTTATAGGCCTTGCCGCAGTTATCATAGGTGAGGTACTTTTCGGAAGCTTTTGTGCTAAGCAGAAGATGGCTTTCTGGTACACTCTTCTTTCGGTGGTTATCGGATCTATTTTATATTTCATTGTTTATGCAACGGTTATCTGGCTGAGACTGCCTTCGGAGCTTATGAAGATGTTCTCGGCAATAATAGTTGCCATCTTCCTGGCAATTCCTTATCTTAAGGCTAAGTACACCAAAGCGCCGCCTGTCAAAGCGGCGGCAGCACCTGTACCGGAAAAGGCTCAGGAAGAAGCAAAAAAAGAGTAAGTTCATTGATGTGATCGATGTAAGCAGTGCGTGACAGCCTGCTTTGTATCCGGACTCGGCGTGGAGGTTAATATGTCAGAATACATGCTTGAATTAAGGGATATTCATAAGGTATTTAACAGAGGCACCATAAATGAGAAGACTGCGTTATGCGGTCTCAATCTCAATCTGAATGCCGGCGATTTTGTGACGATAATCGGCGGAAACGGTGCCGGAAAGTCTACTATGCTCAATGCTATCGCCGGTGTGTGGCCCGTAGACGGCGGACAGATAGTCATCGGCGGAAATGATGTCACAAAGCTGCCTGAGCATAAGAGGGCTGTTTTTCTCGGACGTGTATTCCAGGATCCCATGACGGGGACGGCTGCTACCATGTCCATAGAAGAGAATCTTGCACTGGCATCCCGCAGAGGAAAGCATAAAACTCTCAGATGGGGAGTGACAAAGCAGGAAAAAGAGCTGTACAGACAGAAACTTTCAGAGCTTGACCTTGGACTGGAGGACAGACTCAGCAGCAAGGTTGGTCTTCTTTCCGGTGGACAGAGACAGGCAATAACACTGCTTATGGCGGCATTTCAGAATCCGGATCTTTTGCTTTTGGATGAGCATACAGCGGCTCTTGATCCTAAGACTGCAGCAAAGGTGCTTGAGATATCTGATAAGATCGTTGAAAAAAATAAACTGACAGCCCTTATGGTTACACATAACATGAAGGATGCCATAACTCACGGTAACCGCCTTATCATGATGCATGAGGGACATGTGATATATGACGTGAGTGGTGAAGAAAAGAAAGCACTTCATGTGAGCGACCTGCTCAAGAGATTTGAGGAGGCAAGCGGCGGCCACTTTGCAAATGACAGGATGATGCTAGCAAACTAGGGTATTAAGTGGTTTTGAAAAAACATTGAGATAGGGTACGTGTTCCGTAGGCTGTACGTATGCCTGGGAATCGATAGCGAGCGACTGAAGTTTTGCGAGAACGTCGGCGGCGCGACGCGACCCGGTTTATTAGGAGCCAAAGCGCCGTCCGAATAGTTCGATGCAAAACGAAGGTAGCAAGTTCAAACCGCTAATGCGGTTTGAACCTCGTGATCTTTAGCAGGCATACGGACTGCCGGAGGAACGGGTATTGCGATACTATAGAGAAGAGAATTTTATTAATTGTTATGCGTTTCGTAATTCAGGTAGTATC
>JAFYCS010000061.1 GCA_017539565.1 Lachnospiraceae bacterium
AAGATCGAAGCCGGTGCAGCAGGTAAGGTATTTAAGATCGAAAAGAATGTTGGCGATGCAGTAAAGAAGGGTGACGCAGTTCTCATCATCGAAGCTATGAAGATGGAGATCCCTCAGGTTGCACCCCAGGACGGTACCGTAGCCAGCATTGATGTAGCAGTAGGCGATGCATGTGAGGCAGGCCAGGTTCTTGCAACACTTAACTAAGTTCAAGGGAGACTATTTGGAGGTAAGATAAATGAGTGAGATCATTAACAATCTGCTCGGCCAGATGGCGTTCATGAATCCCGACTTCTCTTATAAGAACGTGATCATGATCTGCGTGGCGCTCTTTTTCCTCTTCCTGGCAATACGCTTTGAGTTTGAGCCTCTTTTGCTGGTGCCTATCGCATTTGGTATGCTGCTGGTAAACATTTACCCGGATATCATGATGCGGGCGGAGGATTCGCCGAACGGTGTGGGCGGATTACTGTATTATTTCTACATACTTGATGAGTGGGCAATATTGCCGTCACTTATCTTCATGGGCGTAGGAGCCATGACGGACTTCGGTCCTCTTATCGCAAACCCTGCAAGCTTCCTTCTGGGTGCTGCTGCACAGTTCGGTATCTTTGCAGCATATTTCGGAGCGCTTTTTGCAGGAGCTATGGGATGGGCTGATTTCAACGGCAAAGCAGCTGCAGCAATCTCCATTATCGGTGGTGCTGACGGACCTACATCCATTTTCCTTGCAGGTAAGCTGGGTCAGACCAAATATCTGGGGCCTATCGCAGTGGCAGCATATTCATACATGTCACTGGTGCCCATTATCCAGCCGCCTATCATGAAGCTTCTTACTACTAAGAAAGAGCGTCAGATTAAGATGGGTCAGCTTCGTCCCGTAACCAAGCTGGAGAAGATCCTGTTCCCTATTATCGTTACAATAGTTGTTTCCATAGTGCTTCCCACCACAGCTCCTCTTGTAGGTATGCTTATGCTGGGTAACCTGTTCCGTGAGTCAGGCGTTGTACGTCAGCTTACCGAAACAGCTTCCAACGCACTTATGTACATCGTAGTTATCGTGCTTGGTACTTCCGTAGGTGCTACCACCTCTGCAGAAGCTTTCCTTAACACAGATACACTGTTCATCGTGGCACTTGGTCTGGTAGCATTTGCTTTCGGTACCGCTGCGGGTGTACTTTTCGGAAAGATAATGTGCGTCATCACAAAGGGCAAGGTAAATCCTCTGATAGGATCGGCCGGAGTTTCTGCCGTACCTATGGCAGCCCGAGTTTCCCAGCGTGTCGGTGCTGAAGAGGATCCTACAAACTTCCTGTTGATGCACGCCATGGGACCCAACGTGGCCGGCGTTATCGGTACTGCAGTTGCAGCCGGTACTTTCATGGCCATCTTCGGAGTATTTTGATCTATCCGTTAACAACAGACTTTTATTGATAAGAGATTAGGAGGAAATAAAAATGGCTGAACAGGCTAAAAAACCGGTTGGGATCATGGAAACGGTTCTGCGTGATGCACATCAGTCTCTGATCGCTACACGTATGCCTACCGAGAAGATGCTTCCCATCGTAGATAAGATGGATAAAGTAGGTTATCATGCAGTAGAGTGCTGGGGTGGTGCTACCTTCGATGCTTCCCTTCGTTTCCTTAAGGAAGATCCCTGGGAGAGACTTCGCAAGCTTCGCGACGGTTTCAAGAACACCAAGCTTCAGATGCTTTTCCGCGGACAGAACATTCTGGGTTACCGTCCTTATGCAGATGACGTTGTTTACGCTTTCGTAGAAAAGTCCATCGCAAACGGTATCGATGTTATCCGTATATTTGACTGTCTGAATGATATCCGTAACCTTCAGGCTGCAGTTGATGCTACCAACAAGATCAAGAAGCAGGAAGGCCGCGGTGAGTCACAGATAGCTCTGTCCTATACACTGGGTGATGCTTATACCCTTGAGTACTGGGCTAACATGGCAAAGAAGATAGAAGAGATGGGTGCGGATTCCATCTGTATCAAGGATATGGCAGGTCTTCTGGTTCCTTACAAGGCTGCAGAGCTTGTTAAGACCCTTAAAGAGAGCACCAAGCTTCCCATCCAGCTTCATACACATTACACCTCGGGTGTGGCTTCAATGACCTATCTTAAGGCTGTTGAGGCAGGCGTAGACGTTATCGACTGTGCTATATCACCTTTCGCACTGGGTACTTCCCAGCCTGCTACAGAGGTTATGGTTGAGACCTTCAAGGATACTCCTTATGATACCGGTTACGATCAGAAGCTCCTTGCAGAGATCGCGGATTACTGGAGACCTTATCGTGAAGAGTGCATCGAGAGCGGCCTGATGAGCACCAAGGTGCTGGGCGTTAACATCAAGACCCTGCTTTACCAGGTACCCGGCGGTATGCTTTCCAACATGGTTTCACAGCTTAAAGAGCAGCATGCTGAAGATAAGTACAACGAAGTGCTCGAAGAGATCCCCCGCGTTCGTAAGGACTGCGGTGAGCCTCCTCTGGTTACACCTTCTTCACAGATCGTCGGTACTCAGGCTATATTCAACGTACTGATGGGCGAGAGATACAAGACCGCTACAGGCGAGTTCAAGGATCTGCTGCGCGGTAACTACGGCCAGACTGTTAAGCCTATGAACCAGGATGTCATCAACAAGGTCATCCCCGGCGAGAAGCGCTCTACCGCAAGATCCGCTGAAGCAACCGGACATGATAAGCCCGAGCTTGCTTCAATCGAGGCAGAGATGAAGCAGTACAAGCAGCAGGACGAGGACGTTCTATCCTATGCACTGTTCCCTCAGGTTGCTACAGAGTTCTTCAAGTATCGTGAAGCACAGCAGAAGAAAGTTGATGCTAAGAAGGCTGATACAAAGAACAACGCTTACCCTGTGTAAGTAAAAAAGTTTAATGGATTTATAAGATTCTTCGTCGCTACGCTCCTCAGAATGACAAGACTTTAAGTGTCACTTTGATATGAGCGATGCACTTTAATGAGTGTCATTCTGAGCGTAGCGAAGAATCTTTTTTAAAAGGTAGATCATTATGCTCGACGATATTCTTAAGATGTACGATAAAATGTCACCCGCCCAGAAAAAGGTGGCTGACTATATTGCAGAAAATGATGAGGTGGCTGCATTTATGACGGCAGCCAAACTGGGTAAGGCTGCGGATGTGAGTGAGGCTACGGTTGTACGTTTTACCGCTATGCTTGGATATGAAAAGTACAGTGAATTCCAGCAGGCTATGGTAGATGAGATACAGAGCCGACTTGTTTCCGACAAAAAAAGCACCACAAATAAGCTCAAGGCCGATCCGTCGGGGCTTATGAGAAAGGTGCTGGTTCATGATGCCCAGAATATAGTTGACAGCATACATCTGGTACCGGATTCAACCTTTGATATGGCGGTAGAGCTTATAGAAGGAGCAGCGCATGTTTATGTGCTCGGAATACGTAACTGCGCGCCTTTAGCTGATCTTCTTACGTATTATCTGAGCGTTATCAGGCCTGATGTAAAGGCTATAACCAGTAATAATATTAGCGAATTGTATGAGCAGATGAACTGGATAGGAAAAGGTGATGTGCTTATAGGAATGAGCTTCCCCAGATATTCACTGCGCACCTTAAAAGCCATGGACTTTGCCAATTCACAGGGGGCCAGACTTATATCCATAACCGACAGCGAATATTCGCCGATGAATATGTATTCGTCGTGCAATCTCTGGGCTAAGACGGATATGATCACCCTGGCGGATTCGCTGGTAGCACCCATGAGCGTGATAAATGCATTGATCGTTGCGCTTTACCTTCGTAACGAAAAGAAGATAATAGAGAATACACAGCGTCTGGAAGGCTTATGGAAAGATTTCCAGACTTACGATAAAGATGAATTAGGCGATCCGGGAGAATGATATGACGGGTAAGCTTGTGGCTGTTGCCGGCGGAGGCGCAGCAGGGATGATGGCGGCCATATCCGCGGCGGAGAACGGCGCAAAAGTCATCCTTATAGAGAGAAACGAAAAGACCGGAAAGAAGATCTACATCACCGGGAAGGGACGCTGCAATCTGACCAACTCCTGTCCGGATGAGGAGTTCTTTTCACATGTAGTGAGCAATCCCAAATTTCTTTACAGTGCTATATATTCATATGACAGTGGGCAGGTGTGTGATTTTTTTGAATCACAGGGCTGCAGACTAAAGGAGGAGCGCGGCGGGCGTATTTTTCCCGTAAGCGATCATGCCTCCGATGTTATCAAAGCGCTCAATAAGAGAATGGGCGAGCTTAATGTTGATGTGAGATTAAACAGTGTGATCAGATCAGTAAGCAGGAATGATGCTTTTGAGATAAAGCTTGCAGGCGGCGAAGTCATAATAGCGGATTCACTGATAGTGGCCTGCGGTGGAAAGAGTTATCCAACCACAGGTTCTGACGGCAGCATGTTCGGAATGCTGAAGTCACTTGGGCACGGCATAAAAGAACCGGTACCTGCACTGGTGCCTTTTAACGTCCTTGAGAAGGAAGAATGCATGGCTGCCCAGGGACTGGCTCTTAAAAATGTCAGCATAGTCCTTAAGGACGGGAAAAAGAAGATATACGACGGTTTCGGAGAGATGCTCTATACACATTTCGGACTCAGCGGACCTCTGGTACTTACTGCTTCATCTTATTACCAGAAAAAGGGTGGCGGAGCGGCCAAGCTGTATCTTGACCTTAAACCGGCATTGACGACAGAGCAGCTGGATGCACGGCTGCTCCGTGAGTTTGAAGAAAATAAGAATAAAGATCTGGGAAATGTTCTTGGCAGTCTTTTGCCGGGAAAACTGCGGGAAGTATTTCCTTCGAGGGCCGGCATCGCGGCAGATAAAAAAGTCAATTCCATCACGAAGGAAGAACGCAGGGCCATAGTGGAAAAACTTAAATGTCTGGAGTATAATATCACAGGATGCCGAGGCTTTGAAGAAGCTATTGTGACACAGGGAGGCGTCAATGTGAAAGAAGTGGATCCGTCAACCATGGAGAGTCGTATAGTTCCCGGACTGTATATAGCAGGAGAGGCTCTGGATGTTGATGCCCACACGGGAGGATATAATCTGCAGATCGCCTGGTCCACCGGACGCCTGGCCGGCATCAGCGCAGCAGGATAAGAGGAACAGAAGGATTATGAAAAAGTACATTGCAGCAGTTGTACTCGCGGCGGCATTCCTTTCAGGATGCAACAAAGAAGAAACGGCAGCACCGGCGGATACTGATGCCGAAGTTACACAGGTGTCTGATGAAACGATACAGGAGCCGGACACGGATGCCACACCTGCACCGGATATCATACCGGAAGAACCGGGGCCTGATGAAGATCCGGATGCTGTGGAAATTACGGAATTCAAAGATGAGTTAGTTCATAATGATCTCTTCGGCGCACATCTGGTAGAATTTGATCTGCCCGAAGGCGGAGATGAGATGGTAACGCTTATATTTGAATTCGAAAATATTACGGATAAGACCTTTTTTAAGAATGATGAGGAGATACCTGCCGGCGGATCCTGGGAAAAAACCATTACTTATCCAAGAGAAAAATGGGCAGATATGGCAGGTGAGGCCTGCTGGATACATTATGATCTTTATGAAGACGGTCAGATGCAGACACAGATCTATAAAGGCGGACTTAAGTTTACGGTATCGGATGATCTTCAGGTTAGCGATATAAGCTTGTTTGAAGACTAAAAACAGGAGGGGTTGTTTTATGAAGAATAAGTTTTCAATCGCCATCGACGGTCCTGCAGGCGCAGGCAAGTCAACAATAGCAAAGAATGTTTCTAAGGAACTGGGGGTTATCTACGTAGATACCGGCGCTATGTACCGTGCTATGGCATTGTATATGATCCGTGAAGGTATCGATGCTGAAGATGCAGCCGGGATCAGCGCAAAGTGCAAGAGTGCTGATATTAGCATAGCTTTTATTGACGGCGTCCAGCAGGTGCTTCTTAACGGCGAAAATGTCAGCGGTCTTATCCGCACGGAAGAGGTAAGCGCCATGGCCTCAAAATCAAGCGTTAATGCTGATGTCCGCGAAAAACTGGTAGAACTTCAGAGAAAACTTGCTTCGGAAAAAAGCGTGGTCATGGACGGAAGGGATATAGGGACCGTTGTACTTCCTGACGCTGAGGTTAAGATATATCTTACGGCATCCAGTGCAGTACGCGCCAAGCGCCGTTACGACGAGCTTATCGCAAAAGGCGAAAAATGTGATCTTGCCCGGATAGAAGCGGATATCATAGAACGTGATCACCGCGATATGACAAGGGAGATATCTCCTTTAAAGCAGGCAGAGGATGCGGTACTGGTAGATACTTCTGAGATGAACATAGAAGAAGTGACGGATAAGCTTTTAAGCATAGTAAAGGAGAAATGCGGCTGATGGTCGATATCATCACGGCAAAGACTGCAGGCTTCTGTTTTGGTGTAAAAAAGGCCGTAGATAAGGCTTTTGAACTGGCAGACCCGAAGAAGCAGGTGTATACCTATGGGCCGGTCATCCATAATGACGAGGTGATAAGAAGCCTTTCCGAAAAAGGTGTCAGGCTGATAGAGAGTGAAGAGGAACTTCGAAGGATCGAAAACGGTACTGTAATATTACGTTCTCACGGTGTGCCCAAAGCTGTGATCGATCTTCTGGAGGAACGTGGCATTGATTATGTCGATGTAACCTGTCCTTTTGTTAAGCGTATACATGATATCGTATATAAAGAGAGCGAAGATAAGCAGATAGTAATAGCCGGAAATCCGGCACATCCGGAAGTGGAAGGAATCATGGGATGGTGTAAAACACCCGCAGATGTTATCTCTGCAGAAGAGGAAGCGCTTGCCTACGAACCTGCAGGCGGGCGTGATGTCTGCCTTGTTGCGCAGACCACATTTAATTACAAGAAATTTGAAAAAATCCTTGAAATCTTTGAAAAAAAATCGTATTATGTTAGTATTGTGAATACTATCTGTAATGCTACCGCCAATCATCAAACTGAGGCACGTAGTATAGCTGAGGGAGTGGATGCAATGATCGTCATAGGCGATAAAAAAAGTTCCAATTCCCGCAAGCTTTATGAAATATGCAGTGAGGTATGTCCTAAAACAGAGTTTATTCAGACTGTGGATGAACTTAAACTTATACAGGACGGCAGTATCGCGACAGTAGGGATCACAGCGGGGGCTTCCACCCCAAACTATATCATTGAGGAGGTTCAAAACTATGTCAGAAGAGAATTTTGAATCATTATTGGAAGAATCTTTTGAGAAAGGGAGAAATGTTCGTACGGGGGATGTGGTGGAAGGTACCGTTATCTCAGTTACACCTACTGAGATCGCAGTCAATATCAACTATAAGTCCGACGGAATCGTTACCAGAAACGAGTATTCCAATGACCCTACGCTGGATCTGACCACGGTTGTTAAGGCCGGGGATCCCATGAAGGTTAAGGTGCTTAAGTTAAACGACGGTGACGGTCAGGTTGTTCTTTCCCATAAGCGCATTGCTTCTGAAAAGGTAAGCAAGGTACTTGAGGATGCATTCAATGCTCAGACAGTATTAAAGGCAAAGGTAACAGAGGTTGTTAAGGGTGGTCTGGTTGCTACAGTAGATGATGTACCCGTATTCATTCCTGCAAGCCTTGCATCCGATATGTACACAAAGAATCTTAATGTATTTGCAGATCAGGAGATCGAATTTGTTATGCACGAGTTCAATCCTGCAAAGCGCAGATACATCGGTGACTGCAAGTCAGTCCTTAAGGAGCGCCGTGAGGCTGCAAAGGCAGATGCTCTCGGACGTATCCAGGAGGGCGATGTTGTAGAAGGTACAGTAAAGAATGTTACCAGCTTCGGCGCATTCGTTGACATCGGAGGTATCGACGGTCTGCTTCACATCTCAGAGATGAGCTGGGGCCGTATCGATTATCCCCAGAATGTATTCAAGAAGGGCGATACCGTTAAGGTTATCATCAAGGAGATCAAGGGTGACAAGATCGCTCTGTCTGCAAAGTTTGATGAGAACAACCCCTGGCTCAACGTTGAGAGCAAGTATCCCGTTGGTTCTACCGTAAAGGGTGTTGTTGCACGTATGACCGAGTTCGGTGCATTCATCCAGCTTGAGGAAGGCGTAGATGCTCTGCTGCATGTATCCCAGATCAGCCGCAAGCACATTGATAAGCCTTCAGATGTACTTAAGACAGGCGATGAGATCGAAGCTAAGGTTGTAGACCTTAATATCGAAGATCACAAGATCTCATTAAGCCTTAAGGAACTTCTTCCCGAGGAGCCTGAAGAGGCTGCGGAGGGCGAAGGCGCAGCAGAAGCTGAATAATCTGTTCGGGTATTTTATCAGGGGCTCGGCTCATTTTGGGCTGAGCCTTTTTTATAAACATAGAAGGAGTCTGATATGGCATTAATGGATTATAAATACTTAAAAGATAAGATCTTAAGCCTTACCGGCGTGGATCTTAATTCGTATAAGGAAGCCCAGATGAAGCGCCGTATAGACCAGCTCATCACCAAAAAGGGGATCAGTGATTATCCGGGATATATAGAGCTGCTTAAGAAAGACAAGGATGCGATGGAAGAGTTCCTGAACCACTTTACGATCAATGTTTCAAATTTCTACCGTAATCCCGAGCAGTGGGATTTTATGGATAAAGAAGTTATCCCTTTACTGCTCAAACGCTTCGGAAAGAATCTTAAGATCTGGTCGGCAGCGTGCTCTACAGGTGATGAACCATATTCTCTGGTAATGGCCCTGTCAAAGCATATACCTCTAAATATGATCCGTATATATGCCACCGATATAGATAAGACCATACTCTTCAAGGCAAAAAGGGGGATCTATGTTGAAAAGGCACTCGAAGACATCCCCAAGGATCTGAGGACTAAACATTTTACAAAGATAGAGGGGGCGGCTCTGGAAGAGATCATCAAGCAGCCGGGGAATTCCGATCTGAAGACTTTGCGCGTAGCTTATAAGATAAGTGATGAGATAAAGAGCCGCGTTACATTTAAGCAGTCAAATCTGCTGGAACCTAAGGATTATCCAAAGGATTATCATATGATAGTCTGCCGCAATGTACTGATCTATTTTACAGAGGATGCTAAAGACAGCGTATTCAGAAGGTTCCATGACAGCCTGGTACATGAAGGCATACTCTTCATAGGTTCGACAGAGCAGATCACTAATTATAAAGAGATAAACTACGCCAGAAAGAATTCGTTCTTTTACGAAAGAACCGATTAAAAAAGGTGAGGACATGTGTCCTCACCTTTTTTATTACATATCCCTGTACTGATACATGGAAGATAATATATGTTCTGCGTACATATTAAAGCCGGCTCGGCTTTTTTTGAATTCGTCGGTAAGCTCGAAGAATAAGTCTTTTGATTTGTATTCCCTCTTAAAGAATGGCGTGAACAGAACATCCCACTGGGGCAGATAGAGGGATTTCTTGCGGGTGTAACAGTTGGAGGCTGTAGCCTGTACCCTGTGTTCTTTATCGACAAAGCCCGCAATAGCTTTATGCATTGCAGTATCTTCAGCGGGAAGATAATAATAATCTTTGTAGTTTGAATAGAAATACTTAAGTTCCTCTTCATACAGAGGTACCTTCAGAGAACCGTCTATGCCTTCGCCGGTAAAATAGCAGCCCAGGGAACGGAAGGAAATGGCTTTGGGCAGGGGAGCAGTGAAACGGAGTTTCATGATAACTTCCTGTCCGCGTTTTCTGTTGATGTCATGAAAATAATTTACATGTACTTTCATGACACGGATGGGCTTTAAGAAAATATCCGGATATGCCAGCATATCGACAACCCTGAGCATTCCGCGCAGATCGTCTGCATTATGCTGCAAAAGCTCTGCTTCGATGGCGGGATCACCCTCACATACATAATCATGATAGCGGCTGATAAGCTCGCCGCCTGTATACGGATCGTCACGATCGATCCCAAGGAATTCTTCTATGGTCTTCTGCTTGAGGTCGGGAAGGCCTAAGATATCCTTGTAACCGCTGATTCGGCGGTAGATATCTACGCCGGAAAAAGCAGAAAAGTCATAAGGCATGGAATACTGCGCAACTTTCTGCTCAAGATAGGGCAGATCGAAACGGTTTCCGTTAAAATGTATAAGGAATTTAAAATCATGCATGAACTCGAAGAATGCTGTAAGCAGCTGCAGTTCTTCGTCATAATTCTCAGCGAGCCACTGAGTGTAGTTCCAGGTATCGTCCTTAAAAAAGACAACACCCACAAGGTAAAGGCTGGAATTCCTGGCGCTTAACCCGGTTGTCTCGATATCGATAAAAAGTATATCTTCTTTTGTCATGCCTTCGGTTAAAAGCCCTTCCAGGGGGTAGGAAGGAGTGATATCAAGAGGCGATGTAAAGCTTTTCATCTCGGATGATCCTTTCGTGATTTTTCTTTTTATATGATAACATAAATTGATGAAATTTCAACCGATCTGTGTTAATATACATATGGTTATTAAATACAGGAGAATAACAAATGTCTGTATTAACTTTTAAAGGCGGCGTTCATCCTTATGACGGAAAAGAACTGTCAAAAGATAAGCCGATAATCGATGCGAAGCCCGGAAAAGAGCTTGTTTACCCGCTCAGTCAGCATATAGGAGCACCTGCAAAAGCAATCGTCGAAAAAGGCAGTCATGTGCTCTGCGGCCAGTGTATTGCCGAGGCCGGAGGCTTTGTTTCTGCGCCTGTTTATTCTTCCGTATCCGGTACGGTCAAGGGGATAGAAAAACGCAGGACCATTACCGGCGATATGGTTGACTGCATAATAATCGAGAATGACGGTGAATATGAAAAGGCTGATCCTATCAATGATAAGCCTTATGAGGATATGAGCCGTGAGGAAGTGATAGCAGCGATACAGAAGGCCGGAATAGTAGGCATGGGAGGAGCAGGTTTCCCGACGCATGTAAAGCTTTCGCCCAAAGAGCCGGATAAGATAGATACGATAATCGTAAACTGTGCGGAATGCGAGCCTTATCTGACGAGCGATTACCGCAAGATGATGGAAGAATCTGATAAGCTGATCGGCGGACTTCAGATAGAGGTTGCGTTATTTAAAAATGCAAAGGGAGTATTGGCTGTAGAGGACAACAAGCCTGATTGCATCAAACTACTGCGCGAAAAGACAAAGGATATAAAAAATATCAGCGTAGCCACATTAAAGACAAAGTATCCCCAGGGATCTGAACGCCAGCTGATCTATGCGGTTACAAAGCGGCAGATCAATTCGAAGATGCTCCCTGCCGATGCCGGATGTATAGTAAATAATGTCGATACGGTGATCGCTATAAACTGTGCAGTCCGCGAAGGGGAACCGCTGATGTATCGTATCGTTACCGTAACCGGCGATGCAGTCAACGATCCCAGGAACTTCAGGGTGCGTACAGGTACCAACTATAAGGAGTTGATAGAAGCGGCCGGCGGATTTAAATGCGAGGCTAAGAAGATAATATCCGGTGGTCCCATGATGGGCTTTGCACTGTTCGACTTAAATGTCCCCGTAACCAAGTCCTCATCCGCATTATTATGCATGAGTGAAGATGAAGTTGCAAAGTGGGAACCTTCGGCCTGCATAAACTGCGGCCGCTGTGTAGACGCATGCCCGTCAAGACTCATTCCTTCGCATCTTGCGGATCATGCATCACATTTTAACGAAGAGGAATTCCTTGCCCTATACGGTCTGGAATGCGTTGAATGCGGCAGCTGCTCCTATGTATGTCCGGCAAAGCGGCAGCTGGCACAGATGATAAAGAGTATGAGGCGTATGCAGCTGGCAAAGAGAAAAAAATAGAGTAAAAGAGCTGATATGGAAAACGGATCAAAGGATAAAAAAACAAATACAGATGAGCAGGTAAATAAACTTCCCTCAGTCTCACCCACGCCCCATGTCCGTGACAAGTCCACCACATCAAAGATCATGGGCTGTGTGCTGCTGGGACTGTTGCCTGCAACGGCAGTAGGTATCTGGAATTTCGGATACAGGGCACTCATAATTGTGATCGCATGCATAGCGCTCTGTGTATTGTTTGAATGGGGATTTGAAAAGATTTGCAGAAAGAAGAGTACTGTAAAGGATCTGTCTGCTGTGCTTACAGGCCTGCTGCTGGCACTTAACCTGCCTGTTGGCGTTCCCTGGTACATACCTGTTATTGGAAGCTTCGTAGCTATAGTGGTTGTTAAGCAGCTCTTCGGAGGCCTTGGACAGAATTTCATGAATCCTGCCCTCGGAGCAAGATGTTTTCTGGTTCTTTCGTTTTCAAGATATATGACAGATTTTTCGTACCGTCCCGGCTGGGGAAATGCGGATATTATCAGTTCCGCCACGCCTCTGGCTGACGTAAAGAACGGGGCGGCCTTTTCACTGACATCAATGCTGCTGGGTAATGAAGCCGGGACCATAGGCGAGACTTCTGCGCTTGCTTTATTGATCGGCGGACTCTTCCTTTTGTGCATGGGGGTGATCACCTGGCATTTGACAGGAATGTATATTCTGAGCCTGGTAGTGTTTGCTGCCATTTTCGGAGGCCGTGGTCTTGACTTTGAATATCTTGCGGCACATCTCTTTGGAGGCGGACTTATGCTTGGAGCATTCTTTATGGCTACGGACTATGTTACCAGACCCATAACTAAAAAAGGGCAGATCATTTACGGTATATTCCTGGGCTGCCTTACCGGTATATTCCGTATTTTCGGTCCTGCGGCGGAGGGTGTCTCCTTTGCTATAATAATCGGAAACCTTATAGTCCCGCTGATAGAACGCATAACCGTGCCTAAACACTTTGGATACAGAAAGGCAGCTAAATGAAGACCATAATCAAAGACGCTCTTATACTTTTCGCGATCACAGCCATAGCAGGAATACTGCTTGCAGTGGTCAACGAAGTTACGAAAAAGCCCATAGAGGAAGGAAAGAGAGCTGCAGTGGAAGCTGCCTGCCGCGAGGTGTTTCCTGAAGCAGATCATTTTACGCCGGGGGCGGATCCTGCAAGTATACCGGAATATCAGGATTTTCTGCTTAAGTATCCAAAGAATACCGTAGATGAGACTTATACTGCGCATACAGAAGACGGAACGCCTCTTGGTTTTGTATTTAATCTTACAACAAAAGAAGGATACGGCGGAAATATACGTTTTTCAATGGGTGTGGATTTTGAAGGCACTGTAAAGGGTGTGGCCATACTTGAAACTTCCGAGACCCCCGGCCTTGGAATGCAGGCGGGTGAAGTGCTTACTCCCCAGTTTAAGGACAGAAAAGCTGACAGCTTTGTCTATGTTAAAGGCGGCGGAGCATCCAAAGAAAACGAAGTGGATGCGATCTCTTCAGCAACCATCACAACTAAAGCTTTTGTTAATGGCATAAACGCCGGTCTGGATTATTACAGGATGGTTTATGGTGATCTGACAGCGGATTCGTTCCGTGATAGCCTGTAGAAAGGAACTGTACATGAACGAAACAAATAAAACGAACCCGTTCATAAACGGCCTTATAAAAGAAAATCCTACCTTTGTGCTGATGCTGGGTATGTGTCCCACACTGGCGGTGACCACGTCTGCCATAAACGGCCTGGGTATGGGACTTACAACAACCGTAGTACTGACACTGAGTAATATCATCATATCGGCGCTTCGCAATGTGATCCCGGATAAGGTCCGTATCCCGGCGTTTATTGTTATAATCGCATCTTTTGTGACCATCGTCGGTCAGTTTCTTGAAGCATATCTGCCGGCTCTCAATTCGGCTCTGGGAATGTTCATACCGCTGATCGTGGTTAACTGTATAATCCTTGGGCGCGCGGAAGCTTTTGCTTCAAAAAATAAGGTGTTTGCTTCAGCTCTGGACGGTCTTGGAATGGGACTGGGATTTACAGTTGCCCTGACCCTTATCGGATGTGTACGTGAGATACTGGGAAGCTTTTCCGTATTCGGCATCAGTTTTAAAGCTCCTCTGGAAGCAGCAGGCTTATCGCCTATAGCTATATTTGTTATGGCTCCCGGTGCATTCTTTGTACTTGCAGCAATCATAGCGGTAATGAGTGTTATACGTGATAAGCAGATAAAAGCCGGAAAGGAAACAAAGATCAGGGCCTGCAATAAAGATTGTGCTTCCTGTGGTGATGACGGCTGTGTGCACCGTTTCTATGATGAAAACGGCGCGGATACTGCGGTAGGAAAGAAAGAAGGTGTGCAATGAGTACTATATCTGAATTATTGATAATAGCTATAGGCTCTGCTTTTGTAAGCAATGTGGTACTCAGCCAGTTTTACGGACTGTGCCCGTTCCTGGGAGTATCAAAGCAGCTTAAGACTGCAGGCGGTATGGGAGTGGCAGTCATCTTTGTTATCACCCTGGCAAGCCTGGTAAGCTCGCTTATCTATGGTTTCCTGCTTAAGCCTTTTGAACTGGAGTATCTTAAGACCATAGTATTTATACTGGTGATAGCTGCTCTTGTGCAGTTTGTAGAGATGTTCTTAAAGAAATATATTCCGGCGCTGTATGAATCCCTGGGAGTATATCTTCCACTGATCACCACCAACTGCGCTGTACTGGGAACAGCACTTACCAATGTGCAGGAGGAGTACAATATACTTTATTCGCTGGTTAACGGCTTTGCCACGGCAGCGGGCTTTGCAATATCGATCTGTATACTTGCAGGAATAAGAGAGAAGATGCGTTATAACAATATTCCCAAGCCTTTTCAGGGGATGCCCATAGTGCTTGTTACTGCAGGACTTATGGCTATAGCCTTCTGCGGATTCTCGGGATTGTTATAAAGATTCTTCGCTGCGCTCAGAATGACATGGAGATTGAGTATATATGAACATGCAGGCAATTATAACAGCAGTAATAGTGATCGCGATCCTGGGGCTTATTCTCGGGCTCTTTCTGGGGATAGCTGCGAAGGCTTTTCACGTAGAAACAGATCCCAGGGAGGAAAAGATAACAGCTGCCCTTCCCGGGAATAACTGCGGCGGCTGCGGATATCCCGGATGTTCAGGACTGGCTGCGGCTATCGTTAAAGGTGATGCACCGGTTAACGGCTGCCCTGTGGGCGGAGAGAGCGCAGCCAAGGCAGTTGCGGAAATAATGGGGGTGGATGCCGGTAACAGCGTTCGAATGGTAGCCTTTGTGAAGTGCGCAGGCGACTGTGAGAAAGCAAATAAAGATTATGAGTATACGGGAGAACAGGACTGCCGCATGGCCGCCATGCTTCCCGGCGGCGGTGATAAAAGCTGCTCTTTCGGATGCCTTGGGTATGGAAACTGTGTGAAGAGCTGCCCCTTTGATGCCATACATATAGTTAACGGTATAGCGGTGGTCGATAAGGAGGCCTGCAAAGCCTGCAGCAAATGTATAGAGGCATGCCCTAAGAAGCTGATAGAACTGGTACCTTACGAAGCTGAGTATCTGGTGGCCTGCAATTCAAAGGATAAGGGGCCTGACGTTATGAAGAAATGCAAGGCCGGATGTATAGGCTGCAGCTTATGTAAAAAGAACTGTCCCAAAGATGCAGTCGATATAAGTGATTTTCTGGCACATATCGATCAGGATAAATGTGAAGGCTGCGGAGCCTGTGCAGAGAAGTGCCCCAAGAAAGCGATAGTACATCACTGATATTCATATTTTGGAAATCCTGAAGTAGTATAAATATTATAATGGTTATCTATAAAAAGGGCTTCGGCGTCATCGGTATTTTCGATGAACTCCAGGCCTTTTTCCATTCCCATTACCATGCAGGCGGTTGAGAGTGCGTCGGCTTTAGTCGGGTCTGAGCTGACTATAGTAACGGACAGCAGTTCGTTTTCAACTGGGAATCCGGTTTCGGGATCCAGGATATGATGATAGAAATGGTCATTGTATACGAAGTTGCGTTCGTATATACCGGAGGTAACAACTGCGGCATCACATACTTCCACCGTAACAATAACATCGCCTGAAAAAGGATATTTTATACCTACGGTAAAAGCTTCGCCACCGGGCTTTGAGCCTATGACCACGATGTTGCCGCCAAGGTTGATAAGTGCTGACTTAACTCCTTTTTCAATAAGATGATCTCTAATGAGTTCTGATACAGCCCCTTTGGCGATAAAACCAAGATCGATCTTAGCTTCCGGATCGGTGAGTGAGACGTTGTTATCTTTAAGAATGATAGAAGACGGATCGGTATGTATAAGCGCATCTTTTATATTGCCGCTGCCTGGAAAGGAAGGGTTATCCTTATCCGAAAAATCCCACAGCAGGCTTACGGCTCCTATGGCGGGATTTACCGCGCCGCCGGTCAGATCATTATAATCTTTGGAAGTTTTTATGAGGGGATACAGTGCCGAATAGTCGCTGCTTTCTCCGTGATTCAGTTTATAAAGCAGGCTGTCGGGATCGTGCGCGGAATAGAGTTTATCACAGCTTTCGCATATTTCCAGGCATTCCTTAAGATACTGCTTATCTTCACCATAAACATGGATCTGTACATAAGTATCAAAATAAAAGCCGCAATCTACGATCTGTGCCGGCTCATTGCATCCTGTAAGTACCAGACATATAAAAACTGAAAGGATCAAAGATATCTTCCTGCGCATATTACAATGATATCACCGGCGTGCGGTTTATTAAAGTCTTATTTTGATGTATGCCCCATATCTTGTACACGGGGACGGTTTTGTGATAATATATAGAACGTGAGGGCTTCGCCCGGGAAGATTCATGGATAAGAGGAAAAGTATAATGGCAGATAATAAGAAAAAACTTGACGGGTTGAAGATAGGGCGGTTTAAGCTGAGCTTTAATGCTCCGGTAGTGCTGTGCTTTGCTTTGATAAGCCTTGGAGTATTACTGCTGAGCTATATTTCTTTCGGCAAGATAAGAGACTGGCTCTTCATGTCTTACCATGCGTCTAAGTTTACACTGCTTACGATATTGCGTTTCTTTACCCACGTGCTGGGACATGTCGGCTGGGATCATTTTATAGGAAATATGGCATACCTGTTATTACTGGGACCCATGCTTGAAGAAAAATACGGTTCGGGGAAAGTCCTGGCGGTAATGATGGTTACGGCTTTTGTGACTGCACTGATCAATTACCTGCTGTTCCCCCAGATCGCTATCTGCGGTGCCAGCGGAGTGGTATTTGCCATGATACTCATGACGTCATTTACAAGTTTTAAAGAAGGCGAGATCCCCATTACCTTTGTGCTGGTGGCTATCATTTATCTTGGCAAGGAGATCTTTGACGGCATATTTATGCAGGATGACATCTCCAATCTTTCCCATATACTGGGAGGTATAGTAGGCGGAATATTCGGATACTTACTCAATATCAAAAGGAAAAGCAATTGAAGCTCAACGAAGATTTTGATGATGAATATGACGACCCGGTGAGTTTTAACAGTGGTCGTAAGAGTACGGTGGGGGCGGCTGCGATCGTAGCGCTGCTTTTTATCATGCTCGCCATAGCGATAGTTGTGATAGCAAATCAATCCGACAATATCAAAAAGCCGGGCACGTCACAAAGCGGAGCTAAAGGCACGCCTGCCGCGGCAAACGACTGGAATCCCGATCCCGATGCTACATCCGTGATAAGCGGCAGGACAGGCGTTGCCTCTGATCTGGACTTCTGGGATGCATATCCTACAAAGGGCGCGCCTACACTGGCACCTGCTTCGGATAACCAGGCGGCAACACCTACTCCCTGGGGCGGATCCGGTACAGAGGAAGCTGAAGAAGAGAAGGAAAAGCTTTCCGTATCCGAAGACGGACTGCATACACGTGTTGTATTACCCGACGGTACGGAAGAGTGGGTAGAGATCAATCCTTATCTGACAAGGAATAATTACGAGGCTTCCGGCTTTGTCTATCAGAAACCCTTCAAGAATTATTATGAGAACAACACAAAAAAGAGCTTTGTCGGGGTGGACATTTCCAAAGAAGAGGGCTATGTGGACTACAGGCAGTTAAAGCAGCAGGGCGTGGATTATGTCATGCTTCGTCTTGGACAGAGGGGATACTCTACGGGGGAGCTGTCTGTGGATGAAACCTTCGTGGATAACTATAACCGCGCAAGGGAAGCGGAGCTGGATATAGGCGTTTATTTTGTGACTGCCGCCATAAGTACCGAGGAGGCCAAGGAAGAGGCGGATTTCTGTCTGCAGGTGCTGGTAGACAATGAGATGGCACTTAACTATCCGCTGGCGTTATCGACCATGCCTCTTGGCAGCGGAAAAGCCAGGACGGACGAGCTGGAAAAGATGGCGCGTACAAATAATGCCATCACATTTATGAAAGCGGTGGAGAATGCGGGGCTGTTCTCAATGCTATATGGAGATAAAGCAACGCTGATAAAAAAATACAGTCTGGGTTCACTTATCGGTTATGATATCTGGTATTCCGGACCGGAAGATATCCCTGATTATCCTTACCAGTTTGCTATGTGGCAGTATGACAAAGGAGCTTCGATCGAGGGGATAGGATCCGGCGCGCATCTGAATATGTGCTTTATAGACTACGCTATAAGATAGTTTATTCAGCTGCTGTATTAAACATTATCTTTGTTCAGGCAGCTGTAGTTCAGTATCTTTTCTGAGATCCTGACATATTCATAGATCTCCTGATATTCTTCGGCACTTAAATGCTCCAGATAGTTTTTGGTATAATTTTTATCTACACCGTTTTCTTTAAGTATATCAACAGCCTTGTTGTAGGCAACAGCGGCTTCATCTTCAGTATCATAATCACCTATCTTGAAATTACCGTTAACATGTATTCGGCTGCGATAATAAATAAGGCCGCGCTTAACTTCTTTTGTTACACCGACATAACGGTTGATTATTGTTATATTGGCGGCGCGGAAAT
This sequence comes from Lachnospiraceae bacterium, assembly GCA_017539565.1. Classification (GTDB taxonomy): domain Bacteria; phylum Bacillota; class Clostridia; order Lachnospirales; family Lachnospiraceae; genus NK4A136. The sequence goes on from JAFYCS010000061.1 coordinate 18,903, forward strand.
CCAGGTTATCACCGTTATTGAAAAGATAATCCCGGCCTTCGACCGCATAACTCCGTATGCCGTAACGGTTTAACAGATTGACCTGGAGGCCGTAATCTGCAGCAAAATAATGCTTTCCGCGGCGCATAATCTTATGTGAGCTGTAAAAGAAAAGCTCGTCGGCATCAAACTTAAGTATTTCTGAAGGGCTGAGATAATATAAGAACATCCTTCTCATGATATATATGGGATTGGAGATATAAATACCGTTATCGCGGAAGTTGATCAGACTGACCCATTTCTCGAAGGAAAGGGGGGATGGTTTATAATCAAGTATCCCGAAGGTGTTATCCCGAAGCAGCAGACCGGCCTGTATATAAGCGCGGTGGGCATCGATATCGTTATCAAAGCCGCCTAAGCTTATATGCTTTCCCCTGTAGGTTATGGACGAGCGGAAATATGAAGAGCCGTCTTTTTTTGTAGCGGGATAAACCCCTGCACTGGTCTGTAACATGTAGAGAGTATAACAGAAGATAGACATTAACACAAATTTCTGGTAAAATAATGTGGAAAAATGTTTGATCAGGGAGATAAAGAAATGAGTATCTTATATCACAGTACAAGGGACAATAATAAAAAGCTCACGGCTTCACAGGCTGTGCTGCAGGGATTGGCTGAAGACGGCGGCCTTTTTGTGCCGGACAGTCTTCCTGTGCTTGACAAAAGCCTTGATGAGCTGAAGGAGATGGATTATAAAGGCGTAGCTTATGAAGTTATGAAGCTCTTTCTTACGGATTATACCGAAGAAGAGCTCAAGGGCTGCATTGAGCGCGCGTATGATGATAAATTTGATACTGCACAGATCGCACCCATTAAAGAAGCGGGCGGCGCATATTATCTTGAGCTGTTTCACGGTGCGACAATCGCATTTAAGGATATGGCACTTTCCATACTGCCTCACCTTATGACCACCGCGGCTAAGAAAAATAATCTCAAAGAAGAGATCGTCATACTTACCGCAACAAGCGGTGATACAGGAAAGGCTGCTCTGGCAGGCTTTGCTGATGTGCCCGGTACCAGGATCGCTGTATTCTATCCCAAGAACGGTGTTTCCAAGGTTCAGGAACGCCAGATGGTTACCCAGAAGGGGAATAATGTACGCGTTATCGGCATCGAAGGCAATTTCGACGATGCACAGACAGGCGTAAAGAAGATGTTCAATGATGAGGCATTAAAGGCAGAACTTAAAAAGGAAGGCTTCGTGTTCTCATCCGCAAACTCAATAAACATCGGCCGTCTGGTCCCTCAGGTAGTTTACTACGTATATGCATATACCCGTCTGTTAAAGGCAGGTACGATCAAGAGCGGCGAGAAGATAAACGTCTGCGTACCTACCGGAAACTTCGGAAATATCCTGGCAGCATATTATGCCAAGTGCGCAGGACTTCCCGTTAATAAACTGATCTGTGCTTCCAACTCAAACCGTGTGCTCTATGACTTCTTTAAGAGCGGCAGCTATGACAAGCTGCATGAGATGGATGACAAGGGTGCTTTCAGTAAGGACAGGAGCTTTATCTTAACAGGTTCTCCTTCGATGGATATACTTATCTCCAGCAACTTAGAGCGCCTTATTTACCACATTGCGGGTGATGATGATAAAAAAGACAAAGCTCTTATGGACCAGCTTAATACAAAGGGAGCGTATGCGATCAGCGAAGACATGAAGGCGCGTCTTGACGATTTCTTCGGCGGTTTTGCATCTGAGGAAGATACTGCATCAAAGATCGCCGGCCTGTATAAAGACTGCGGATATGTGATCGATCCACATACCGCTGTAGCCGGATTTGTATATGACGCTTATAAAAAGGAGACAGGTGATGAGACCAAGACGGTCATCGCATCCACGGCCAGCCCTTATAAGTTTGCAAAGACTGTTATGTGTGCGATAGATAAGAAATATTCCGATACCGATGATATGGTACTTATAGATGAGCTCAACAGCTTAAGCGGCGTGAAGATCCCCCAGGCTATCGAAGATATACGATCCGCTCCGGTACTTCACGATATCGTTTGTGCTACAGATGACATGCCCGAAGAGGTGCGCAGATTTCTGAGGTGATGATTTGAAACATATCCTGATGGTGGATGACAGTACAACAAATCTGAAAAGTGCTGCTGAAGTCCTGCAGCCTTTTTACCAGTTGTCTATGGCCAAATCCGGCAGACAGGCCCTCAATTTTCTCAAAAAGAATAAGACAGATCTGATACTCCTGGATATCATGATGCCCGAGATGGACGGTTATGAGACCATGGAACAGATCAAATTAAATCCCCGTACAGCCAACATACCCATAATATTTCTTACCGCGGATACTGAGCATCAGAGCGAGATCCGCGGGCTTAAGATGGGTGCGCTGGACTTCATAACCAAGCCTTTCGAGGCAGAAGTGATGCTGGGGCGCATAGAAAAAGTGCTGCAGATGGAAGACATGCGGCGTAATATACTGGGAAGTGCCAAGAAAGACCTGCTGACCGATCTGTGGAATGCCGAATACATGGCAGCCGAGGTGGACAGTCTGATACGTAATAATGTTGACGGGGCCGAAATGGTGATGGTCGATATAGACGGATTCGGACACTTTATGATGGAGCAGGGCACCAGCTATGCGAACGGTGTGATCATCAAATTTACCGAGGCACTTAAGAGAACGGCTCTTTCCGGCAGCATCTTATGCCGCAGTGATGAGGATGAATTTATCATATACATTCCCCAGATGCTTAGTGAAGCCGAGCTCATGAGCTATTGTGAGGAGATAGGTACACATGTTATGGAAGAAGCCAACAGTGCGCGTAACAGCGGAGATCCCCTTACGGCTTCAGTGGCCGCGGTATTCATCCCCAAGCACGGAAGAGACTACGATACACTTTATCGCAAGCTTCAGATGGCTATGTATCATATAAAACAATCAGGTAAGAACAGAGTACATTTTTTCAGGGAGTAGACAATGGACGAGTTGATAAGACAACGTATTAAACTTCTTCGCAAAAAGCTCAAAGAATACGATGCACAGTGGTATCTGTCAGCCACAGCGGATCCGCATAATTCCGAATATATAAATGATCATTACAAAGAAAGAGAATTTTTGAGCGGCTTTACAGGTTCCGCCGGAACTCTTCTTGTAGGCGATGACATCGCCCTTTTGTGGACCGACGGAAGATATTTCGTTCAGGCTGTAGAAGAGCTTATGGATACAGGAGTGATACTTATGCGTGAGGGCGATGCAGGTGTACCGGATCTGTATGAGTATCTTGAAAACAATATTCCCAGCGGCGATGTGCTTCTGGCTGATGGCAGACTCATTTCCTGCAAGATGGGCCGGAGGATACGCGAGTGCTTAAAGAGCATAGGGGCCAGACTTAAGGTGGGAAAAAATCTCGTGGACGAAATATGGAAAGAACGCCCGGAGGATTCAGCAAATGATATACGCCTGCTGCCTGTTGAACTTTACGGCCAGGAGTTTAAAGAAAAGATAACGAATTTCAGGGATGCGATAGCCGCAAAAGGCGCGGTTGCATCCATAATAAGCGGACTGGATGAGCAGATGTGGCTCTTCAACCTGCGGGGCAGCGATATACAATATAATCCTGTTGCTTATGCATATACCGTGGTCACGGATACCGGAGTATCCCTTTACGTAAAAGAAAGGGCCGTAAGTGATGAAATGTGCCGGTATGCAGATGATGAGGACATAACCTTAAAGGCATATGAGGATTTCTATAAAGACCTGCCGCTGCTTAAATTCATGGGCAGGGTGCTCATAGATCCGGACAAGACCAACTACCTTATCTGCAGGATATTAGAGCGCAGCGGAACGGAGCTGATCGAATGCAGGAGTCCGCTGGAGGAGGCTAAGGCTGTAAAGACACCCAAGGAGATAGGCTTGTTAAAAGATGCTTATCTTAAAGACAGCGCAGCACTTACGCGTTTTCTCAAATATGTTAAGGAAAATGCGGTAAAGGATGATAACGATGAATACAGCCTTGCGCTCAGGCTGGACAGCATGAGAGCACAGATAAAAGGCTATAATGATCTGTCATTTACCACGATAAGTGCATTCGGACCCAATGCCGCCATGATGCATTATGAAGCGCCTGAGGAAGGTTCTGCAAAAGTGGCAGGAAACGGATTCTATCTTGTGGATTCCGGTGCGCAGTATGACGGCGGTACCACGGATGTTACCAGAACGCTGGTTATAGGTGATATTGAAGATGTGGCAAAGAAGCACTTTACACGCGTAGTCGCAGGAATGCTGGCGCTGCAGAATGCCGTATTCTTAAAGGGCTGTGGAGGACGTAACCTTGATGTGCTGGCTAGAGGCCCTGTGTGGGAGCTGGAGATGGATTATAAATGCGGTACCGGCCATGGTGTCGGCTATATGCTTAATGTTCATGAAGGCCCTGCAGCCATACGCTGGAAACAGAAACCTGCAAGCTCTGATTATCCGCTGGAACCGGGGATGCTCATGAGTGATGAGCCGGGAGTGTATATTGCGGGACGGTATGGTATCAGGATCGAGAATATCCTGCTGTGTGTCAGAAGAACAGAAAACGGTGACGGAGAATTCCTGGCATTTGAGCCTCTGACCTGGGTGCCGATAGATAAGGATGCGATAAAGAAGGAGTATCTGGAACCGAAGGAACTTAAGCAGCTTAATGACTATCATGCAAAGGTCAGGGAAAAACTGCTGCCGTATATGGAAAACGAAGAAGAAAGGGTGTGGCTGATAAAGGCTACGTCTGAACTGTAGTTCCGCACCCGCGGGTAGCAGATTTGTAAATACCTGTATATTGTAACTGCTTCCATCAGTGGTATAATAAACTCAATTACACCACATGTGGAGTAATAAAAACTATCAACCATCAAAACACAAAGGAGGTAACAGAGTATGCCGCAGGAATTGATACTTGGACTTATCATACTTGCTGTAGTATTGCTCATCATCATCTTAATGTCAGGTTATGTGAAGGCACCCCCGGATACGGCCTACATCATTTCCGGTATTAAGAAAAAACCTAAGGTCCTCATTGGACGCGCCGGGATCAAGATCCCTTTCCTTGAAAGAAAGGATACACTGCTCTTAAAGCAGATCAGTATTGATATCAAGACAGGCGGTTTCGTACCTACCAAGGATTTCATCGGTGTTGATATCGATGCAGTAGCCAAGGTTAAGGTTGATACATCCGAAGAAGGTATACTTAAAGCACAGCGCAACTTCCTGAACATGAGGGAAAAAGATTTTATCATAGCGCTGACCGACTCATTACAGGGTAACCTGCGTGAGATCATAGGTACCATTGAACTGCGTGAACTGAACACCGACCGTAAGAAATTCGGTGATGAGGTACAGGAAAAGGCCCAGGTGGATATGAAATCCCTTGGTATCCAGATAATCTCCTGTAACATACAGAGGATCGAAGATGAGCAGGGACTCATCAATGCGCTGGGTCAGGATAACATGTCAAAGATCCAGAAAGATGCTTCGATAGCAAAGGCAAATGCAGACAGAGACGTAGCTGTAGCACAGGCTGAGGCTGCAAAGGAAGCAAACGATGCAAGGGTTATTTCCGATCTGGCTATTGCTCAGAGGAATAACGAACTGGATATCAAGCGCAGTGAACTGAAAGTTCAGGCTGATATCAAACGTGCTGAAGCTGATGCAGCTTATGAGATCCAGAAGCAGGAACAGGCTAAAGTCATTGAGACCCAGGCCGTTAACGTACAGATCGCCAAGGCTGAGCGTGAAGCCGAACTGAAGCAGAAGGAAGTGCTGGTCCGCCAGCAGGAACTCTCCGCACAGATCGAGCGCCAGGCCGATGCAGAGAAGTACAAAGCAGAGAAAGATGCAGAAGCTATCCTGATCCAGCGCCAGCGTCAGGCTGAGGCTGAGAAGTATGAGCAGGAGAAGGCTGCTGAAGCACAGAAGGCAAGAGCTGATGCACAGAGATATGCCGCAGAGCAGGAAGCTGCCGGTATTACCGCAAAGGGTGTTGCAGAGGCTAACGCAATAAAAGCAAAAGGTCTTGCAGAGGCAGAGGCCATGGAGAAGAAGGCAGAGGCATACCGCAAGTACAACGGTGCAGCTGTCATCGAGATGATGGTAAAGATCCTGCCCGAGATGGCTGCAGAGGTTGCAAAGCCCCTGGCTTCCATCGATAAGGTAAATATCTACGGCGGCGGAAATGGTGCTGACGGAAGCGGGGTTTCACAGATAAGCGGTAACATGCCTATAGTTATGAAGCAGGTATTCGATACCATGACCGAAGCAACGGGCGTTGACTTTACCGAGATAATGAGGGCCAGCACCTACGACGCAAAGGTAACAAAGAACATCAATGTTACCGGGCTTGATGCAAAGGCACCTGCAGATGTCAAAGCAGAAGCTGTACAGGCAGTGAAAGAGCCTGTGTATGTTCCCGCAGGAGACGATGCAGAATAATACAGTAACGGAATCCGGAGAAGGTTTCGAAATATAAAATAAAAGAGCAGGGCGTTTAGCCCTGCTCTTATTCTTTATCCCTTATACTGTTTTATCAGTGATTCCAGTGCTTCGTATTCAGTTCTTTCAACAGCCTGCAGGTTACGGACGTGGTCCGTAGCAACATAATTGCTGCCGTAGCGGCTTACGGTGATCACGGGCGGCTTTTCTGTTTCCAGTATGAGCTGTGAATACTGCGGCTGCTTGGTGATCACGCCTTCAGCAGCGGCTGCTGCCGGAGCTGTGAATGCTGCGGGAGCGGGTGCAGGCTCACTTACGGCTGGAGCCTTTAAAAAGTCGAGCTCAGGCAGGGGCTCTTCAACAGGAGCGGGAGCCGGCTCGGGTTTATATTCGATTGGAGCGGGTGGTGCATCAGAATTGTTCTTTTTTCCAAATAATGCCATGACAGACCTCCTCAAGAATTATATATATTATTTTACCATATTACGTTTTTTTTACAAGAGACCATAAGGGTTAACGTAAGTGATTTACATAATATCTTTACATAATCTGGAGTTTATATTTTATGTCAACTTGACGAAGATGGCATAAATCCTGTATTTTTTCGCAAAATTACTCAAAAAGATGTTGACATAACGCGTTTTTTGTGCGATTATATGGAAAGTGACAGGGCATAAGTGTTGCCCGAATGATTATTATGGGAGGGAATGTAAAATGGCATGGAGTGGTCTTGCAACTGTTTTAAGTAAGTTCGGAAGAAACGGTGACGAGTACTATGATGATGAGGAAGAAGAGTATCTGGATGATGAAATCGTAGAAGAGAGACCTGCGAAGAAGAATAAAGGTTTCGGTAAGATTTCACCTTTCAGCAGCAAGCAGAAGATTGATGAGATCACTCATGAGCGTGAAGTATTCGCTATCCAGCCCGAGTCATTTGAAAATGCTCATGAGATTACGGACCGTATCCTTGAAGGATATACTGTAGTACTTAATACAGAACGCTGTGATGAGGCTCTTGCAAGAAGGATCTTCGACTATGTTTGCGGTACCGTATATGCGCTTAACTGCTCATTCGGACGTATTTCATATTCGGCTCAGAGCACACTTGCAGGTATATACATCATCACACCTGAGAATACAAGTATTTCCGGCGCATTCCAGGAGAATTTCACCGCATAATGAATTTTTCTCTTAAAATGTGTTGTGATATGGTATGAAAGACCGGCCGTTATGGCCGGTTTTTCAGTTTGCTAAATACATGCTTATCTGATATAATCATTGCGGCTTTGCGCACGCGGAGCGAAGTATATTTTTAAGGAGAAGATCATTAAAATGCCTTCAACGATAACTATAAACATGAACAAGAAACCGATCTACGATATCAGGATCGAAAATGATTTTAAAGCGCTGCCGGATGCCGTAAAAAACCTTGGCTTTGAAGGAAAACGCGCAGCAATAGTAAGCGACAGTAATGTGGCACCTCTGTATGCCGGTGAAATAAAAGGACTTCTTGACAACGTATGTTCCGAAGTATTCGTATGCGCCTTTGAGGCAGGTGAAAAGAGCAAGAACATGGATACGGTCATGGAGCTGCTGAAACAGTTTGTTGCACATAAGATGAACCGACATGATCTGGTGATAGCACTTGGAGGCGGCGTAGTGGGGGATGTTGCGGGATTCTGCGCAGCGATCTATATGCGCGGTATAGATGTTATACAGATACCTACAAGCCTGCTGGCACAGGTGGATTCTTCTGTGGGCGGAAAGACCGGTGTTGACCTGGATGCATACAAGAATATGGTTGGAGCATTTAAAATGCCCCGTCTGGTTTATATGAACACGGCAACATTAAAGAGCCTGGATGCAAGACAGTACTACTCGGGAATGGGCGAAGTAATGAAATACGGTCTTATCATGGATGCGTCTTTCTATGAATGGATCATATCAAAGATGTATGAGATACACGACCGTGACGCAGAAACTCTGGAGGAGATGGTTGCTCACTGCTGCGCATGCACGCAGAGAATAGTTGAGCGCGATCCGCATGAGGAGGGTGACAGGGCTCTGTTGAATTTCGGTCATACCATAGGACATGCCATAGAGAAAGCTAAGAACTTCGAACTTTCCCACGGTGAATGTGTCGCGCTTGGGAGCGTGGCTGCCGCCTATATTTCCTTTAAGAGGGGCAGGCTCTCTACTGAAGAGTATTATGAAATACGTGATATGTTCGTACCGTTTAAGCTTCCTATCAGCATCGATGACATAGATGCCGATAATATCGTGGAGCTTACACGTTCCGATAAAAAGGCTGTTGACGGCGGTATAAAATTCATACTGCTGAAGAGGGTGGGCAAGGCTTATATAGACACAAGCGTAACGCCTGAAGAGATACTTGAAGGCATAAAAGAGATAGAGTACAGGGAAGATAACGAATGAAAACAATAGATAAAAGAATGTTATGGTTTCTGGATGTGTTCGTATTCATACTGGCACTCCTTTTGGACCAGATAACAAAAAGCATTGCCAGAAAAAGCCTGGCAGTGGGCGAAGCCACAGATGTTATCCCGGGAGTATTCCAGTTCCTTCATGTAGAGAATACGGGGGCAAGCTGGGGTATGTTCCAGGGTGGTTCGGTAGTATTTATCATACTGGCGTTTATCGTAAGCCTGGGACTCACTGTATTTATCACCAGGATCCCCGGCAAGACCAGGTTCATCCGTCTGCATCTGTCATTGAGCCTTATAATAGCCGGTGCCATCGGAAATGTAATAGACAGGATCCAGAAAGGCTCGGTAACGGATTTCTTTTATGCACAGATCATAAACTTCCCCGTTTTTAACGTGGCCGATATTTTTATCGTATGTTCTACCATATGGCTTATGATAATGGTGCTTTTCGTGTACAAGGATGAAGAGCTCGATTTTATGGGCGGTAAGAAGAAGAGATCAAAGACTTCCGGAAAAGAGGAGAAATAGATTTGAGCGAATACCGCTTTGTGGTGAATGATGAGCAGGAGGATGAGCGCATTGACAAGCTATGCGCACAGCTTTGCCCTGACCAGTCGCGTTCCTTCATTCAGAAGCTCATAAAGGACGCTGCGGTACTTGTGAACGATAAGGCGGTCAAACCCTCATATTCTTTAAAAGAAGGGGATAAGATAGTCGTTGACCTGCCGCCGGCTATCGCTCCTGATATTCCGGCAGAGGATATTCCTTTAGATATAGTTTATGAAGATGCAGACCTTCTGGTGGTCAATAAGCCAAAGGGTATGGTGGTGCATCCTGCACCCGGGCATTACAGCGGGACACTGGTAAATGCACTGATGTTTCATTGCAAAGATCTTTCGGGGATAAACGGCGTAATGCGGCCCGGGATCGTACACCGTATAGACCGTGATACCAGCGGTCTTCTGGTGATATGTAAAAACGACAATGCACACAGGAGCATAGCGGCACAGCTCAAGGAGCACAGTATAGAGCGTGTATACCAGGCGGTGTGCCTTGGGAGGCTTAAAAGTACTGACGGTACCGTAGATGCGCCTATAGGGCGGGACCCGAACGAACGTAAACGTATGGCTGTACATGACAACCTGATGCATGCAAAGAATGCTGTGACTCATTACCATGTAATAGAACAGTATGAACGTTATGCACATATCAGCTGCCGTCTGGAGACGGGCCGCACTCACCAGATAAGGGTGCATATGGCTCATATAGGGCATCCTCTTCTTGGGGACGAAGTCTATAATCATCACAAGTGCAATATAAAGATAGAAGAACCCGGGCAGGTGCTCCATGCGGGCGTCCTGGGCTTTGTGCATCCTTCCAGCGGTGAATTTATGCGCTTTGAGGCTGAACTGCCCCTGTATTTTCAAAATTTACTGAAAAAATTATAAAAATATCGAGCACATTGTACGGAAGTATGTTATTATTTTATTGATATGAAAATGGATGATGATGATAAAAAGAAATATTACCACATGGGGCTGACATTCTTTCTGTCAGCCTGTGGTGTTATACTGGTTCTGCTGATACTCCTGCATATGTCGGAGATCTCCGAAGGCATTAATTCATTTCTTAAGATAGCTACGCCCATTATAGACGGACTTGTGCTTACATACTTTATGGCGCCTGTAGTTAACAGCATTGAGAATAAATGGATCTATGCCAAGTTTTCCAACCGTATATTTAAGGGGCGTGAAGAAGGCGAACGCCGCGGCAAAGCCAAACGTAAAGTCAGGGCTGTATCCATATTTATCACATATGTGCTTTTCATACTCATTATAGTAGGCTTTTTCTGGATAATAATTCCGGATATCATTTCCAGCATACAGAACATAAGCAAGAACTTTCCTGTATATCAGTGGAACCTGACTGTATGGATGGATAAGATGCTGATCAAGTACCCTCAGCTTGATGAGGCATACAATACACTTATGAACAATTATTCGGATCCCATTAATGACTGGATAAACGAGAATATTTTCGGCCGTGTGAATGAATTTGCAATGACGATCCTTTCCGGCGGCATCAGCCTGATAAAGGCGCTCTTTAATTTTATAATCGGAATGATCATCGCACTGTATCTGCTGGGAAGCAAGGAGCTGATGATAGGCCAGGCAAAGAAAGTGGTATATGCGCTTATGAAAAAAGATACTGCCAACGCTTTTATCTATAATGTGCGCTATACCAACAAGATATTCCAGGATTTCTTTGTAGGAAAGATCGTGGATTCCATAATCATCGGACTGCTTTGTTTCATAGCTACCACAGTAATGCGTACACCTTATGCACTGCTGATAAGTATTATCGTGGGCGTGACCAATATCATACCGTTCTTCGGCCCCTTCATCGGAGCTATTCCCAGTGCATTCCTGGTACTGCTGGTAGATCCCAAGCAGTGTCTGTATTTTATCATCCTTATAGTGATATTACAGCAGCTTGACGGAAACGTTATAGGTCCCCTTATCCTTGGACAGAAGACCGGCCTTTCAGGCTTCTGGGTAATATTTGCCATTACCATATTCGGCGGACTGTGGGGCTTCAAGGGAATGCTCCTGGGCGTGCCGGTATTTGCGGTAATATATACCGGTGTCAGCAGCTTTATCAAAGCCAAGCTTAAAGAAAAGGGCCTCGAGGATAATACCAAGAGGTATGTCCATGTCGACTATATAAACGAAGAGGGCGAATACGTCCGCCTGCCTAAAGAAAAGATCACAAGAGTTTTGAGCGGCAAGGACTTTAAGAGTATATTTAACCGCAAAAAAGATAATACGGACGAAGAGGACGATAATGATAAGAGTTAATCGTCAGCTTCCGGAGAGTGTCAAGTGATCAGGTATCTTTCTTCATATCTGCAGCCTATCATGTGGGCCTGCATGCTGTTACCATTAATTGCAGCCATATTTACGATCCCCTTTGTGATCCGCCAGTACAGAAAATACGGCGGCATTGCCTTTATGCGTGTTATCGTTGTATATTCATTTATACTGTATCTCATGTGCGCCTTCCTTCTGACGGTGCTTCCCCTGCCTACTATAGAACAGGTGCTGGCCATGCCGGACCACCCCATAGGCTGGATACCTTATGTAGGCTTCAGGCATGGACTGGTAGAAAGCGGCTTTAGTTTTTCGGATCCGGCGTCCTGGAAAAGATTTTTAAAATGCGACGATTTCCTGCAGTGCTTTTATAATGTGGTCATGACTGTGCCCCTGGGCATATATTTAAGATATTATTTCAAGTGCAGCTTTAAAAAGACCATGCTTATCGGATTGCTTGCCAGTCTGTTCTTTGAGGGCGTGCAGTACAGCGCGTTGTTCGGTATATACCCCAAACCATACCGCTTTACAGAGGTTGATGATCTTATAAATAACACGCTGGGAGCTGTGACGGGTTTTGTGATAGAGCCGATGTTCGCACGTTTCATTCCCAGCCGTGACGATATCGACCGGCTGTCTTATATAAAAGGCGAACGCATAACTTTTATGCGCAGGCTGTTTGCGATAATTATAGATTATGTGATTTTCAATATTATATATGCACTGACCGAAGCCTTCTTTATTCCCATGAACGCCGTAGAATTCAAGGTAAGTGTCATGGTATTCTTTGCTGAAGTATTTGTTTATTTTGTTATAGTGCCTGTGATCTTAAAAGCGCGTACACCGGGACAGGCACTTCTTAAGCTGAAATTAGCTGATGAGTACGGTATGAAAGTAAGCTGGCGTCAGGTGGTAAAAAGAAATGTCGGCTTATATATCATTGAATTTTTCATGGCGTTTCTGGCGGGATTTCTTTTATCCGGACTGGTCGGAGTGCTGATGGCCTGGGAAAGCAATTCGAAAAAAATCATTCTGATTTACGGAATATCTACTGTTGGTATAGTGTTTTTAATGCTGAGTTTTGTATTAAGATGCATAAAAAAACACAATGCTTTACCGCACAGTCATTACAGCCATACGGTGGAGATAACATCTTAGGATCGGAAACATATAAGCAGGGACTAAACGCCGCATATTTATCAGAAGTGCAATTGGAGGAAGATCATGAAAAAGAAAACAGTATCTGCTTTGCTTTGTGGGATTGTTTTTATTGCTGTGGTAAGCGGATGTACCGCCGGCTCCGGAAGAGATACATATAAAGCTGAGCCCACAGAGGCTGAGATCGCAGAGGAGGAGCCGGAAGAAGAACCGGCAGTGATAGAAGCAGAGCCGACGGAAGTGCCGGCTGAGGTGACACCGGAACCTGAAAAGAAACCGGAAATCGCAGACCGCAGGGAAAGCTTTGAACAAATACTGTATCTGTATAAAGAAGCGCTGGATGGCAGATATGATGTTGTACAGATGGACAATATCGGCCTGAATACCGGACTTGAGCAGCTGGGCTGGCCTGCTGACAGGCTGGATGATGAAGTCCGTTATGTTTTTTATGATGTGGATTCGGACGGAGAAGAAGAGCTGGTCATAAGCAGTTATGGTTATATTACAGATATATGGGGCTATGACGGGGAGAAGGTAAAGATAGCATATATTAATCCTTACCGTGGCACAGCAAGCCTGTATCCTGACGGATTACTCTGTGTGGTAAGTTCAAGCTCCGCGGCAGATTCGACAACCTGCTGGTATCAGTTCGATACCGGGCTCGGTGATTATTTCCCTGTATTTGAAGAGTTCTGCAGCGAAAGTACCACGGAGTATTATACCTTCAATTACCACGATATTGATGAAGCGGGAATGAAGGAAGTTGAAGACGGTTATCGAAAGTATGGGGATTATCCTGTATGGATCTACGAATGGTCCGACCAGATCGATGAAACGGAATATGAGAAACTGCTTCCGAAGAGCAAAGAATTATCTTTGCCTAAGGGGGATAAGATCTCGGATATTATCCTTCCGGAGTATTATGATTTCCGGTACGGTCCGGCAGAAGCAGGCGGTATCAGCGGAGATCCCGTTGCCATCACTAAGGATATGCAGAAAAAGCTTAATATTTTTATCTCCAACTTTGCTGAACAGGGAATGGGCAGTTATGATTACGGTAAAGAGGACATGCTTCAGTACGGATATTTTGCTTACAAGTGGTCCTGCCTGAATAATTATTCCGATGTAAAGGTGGATGGTGATTATTATTGTGTCAGCTTCGAAACCGTCCAGAAGGTTGTGGAAAAGTATTTCGGACGAAAGCTGGATAAAGCTGAATTAGAGGCGTGCACTGACACCGATATACATCACGGCTTTATTAAGAATGGCGGTTACTATATGCCTGCAGCAGACGGTGAGGCCCACACGGGATTTGCCGTAGTGACAGCTATGGAGGATACAGGATCGGATATCTATCGTATGGAGTTTACTATATTTGATCTGGATCTGGATGCGTATTATGACAATGAGGAGACTATTCCGGCGATGTATTATGAGCTGGGCGCGGCGAACACAGACAGATCCGATATCATAAAAAGGGCGGATGGGTATGCTATTGCAGCTAAGGAAGGTGATTCCTACAAGCTCAGGTTTTATGAACTGTACTGAGCGATCCTGAACATGCCTTTATAATGATTTAAATATTTATACAGGAGGTACAATATGGGGAAAAAAAGCTAACAGAATGCTGGCGCTTCTGATGACTGCGGTACTTACTATCGGCAATTTCCCGGTGTATGCGGCGGATGCCGGTGAGGATAATGTCACTGTAAAGGTTAAGTAATTTCGAACCCAGGTGACGGAATTAACGGTTCAAAAAGGATCCGGCGGCTTGAATGAGCTGCCGGATTTTGTTATAATTTATGGGCTTTTGCTATGATTATGATAAAGACTTTGAGAGACTTATAATACATTAAACAAAATATCGGAGGATATACCATGAAAAAGAATAAGCGATACTATTTCAGGAACATTATCAGCTGGATGCTGACACTGTCCATGCTGCTGGGGACACTGCAGATGCCGGAGCTTGCATTAGTGGTGCAGGCAGAAGAGCCGGAAAATTCTGAAGACCTGGAGATCACCTTGCACAGGGCCAGTGTCACGAAGCTTCCTGCAGCAGGAGTGGATCTGAAATATCAAGGCTTCAGAAAAGAGCAGTGGCTGCTGGTCTATCCCGGCGAAGCTGATACAAAGATGGAGTATCAGGTTCAGCAGATCTCTCGAGGAAACGGAGAACTGCTGAAAAATACAGACGGCAGTCTGGTCCTTAACAACGAAGCTCCGACGGATGGATACGGAGATGCTTTCAGTGCATGGGAGGCCGGTTCCTACCATGTCTGGTATCGTGCGGCTTCGGCGAATGATCTGTTGCCAAGCGAGCCGGGATGCATCAGTGTCAACATCGCCACGGCTCCGCTGACCATAAGGGTGCCCGATGCAAGTATTTCCTATGGTGATGAATTTCCCACTCTGACTCCGATAGTTAACGGATTTGTTACTCCGGAGGAACACCAGCATATCGGCACGGTAAAGCTTGAATATCTGAGTGGCGGCGAGTGGAAAAATGCCACGGAAGCCGCGACACAGGGGACCTATCCGGAGCCGGGGACATATCCGCTCACGGTCTCTTATAGCGGCAACGGTGAGGTGACTTCCTGCTACACTGTCACATCTGTCTCCGGAAACCTAACGGTAGAGCCCAGGACGGTATGCCTGAATTGGGATGAGACGAAGCTTACTTATAACGGAAAGCCGCAGGTTCCGACAGTCACGCTGTCAAACCTTGCAAAGAATGAAGATCCTGCTGCGGTGACCGTATGCATGGCAGGACAGCAGGTGAATGCAGGGCAGGATTATATTGCTACGGCCGCGGCGCTGAGCGGGAATAAGGCAGCAAACTACAGACTGCCTGCTGACAATACCAAAACATTTTCGATTGCAAAGAGCAATGATGCCGGGGATATCCCGAACATTGAGATTAGTGTGCCGGTTTCGGCAAACACTTATACGGTATCTGTGGCCGGGAAGATGCCTGTGGATGCAGGTGCTCTTACTTACAGTACGGGGACTATATCATCAAACGCATTTCAAATTATCTATAGCGATATTGACGTCAACGTGGATCAGAACGGTCTGCTGACGGTGAACATAAATAGAAATATACAGGATAATATAACTGCAAGTTGCAATTTGGTTGTTAATGTAAATGTTGAGTCGACGAATTACAGCGAGAAAGCGATCACGACGGTGGCATATTTTGTAGGTAAAGGCGATGCCGGCGTCCGCATTACCTCGGGAAATGCTATCTCCATAAATTACGGCCAAGTCCCCGGTCTTACACTTGCGGCTGTAACCACATGCGAAAATGCCGGCTCGAATGGGACATGGACCTGGGAGAGCAGTCATCCGGAAGTGGCTGAGGTGCAGGGCGGCAATCAAAAAGATGACGGAAATTGCGATTTTACCATTAAGTCCGTCGGAACAAGCAGGATCAGCGTGAAGTATGACTCTGACACTGTAACAGGTTATGCAAGTCTGCTCCTTACGGTCAATCCGGTATATGTATCGGTCCCGGAGGTGACAAATGAACTGAACTATACCGGTTCCCATCAAATGTGCATGGGAAATTATGATAATAAAATATTCAGCGTGTCAGGCGCATCAGCATCGATGCCCGGCGAATATGTGGTGACGATAGCTTTGAATGACACTGATAAATACCGATGGGAAGACGGTACCTCAGATGAGAAGTCCATTTTCTGGCGGATCAACAAAATGAACGGTCCGGCCGCTCCCACGGGACTTACGGGGATCGCACCCACTACAGGGGATAATATCGACGGAAAGATCAGCGGTGTCAAAAATACCATGGAGTATTCCACGAATGAAAACTTTAGCGGGGCGATCCGCTGCACGAATGGC
>JAFYCS010000009.1 GCA_017539565.1 Lachnospiraceae bacterium
ATGTCATTCTGAGGAGCAGAGCGACGAAGAATCTTTAAGAATTTGGAGGATAATTACATGAGTATCATGAGCGATTACATCGAGGAGGCCGAAGCGGTGCTCCTCCATACATATAACCGTTATCAGGTGGTCTTTGACCATGGTGAGGGAGTATATCTTTACGACCTGGAAGGAAAGAAGTATCTGGACTTTGTATCCGGTATAGCAGTGTTTGCGCTGGGATACGGGGTGAAGGAATACAATGATGCCGTAAAGGCACAGGTTGATAAGCTGCTCCACACATCCAATTATTATTATAACGTGCCTGCCATAGAGGCGGCTAAGGGCATCAAGAAGATATCCGGCATGGACCGTGTATTCTTCACCAACAGCGGTGCCGAGGCTGTGGAAGGTGCCATCAAGACCGCACGTAAGTACGGTTTCTTAAAGGACGGACGTACAGATCACGAGATCATAGCCATGGAACACTCCTTCCACGGACGTACCATGGGCGCCCTGTCCGTAACCGGAAAGAGAGCATATCGTGATGCTTTTGAGCCCATGATAGGCAACATACGTTTTGCGGAATACAATGATATAGACAGTGTTAAGGCATGCCTTAATGATAAGACCATCGCCATTCTTTTGGAGACCGTACAGGGCGAAGGCGGAATACATCCCGCAGACGAAGCATTCCTTAAGGAACTGCGTAAGATCTGTGATGAGAGGGACATCCTCCTTATCCTTGATGAGATCCAGTGCGGCATGGGACGCAGCGGTGAATACTTTGCATGGCAGCGTTACGGCGTTAAGCCCGATGTGATGACTGTTGCCAAGGCTCTTGGCTGCGGTGTGCCCGTAGGTGCTTTCCTTATGACGGAGAAAGTGGGACAGGCTTCGCTGGTTGCAGGCGACCATGGTACCACCTACGGCGGCAATCCTCTGGCAGGTGCGGCTATCTGCGCAGTGCTCAAACTGTTTGAGGAAAAGCATGTACTGGAGAACGTGCGCGAAGTGGGCGCTTATCTTTACGATGTACTCGAAGGCATTAAGGCAGAGCACTCTGATATAATCGATCACCGCGGTGTGGGCCTGATGCAGGGATTAGAATTTGACCATCCCGTAGCCGATATCATCAACAAGGCTCTTGATAAGGGACTGGTACTCATAAATGCGGGAACCAACATAATCCGTTTCCTTCCTTCTCTTGTTATCAGCAAGAAAGAAGTTGACGACATGGCCGCTATCCTTAAGGAGTGTATGTGAAAAACTTAAGGGGCAGGACATGGCTTTATATCTTTCTGGTATCGGCCCTCTGCGTGGGGGCCTGGTATTTTTTGCGTCCGGAAGATGCGGGTATCCCGGGGATAGTGGCACCGGCAGCTAAGGCACCTACGCTGATCCTCTGGTATACCGATGAAGGGCTTACCGATTATCTTAACAGTGCCTGCGTGGCATATCAGGACGCAGAGGGCGTGAGAGTCGAGCCTGTTCTCAAGACCGGTCTGGAATACATCGAAGAGATATATGATGCATCGGTCGGGGAAGGGGAGATGCCGGATCTGTATATCGCCGGTACGGACTGCCTGGAAAAGGCAACCCTTGCGGGGCTTGCGCTTCCCGTCAACGATCCCGAAAACATAATGAACAGCTTTAATTATCCGCAGATAGCAATGGATGCGGTTACCTACAAGGGGAAGCAGGTTGCTTATCCCTTTTATTACGATACGGCATTTCTGCTTTATAATTCCACCTATCTTTCACAGATGGCGGATGCAGAGCTCAGGAGCGAGCCTGTGGAAGGCGGAGAGGATGAAGAGGGTGAAGGCCGTACTTACGTTGCCGATGCGGGGATACCGGAAGGGTATACCGAGGAAAGCTGGAAAGAAGCTGTATCGGTACGTACGCAGGAACTGATCCCCAAGTCCATAGAGGACATCACCAGACTGGCTATGGAGCACGGTGCACCTGAAGGCATGGAGAATTTCTTCCTCTGGGATGTATCGGATATCTATTATAATTATTTCTTTACGGGTGCATACATGAATGTCGGAGGTGTCTGCGGTGATGATGCGGACATGATGGACATCTGCAATGATGATACCATCCGCTGTATGACCACATACCAGAACCTGCACCAGTTCTTCTCCATCGAATCAAAGGAGAGCAGCTACGAGAAAGTACTGCAGGATTTCCTTGACGGCAAGAGCCTGTTCACCATAGTTACCACCGATGCGCTCTCTACCGTTGAGAGGGCATATGCGGACGGCGAGTTCAAATACGGTTACGGTGTTGCGGCGCTTCCCGGTGTAGATGCGGACCATATCGCCAAAGGACTTTCTACTACCAGCTGTGTAGTTGTAAACGGTTTTTCGGAATATCCCGATGAGGCAAATCTGTTTGCCGAATATGTCATGTATGAATCTGCGGATACGCTTTACGACCGTACGGGCAAGATGCCCTGCATGGGCGGAGTTCAGGAAGAGAGTGCCGGTGCGAAGGATGTTGTGCGCGAGCTCTATATGAACAGTGTATGCCTGCCCAAGCTCATGACACTCAGTAATTTCTGGGTGGAGCTGGAGCTCGTGTATACCCGCGTATGGGACGGCGCTGATCCCCAGGAGACCCTGAAGGCTTTTGCGGAACAGATGCAGGAGCAGATGAAGAAATTCTGATATTTCCCCTTGAATGTTTCAGATTTATAGCATAGAATGATATTTGTGAGTGATCTCTGAGAAGGCCTTTTACCGTAATATTTACGTAAAAGGAGCAGGTCATGAAGAAAAATATCATATTAATTCTGTTACTGATGTTCATGGGCGTTTGCCCTGCCGGGTGCGGTTCCGCACAGGATTATATCAGCGAACAGCTTGAGCGGGCCGTGGAAGATGAGGGACAGAACGTATCTTTGGATGCGGCCGGGGGCGAATCTGCCGTGAATACGGCATACGTGCATATCAGCGGTGCTGTGGCCAGACCGGGGGTTTATTCACTGCCGGAGGGCAGCAGGCTTTTTGATGCAGTGGAGCTTGCCGGAGGGTTTGCAGCGGATGCAGATGAAGATTACCTGAACCTGGCGGCTGTCATAGAAGACGGAAGCAGGTATCATGTGCCCACGATACAGGAAACGGAAGAGGGCAGTCTGCCCCAACAGCAGGGCACAGATAAACGCGTGGATATCAACCATGCGGGACTGGAAGAGCTGATGAGCCTTACAGGCATTGGCGAAGGAAAGGCCAGGGCGATAATAGCCTACAGGGAGGAGCACGGCTCCTTTACATCAGCGGAGGATATCAAGAAGGTATCCGGCATAGGTGAAGGCACCTATAACAGGTTCAAAGATGATATAACAGCGCGCTAGCGCAGGAGGATTGAAGATAAAATGGCAGAACGCATCCTTATAGTTGATGATGAAAAAGCTATAGTTAAGGGACTTAAATACAGCATAGAGCAGGACGGCATGGAGACCGATGCAGCATATGACGGGGAAGAGGCACTTGAACTGGTACGTACCAATCATTATGATCTGATACTGTTAGACATGATGCTTCCCAAGATAGACGGAATGGAAGTCTGCAGGCAGATAAGGGAATTTTCCGATGTGCCCATTATCTTCCTTACCGCAAAGGGCACCGATATGGATAAGATCATGGGCTTTGAAAACGGAGCGGATGATTATATCGTAAAGCCTTTTAACATACTTGAAGTTAAGGCGAGGATCAAGGTGTTCGTACGCCGCGCACGCAAGAAGAGCGCGGAATCCGTCAGCAGCTCAAAAGTTATCGTGAACGGTGAGTTCAGATTTGATATAGAGAACAGAAGGCTTTTCGTTAACAACAGGGAGATCAATCTGACCACTAAAGAGTTTGATATATTGGAGCTTCTGGTTACCCATCCCGGCAAGGTGTACAGCAGGGATAATCTGAAGGAGCTGGTATGGGGCAGCGAGTACAACGGCGATGCCCGTACGGTTGACGTGCATGTCAGAAGACTGCGCGAGAAGATCGAGGAAACTCCGGGAGCACCTAAATATGTCCAGACCAAGTGGGGATCCGGCTATTTCTATAAAGGATGAAAAGGTCAGAATATCTTAAGAGTTTCAGACTCCGAATCTTTCTGGTCATAGTTATAGCGGTATTGTTTTCTGCTACTGTCATGCGCGGGGCGGCGGGAGCCAACGTTAAGGAGCGTATGATAGAGCAGAGGATAATGGAGATGACGGAGCAGATCCGCATCACCGCCAGCCGCATGAAGAACTATGATTATTTTCATAATACTTCCTCAGAAGCTATAAATGCGCAGCTCTCACTGCTCTCGACGGTATACGAGGGTCGTATCCTCGTTATCGATCAGGGCTTCCGCGTGATAACCGATACCTATGATATCAGCCTTGGCAAGTACATGATAGGTGAAGAGGTTATCCGCTGCTATTCGGGTGAGAGCGTGACGAACTACGATCAGGGCAGCCGTTATATCGAAGTGGCCGTGCCTGTTACGGAAAAGGATGTTGAGACCGGCGAGACTGTTGTTGCCGGAGTCATACTGGCAAGTGCCACCACCGATGCCATATTCAGGACAACGGATGATATTTCCCGCCGTGGCTGGATACTTGAGATAATGCTGGTGGTCGTGATGATAGGCTTGGCAATGGGCGTGGCTGTCCTTATGGCCAGACCCTTCGAGCGCGTTACGAAGGCAATGGGCAGCGTGGTCAGCTTTGAAGAAGACCTGCCTGTCGTATCGGACTATAAAGAAACACAGGAGATCGTGGATGCTTTCCATAAGTTAAGGCAGCGTCTTAAGACCCTGGATGAGTCCAGACAGGAATTCGTGAGCAATGTCTCCCATGAGCTGAAAACGCCCATCGCATCCATAAAGGTACTGGCGGATTCCCTTAATATGCAGGAGGATGCGCCCCTTGAGATGTATAAGGATTTCATGCAGGATATCAGTGCGGAAGTAGACCGTGAGAATGAGATAATCACCGATCTGCTGGAACTGGTGCGTATGGATAAAGGTGCCTCCGGCATGCATGTGGAGAACGTAAAGGTCAATGATCTGCTGGCCCAGATCACAAAGCGCCTGGGACCTCTGGCCAGAAAGAGCGAGGTCGATCTGATACTGGAAAGCCGCAGGGAAGTGAATGCGGATATGGATGAGGTGAAGATGACCCAGGCCATAACCAATATCATCGAGAACGGTATCAAGTATAACAAGCATCCCGGCTGGGTAAGGATAACCCTGGATGCGGATCACCAGTTTATGAAGCTTACCATCAGCGATTCGGGCACCGGTATACCGGAGGCGGAATTAAGCCATATATTCGAGCGCTTTTACAGGGGCGATAAATCCCATTCAAAAGAGATAAGCGGTACCGGACTGGGACTGGCTATCACCAGAAAGACCATACTGCTGCACAGGGGATCCATAGATGTTTCCAGTACCCTGGGCGAAGGTACCACCTTTACCGTCAAACTTCCTTTGAGTTATATAAAGGAGGCGGGCTAAGACATGAGAAGATGCAGGATCTGTATTTTAATACTTATGATGCTGTGTGTGCTGGCAGGCTGCAGCGGCAGCGGGAAAGACAAGCCCATCAAGGAAGGGAGCTTCCGTATATACTGCCTTAACCGCAATGAAACGGCTCTGGAATATGAGGATTATGCCGTAACGGGTACCGACAGGGAAAGCCTTATCCAGGAACTGATCACAGCGATGCGCAGCAACATGAAGGACAGCGATCACAAGGCTGCGCTTAAATTTGATTTTAATGTAATGGGCTGTGTCCTGGAAGGAGACCAGCTGGTGGTCAATGTCAGTGATGAGTATTCACAGATGAGCCCTTCAAGGGAGATCTTAGTCAGGGCGGCACTGGTGCGCACCCTTACGCAGATCAACGGGGTCAATACCGTGAGTATCACCGTTGACGACCTGCCTCTGATGGACAGGAGCGGAAGCTTTGTGGGAGCCATGACTGCGGAAAGCTTCGTCGATAACGAAGGTGCGGAGATAAATGCTTATGACAAGGCTACTCTTCATCTGTACTTTGCAAACGAAAACGGTGATAAGCTGGTAGACTGCACCCGCAGCGTAATGTATAACACCAATCTCCCCATGGAGAGACTGGTGCTCGAAGAACTGATACAGGGGCCTGAAGCAGGGGAGGGTTATCCTGCCCTTAATCCGGCTACAAAGGTAATATCCGTAACGGTAACGGACGGAGTATGTTTTGTGAATCTGGACAGCACGTTTCTTGAAGGCGCCGGCAATGTTTCGGCGCAGGTCAGCATATATTCCATAGTCAATTCCCTTGCCGAACTCAGTACCGTACATAAGGTGCAGTTCCTGGTAAACGGTGAGGGCAATGTGATGTTCAGGGAGGTAATGGATCTGGAGCAGGAATTCTCCAGAAACCTTGATATAATGGAGTGATAGAAGGAGCAGGGCATGAAAAGACCTCTTCTCTGTGCCTGTCTTCTGTTCCTGTTATCCGCGGCGATGATAATCTATATATCGGGACCGCCGGATGAGTGCTACCGTGAAGGAAATGTCACGGTAAAGGGCACGGTAGAGAAAAAGGAACTGAAGAAGGATCTTAAGGTGTTCTACCTTAAGGATGTCGGCATCGCCGGCGAAGATACACAGACTGAAAACAAAGAATGCGGACTCATCTGCTATACCGATGGCTTTATGCCGCCTGTCGGCGCCAAAGTCACGGTGCGCGGCAGCATACGTTTATATTCCCCTGCGACCAATCCCGGGGAGTTTGATATGCGCAGGTATTATCTCTGCCTGGGATACGGCGGAAGGCTTGATGTAGACAGCTGGGAGCTTGCGGGTATTCGGTACAGCGCGTGGAAAGAGGGGCTGTGGGAACTGCGCTGCAGCCTGGGAGAACTGTACGATAAGATGCTTGGTGAGGACGACAGCGCTGTTATGAAAGCAATGGTGCTGGGGGATAAGGGAGACCTGTCTGCGGAATTAAAGGATCTTTACCGGGCAAACGGCATATCCCATATACTGGCTATCAGCGGGCTTCATATATCCATACTGGGAATGGGGCTTTATAAGCTGCTGAGGAAATCGGGAGTTCGGGTGCTTCCGGCAGCAGCTGCCGCGGTATTTATCATGGTGAACTATGCGGTGCTGACCGGGGCGGGGACGTCGACGGTGAGGGCTGTCATGATGTTTTCCCTGATGGCGGTGGCGGATGTGGAACGCAGGTCTTATGACCTGCCCACTGCACTGGGGCTGTCCGCGGCAACTGCCGTGATGGGCAATCCGTATATACTGCTGACATCCTCCTTCTGGCTGTCCTATTCGGCAGTGGCGGGAGTGGCGGTATTCGGCCCGGCCCTCTGGGGAGAGCTGCGTGCGGATGATAAGCGTATCAGGAAGCTGCTGCAGGGCTTCGGGGCATCGGTGGCGGTAAGCATCTTTACGATGCCGCTAATCCTGGACTTTTATTATGAGATACCTGTATATTCGGTGCTGCTTAATCTTATCGTCATACCCCTTATGAGCATCCTGATGGTCGCCGGGCTCATCATGCTGCCCGTCGGGATGATATGGCTGCCGGCGGGAGTGGCGGCAGGGCTGCCGGTACATCTTATACTCAGGCTGTATTCGTTCCTGTGCGAGTCTGTCTCAAAGCTTCCCGGTCACACATATATAGCCGGGGCACCGCCGTTATGGAAGATGATACTTGTATATGCGGTATTCTTCATACTGATATTTGCGGATAAGCGTCTCATAAAGCGGCTGTTTAAGCTTAAAAGGGATGTGGAAGATCTTAAGCTGTGCATCGTCAAGCTGTGCGTGTGCTTTTTTGCGGTTGCCCTGCTGCTGGTAAACTTCCGGGGAGAGTTTAAACTGACCATGCTGGATGTGGGACAGGGTGACGGCTTCTGTATAGAGACTAAGAAGCTGAATATCATGATAGACGGCGGCAGCACCTCAAAGGACAAGCTGATGCAGTATCAGCTAAAGCCTTTCCTTAAATATGAGGGGATAGGAAGGGTAGACCTGTGGTTTGTTACGCATCCGGATACGGATCATTTATCGGGCCTCATGGATATGCTTAAGGATGAGGATTGTGAGATAAAGATAGGGGCCATAGTCCTGCCGGATGCTAAAGGCGCGGAAGAGGATTTTCATGAGCTTATAAGCCTTGCCCGGGGTAAGGATATCGACGTGTTTTACAACAGCGCAGGCAAAAAGCTTGAATTTGATGATCTGGGCGTTTTATGCCTTCATCCCGCGGCAGGATATGACTGCGAAGATGTCAATGAGTATTCCCAGATACTGGAGATAGTAAGCCCGGCCGGGTTTTCCGGCATATTTACCGGTGATGCCACTGTCGAGAGCGAGGCTGCGCTGCTTAACAGCCCTGTGCTTTCAATGCTTTCAAAGCCCTCCGGAGGCTATGACATCTTAAAACTCGGCCATCACGGCTCACATACATCCAGTTCGCAGGAGTTTCTTGACCTTATATCCCCCCGGATCGTCCTGGTGTCCTGCGGCGCGGACAATCCCTACGGCCATCCCCATAAGGAGGTCATGGAGCGCACAGCGGGTATGGGCTGCGCTGTGTATCGCACGGATCATGATGGCTGTATTACGATAAGGGCTGCAGGAGGCAGATATGAGGTGAGCAGCTTTTGCCGCTGACCGCGGAGGCGGGG
Organism: Lachnospiraceae bacterium; assembly: GCA_017539565.1. GTDB lineage: Bacteria > Bacillota > Clostridia > Lachnospirales > Lachnospiraceae > NK4A136. The sequence continues at coordinate 8,664 of JAFYCS010000009.1, forward strand.
GTGGCAGCTTAATTGAGGAAATTGGCTACCACAAGGCACAAATGCAGGTGATGTGTTAGCCAAAGGTGTTGGAAAAGCAGCCTGAAGTAAGGGATTGGGCTAACACAAGTTGCGAAAACAGGGAATGTGTTAGCCAAAAGTGTTGGAAAAGCTGCTGGAAGATAGAGATTTGGCTAACACAAGTTGCAAAATGAAGGGATGTGTTAGCCAAAGGTGTTGGAAAATCAGCCTGAAGTCAGGGTATAGGCTACCACAAGTCACGAAATGAGGGAATGTGTTAGCCAAAGGTGTTGGAAAAGCAGCCTGAAGTCAGGGAACCGGCTACCACAAGTCACGAAAGCAGGTGATGTGTTAGCCGAGGGATCATGAAAAGCAGCCTGAAGTCAGGGAACCGGCTACCACAAGTCACGAAAGTAGGTGATTTGTTAACCAAAGGTGTTGGAAAAGCAGCCTGAAGTAAGGGAACCGGCTACCACAAGTCACGAAAGCAGGTGATGTGTTAGCCAAAGGATCAGGCAAAGCAGCCTGAAGTCAGGGTATAGGCTACCACAAGTCACGAAATGAGGGAATGTGTTAGCCAAAGGATCAGGCAAAGCAGCCTGAAGTTATGGTATAGGCTACCACAAGTCATGAAATGAGGGAATGTGTTAGCCAAAGGTGCTGGAAAAGTTACTTGAAGTAAGGGAACCGGCTATCACAAGTCACGAAAGTAGGTGATGTGTTAGCCGAGGGATCATGAAAAGCAACCTGAAGTCAGGGAACCGGCTACCACAAGTCACGAAAGCAGGTGATGTGTTAGCTAAAGGATCAGAAAAAGCAGCCTGAAGTTATGGAATCGGCTACCACAAGTCACGAAAGCAGGTGATGTGTTAACCAAAGGCGCATGAAAAGCAGCCTGAAGTAAGGGAATCAGCTACCACAAGTTGCAAATGAAGGGATGTGTTAGCCAAAGGCTAATGAAAAGTTACTTGAAGTCAGGGAACCGGCTACCACAAGTCACAAAAAGGAGGGACTATGATAAAAGAAAAGGATATTTTAAGTGAAATCAATTGCCTGGAAAAGAGTCTGGAAAGAATATCGGCTGAAATAGAGATATTGAAAAAGGAATTTCCGGAGGGAGGAAGATTGCGTGCTGTCAGGCATGGCAAAGGGCATCAGTTTTTTCTTCGGAGATCAGGTGAAAGATCTAACGGGGAATATATTAAGAAAAAGGATATCAGGAAAGCTGAGATGCTGGCTCAGATTGAATATGATGAGAAACTGGTCACAGTGTTTCAGCAGGCTATAGAATCTTTTAAGAAATGTAAAGCAGCGGGAACTGATAGTATTTTTGAGGAAGTATTACAATCGATGGCTCCGGGGAAAAGAGAGCTTGTTGTAAAGCCTTATATTTCGGATCAGTGCTATTTGGAAAACTGGATGGCGCAGGAATATACAGGATTGGGATTCCGGGAGGGGAATCCTGAGTTTTATACACGTAAAGGACTCAGAGTCAGATCAAAGTCGGAGGTTATAATAGCAGATATGCTGGATGAACTGAATGTTCCGTTTCTTTATGAGAAACCTCTTTGTCTGAAGCACGGAACGATATATCCGGATTTCACATTGCTGAATATAAAGGAACGTAAAGAGGTATATTGGGAACATTTCGGAATGATGGATGATAGGGAATACCGGGATGATGCATTGATGAAGATAAGAGAGTATGAGGAAAATGATCTGTTTCAATATGATTCGGTAATATGGACTTTTGAAACTGGGAAGAACCCTCTGAATACCAGAGAGTTGCGTAAAATGATAAAAATATTGAGAACAAGACTTATGTCATGATGGATATGTTTTGTCGAAGTCGCCAATAGTAGATGTGTTAACCGGAAGCCCCGAGAGAAGCAGCCTGAAGATAGGGTATAGGCTAACACAAGTCGCGGAAAGGAGGGGATTTGTTAGCCAAAGTTCCGGGAGAAGCAGCCTGAAGATAGGGAATCGGCTAACACAAGTCGCGGAAAGGAGTGGATTTGTTAGCCAAAGTTCCGGGAGAAGCAGCCTGAAGATAGGGGATTGGCTACCACAAGTCGCGGAAAGGAGGGGATGTGTTAGCCAAAGTTCCGGGAAAAGCAGCCTGAAGATAGGGAATCGGCTACCACAAGTCACGAAAAGAAGGGATTTGTTAGCCGGAAGCCGCGGATATCAGGAGAGCAGCAGAGCCTGAGGCTACCACATGTCACGAAAGCAGGGTATGTGTTAGTCAAAAGCCCCGGATAACCGGAGAAATGCAGCATCCGCGGCTAACCATGGGCTGCACTGTATACCGTACGGATCATTCGGGCGCAGTTACCATAAAAACCGCAAAAAGACGGCTAAACATCAGCGAGTTTTTCATTGAAAAGCACTTTTGATTGTGCTAAAATGTCACGGGTAAAGTTAAAGGAGGAGTTTTGGATTATGAAAAAGAAGATAGCATTGATCATAACGGTTGTTCTGATGCTGGGTATCCTGGCAGGGTGCGGCAATGCGGCTTCACCTGTAAAGACATTCTGCACCAAGCTCACCAAGCTTGATTATGCAGGCATGTGTGAGTGCTTTGAAGAGGAGATGATGACCGAGGAGGACTTCACCCTCATGTACGACGATTTCTCAGAGATGGCACTGGATGACATCTTTAAGGAGCGTGCAAAGAATATCAAGTACACCATAGGCAAGGCTGTGCTTGAAGAGGATGATGACGAGTCTGCAACCGTAGAGGTTGTATTTACCTATGATGATTATTCCGCAAGCATCAAGCAGGCACTGGACCAGTTCTATAAAGAGTATTTTGAGGATGAAGATGATCTGGTCGATGAAACAAGGCTTGCAGAACTGTTAAAGGAGCATTACACCAACGATACTCCCGCACGTAAGGAAGAGACCGTTGTATTCTATCTGGAGAAGCTTGAGGATTCCAAAAAGTGGGTAGTATCTTATGATTTTGACATGCTGGAGCGTGTAGCTAATATCATCTCCTGCAATCTGATGGATACCTGGTATGATTATGACTATGATTTTGAGGAGGATGATGAAGATGCATCCGTTCCCATCTATGATACCGATGGTAACGTGATCGCTTTTACCGACAGCTCAAAGGAATGGTTTGAAGACCTGACTGATGACCAGATAACCGAGGCTTTATCCGCAAACGGTATAGTACGTGATCCCAATGCGGATCTGAGCAATTACGATTATCTTTTCGAGTCCGATGACGAAGATGAAGATGACTGGGACGATGAAGATGACTGGGACGATGAAGATGACTGGGATGACGAAGACTGGGAATCAGACGATGAGGACAGCGACTTCTATGATGAGTGCATGGACCGCCTCTTTAATGTAGAGAGCAGCGGAACCCTCCTTATAAAGAATTATGTCCTTAACGATGTTGATGAGGATGAAGATTATTACATCTTAACAGGTGATGTTTACGATATTGATCTATATGCAGAGTGGCTGTCCATAGTAAACAGCGTGCCTGATTTTGCCAACACCTATCCGGAAATATATGAGGATATGGATGACGGCCTTTACTGTGAGGAGATGGATGTGTATATTCCCAAGGATATGGCAGTATCCGGGATGTGGCCTTCCGGCTCCGGCATAAGCGATCTTATGAGCCTGATCAATTCCGGGCACGGCATCGCATATAGCGGTGAGATGGATGACGAGGCCGAGGCAGTATACGATACGAATTATTAAGTGATCCCGAAGGCTCCGGCCTCCCGGTGACACGGGATGCCTTAAGGAGCGAAGGATCATGACGGGGAAAGTATAGAGAAATGAAAGATAACAGGAAGTTTGGGACAGGGATCATAAACATGATCTTTGTTCTCGTCTTAGTGACGACTATGTTTTTTCAGCCTGAGCTGACACTTAAGACACAGGCGGGTGAAGGATACCACATATACATAAACGTGATCGCCAACGTGGTGACGGTATATTACGACGGAGAACCCGTAAGGGCGATGATCACATCCACCGGTACGGCCACACCCCATTCCGGTACCTACAACACATCTAACAAGTTTGACTGGGCAATCCTGAACGGGAACGTATATGGACAGTACTGCACCAGGATATATAAGGGCATACTGTTTCATTCCGTTCCTTATACAGCCTATTATAATTATGGCAGTTTAAAGCACGGGCAGTTTGACCTTCTGGGAACGCCTGCGTCCATGGGCTGCATGCGTCTGTGTGTGGCTGATGCCAAATGGATCTATGACAATATTCCCGCTAACACACCGGTGACATTCTATTCGGACGAAGAGACTCCCAGTCCCATGGGTATGCCCTTTTCATGTAAGATAGACCGTTTCGGCGAATCTTTTTCGGGATGGGATCCCACGGATCTTAATAAGGATAATCCCTGGAATGCTTTTCTGGGTGATGCCTTTGATGCGGATTATTATCTTGAGCACAATCCGGATCTGCAGGGACTGTTTCCCTGGACTCCTGTAAGCCTTAAGCTTCACTGGCTTACGGTAGGTATAGCCGAGGGCAGATGCGCAAGTAAGATATTTGAATTCAGCGCATATAAGAGAGTCCTTGATTACCGTTTCGGGAACAATAATTATGCGTACCTGGCATATTATAATCTGGTAGGTTATAATGCACCGGTCGATAAGGCAACGGCTGAACAGAGGATGAAACCTTATGTCGGCATAGACATCAAAAAGGTGCTGGACTATGCGGAAGCTGAAATGTTTGAGCCTGCATATAAGCAGGCAGCAGCTGCAACACCTACGCCGACACCCAAGCCCACACCTACACCGAAGCCGACTAAAGTGCCCACACCTACGGCGGCACCTACACCGACGCCCGTTACTGAAGAGATCACGGATCCCGACCAGTTTGATGCGGTAGCATATGCAGACCGATATCCCGATCTTAAGGCAGCGTTCGGCTACGATCCCGTTGCGTTGTGGAATCATTATGATACTATCGGAAGATATGAAGGCAGGGTACCTTATTAAGGCGGAATATGGCTGAAAAGAAGAGCGGTAAAAAAGATGAACCCTTTGTCGACTGGGTCGCGGAGGATATAAAGAGCGGAGAGTTCAAGAACATCTATCTGCTCTACGGCACAGAGAGCTATATGCTTAACTGGAGCCGCTCACGTCTGATAAAAGCACTTATCCCCGAAGCGGATGACATGAACTATTCCGTTTACGAGGATAAGAGTCTGGATCTGGAAAAGATCATCGATCAGGCAGACACAATGCCTTTCTTTGCGGACAGGCGTGTGCTGCTCATAAAAGACAGCGGGTATTTCAAGAACGCCAATGAGAGGCTTAAGAAGTACCTTCCCCAGCTGCCGCCCACCACGGTTATGGTATTCTGCGAAAAGGAAGTGCGTAAAGGCAAGGGTACCATATTCGATTATGTGAATACCAACGGCCGTGTTGTGGAATACACCACACTGGACCGTAAGGATATAGAAAGAAATGTCGTGGCCCTTTTAAGGCGCGAAGGACGCACGATGCAGCGTCCCACGTTTGAATATTTTATCGACAGGGTAGGGCTGCAGATGCAGGATATCAGCATAGAGCTGGAGAAGCTTGTATGCTATACCGAAGGGCGCGAGATGATAAGCCGTGAGGATATAGATGCGGTGGTAAGTCCCCGGCTTGAAGAGCACGTATTTGACCTGACAAACGCCATAGCTGAAAAGAAGCGCAGGACAGCGCTTGAAAAATATTACGAACTGATGTCATTAAAGACCCAGCCTATGGGTATCATAGTCCTGCTGACCAGGCAGTTTAACCGTCTGATGCTGATCAAGAGCATGAGGTCGAAGGGACTTGGGGCCGATAGGATAGCCAAGAGCCTCGGGATAAGTGAAAGGGCGGTACCCGTCAATGAGAGACTGGCATCGCGCTTTACTATGGAAGAATTAAAGAGTGCCCTGGCAGACTGTGTGGATGCGGAAGAAGCGGTTAAGAGCGGCAGGATGAGCGACACATTAAGTCTTGAGACTTTAATTGTAAAATACGCATCAAATTAGGATCTTAATTAATAGGAGGTATCAAGAAATGATAGAAAAGGTATTGCTGCTGGTCATATTCTTCGGCATCATGATCGCAGTAGGACTCTACTCAAGGAAGCATTCAACGAACGTGAATGACTTCGTGCTGGGCGGACGTAAGGTGGGACCGTGGCTTACGGCTTTTGCTTTCGGTACTTCATACTTTTCTGCCGTGGTATTCGTGGGTTACGCAGGACAGTTCGGCTACAAATACGGTGTGGCTACTACCTGGATAGGTATAGGAAATGCCTTTATCGGTTCACTCCTTGCATGGGTAGTCCTGGGACGCCGTACAAGGATAATGACAAAGTTCCTGGATGCAAAGACCATGCCCGACTTCTTCGGCAAGCGTTATCATTCCAAGGCAATGCGTATAGTTGCGGCTGTCATTTCATTCGTATTCCTGATCCCCTATACATCTTCCGTATATAACGGTCTTTCCAGACTTTTCGGAATGGCATTCGATATCGATTATTCCGTTTGTGTTATCGCTATGGCAGGTCTTACCTGCGTATACGTTATCCTGGGCGGATACATGGCAACAGCCATCAACGACTTCATCCAGGGTATCATAATGATCTTCGGTATCATAGCCGTTATTGTTTCCATACTGAACGGACAGGGCGGGTTCCTTAATGCCCTCAAGGAGCTTTCCGTGATCCCTGCGGATCCCGCAGTTACGACTCCGGCGCTTCAGGGAAGCCAGGGCCTTTTCACAAGCTTCTTCGGACCCGACCCCTTAAACCTTCTGGGTGTTGTGATCCTTACTTCACTGGGAACCTGGGGCCTTCCCCAGATGGTACAGAAATTCTATGCTATACGTGATGAGAAGGCAGTACAGACAGGTACCATCATCTCAACCGTATTCGCAGTTATCATTTCCTGCGGCTGCTATTTCCTTGGCGGCTTCGGAAGACTCTTTGACGATGTGGTAGCAAGGAATGACCAGGGCGGAGTGCTCTACGACAGCGTTATCCCTTCAATGCTCTCAACCCTGCCGGATATCCTTATCGGCGTTGTGATCATGCTGGTGCTTTCCGCATCAATGTCAACCCTGGCATCACTGGTACTTACATCTTCATCGACCATCACCATCGACCTTCTGAAGGACAATGTCATCAAGAAGATGGATGATAAGAAACAGCTTATAACCATGAGGATCTTCCTCATAATCTTTATCGTGCTTTCTGTAGTTATGGCTCTTAAGCCCCCTGCACTTATCGCACAGCTCATGGGTATCTCATGGGGCGCACTGGCAGGTGCATTTCTGGCTCCTTTCCTTTACGGCCTGTACTGGAAGGGCGTTACCCGTGCATCCGTATGGAGCTGCTTTGTTGTAGCTATCGGTATCACGGTACTTAACCTTTTCCCTGCTACCAAGTTCATCCAGAGCCCCATCAATGCAGGTGCCGCAGCGATGATCGCAGGCCTTATCGTAGTTCCCCTTGTAAGTCTCATCACTCCCAAGATGGAGGATGGCGAGATCAAATTCGTATTCGACTGCTACGAAGAAAAGCACATGGTAGAGCAGCGTTATGCACTGCCTTCTGAGGAAGGCATGAGCCCCGCAAAGGCTGCTGCAAAAGCTGCAAAGGCTGCTGAAGCAAACAACGGCAGCAGCAATCCTTCAGGCAGTTCTTCAAAGAAGAAAAAGAAGAAATAAGGAGGGCGTATGGCAGATCCGAATGCACAGGTAAACCCGGCACTCATGGCTTTCCTTGATGCGGAAGAGCCTGCAGAGCAGCTGGAAGTGCTGCATCAGGTGCGTGAGCAGCTTGATGAGCGCAGCCTTACATCAATAGAGATGTCACTTGGGATGGAACCCCAGAAAGACAGCCCGGACGAGCGTATCGCCCGTATACGCAATACACTGAGTACACGACTGAAGTACGAGAAGAAGAGATATTAAAGATTCATAGAGAAAGGGTCGCAAGACGATCTTCCCACCTTTTTAGCGGCATCAGGTACCTTCCGCGTTGCGGGTCCCTCCTAATGCCAAAAGGCGGGCCTCTTCTTGTGACATTGTCATCCTGAGCGAAGCGAAGGATCTTATTAGTAAAAGGAAACAGTATATGAAAATATCAACAATACTTAATACCGGAATACCCACAGTATCCCTTGAGGTATTTCCGCCCAAGACCAGCGAAGTCTATGACAGCGTGGTAAAGTCCACCGGCGAAGTGGCTGCACTTAAGCCCGATTTCATGAGTGTGACTTACGGTGCTGCGGGATCCACAAGAAAGTATACTACCGACATTGCAGCCAATATCGAAAAGGCCGGAGTTACCGCCCTGGCACACCTTACCTGTGTCAATGCTTCAGAGGAGACCATCAGGGATCAGGTTGAGAGCCTTAAAGCGGTAGGCGTGGAAAACATCCTTGCTCTGCGCGGTGACCTTCCCGAAGGTGTGGAGAGCACCGATGAGTGGATCTACAAGCACGCCAGCGAGCTCATTCCGGTAATAAAGAAGTACGGGGATTTCTGCATCGGCGGAGCATGCTATCCGGAAAAGCATCCCGAGGCGGAAGACCTTAAGACCGATATCGCCAACATGAAGAAAAAGGTGGATGCGGGCTGTGAGTTCCTTACCACTCAGATGTTCTTCGACAATAATATCTTTTATAATTACTTATACCGTCTGCGTGACGCAGGCGTGATGGTACCTGTTATCGCGGGTATCATGCCCGTTACCAATGCAAAGCAGATGGCAAGGATAATAAAGCTTTCCCAGGCGTTTATCCCCAGGCGTTATGTGGCGCTCTTAGACCGTTTCGGACATGATCCGGCAGCCCTTAAGCAGGCGGCAATAGCTTATGCCACCGACCAGATCCTTGACCTGCTGGCCAACGGAGTGGATCACATCCATATCTATACTATGAATAAGGCGGATGTGGCGGCAAAGATACAGGAGAACTTATCCGAGATAGTTCCCTCCTGTAAAAAGGCCTGAGATGGATAACACGGTACATACTTACATAGCTGATAATGCAGAACTGCTGATACCGGGCCGCGAGGTGGCCCGGTATTTAGGATACAGCCGTGAAGCGATACTGGCAGGGGATGAACTGATCGATGAAACAATCAAAAAGGTCAGGACCTTTATGGCGGGAAAGGCTGTATACGGACGTTATCCCTTAAGTTTTTTTGATGATGACGGCATAGTGATGCCATACGGCAGGATACACAGTTCACAGCTGAGGGATAATCTTGAAGGATGTACGGAGATATACATCTTTGCGGCAACCATAGGTGCGGCTTTTGACAGGGAACTGACCCGTGCCAAAGTACGTTCCCTTGCGGATGCCGCCCTTCTGCAGGCGGCCGGAGCTGCTGCCATAGAAGCGGTGTGTGATGATCTGAACGAAAAGCTCGATGCAGAGGTACAGGCGGAAGGCCGGAAACTGCACAGGCGCTTCAGCCCCGGATACGGGGATTTTGATCTGGAGAATCAGAAGGGGCTGTTTGCAGTGCTCAACCCCTCTAAATATATAGGTCTGAGTTTGATGGATACACTTATCATGAGTCCCGAAAAATCGGTCAGTGCAGTCATAGGAGTTGAAGCATGAGTGTTTTTCTTTCGGAACAGAATCTGATCCTGATATACGCCCTGCTGATGATAGCGGCAGGTTTCATATGCTTCAGAGGCTACAGTGTATACAGGCTGGCACTGGCCATGATAGGGTTTGCGGTGGGTTTTTCCCGTGTGCAGCCGTATCTGGAGCTGTTAAAGCTCGATGAAGGGACCATACTTATCATACAGCTGGTGGCAGCTTTGGTATGCGCGGTCCTTGCCTGGAAGTTTTTGCGTATCGGCGTGTTCATCGCCGCATATCATTTTGCCCAGGATAATCTTTCTGCGGCTTTATCTGAAATGCTGGCCCAGAAGCTGGGGCTTCCCGAATTCGTATATCCGCTGTTTGCAATAGTCGCCGGCGCAGCCATTGCGTGGCTGATAGCCTGGCTTGTTATAAAATCCGAAAGGGTAGTGATAGTACTTATCACGTCGATCCTGGGTGCGTACGGAGCCGTGTATTTCCTGCGAAGCATATTGCCTCTGGTTCCTGCAGATATAGAAGCATTTGTTAATCTCCCCTCACTTGTGTGGATGGCTGCAGTAGCCCTTCTGGCACTGGCCGGTGTTTTTGCACAGGGGCTCTTCGGAAAAAGAAAGTAAAGAGGTAAATGCATGAACATAGTTGAACATATAAAGAACGGTTTTACATATTTTGACGGAGGCTGCGGCACCATACTGCAGGCTGCGGGCCTTCAGCCAGGAGAGCTTCCCGAGCGCTGGAACATGGAGCATCCCGACGTTATACAGGGCATGCACTATGATTATCTTATGGCCGGGGTAAACATCTTAAAGACCAATACCTTCGGTGCAAATATAATGAAATTCCCCGGGGATGGCGAACTGGAAGGGATAATAAAAGCTGCGGTGGACAACGCTCGTGCTGCGATCAATGCAGTAGAGAGCTGTACTCCGCTGCCCGGCAGGAGTGACGATTTTTCGAAGGCATCCGAAAAGCATTACGTATCACTTGACGTGGGACCTCTGGGAAAACTCTTAAAACCTCTGGGAGACCTGGATTTTGAAGATGCCTATGAGATTTTCTTAAAGACAGTAAAAGCAGGCATGGCCTGCGATGTGGACCTTATCCTCATCGAGACCATGAACGATATATACGAGGCCAAGGCTGCCATCCTTGCGGCAAAGGAGAGCGGACTGCCTGTTTTCCTTACCACTGCATATGATGAGAGCCATAAGCTCCTGACGGGTGCCGACCCCAGGACGGTGGTGGCAGTGGCGGAAGGTCTGGGAGTTGACGCACTGGGTGTCAACTGTTCACTGGGCCCCGATGAGATGATGGGTATAGTGGATGAGCTGTGCGAATACGCCAGCGTACCCGTGATAGTCAATCCCAATGCGGGACTGCCCAGGACAGAGGGCGGAAAGACCGTATATGACGTGCTGCCCGAAGGCTTTGCAAAGTCCATGGAGCAGATCGCAGCCAAGGGTGCCAGGATACTGGGCGGCTGCTGCGGCACCACGCCTCCCCATATCGGTGCGATGATAGACACCGTCAGGAAGATGACTCCGCTGCCTTTAAGTGAGAAGCAGCATACACTTATAACTTCCTATACCCATAGTGTGGAATTCGGCATACGTCCCATACTGATAGGTGAGCGCATCAATCCTACGGGCAAAAAGCGTCTTAAGGAAGCGCTGCGCAATGATGATATGGATTACATCCTCCAGCAGGGACTGCTGCAGCAGGACCAGCATGCAGATGTGCTTGATGTCAACGTGGGCCTGCCGGAGATAGACGAGCCGGAGATGATGATAAAGGCGGTAACGCAGCTGCAGGCCGTCTGTGATCTGCCGCTGCAGATAGATACCACCGATCCTGTCGCCATGGAGAGGGCGTTGCGCCGCTATAACGGCAAGCCCATGATCAATTCCGTAAACGGCAAGGAAGAAGTCATGAAGCAGGTATTCCCGCTGGCAAAGAAATACGGCGGTCTGGTGGTTGCACTTACGATTGATGAAGAAGGCATCCCCACCACTGCGGAGGGACGTCTTAAGATAGCACAGAATATCTATGCAAAGGCCGCAGAGTACGGCATTAAGAAAAAGGATATCATAGTCGATCCCCTGGCAATGAGCATCAGTGCGGAGCCGGATTCCGCAAAGATCACTCTGGATGCCCTTAAGCTTATCAGGGATGATGCGCAGGGACTCACAAGTCTTGGCGTATCAAATATATCCTTCGGCCTGCCCAAGCGTGATCTGGTCAACGGCATCTTCTTTACCATGGCCATGATGAACGGGCTGTCTGCAGCCATTATGAATCCCGGCTCCATGGAGATGATGAAGGCTTACCGTTCCTTCTGCGCCTTAAAGGCCCTGGATGAAAACTGCATGGAGTATATAGGCTTTACGGATGAATACGAAGCGGCTGTAGCTTCCGCTGTACCTGCAGCGTCATCCGGAGAGGCAAAGACTAAAGCTTCTTCAGCCGTAAGCTATGACGGCATAAAAGATGAAAGACTGATCCCTCTTGTGGATACCGTGGTAAAGGGACTTAAGGAAAAGGCAGGGGCTTTAACGGCAGAGCTTCTTTCTGCGGATGTTCCCGCGATGGATATAATCGACGGGGCGCTGATACCGGCCCTTGATATAGTCGGTAAAGGCTTCGAAGCCAAGAAGGTATTCCTGCCCCAGCTGCTCATGAGTGCGGATTCCGCTTCGGCTGCCTTTGAATCCATAAAGGAGAAGATCGCGGCAGCAGGAGAGAAGCAGGAGAGCAAGGGCAGGCTGATACTTGCCACGGTCAAGGGAGATATCCATGATATCGGCAAGAATATAGTAAAGGTACTGCTGGAAAATTACGGTTTTGATGTTATCGACCTGGGCAAGGATGTTCCGCCGGAGCTGATAGTTGAGACCGCGATAAAAGAGAATATAAAGCTGGTGGGCTTAAGCGCCCTGATGACCACTACCGTTCCCGCAATGGAAGAGACCATCAAACAGCTTCATGAAAAATGGCCCGAATGTAAGACCTGCGTAGGAGGAGCGGTCATGACCCCCGAATACGCAAAGATGATACAGGCAGACCGCTATTGTAAGGACGCAATGGAAACCGTAAGATTCGCGGAGGAGTTTTTCGCTTCCATGTCATCCTGAGCGAAGCGAAGGAGCTTAATAAGAAAGGTGCATCAATGTTCTACATCATAATCAATCCTACCGCCCGTTCGGGGAAGGGTATGAAGATATGGCAGGAGCTGCGTAAAGAGCTGGATGATAAGCAGGTTGAGTACCGTTATTATTACACTGCCAAAGACCGTAAGGCCGGGACGATAGTAAAGTGTATCCTGAACAAGGACAAAGGCACGGTAAACCTTATACTCCTTGGAGGTGACGGTACCGTAAACGAGACCGTAAACGGCATCGCGGCTGCGGGAGACAAGTGCTTTTCAAGGCTTAAACTCTGCTATATTCCTACCGGATCCGCCAGTGACCTGGCCAGGGCGTTAGAGCTTCCCGATGATCCCCTAAAGAGCCTTAAAAGGATACTGGCAGCAGGGGACGGACAGATGTCCTGGATGGACGGGGAACCTCCCGCCAGGGAGCGCCGCACCGATCTGGGCCTGCTCACCTATAATGAGGCCGAGCGTGAAGATATGAACGGACACAGGCGTTACTTTATCGTGAGCGCCGGTATAGGCTTTGATGCTGCGGTATGTGCTGAGGTAGCACGTTCCAGATTAAAGAAATTCTTTAACAAACTGGGGCTGGGGGGACTGGTCTACGGCTTTATCTGTTTAAAGGGCCTGCTGACGGCGCCCAAGGCAGACTGCAATATCTATATGGACGGAAAAAGAGTCTATCCTGCCCGTGACTGTATACTTGTGGCTGTGATGAACCATAAGTACCAGGGCGGCGGAGTGATGTTCGCACCGGAGGCGGACAGCACCGACGGTGAGCTGGATCTGTGCTTTACCGACAGGATAAATAGGCGCAGGGTGCTGTTTGTATTTCCCAAAGCATACAGCGGCGATCATGTGGGGACTAAGGGCATATGCATAGACAGGTCGTCAGAGGTGCGTATCACCTCATCACAGATGCTCTATGTGCATACCGACGGGGAAGTGACCACCAGGGCAATGGACATCAGTGCCAGATGCCTGGCAGGAAAACTGCGTCTGTTGGTATAGCGTAATAAAGATAAATATGTTACAATAAACACAATATTTTTTAGGAGGAAAGACCAATGTATTCTATCGACGAATTAAAAGCTGTTGATCCCGATATAGCTCAGGCTATACAGGACGAGCAGGCAAGACAGAACAGCCATATCGAGCTCATCGCTTCCGAGAACTGGGTGAGCCATGCGGTTATGGCAGCAATGGGCAGCGTTCTTACAAACAAGTATGCTGAGGGTTATCCCGGAAAGCGTTACTACGGCGGCTGCGATTGTGTTGACGTAGTTGAGACCCTGGCTATTGAGCGTGCAAAGGAACTCTTCGGATGCACTTATGCAAACGTTCAGCCCCACTCAGGTGCACAGGCTAACCTGGCTGTACAGTTCGCTATCTGCCAGCCCGGCGATACCATCATGGGTATGAACCTTGATCACGGCGGACATCTGACTCACGGCAGCCCGGTTAATATCTCCGGTACATACTTCAATATCGTACCTTACGGTGTTAACAATGACGGATTCATCGATTATGACGAGCTTGAGCGTATCGCAGTTGAGTGCAAGCCCAAGATGATCATCGCAGGTGCTTCCGCTTATGCACGTACCATCGACTTCAAGAGATTCCGTGAAGTTGCGGATAAGGTAGGCGCAGTGCTGATGGTGGATATGGCTCATATCGCAGGTCTTGTTGCTACAGGCCTTCATCCTTCACCCATCCCTTATGCGGATGTAGTGACCACCACCACCCACAAGACCTTAAGAGGACCCAGAGGCGGTCTTATCTTATCAAGCGAAGAGAACGCTAAGAAGTATAAGTTCAACAAGGCTGTGTTCCCCGGCATCCAGGGCGGACCTCTTATGCATGTTATCGCAGCAAAGGCTGTATGCTTTAAAGAGGCTCTTTCCGATGACTTCAAGACATACTGCCAGGGTATCGTAGACAATGCACAGGCTCTTGCAAACGGACTGCTCAGCAGAGGCCTTAAGATAGTATCCGGCGGCACCGACAATCACCTGATGCTTCTTGACCTTACTTCATTCAACCTGACCGGTAAAGAGGTAGAGGCATGGATGGATGCGGCTCATCTTACCGCAAACAAGAACACCATACCCAACGATCCCCAGAAGCCCAATGTTACCAGCGGTATCCGTCTGGGAACACCTTCCGTTACCAGCCGTGGCATGAACACCGCTGATATGGACAGGATCGCAGAGGCTATCTCCATCATCGTTAAGGAGAAGGAAGCAGGCATTCCCGCAGCAAAGGCAATCGTTGAGGAACTTACCGCAAAGTATCCTCTTAATTAAGAGATGGCATCGTATAAAAAACTTTTATTTATCGTAAATCCCCATGCGGGGATAAAGAAAAAGGACAGTGCGTTAAGCGACATCATACTTACTTTTTCCGATCATTATTACGAGACTATCGTGTGCTTCACCAGAGAGCCCGGAGACGCGGCTAATCTGGTGAAGGAGCACGTAGATGATGAGATCGACAGAGTGGTATGCATGGGCGGTGACGGTACCCTGAGCGAAGTCATTGCAGGACTTCGCAAATACAGCTGGGATAAACCATTAGGATATATCCCGGCAGGGTCTACCAATGATTTCGCCGCCAGCTTAAAGCTGCCGTCTGATCCCGGAGAGGCTGCCGAATGTGTGATGAAAGGCAAGCCCCACCGGCTTGATATAGGAACATTTAACGGCAGGCAGTTTGTGTATACCGCTTCATGCGGGATATTTACACGTGCCTCCTATGATACGCCGCAGAGGATAAAGAATGTGTTCGGCCATGCAGCGTATATTCTTGAAGGAATGAAGGAGCTTACCCAGATACGCTCCTGGCATATGCGTGTCGTAGTGGACGGACACGTGTATGAAGATAATTACCTCTTTGTGTCGGTGTGCAACACCTTTTCACTTGGAGGCGTGATGAGCCTTGGAAATGCAAATGTAAGCCTTTCTGATGGCTTTTTTGAACTGATGCTGATATCCATGCCCAGGGATCTGATTCAGCTTGGAGAGATCGTTCAGGCACTCCAGGAGCAGAAGTTCGATACTCCCCTGGTGCAGTTTATTAAAGTGGATCAGGTATCATTCTTCTGTGCGGAAAAGCCGGACTGGTCATTGGACGGCGAGAAGGCAGAGGGACTTGAAACAAACAAGATAGGCGTCATTCCCGGAGGGGTCAGGATGTTTTACTAGCTATAGAATGTCATCCTGAGCGCCGGATCAGTGTCATCCTGAGCGCAGCGAAGGATCTTATGGAGGGTTACGTATGAAGCTTACTTTTGTGGGTGCAGCTCATGAGGTTACAGGCAGCTGTCATTATCTGGAGGCGTGCGGAAAGCACATTCTGTTGGACTGCGGCATGGAGCAGGGCATTGATGTCTACGAGAACGTAGACATCCCCATAGAGGAGGGGCTTATAGATTATGTGCTTCTCTCACATGCACATATCGATCATTCGGGGCTTCTGCCCCTTATCTACGCCAGAGGCTTCAGAGGCCAGATAATGGCTACCGAAGCAACGGTGGATCTTTGCAGCATCATGCTGCGTGACTCAGCACACATACAGATGCAGGAAGCAGAATGGAAGAACCGCAAGGCACAGCGAAGCGCGGCCAATGCGGTAGAGCCTTTATACACCATGGAAGATGCCATGGGTGCTATACGCAGGCTGGTTCCGTTCGATTATGATGAGATATATGAGCTCTGTGACGGTATCAAATTCCGCTTTACGGATGTTGGACATCTCCTGGGCTCTGCAAGTATAGAGATATGGATCACCGAAGGAAACGAAACGCGCAAGCTGGTATTCTCCGGTGACATAGGAAATAAAAAGGGAACCCTCATCCGTGAGCCCCAGTATGTTAAGGGTGCGGATTATGTCATCATGGAATCCACTTACGGAACCAGATATCATGATGAGAACCATCCCGATTATGTAGGCAATCTGGCAAAGCTCATTTCCGATACCCTGGGCCGCGGCGGAAATCTGGTCATACCTTCCTTTGCCGTGGGCCGTACCCAGGAGATGCTGTATTATATACGTGAGATAAAGGCTAAGGGTCTTGTTACCAACGTGCCGGACTTCCCGGTATATGTGGACTCGCCTCTTGCGGTAGAAGCTACGGAGATCTTTAAGAAGAATCAGGCTGACTGTT
This sequence comes from Lachnospiraceae bacterium, assembly GCA_017539565.1. Lineage (GTDB taxonomy): Bacteria > Bacillota > Clostridia > Lachnospirales > Lachnospiraceae > NK4A136. The sequence goes on from JAFYCS010000009.1 coordinate 25,593, forward strand.
TCTCGGGTGATGCACTCGAGCTGGTAAAGTCAGGGATCAATCCCCTTACTTTCCCGGGACTGCAGCTTTCCATCACAAGCGATGAATCAAAGCTGATAAACTTTGACAGTGAGCCCAAGGTTATCATCTCAGCATCAGGTATGTGTGATGCCGGCCGTATCAGACATCACTTAAAGCATAATCTGTGGCGCGAGGAATCTACCATACTCTTTGTCGGTTACCAGGCTGTGGGTACTCTGGGCCGCATTCTTATAGACGGAGAGAAGGAGATCAAGCTCTTTGGAGAACCCATCGAAGTCCGGGCTACCATAGCGCAGCTCCCCGGTATGAGCGGACATGCCGATAAGGCCGGACTCATCGAGTGGATACAGAAGATAGGAGATAAGCCCAGGAAGGTATTCGTGGTACACGGCGATGAGGATAATGCTACGCTCTTTACCAAGTGTCTTAAAGATGAATACGGCTATGATGCATACGCTCCTTACAGTGGCTGCTCCTTTGATATGATAACGGGTGAGTTCATCACCCAGACAGTGGGCATACCCAAAAAGAAGAAGGCGAAACGTCTTTCGGATGTATTCCAGCGGCTGCTGGCTGCAGGCCAGCGCCTGATCGCCGTTATCTACAAGAACGAAGGCGGCGCAAACAAAGACCTTGCCAAATTTGCGGATCAGATCAATTCGCTGTCCGATAAATGGGACAGATGATCAGCACGATAGACAAACTCCACATGGTCCGTTTTTACCATCTCTTTGGTAAAGACGGACCTTTGTGCGGCATTCTGGCATATTACCGGGATAAGACCGTCAATCTCTGCAGTGCGGACGCAGGTTTTAAAGAGCTTTTTGACCGTATAGCACAGGTATATGAGCGTGAATCGCAGTATTCCGATATCATTGCGGATGATGAGACAAGGCAGGTCCTTCAGGCGGCCAATGCTTTTTCCGAAGAATCTTTTGAAAAATGCTTAAGCAGTTATACTGAGCATAAGGCGCCAATGGTGGTGTCGAAGGCATTCAGCCATATCTATATACTACCGATCATAAAATATGTTTTAAAAACACTTTACAGAACAGATGCCGGTGACTTTTCTTTTGCGGATAAGCAAAGACACTGGTTTGGAAAAGGAGTGATCGATGCCCTGAATAAAGGGCAGGATCTGCATTTCCCGTATCAGATCATTACACATCCTGCGGAACTTTATGAGGTTACCCTGAGGGACGTACTGTCTGTGGGCAATACTCTTGAGCTGAAGATACTGTATGACGTTGACGGAGTTACGGTAAGTTATCACGATCATGAGCAGTCATATAAAGGATACATCGATCTGCGGGTATTAAAGTATAATACGGTACTTAAGCATGTCCTTACACGAAAAGATGCAGTGATACTCAACGAGGAAACAGGCCTTTCGCCTGAGGAAGGTGTTTATCCGAAAGACCGTATCCTTAAGCTGACAGCTACGGAAAAGAACATCTGGAAGGCTTATAAACTGCCCTGGGGGGAGACATTTTTTAGTGCGGAAAATGCCCTGACGGGATATCTGCTCTTTGATACGGAAGATGAGGGAATGGAGATAAATCATTGTACCTGTTTTCAGTATCTTACGGACACAGATAAGGCGCGTGTCACTTTCGGAAAATATTCACTGCGTCTGTATGAACGTGAAGACATAACCGAACTGCATCTGCTTGATCCGGTACTGCCGGGATCGGGACGTTACAGGGAAAAATATTCGGGAAGAATTTACGGAGGAGATAAAAATGCCGGGTGATTATTTAAATGCGGGAAAGGCAGTCACTGTAAGAAAGCTTAATAAGATCATAGATGATCTGAAGAGCGATATGGGAAAACAGTTCCTGCGTTCCGATGAACTGCAGGAGATAATTGACAGCCTGGAACGGATAAAAAGAGGCACGGAAGAGCCTAAGATAAAACCTCTTGCCCTGTATCTTGATATGATCGATATGATACGCAAACAGGCTTCCCTTCCAAGTAATGTTCCGGGGCTGATACATAATGCGGAGGACGTATATAACGCCCTGTTTTTATTTGATGAGAATACGCCGGAATTTGAAAAGACGGTGGAAGTGTTTAAGGTACTGGCGGGAGATAACGGTCTTGTGATGAGGGGCTTCTTTTATCCATATCTTTTTGCCGCTTTCTCAGATAAGATATCATATCTTACGCTGGTACAGGTGATCAGCAGGCAGCGCAATGCGCTTAAGATCTTTGATGCGATCAAAACCCATGCAATGGAAGTACGTCCTTATATCATAGATGAGGGGGCTTTTCTTACTTACCTTCTTAACATGGTGAGCAGGCTGGTCAATGAAAGCCCTGATTCATACGGAGCATTTCTTGATAACGAGCTTTGGAAGATGCAGCGCAGTAACGGTGTATATGATATCGATCCCGTGCGACTGGCGCAGGTTGAGAAGAACGTACAGAAAGCAGCGCTCACTGTGGAAAGCGGAAAGAACGTTCTTGATACGCTGGAATTAAAGAGCCGTGAGATGGAACGCGTAGCAGGCGAGATAGAGGAGCGTTCGAAAGAGACCGCACGTACTACAGAGCTTTATCTGGATACAAAAGTAAAGAGTGCGGTGGAAAGCATCGAAGCGAAGCTTAAGGAATATGAGGCTCAGCAGAAGGAATCCATCCATCTTGAAAAAGAAGTTTTCTTAAAACAGCTCTTTTCGGAAGCGGAGACGGAGCTTGGAAAATACAAAGCCCTGGCTAAGACCGTAACGGGTTCGGCTGCGGCAGAGATCAATTCTTTGAGCAGGGAAGCAGATGATGTGATCCGCCGTATCAGGCAGGCGTCGGATACGGATGAGAGGCTGCGTGATCAGACGAAAAAGCTTAAGGAGGATACGGAACTGCTTGAGAGGATCGCTAAGCTGCAGGTGCTTAACGACAGCATGATAGAGAGGCTTGGGAAGATCAATGAATCTGCGGAAGCTGAGGAGGTATCTTCCGGGAAGGCAGAGGCTGCAGCGGAGGATCTGTCTCCGGCAGTATCTGCTGTGGATATGGCAGCTGCGCAGTCATCAGCTAGTCCTGCGGCGGTTGCGGCAAGCGCTGTAAAGACTGTGCGCCCCATACCTTCCGTCAATCCTCTGCTGGACCGTAATGTTCCGTTTAAGGAGCGTTTTGCCATAGCAATGAAGGAAAAAGAACGCAGGATCGCACAGGGAGAGCTCTTCCATGAAATGTTTGATGATGTGCTTACTGCAGTGATTGAAGAGGTAAACCCTTATCTTATCGGACCTTCAGGCTGCGGAAAGACATATATGGTGCAGCAGATAGGTGATCTGCTTAACGTGGATCTTTCTGATATAGGATATATCAATGAGGAATATGATATCTTAGGATACGTTACCGCCATGGGTGAATACAGCGAATCGAATTTCTACCGCCTGTATAAATACGGCGGCATAGCCTTCTGCGACGAGCTGGATAACGGTAACAGCAAGGCTACGGTAAAGCTTAATTCATTTCTCTCAAACCATGTCCATGCAAGCTACTGCTTCCCCGGAGGCGAGAAGGTTGAAAAGCATCCCAACTTCCGCGTGGTGGCAGCAGGAAATACGGACGGAAACGGAGCAGATATCAATTACAATACCAGAGAGCGCATAGAAGAATCTGTGCAGCAGCGTATGATACCGATATATGTCGGTTATGATAACCGCGTGGAGCAGGCTATACTCAGGGATTATCCTGACTGGTTTGAATTTGCCTGCGCATTCCGTTATGCCACCGACCGCTGGAAAGAAGTGAGCGGTATCCCGGCGCAGGGTATCTTTACCACCAGGGATGCATTCCGCATACGCCAGTATATGGATAACGGAAGCTTCACTCCGGTTAAGATAATGAATTATGAATTTGTCCAAACAAAGGAACCGGAATACCTGGCATTCTTAAAGGATGAAATCGAAAAGCGCCTTAAGAAGGATTCGGAAAGCTATGGTATCTGGCAACTGTTTGCGTCGGAAGTTGACCGTGTAAGGAGATCGGGAAGAAAAGGATAATGAAGCTTAAGCCCGTCATGTTTAATGACGAAAATGAAATATACAGTATTTACCGTATCGATTTCCACTCCCTTACGGATCTGGAACTGTTCCTTTCTGCGGGGCCCAGCATAAACAAGGAGATCTTTCCTACCCAGAAGAGTAAAGTGCTTCCCGAAGATTTTGCGGGGGCACCGCTGGAAGATGCCATAAGATACTGCCACGGCGGCTATGACAGGGATCTTGACCTGTTCCTTAAGCTGAAAAAAGAACTGGAGAATACGTACAGAAAACCGGTAAAGCTGCGAAGGAGTGTTCCGGCTGTTGTGGGCTCACGCCCCCATGTTCCCAACTTTGTGGCAGGAACGCCCAAGACCATGTGGCGTCTGGACCGGGCAAGAGAAAAGAAGTTCATAGACGTTTATATCAATCTGGTATACAGCGGCTTTACGACTGAGGAGCAGATACGTAACAGGGGCATCCTTACCCTTAACATGATAAACCTTTTTGAGCAGAATGACATCGCGGTGAATCTGAAGGCCTTTGAAGCGAGCTTCGTGAAGAACGAGATCTTCATTGCCGATGTGAGCTTAAAGAGACCGGGCCAGGTGCTTAACGTGGGCAAATGCTATTATCCGCTGTGCGGAAAGGAATTCGTACGAAGGATACTTTTAAGGGTAAAGGAATCCATGCCCTTTAAGCAGAAGTGGAGTGTGGGATACGGCAGCGGCCTTCCCGTGGATCTCTTAAAGAAGGTGCTGAACATAGGGGATAACAAGATCCTCATACGTTCACCACTGGAGATGGGCCTTAAAGGAAAGAATATTTTTGAGGATGCTGATATCTTTTTTGAGCAGCTGCATCTTAGCGATAATATATATGTGCCGCAGAATATACGTCATTCTGGGTAAGCGAAGAATCTTTACGAAGATTATTATAAGGAACAACACATGAGCCAAAAAGAATTTTCTACTCTTACGGATATATTGAATCACGGACTCGGAAGCCAGAACCGGCTTGCGGAGCTTAATAAGCTTGTCTCCGAACGTATAAAAAATATAGATCATCATAAGCTTCATGACATGATCAACGAGCTTCTTTCAATAGCCGAAGAACCTGAGCTTAATAAGATGACGGATAAAGAAAAGCGCCTGGATGAATTAAACAGCAGTTTCTCCGATATCCGTATTGAGATCCTGAAGGAGGCAGAGCTTTTCCGGGCCCTGCGTATGACTAATGATGCATATATCTCACGCCTGGATGAAGAGCTTAGTGAGGCGGAAGAGTATCTTGAAAAGCCTGCAGATAAAGACCTGGCAGATGCTTATACCGGATATGATATCATGCAGAAGAGGGCTCAGGAACTTAAGCTTACAAGGAGTGTTGCCTTAAGCTTTTCAAAACAGATCAGCTTATCGGCAGATAATCTGACATCTCTTTCTGACCGTGTATGGAATGTGCAGATGAACCTTATCCCGCTGCTGCGTGGAATGATCTCCGCAGAGACCTTAAAGATCATGAGGGATGAGCTGAATATGCTCTTTAAGGAACCGTCGGAAAACCGGGAGGATGGTCTTCCGGTTTATGTATAAAAAGAACCGGCTGAAGTTACCGGGCAGATTGCAGATCATTTGCGAAATGCTTATAATAAAAATTGATGATATGCAGGAAGGAGGCGCAGTATGAAAAAAGCATATTTGCTCATAGGGCTTATACTTGTGCTTTCCCTTTCATGCTGCGGGAAAACACAGCAGGCTCCTGCGGGGAGCGTTGATCCTAAACCTGCTGTTTCACAGGAGTCTCCGGTATCCGATCAGGCTTCAGTGTCTGCTGATGATCCGGTCTTCTATGGCGAAACGGCATTTTGGATCAAAAAAGGTGATGAGATCTCTGTTAATCTGGGATCTCTTGAGTATTATGATGCGCTGGATAGTGTCTGTGTGCGTAACATAAAGACGCAGGATGAAGTAAAACTCCCGGTGTCTGAGGAATTTAAGTATACGGCTGAAGAAGACGGGGCTTATTATGTTTATGCTGTCACGGTCGACGGCAAATGCGTTGACCTGTCGAAAACAATCGATGCCCCGCTCAAAATATCGACAGACAGCAGCGGTTTCATAGGATTATGAAAATGAACAATGAGGCAACGGAAGCGCAAAGGCAGGGTTAAGATCTGTCATCTGTAAGCCGATATATTATAGTAGTGTTTTCAGAAAAGGATTTCAGTGGTTTCTACATGGAGGTAGAGAGCATGATAGGGATTCAGTGGACATCTGCATATCAGCAGATAAATTCAATATGGCAGAAGAAAACAACGGGAAAGGACCGGGCAGCTAAGACTGTGCCCGGTTTTTCTGATATCTCCGAAAAGTTGGATGCGGATAAAGCAAAGCAGGAACAGAGGATGCGCGAAATGTTAAGAGAACTTAAGCGCAGCTCCCGGAATGATCAGAATCCCTATTCTGCCACAACACAGGATAAGAAGAACGGCTTCCTTGAACTTTCAGGTTCTCCCGAGGCTGATAAAGAAGAGGAAGAAAAAAAGAATAAGCCTGTAAACTATAACAGTAAGGAAGTGGAGAGCAAGATACAGCAGGCTAAGAATTCCACGGGGGCTGCCCAGGCTGTGATATCGGCGAAAAGAAAAGTGCTTGAAGTGAAGCGTAAGATATCGGCAGGGGAGGGTGATCCTGAGGAGCTGCAGCTTGCCCTTACCCACGCCAGGCGCATGGAGCTTGTAGCCAGAAAGAAAAAGAACCATCTCGAAATGGAGGAACTGGCCCGCATCACGCAGAAAAGGGATGAGAGGGCAGATAAAGAAGAGGAGGCTGCGCAGGAGCTTAAGAGTTCTGTTGTGTCCGCAGATGAGGAAAAGATCAGCAGACGTGAAGATAAGATCTTTGACGAGCGGCAGAAGATAATCTCTGATGCAGTGGATGAATTCAATGAAAATCCCGGAGGGCTTTCCGATAAGATGCTTTCCGACATGAATAAGATGATAGCCGAATTCGGAGAGGATGAGCTTAAGGAACTGGAAGAGGCCATGGAGATGCTTGAGGATATGGAGATCATCAATCCCCATATGAGTAAGGAGGATCTGGAAGATCTTAAAAGAAAACACAGGGCCTCAGAGGAGAAGGCTATGGTAAAAGCCGATATGGATTATCTTAAAGGCATGATAAAGCACCAAATGGATAAAGGGCCGGAAGGTTTTAAGATGGAGCCGGTAAGCGCACCGGTAAGCACTACGGCAGCCGTTTCCGTGCCGGATATGTCTGCGGCAGGTTGCGTATCGATAGATGTGCAGGTATGATGCTGTTCTTTTGCCTGCTTGCGGAAATCTTCGTGAGGTTGTATCTTATTATGTAACAACACCGGCTGTGGCATAAGTATTCTATTAACCTTTGGAGGATAGTTAAATGAAGAATGTGACATTGGGCAGGACCGGGATTACAGTACCGCAGAACGGATTCGGCGCATTGCCGGTGCAGAGGGTATCTGTAGAAGAAGCAGTAAAGCTTCTCAGAAAAGCCTATGCAGGGGGTATGCGCTTTTTTGATACCGCAAGGGCATACAGTGACAGTGAGATAAAGGTGGGAGCTGCCTTCGGCGACGGATATATTGACAGGAAGGACATAATCATCGCCACCAAGACTGCGGCTAAAAAGCCGGAGGATTTTTGGAAGGATCTGGAAACTTCCCTTAATAATCTTAAGACAGATTATATCGATATCTATCAGTTCCATATGATGGGAGAATGCTGGAAGCCCGGCCAGGATAACGGCATGTATGAATGCATGCTCAAGGCTAAAGAGCAGGGAAAGATCAGGCATATAAGCGGTACAGCCCACAAGCTTGGTGTAGCCAGGGAGATAGTTGAGTCGGGGCTTTATGATACGCTTCAGTATCCCATAAGTTATCTTGCAGATGATAAAGAGATAGAACTGATACATCTCTGTAATGAAAAGAACGTGGGACTTATCTGTATGAAAGGACTGGCCGGCGGGCTTATCAGCAATTCAAGGGCCGCGCAGGCTTTCATATCACAGTTCGATGGAGCAGTGCCCATTTGGGGCATACAGAGGGAGAGCGAACTGGATGAGTGGCTTTCCTACATGGATGATACCCCTGTGATGGATGAGGAGATAAAAGCCTTTATCAAAAAAGAGCAGGATGAGCTTAAGGGTGAATTCTGCCGCGGCTGTGGTTACTGCATGCCCTGCACCGTAGGCATACAGATCAACCAGTGCAACCGCATGAGCCTTATGCTGCGTCGTGCGCCTTCGCAGGGCTGGCTATCCGAATACTGGCAGGCCGAGATGCAAAAGGCGGAGAAGTGCATAAGCTGCGGAGCCTGCCTTCCCAAGTGCCCTTACGGACTGAATATACCTAAGCTGTTAAAGAAGAATATAGAGGATTACCGTGAGGTTTTAGCCGGTAACCGGAAGGTTTAAGGCTTTTATTACAAAACTGTAATTTGATTGTGTTTTATAGGATATGCTATACTTTTCGCATAGAGGAGAGGCAGCATGTCCTATTATTTTCACTTAGCATTTAAATATATCAGACACAACAAGGCGCGGACCGCATATTCGGTGCTTGGGATCGCGCTGACTTTTGTATTATGCTTCTGCATTCTTACCATGGGCTTTTCGGCCTGGGATTACAGTTTTTATACGGATTATCAGGCAAATCCCTATGAACTTATCTATATCCCGCTGGATGAAAATAATAAAGAGATCAGTTACACTCCGCAGATGATAAATGCATTAAAGCATCTGCCGGAGGATGCTGCTGTAGAAGAAGTGCGCATAAACGGAATGCGGAGTAACCGCCTTGTGCTGACAGATCAGCTGAGTCTGGGGGAAAGCTACAGTTTTAAGATCAAACTTAAAGATACCGGTAATCTGCAAAAGAGCGCCGACATGCTGGGAAAGAAATACGGTTTTGAACTGAAGGTGATAAGCACGGCGGCAGCGTATTTAGGGCAGGGAGATACGGAGAGTGATGCTCTCGTAAATTTCGTTATAATGCTTGCGGCGACTTTTATCGGCGGTTTTTCGGTAATGATACTGAGAAATACGATGATGATAGCCGTTACCGAGAGAGGAAAGGATTTCGGACTGCTGCGCTGCGTAGGCATGTCGGATGGCCAGCACCGTATACTGCTTTTTACGGAAGGCATCATAATGAGCATCTTTGCATCGGTTGTGGGTATGGGCTTCGGATTCTGGTTGCTTAAGCTCATAGAACCCTGGCTGATAAAGAGTCTGGGGCTCGCATCAGCCTTCAGCTTCGGTTTTTATCCCAAGGCGGCAGTTTATACGACCATTCTGTGCATAGGCGTTACTCTGTTTTCGATGCTTGAGCCTGCCAGACTCTGCGCACAGGTATCACCGCTTGAGGCGCTGCACGGCGTGCTTGCAAAGGAGCTCACTTTGGGCAGGGCCATCATGCTTCTGGCAGGGAAAATTACCGGAGGTAATAAAAAGAAACGTAAAAGCAGAAAAAGTCTGGCTGAGAGGATCTTCGGCGCTCCCGGATTCTATGCTGATAAGAATCTTATGCGCGGAAAAGGAAAGGGAGTGGTGGTTTTCGTATCCATGCTTTTTTCGGTTTTCCTTCTGCTTACCCTGCCGTCCTTTACTGATACATATACGGCGACTCTCAGGGGCCTGCTAAGAGATATGCATACGGAGTATACCGAATATCTGTATATGGCTAAGGATGACGGGCCGGATGTAGTATATGACCCGGAGAAAAATGAAAAACTGCGTGAAGCTGTTATGAAGCGGGATAAGGTTAAGGATTGCTTCTGGTTGAGCATGTGCGCCTGCGATCTGAAACAGGGCTCGATCTATTCCTGTGATGACAGATTAAATGAATATACAGCCGGCGGAGAAATCGATACGGTGTATGAGCTGGGCTGTGTAAAGGAAGATATGGAAAAAGAAAAGCCTTATCTTCTGGAAGGAGAGATAGATTATGAGCGTATGCTGGCGGAAGGGGGAGTGCTCCTCTGTGATATAAGCCCTTCGGATGAGAGCGGAAAAAGGAAGACAGATTATAAGGCAGGGGATATCATAGAGACTGTCAGCACCGAAGGCGCACTTATGGCAAAGGAGGCGTTTTGCGATGCCGTTGCCATAGTTTCGGAGAGACATGGCATGGAGGCCTGGACGGAAAAAAACAATGAGATAGTATACTTTGAGGGAGGAGAAAAGAAGAGCAGGAAAACTGAGCCGGGCAAAAGTACCAGTCTTCTTTCGCAGCTTGTTAAACATGGCACGGAAGATACGGAGTTTTATCCTCTGCAGGATGAATTGTTTACCGAGCTTGCTAAGGCAGGGTACGATTGCAGAGAATATCTTGTTGAAAACAGTGTAAGGATGACAGATGTGCTGGGGGCGCTTAAGAGACTGATGTTTGAGAGAGGCATGAAGGAGCAGCATAAGATATTCGGTATCTTAAAGAGTGAGGTGTGTACGGGCTGCAGGATGGACTTGATAAGGAAAGAGTGGGAAAGGGATCGATACATAAGACTGGTAATGCCTATGGAACTGCTGATGGAAAGGACGGAGAAAGCAGTTGAAGCTATGGGATCAACTGTTACAGCCTTTGATACGAACCGTGATCTTGATATTCTTACTTATCGCAGTCTTGATATACCGCAATCCCTGAATCTGGCAGTGGCCCGGGATATGGAGATACTGGATGATAATTTAAGAGGATTTGGTGATTCACACGGCCTGTGGTATTATAATCTTTATGAGATGGACGGTGCGGATTATTTCGAAACCGTAAACATGCTGAATGTTTATAAGGTGATCAGCACGCTGCTGGGCAGCTTTATCCTGGCTATCTGCATGACGCAGATACTGAATACATTGCAGGCGGATATGCGCATACGGCGCAAAGAGCTTTGGCTTTATGACATGGTCGGCATGGATCCGGCCCAGAGGATAAAGATGATGCTGATAGAGCATGGCTTTGGGGCAGTATCATCATGCATTATGGGCGCAGTTTTAAGTTTTATCTTCTGCTATATCATGCTTGACAGGATACTTAACGTAGACGGCAGTCTGGTATTCAGCTGGCCCGTGATAACTGCGGTATTGATAATCGCCGCGATACTGGGGATAATACTGATGGTTAATCTCTTTGAGGTAAGACGGATATACAATACTGAGCGTCCCCGGTCATCATAAGTAACGGCTTTGTCATCCTGAGCGAAGGATCTTGAATACCTTGATGTATTAACAAATATAATGACTGAAGAAAACGATAATAAAAACATACTCCGTGATAAGGACATCCGCGAGCCGCTATTCGAATATCTGGAGGAGACCTGCGGCAAGGTACGCATACTTGAAGAAAAGGTGATAGGCCGTGTGCGTGCGGATGTAGTGATGGTCACGCCGGGACTTATATACGGTATTGAGATCAAATCCGATGCGGATACCTACGCAAGGCTTGAGAAACAGGTTAAGTATTACAATTGGTATTACGACCGCAATATCATCGTGGTGGGTTCAAAGCATGCACTTCATGTAAAGGAACATGTACCGGACTGGTGGGGCATCATATCAGCAGAGCGTGATGAAAAGGGCAGGCTGGACTTTTATGAGATACGCAAAGCAGATGTGAATCCCAGGGTCAAGGATCACCGCAAGATCACGATACTCTGGAGATCGGAGCTTGCCCATCTGCAGGAACTTAACAAACTCCCCAAGTACCGCAACAAGAGTAAGGACTATGTACGTAAGCTTTTGCTTGAACGCGTAGATGCGGATAAACTATGGGTCCAGGCTACAGAGGAATTGTTTGAGCGTGATTACAGCAAGTACCGTAAGGATGAAGATTGATCAAGTATGCCGGATCATTGTATCGGTTGCTAACATAAAGGCCTAAAACGAATGATGTGTTAGCCCGGTGACCCTGAAAATGTCCGGGACAGAGACCGGGCGGCTAACACAAAGATCAAAAATAGAGGATGTGTTAGCCAAAAGAGCCTAAAAAAGGGTCCAATCAGATGCTTGGCGGCTAACACAAAGCTTGAAAATAGAGAATGCGTTAGCCCAATGAGCATAGAAAGGGTCCAATCAGATGCATAGCAGCTACCACAAAGGTCTGAACAGGGGAATATTTCAGTAAAGGAGAACACAAATGGATGTAAATGAATTAGTCGATATGATAGACAATAAAATGAACAGCGGCGTGAGCAGGCTTTCCGTAGGTTTTTCAGAGGATCTGAATACCGGAGTAAAGAAGGAAAGCTATCATCACGGCCGCTGCGATGTGGGCAGCCCCTGGGCCAAGGGCACGGTTTCAAACTGCGACGTGATCGACACCCAGGACGATCAATCATAAGCAGCTGCACTAAGGCCCGGGCTCATTGCTTCCAGGGCCTTTTGTTTTCCAGCCAGCCGTTGGCTTTCCAGTATTTATAATCGGTGTATTCAGGATCTGCCTTTCCCAGAGATGTCTGCAGCATACGTACGGCATAGAATTTAAGCTTAACGGAAAGCTTTGAATGGGCGGGGCGGCTGTAATCTATTCTTTTCATTGATGCGGCCAGGGTCTTTAATTTGCCGGTCATCTTTTCTCTTTTGTTTTCGGGTATTTTATCCCAGCGTACTTCGCTCATAAGCTTGAAGGTACTTACATTTATCTTGCTTATACCCCACCAGGAGAGACTGTCTTTTATATCCTTTGCCGTAGAAGTTTCACCTGCCCCCAGGCACTGGGTTATGATCACAGCGCGTTTTCCGAACATTTCCCCGGCGGGACGGTGGGGCATCCATCTGTAAGCAAAGTGATCCAGCATAGCCTTCATGGCACCCGTGGTGTGAAATACATATGCAGGGGAGGTGAATACCAGCAGGTCGGCTTCCAGCAGGGCTTTTTCGATCTCCTGTACGCAGGCGGCATCCTTACAGAGCGTGGGATCCTTTGATATGCAAGCCGTGCAGCCTGTGCAGAATCCCGGTCCATCCTTAGGAAGATAGAATTCTGTTATTTCTGCATTGTCTTTGAAGGGCTCAAGGAAAGCTTCTTTCAAACGGTAGGTAACGCCGTGTTTTTCAGTTGCATTTATAACCGTGATCTTCATTTCTTTTTCCTCCCGTATAGTTTGTTAAAGATCCTTATGTGGTCTTCCAGTGTCTTTAAAGCTTCCGGCTCCCGTTCCGGTTCACAATCGCAGATGCTTAAAAGGAAATAGATGGGGGCGTAGAAGTGCAGTGTCATGATGGGGATATCATCGGTCTTAAGCACCCCTTGCTGCACCATCAATCCCAGCAGCATGCCCTGGTAGGAGAGCGGATCGTCCGCATATTGTTTCAGGTAGGTCCTTGCCAGCTCTTTGTCATGGAACTGTTCGATGGTGAGCATTTTGCGGAAGCGTCTGGTGTAATCGTCATGCAGATAGTATCTGAACAGATCCAGCCCAAGCTTTACCAGAGCGTCTTCGGAAATATCCTTGTATATGGCCGCGTCGGCGGCTGCATCATTTCCCTTTATGTTGAGGCTCTCCGCTTCCTTTAAGAATCTGCTGTTCATCTCTTCTATGATCGCATCAAAGATGGCCTGCTTGTTTTTGTAATGCTTGTAAAGCGAAGGGGCTTTTATTCCCACGCGCTCTGCGATGTCACCTACAAAAACATTTGCATAGCCTTTTTCCGAAAAGAGGGTCAGGGCTTCATCAAGTATCCTTTCTTTTGTATTCATAAATATCCTCCTCACAAGTGGCTAATTTGGATTAGCTAAAGTATAGGCTAATTTGAATTAGCTGTCAAGTAAAAAATGATTTCCGAATCAGACGCTCTATGATAAAATCAGAATCGGACAATAAAAAAGGAGATAAGTTTATGTCGGATATAAGAGACCGCGGAGTTATAGATATCACAATGGTCGAAGATGATAAGTTCGTGCTTGTTATCATAGACGATATTGAATGGACTGCGTCGACGAGGCAGCAGCATGCCAGGATGCTTCAGGATAAGCTTAATGATTATCTGGGATATGTGGCCAGCGGCCAGGCTAATGAGGCGCAGCCCGGGCTTCGTCCCGTGATACGCGTAATATCCCAGTATTCTTACAGCAAATACTGCATTGATTTCCTTGAGAGAGTTAAGGCCTTTGTAAAGGATAAGGACGATATCTGCGATCTGGAGTGGACACATGCAGAGGAGGACGGGCCCTTTGAAGACGGTTTCAGCGATGAGCCGGTCTTTGACATAGAGAAGGTCTATCCCCGTCTTAAAAAGAACTGGTCGGATAAACCGCTTGAGAGTGTGCAGCTTCTGGCGGCATCTACCGGCTCCTCTGATTACGGCGATAATGTGATAATGCTCAGGATCATGGATAGCTATATAGGCATGTTTGTAATGGATGCAGGGGATATGTATTCCATCCTGACCTACGATATGCTTCCCGAAGGTATGAGCGTTGAAGAGCTGCAGGATAAGGCTTTTACAAATCTTATAAGGGATACAAAGTATCAGAGCTGTGAGTCGAAAGAGCCCGGGATATCGGGCATCATCGCAGGCGGCAATTTTGAAGCGGAGAGTCTGTACCTGACTGATATCTGGCGGAGCATAGCAGATGAGTTTGATGATGATGTGGCTATCTGCGTGCCTACAAAAGATATAGTATATTACACTAAAGCCGACGATAAGAAGCTTTGCCGGAAAATGACAGAGATGGCAGAAGACATGTTCAGAACAAATGAAATGAATACGCCCTATCTGCTTTTCAGCAGGGATATATTGCGGTATTCGCGAAAAGAAAACAGACTCATCATCGAAGGAAAATACTGAGGACAAAAAGTATTGACAAAATAATACTTCGAGTGTAGAATTAAATTACTTCGAAGGAAGAAATAATTGCGGGAGCGTATATGGATCTGAATCCGGAAGGAATGTCGCAGGAGACATTCGGCATGGTTACAAACTACATAGAGGAGGTTAAGGAACTCTTATCCACGGAGATCTGGGAGAACATCTTTCTGGATTGTACCAAGAACGAAGTCCTGATCTTCTGGCTCCTGTACAGAAAGAGCGAAGTGAACATGAGCGAGATCGCAGAGTACATACATGTACCGCTCAATACCGCAACCGGCGTTGTGGGAAGGATGGAAAAGAACGGCCTGCTTGAGAGATACCGCAGCGCGGAAGATAAGAGAGTGGTGCTGATCCGCTTCAGCGAAAGGGGAAGAGTCCAGTTCCAGAAGCTTTTCAACGAGATAATGTACTATGTGGTGCAGGTGATGGGCACCCTCACCCGGGAAGAAACGGCGCTCTTCGGAAAGATGATGGTAAAGGTGATAGACGTACTTAAGCAGGAGCGAAAGAAGGAAGAGACAGCAAAGAAAGTCAGAAAGATCACGATCGAGTGAAGTACCGTACCGGATGGGAGCCGCGGTCGTACTGAAATGATAATGATGTCGTACCGGGCGTAAGCCGGGGGTGTATTGAAAATATAATAATGTCATTCTGAGGTTGTAAGCCGGGGGTGTATTGAAAGTATAATAATGTCATTCTGAGGGCGTAAGCCCGAAGAATCTTGAAAGATTATATGTATAGATAAAAGAATACTGGCAGCCGATAAGGCTGCTAAATATACACACAAATACTTCGAGAACGGAACTATTCATAAACGGAAATATAAAGGAGGACAATATGAGCAGGATCTATATTTTTACGGGAAAAGGCGGAGTGGGAAAGAGCAGCGTGGCTGCGGCACACGCATATAAAAGCGCAAAGGAGGGAAAGAAAACTCTGCTTGTCAGCACTGATATGGCCCACAATCTGGGGGATCTGTTTGAGCATAAGCTGGGAAAAGAAGCGGAGGAGGTATTACCGAACCTGTCCCTCTATGAGATAGACCCGGAATACGTTATGCAGAATGATTTCGCATATATTGTGGATTATATCGGCAGACTGCTTTCCGATGCCGGGGGCATGAGTATTTCGGACCTGGGGATGATACCGGGAATGGAGGAGCTTTTCTCCCTGCTTAAGATAGCGGACATATACAAAGAAGAGACCTACGAGCGCATCATTGTTGACTGTGCGCCTACAGGCGAAACCTTATCGCTGCTTAAATTCCCGGAACTGCTGTCCTGGTATATGGAAAAACTCTTCCCCATCGGAAAGATCGGCGTGCGGCTGCTGGCTCCGGTATCCAAGGCGGTGTTCAAGGTCGAGATGCCCAACAAGACAGCGATGAATGATATCGAAAAGATCTACCTTAAACTTGCCGAGTTGCAGGAACTGTTAAAGGACAGGGATGTCAGCAGCATCAGGATCGTGACCACGCCGGAGAAGATGGTGGTGGAAGAGACCAAGCGCAATTACATGTACATGAACCTGTACGATTTCAATGTGGACGGGCTGTATATAAACCGCATACTCCCGGCAGACATAGGCAATGAGTTCTTTGACAGATGGATAGTCCTCCAGAGGGAATACATCGATACCCTGAAAGAATGCTTCAGTGCGCTGCCCATCTGCGAGATCCCCTGGTACGACGAAGAGGTACGCGGCGAGGCGGCCATCAGAAGGATAGCGGATAACGTACTGGCGGATAAGGAAGTATTTGGAAAGCGCATAATAAAAGACCGTGAAAGCTTTACTCAGAATGAAAAGGGATACCAGCTTGAAGTATTTGCTCCCTGTGCCGATAAGGCGGACATCGATCTCTATCAGGCATCAACGGATATAGTCATAAAGATAGGCAATTTCAAACGTAACATTCCGCTTCCAAACAGCCTGCGAAGCTATAATGTGACGAGCGCAAAACTGGAGGATGGCAGGCTGCGCATCCAATTTGAACAGGAAAAATGAGGACAGAAGGACCGTCCCCGCGTCCTCACAGGAAAATGAGGACAGAAGGACCGTCCCCGCGTCCTCAAGAGAATGGAGGTATTAAGCATGAACAAAGATATGATAAACAGATTGAAAACCGCGGCAGGCTATCAGAAAAAAGCCATACTGGCGCTGCTCCCGGAGAGCACAGCGTCTCATTTGGAAGTGATAGGAAAAGAAATGAAGCAGATGTTTGCAGAGCTGATGATAAATGGCATAGCCGGTGCCGCAAAGCAGGATAAAGATACCACGGCGCAGGAGGATAAAGCACCCGTGGCAAGGGGAGCAAAGAAAGTAGATATAGACTGACGGCGCTTAAGGGAAAGCGTGGATAAGGATATCACAAGGTCACGAATAGAAGCTCCCGGTCAGGGAGGGGGCAGATACAAATGAAGCTCAGTGTGTTTATGATCAGGAAAGGATGTGCATTATGAGAGTGATAATATATACGGGAAAAGGCGGAGTAGGAAAGACCAGCATGGCATGCGCCAGCGCGTGTAAGATAGCGGAGTCCGGAAAGAAGGTGCTGGTAATGAGCACGGATCCGGCTCACAGCCTGGGGGATTCCTTTGGCGTAAAGATAGGCAGGGAGGAAACAAAGCTTTCAGATAATCTTTATGCCATGGAGATCGATACCGTATACGAAAGTGAGAAAAGCTGGGGCAGCATCAAAGATTATATCAAAAACCTCCTTACGGCCAAGGGCAGCGGCGGCGGTATCGAAGTGGAAGAACTGCTGGTATTTCCGGGGCTTGAGGAGCTTTTCTCTATGTTTAAGATCCTGGAGGTGGTGGAGAGCGGTGAGTTCGATACGGTTATCGTAGACTGCGCGCCCACAGGTGAAACGCTGGCGCTCCTTAAATATCCCGAAAGGCTTTCGGGACTCATCAGGAAAGTGCTGCCAATGGAGCGGACTCTGGTAAAGACCGGCGGCAAGCTGATCGAGGGTATCATGAAAGTGCCCATGCCGGAGGATAATGTATTTGATGATATTGAGTATCTGATGGATAAGATGGAGCGCCTGCAGAAGCTGATGCTTGATAAGAGCGTGGTGAGCCTGCGCGTGGTCACTACTCCCGAGAAGATAGTGATCAGCGAGGCGAAGCGTAACTTTACCTGCCTGTGTCTTTATCATTACAATGTGGATGCCGTGATCGTAAATCATATCTATCCCGAGAGGGCCATGGAAGGGTATTTCAGTAAATGGCAGAAGCTGCAGGAAGATGCCCTTAATGAGATAAAAGAATCCTTCAGTGAAGTACCGCGCTTTTATGTGGAGCTGCAGGATGGGGAGATCCGTACCATGGAAGTGCTTAAGGATGTAGGAGATAAGATCTTCGGTGACTTCGATCCTTCGGCTGTTTTGTTTGAAAAGGAGATCTACAGTGTGGATACAGAAAACTCAGCGCTGCGTATATATCTTCCCTTTGCGGATAAAGAAGAGCTGCGCCTTGAGCAGGATAAGAATGAGCTGATCTTGGGCGTTAAGAACGAAAGCCGTAAATTCCCTGTTCCCCGGGAGTTCGCAGGCCTTGATATAGCTTCGGCGAAGTTCGCAGACGGGTACTTAAACATAAAGTTTATGTGAGAGCGGCGGCTCCACAGGCCGCCCTTTATATGTTAAAATAAAAAAGCATAGTATCGGTCCGGCATGTGGAGGAAACACGGATGGGACTGTTTTTTAATCCGGGAAACAAGAATTTTGAAGTATACAGAAATGACACTTATATCGACAAGTCCGGAATGATCGGGCTTGTGAACGCAACTCTTGGGAAAAAAGATAAGCTTTCCTGCGTAAGCCGTCCCAGGCGTTTTGGAAAAACCTATGCAGCCGCCATGCTGGTGGCTTATTATGATAAGAGCTGTGATTCATCTGCGCTTTTTAAGGATCTTTCCATTGCGTCAGATGCTGATTATGAAAAGCATCGAAATAAATATAACGTGATGTATCTGGATATGACTTATTTCCGCTCGCAGTGCGGAGGGCGGGATGAACTGATAAGGTATACGCAGAAGGAACTGATCGATGAACTGTGTGAGATGTATCCGAAATACGTAGATAAAGACATGTCTCTTCCCAAAGCATTGGAGAGTGTAGTGGATAACGATGGTTCACAATATATAGCTGTAATTGACGAATGGGATGCGCCGATCCGCGATGCTAAAGCTACTGAGGAACAGAAGCATGATTATCTGGATTTTTTGTGTGGATTTTTTAAGAATACTGCTATTACAAATAAAGTATTTGCCGGAGCCTATATGACGGGGATACTCCCGATCAAAAAAGATGGGAGCCAGTCGGCTATATCGGAGTTTAAAGAGTATTCGATACTTGACCCGGAGGAGTTTGCACCTTATATAGGTTTTACTGAAGAGGAGGTTCGAAAACTCTGTGAAGACAGAGATCTTGATTTTGAAACCATGAAGCGATGGTATGACGGATACCGTCTGCCCGGCGTCGGGGAGATATACAATTCGAATTCCGTTATGATGGCCGCCAGGGCCGGAAAGTATAAATCATATTGGCAGGTATCATCGGCAGCGGACAGCCTTATCCAATACCTGAACATGGATTTTGACGGTCTGGGCGCAGACGCGGATGCGCTGATAAACGGGTATTCGATTACTGTTAATACTACGCTGTTTAAGAACGATATGTCTGAGCTCTATTCAAGGGATGATGTGATCACGCTGCTGATACATTTTGGTTATCTCTGCTATGATCCGGATGATGGCTCGGCCCATGTGCCGAATCTGGAGATACGGCTGGAGTATGAGAATGCCATACGCAGGATAACCCATGTGGAGACAATGCGCAGGGTAAAGGAGAGTGATGAACTGTTTAAAGCCACGGAGGATATGGATGCTGAGAAGGTGGCACGTATCATTCAGGGAGTACATGATCGTGAATGCTCTCCCAGGCATTATAATCGCGAGGAGAGCCTGCGAAGCGTGATCAAGCTGGCCTATTATACCTATAGGGATTATTACACACAGCTTGAAGAGGTGGGCGGAGGCACCGGCTTTGCAGATATGGTATTTATCCCCCGCAGGGCAGCGAGGCGCTCCATACTGATCATAGAGTTAAAGAGGGACGATACACCTGAGAATGCCATAAAACAGATAAGGGACAGAGGCTATGCCCTGCCCTATGAGAGCCGGGATGAGGATATACTGCTGATCGGAGTAACCTATGATTCAAAGGATCCGAAGAAGACTCATCATTGCCTCATAGAGGAGTACATGCCGGAGGAGTAAGATAGCAAATACAGTAAGGATGAAGAGTGACAGGTGTAAATGAATTAGTGTTAAGCCCCGGAATCATTGGCTCCAGGGGCTTTTGTTTTCCGCAAGCGTGCATACCGCTTCGCGATCAAATCCCAGTTCCGTAAAGAACTTTTGGGGAATAGTAAACTGGCGCTTGGATGTTATGGTCACTTTCTTTTGCTCGGGAGCCATTGCTACAGCTGGCATAATTAATTTGAAAAATACTCTGGAAATCTTATATATATAAGATCATACAAAATGGTGCATGTTATATAGTGTGTGGATCATCTAGGGAGGTGGAGAGGGGGAGTAATTTTCAAATGACGATGGCTGCCTTATAATGTTACCAACAGAATCACGCAGTATAGGAATTGAAACTGTGGTTTTATATATACTATTATCCGTTTCTTGGAAATAGATACCATTGTATTTGCTGACTATTTCTTTTACATTTAGCAGGCCGTAACCATGTATGAGTTGATCAGAACCCTTTTTAATATTCGAATTTTGGATACAAGGATTTTCAATATGAAGAACGAAAAAACGTTGTTTTGTTTTAATCTGAAGCTGTATGATGCGGTTATTAGGAGTTCCTTCCCGGGCATTTATATATGAATTGGTTGCATTAAACGAGTTGTCGAGTAAATTACCCAATATGATACAAAGATCATAATCACATAGAGGAATATCTCCGGAATCTATACCTATATTTATTTCAAAAGTTATATCTTTTTCTTTTAGGGCAGCATCATAGTTTGAAATAAGGCTGTCAATTACCAGGTTTCCTGTGTTAACACGCAAAAGCCGGTTTTCTATTTCCGTGCTGTTTGAGTTTATAAAGTCTATTATTCGTTCATAGTCTTTTTCTTTAGCACAGGATAGAATATAGTTGTTAAAACGTTTCATTTCGTGGATTATACGTCGGCCTTCTTTATAAGAGTGTGATATTTTTTCGTAATTCGCCGACTGAAAATCGAGTTGCTTTTTTTGCATACGAAGCTGCTCTTCAATTAATGATAGTCTTGACAGATCCTTGAGAAGAAGAAAATTCACAATGTTAAGAATCAGGATGACTGTAAAGAAGATAAGAAGAGCTTTTTCATTACCATCGTTACCGGTAAGATCATGAAAATGAGAAAATTGAAGTGTTATTATGATAGAGAATAATGGAGTCGAAAATGATAGTAAGAGATGACGTAGAGATGCTCCGTAGATGTGATTATGCTCGAGTGAATTGAGTTTTTTAAAAGGAAGAGATCCTAATAGCGTAATGATTATACATAGAATCAAGCCGCTGGTTATCATTACATAAGAATCCTGAGCTATTCCAATAGTTTTACTAAAGTTCGGAATTAGCGTATACAATAAAGCGGCGGACATAAATTCTGACACAACGGAAAGAGAATAATAAAGTAGACTGAAAAGGATCTTCTGAAAAATCGCTTCAGTACGATAGAATGCAGTTAAAATAAAAGTAACTGAAATATTGAATGTTAATGAAAGTAAAATTTTGGCTGTTGAATAAAATCCACTACTGATTATGCTGTAGCTTAGTAACACCAATGCAGATATACAGGAAGCAATCCAAAACCAATAACGCTTAACACGATCGTTTCTGGCCATAACGTAATCGAAAAAAGCTCCACGTAACAGAATATTAAGTATACTTGAGATTATACAAAGTAAATAATACATATAACAATTCCTATATGATAAGAATACTTTTAGAAAACTGCTCTATAAACTGTTTTCTAAAATGACGACTTATCTCGATATATTCAAGATTGCTTAATTGAAGAGAATTATGCGTAAATTGTATAACGTGTCTCATGTTTACAAGACAGTTTTTATTAGCAAAAACAAAGTGCTGGTCTTTTAAAGTTTCTCCGAGAGTGTATATATTTCTACCTGATTCGACATATTCATGATCGGAAGTGCAAAAAGATATTAGATCCCGCTTTCCAATAAAAGAACTAATACAAATTATATCGGCGATTCTTAGGAGGTTCCATTGATCAGGACCGGTTTTAACGCGCATTAAAGCGGAATCATGAGATATTCCCTGAATGATAGTATCCATTACACTGTGAAAACGCTCGTAAGAGATATTTTTATCAAGATACTGGGATGCCTGAACATCAAAGCTCATCTGCATGTAGGCAGGATAATTGCTGATGTATATTAACCGGACATCATTATCAGGAATATTGCGAATAGCTTTAGCGGTATCGATTCCGTTTTTGGGGATACCGTTAACAGGCATCTCTACATCAAGAAAAATGATATCATATACTCCGGGAGAAGTATATGATCTTAACAGATCATCGGGATTATTGAATACGCTTTTTGAGAATTCTATTCCTGTATCAATACAATAGTTTTCAAGAAGTCTGTTAATACATTCAATACCTTCTTTTTCATCATCACATATAGCGGTCTTTAGAATCATGTGCTTGCTCTCTTATGTTTTGTATATATCCGATGATCGAACTTATACATACGATTATAACACTTAAAGTTATAGTGACAAGATATTTTTTGTGATTTGTTATAAGGCATAACAAAACAAATACTGTTATGAAAATGAAAGAGATACCACACTTATGATGTAAACGTATTTTTTTGGAGTCAGAAAGTGGCTTGTTTTTATGTGAAATCGGTGACAGGTACCAAATAATTAGGCTACAGATAATATATATTAAAGTACACGGCATAATAGAAATAAACTTATATAATAAGGGAGACAGTATAATTGTAATAATGCTTATCCCATATGAAAAAAGAATACAAAGCTTTTTCGATGGAGCGTGTGCACCTCCACCAAAGGTTCTCAGAGTCATAGTGCATATCAGATAGATCAAGGAAACAACAGGTTCACTGCGTATTATTCCGAAGAGAAGGATTATTACAACAAATATAACCTGAGACAATAGTTGATCTAAGCAGTATATATAAATGTTTTTAGTTTTTAAATCTATAATCCCCGCTTTATACATAGTTTCTGTTATTGAAGCGCAGATTCTTTCTATCATGGTTATCTTGTCTCCAGCAAAATGATTAAGAAAAAAGTCAATCCTGAGCATTGGTTTATCTGTATTTACATTATAATACGATAGGAACAGGATAATAGTATTCCCACAAAAAGTGCATTTTGATATACAAAAAAAGCAGATGATAAAGTCTTTTGCTGATTTTGTGCATAAATTGTATGGCAAAAAGCAATTTTTGCTGTAGCTTAAGCAAAACGAATAGGATGTGTTATTATCGGTATATCAGATACTGAAATATTGGTGAAAGGAGGTAAGCATTATGATCAGCAGAATAAAAATGTTAATCTTGAGTCATGCGGCGTCTGTATGTGCGTTAGTAGCATTAGTTGCTCCACTGATTTCTCAGGATTGCCAGGGGCTCTGGTTTCAGCAGGTTGAGCCGGAAGGGCTGGAAGAATTTGCAGAATACGCAAAGAAAAAAAGCTTTAAGTGAATTATTGTCTAGAAATGTTTAATGAAATTTAAAGAAAGGAAGGGGCTAAAAATGCACATAACAAAACACATTTTGAGTTTTATTGTAGCAGCAGGGTTGATGGGAAACGTATTACAGCCTTTTTCTGTGGATGCTCATGATGATGAGGATGTTTCGAAAGTAATATGCACTGATAAAGCGGTATATTTAGGCACGCAGCAAACAGAACTCAAGTATTCAGATTCTAATGGATACTATATAGAGAGGAATGTCGATCAGGGTGTTGAGATAACGATTCTTGGTTATGGTGATTATAAGCTTGCATATAATCCGGCTGATCATGGATACTATCTTTTTGCAACAGAGGATATTACATCCATTGACATCGCCAATGCGAATTTGACTGAATTACCCATAGGCAATTCGAGAGATGGCTCTTTTGAGAATCCCACAACAGTTGTCCACAAACAAGTAGGTAATCTCACAATATACGGTGTATGGTGGGGTGGTTTGCTTCAGAATACAGGTATTGTTGATAGTGTAGCATCAGTTGTGATTGCAACATCATTTAATTCTCAAGGACGCGCAAGCGTCTATACGGGTTATGGCGGATCATGGCATTATAGTGATTGGGAAAACAAAGATGTTCGTGCTGATGTAATTGCTGGGACTGGAATAACCGGAAACCTGGCAAAGTGGGATCTTAGAGCATTATAGATTTACAGGAGAACCATTGGATAAATGGTTCTCCATTTTGTTTTTTTATAATGGATACGAGGGATTGTCGTGAAAAAAAGAGAGTATATAATTATAATTATCCAGGTAGTTGTATTGATTTTAATTAGCAATAGTCTTTTTTTGCATTATAAAATGTTGCGATTCACATATATTGATAAAACAGACGTATCTATATCTTTTGCATCAGGGGATAGTGTTGATAGCTTTATTGATTGGTTGAATCAGGAAAATTTGGCTGCCGTAAAAACATTCAATCGGTCAGACAAGGAAATGGATATTTATTTGAGTAATCTGACATATTCATCTGATATTAGAATGATAAAAGGGAGAATTCCGGTTAAAGAGGAATACTTAAGTAATGTTAAACATGATGATCCTAAGCAATGCGGACTTATTAAACCGTTATTACCGAATTACTCTGTTAGGATATATGAATTAAAAGAAGGTATTAGTATTGATGTGTATGAAATGTATACTATTAATACAGATGACGAAAACATTCTAAGAAGAATGCAAAGTGAACTTTCTAAGAAGGGGGTTTCTATAAGTCTAAATTCGGATCAGATAAGAGTTTCAAATCTAATTGCGTTGATATCTACGTACTCGAGGTATCAGATTATACTGACTGTGTTGTTTTTTCTTAGTGTAATCTTGACCTTTGTATCGATAATAGCTATAGAACATGATTATAAGGCAAAGCGTAAAGCTAAAAAGACTGGACCAGTATATAAATGCTCTATTATTATAAGTATATTAATGTTGACAACTACATTTATGTGTACTCTTTCTTATTTACCAACATTATATAATGAATACAAAACAGCTGCTTATAATAATAAACAATTTCAGCCATTAAACAATATATACAGGTTAGGAATAAATGATATAGGAGAAGCCTCATCTTTGGAATTTGAAATGGAGCTATATGAACCTGCTCTAAAATTATACAATTACCTTTCCGAAAACAATACTGCTTTTTTTGTTGATGCAGACTATTTAAAAGCCATAGAGTATTACAATGCAGATGTTCCTTTAAATGGACTTGTTAATGATGGTTACAGAACGCATATTACAGTTGGGGCGAATTATTTTAAGCGAAACCCTATTAATACTATAAAGGGTAATAGTGTTTTAGACGAAATAATTTTATCTGACAATACTCTTAATGTTATAGTGCCGGAAAAATATACAGCGCTTTCAGATGAGCTTGAACAATATTTTCTGGAATTATTCGATTTTCGCAAAAACCAGATATATAATAATGTATATCAGGATATAGATCCTGAGAACAGTTACAATGCATCATCCGATCCATTAAAGGTTAATATGATTTATACCCAAAATGATCAATCATATTTTTTGTTTTCTCCTATAATATGTAAAAATAGTGGTAATAGTATAACTGATCCGGTAGTTGTTGTTTTTACAAATAATGTACATCCAAGTAGCATGTTGTCAAAAATGACTAGATGCTTTTACTTTGAGTATAATGATGAAAAGTCAATCAATGATTATTTGTATGGTATAACAGAAACCCAAAACTTTGTTTATCCTATTTCCATAAGCAATGAAGCATTGGAGAGCCTAAATGTTAACAGGAATAATTTTATATATTGTATATGTATTCTATTAACCCTTGCATTAAATTATTCGTCTGTATCAAGTGTATTAAAAGAGAACATAAATTATCATACATGCGAAGATGGCAGTATAAGATATTCAATAGCAGGGGGTGTAATTCTATTTATTCTGTCTTTAATATCAATGATAGTTTACAATTTGATTATATACAGAGTTTTGAGAAGTTTTACTATGAGACTATCTGTAGAGATGTTTATACTTATGGTTATCATTATTATGCTATACAGTATAATACCGGCTAGACGTCATTCTTCTAATGCATGACTTGCATTTGATCCGGTCAGTATTACAGATAACTGGATTTACGAAGAATATGAAGATCTGCGGCTGATGCGCAACAGTTTCTTTACCAGAGAAATGAATAATGACGGATATAAAAATAGAGCAATCAAAGTAGAGAGAGGTGATACGAAATATGATGAACAGGGCGGAGTTATTATTGTTATCATGAAAGTTGATAACAGACTTTATAGTGAAGATGATCTGCAGTCACCTGAATTTATGCAGATGACAGATGATCTAAAGGAAAAGCTTGATGAATACTTGGATGATGTA
>JAFYCS010000062.1 GCA_017539565.1 Lachnospiraceae bacterium
ACCGCAATTAGAATAACGTGATTTGCAGGCACTCATAAACATCCGGGGATGTGACCGCAAATATGAAAAAGTGAATTGCAGGCACTCAAAGACATCCGGGAATGTGACCGCAAACAGGAAAATGCGAAGTGCAGGCACTCATGGCATACCCAGGAAGTGACCGCAATTAGAATAACGTGATTTGCAGGCACTCAAAGACATCCGGGGATGTGACCGCAAATATGAAAAAGTGAAATGCAGGCACTCATAGACATCCGGAAATGTGACCGCAAATATGAAAAAGCGAAATGCAGGCACTCAAAGACATCCGGGGATGTGACCGCAATCAGGAAAAAGCGAATTGCAGGCACTCATTGCAACCCGGGGCATAGAACCGTCGACAACACAGCAGAAAAGTAACGATCAGATGATGTAGTAAGAATCCAAAAAAGAAAAAGGGGCATTAAACTGCCCCTACGCTTTTATTTATATCCTCTCTGTCTTGCTGCCTCATATAGCAGCAGCGCGGCACTGACTGATGCATTCAGCGATTCCGTCTTACCCGCCATAGGTATGTAGACCGTATCGTCTGCCCCGTCTATGGTTTCCTTTTTAAGGCCCTTGCCTTCATTGCCGATTATAAAGGCCGCGCCTTCCGTATAATCCCTGCTGCTGAAGACTTCCGCACCTTCCATGGCAGCTGCGTGTATCTTTACCCCGCGCTTCCTTAACACTCCGAAACAGAAGCTCAAGTCATTCAGCCTCATAAAGGGCAGGCGGAATATGGCGCCCATAGTGGAACGCACCACCTTGGGATTATATATGTCAGCGGTCATGCCTCCAAGTATCACCCCGTGGGCTCCCGCGGCTTCCGCTGTACGCAGCACCGTGCCCAGATTGCCGGGATCCTGAATATCTTCCAGCAGTATCAAAAGCGGCGCCTTGCCTTCCGGAAGCAGTTCGTCCCATTCGTGCCTGCGTCTCTTTACCACCGCCAGCACGCCCTGGGGCGTTACCACATCGGACATCTTCTCCATGACAGCCGTACTCACCATATCTACCCTGCCGTCACGCAGCAGCATATCCGGCTCCGAATGCCCACGCTGCTTAAGCATCTCAAGCCCCTCATCCGTAAAGTAAGCTTCCTTTATGTCGGATAAAGGTATCTCTTCAAAGAGCCTCACGCCCTCTGCCACGAAGACTCCCTCTTCTTCACGGAGAGCCGCCTTCTTATTAAGGGCCGTAACATGCTTGACCTTTTCGTTGGCAGGTGAACTTATCACAGTATCTTGCTCACCTCGTACTCATATTCGTTGATGCTCTTTTCCATGGCCAGAGCCTCATCTATATCAAAGTCCACGAACTTTCCGTTTTTCTGTGCCACCACACGGTTGCTTTTGCCTTCCTTTAAAAGATCAGCTGCCATAGCTCCCATTATGGATGCATAATAACGGTCCTTACAGCTGGGTGAACCGCCGCGCTGCATGTAGCCTAATATAGTAGCCCTGGTCTCCATTCCTGTAGCAGCCTCGATACGACGCGCCATGGATGTGGAATGGCCTATGCCTTCCGCATTTATGATGATATGATGCTTCTTGCCCTGCTTGCGGTTCTCAATGATATGATTTATGATGCCCTGCTCGTTATAATCGTATTTTTCGGGAAGCAGTATATCCTCTGCACCGTTGGCAACACCGCACCACAGAGCAATGTATCCGGCGCCGCGCCCCATTACCTCGATGATGGAGCAGCGCTCGTGTGAGGAGGAGGTATCCCTTACCTTATCGATGGCTTCCATGGCCGTATTGATAGCCGTGTCAAAACCGATGGTATAATCGGTGCAGGCGATATCCAGGTCGATGGTACCGGGAAGACCCACGGTATTGATGCCTTCGTGGGAAAGCTTCTGTGCACCGCGGTAGGATCCGTCACCGCCTATTACAACGATGCCGTCGATGCCGTGCTTCCTGCAGACCTCTGCGCCCTTCTTAACGCCCTCTTCCGTCTTGAATTCCAGGCAGCGCGCAGTTCCCAGAATGGTGCCGCCCAGACCGATTATCTCGGATACAGAGTGTCTGTCCATATCTATTATCTCTTCATTCAGAAGGCCCTGATAGCCTTTCTTTATTCCCTTTACATTAAGGCCGTTTGCAATAGCCTTACGTACAACAGCCCTGATAGCCGCATTCATTCCGGGCGAATCGCCGCCGCTGGTAAGAACACCTATGGTCTTTACTTCATTCTTTTTTGCCATCGTTATTGCCTCCTTACGGATAAACTTACCCCCGTGTATTTTATTCTATCACGCGCTATTTTTCAATATCTTTTAACACCGGGCATACGATAGGTCACCCGCACGTTTTCTTCTCCCAGCAGCTGATGCAGCGCTTCCCGCAGCTCCAGTCCCGCATGTACGGATATGTTGTGGGGCAGCTCCTCCACCTTCTTTGTATCCGTGTAATAAAGCTTGACGCCGTCAAGTCCGTCGCTGCTCTCCATATAGCTGTATATCTTATCCCAGAGCTCATCCTTCTGCGCCATATCCTTAAACTGCAGCCACAAGGTTCTGGGAATATCGTCAAAAGCGTATACCGCATCGCAGATCAGCTTTCCGTCCTTGTCCTCTTCAAGACTCACGCGGCCGCTGACCATTATCTTATTACCTTCTGTTAAAAGCGCGGAAAACTGCTTATAGGTCTTGGGGAACATTATGACTTCCGCCTGGCCCACCACATCTTCCAGTGTTACAAAGGCCATGGCGTCACCCTTCTTGGTGAACTTGACGTTCACGTTCTCCACCATGCCGCCAAGGGTTATCTTCTCATTATCCTCAACGTTCATCTCATCCACGGCCTGTCCGTCGTCGGATACATTGAGCATCAGGTCCGCCGTGCTGTTGGTGATGAGCTTATCCCAGAGCCCGCTGTATTCTTCAAGAGGATGGCCGCTGACGTAGATGCCCAGCATCTCCTTCTCAAAGCCCAGCAGCATCTCACGGGGGTATTCGCCCACGTGCTCCGGCATCTTTATACGGAAGCTCTCTTTGTCCTCCTCACCTGCCAGGTCGAAGAGGCTCATCTGTCCGCTCATGGACTGCTTAAGGTTCTTCTGGGCCTGGTCCATCATCTGCTGGTACACGCCCATAAGTGCCTTGCGGCTGTATCCGAAGCTGTCGAAAGCCCCGGCCTTTATCATATTTTCAACGGCGCGCTTATTGATATCAAGCCCCGCCATACGATCAACAAAGTCGTTTAAATCCTTATAGAGCCCGTGCTTTTCGCGCTCTTCCACTATCTGCCTGATAACGCTGTGACCCACGCCTTTGATGGCGGTCAGCGCATAAAGGATACCGTCCTCCGATACCGCAAAACCCACATCTCCCTTGTTGATATCAGGCGGCATCAGCTTAAGCCCCATCTGTCTGGCTATCTGGTTATATGCCGCAACCTTGCCGGAAAACTGTATGACAGAGGTCATCAGTGCAGCCATGTATTCCTTCGGGTAATAGACCTTGAGCCATGCCGTCTGGTATGCCACCACCGCATAACATGCCGCATGGGATTTATTGAATCCGTACTTTGCAAAGTCTATCATCATATCGTAGACGCCTTCGGCAACGCGGCGGTCTATCCCCTTGTTTACGCAGCCGGGAACAGCCTTGGGCCACTGGTCCTCAGGCTTGCCCGCAGCACGGGCCTTCTCCACTTCCTCTGCATTTCCGCTGACGAAGATCTCTCTCTCGTATTCCATGACCTCCTGCTTTTTCTTGCTCATGGCGCGGCGCACGTTGTCGGAACGGCCCAGGGTATAGCCTGCCAGCTCACGCACTATCTGCATTACCTGCTCCTGATAGACTATGCAGCCGTAGGTAGGCGCAAGTATGGGCTCCAGCTCCTTGCAGGCGTAGCTTACGCTGTCCGGATCCTCTTTGCTC
The DNA here is from genome assembly GCA_017539565.1 of Lachnospiraceae bacterium. Classification (GTDB taxonomy): domain Bacteria; phylum Bacillota; class Clostridia; order Lachnospirales; family Lachnospiraceae; genus NK4A136. The sequence goes on from JAFYCS010000062.1 coordinate 3,914, forward strand.
TTTATATACCGGGGTATCATTTCCATAGGGCCCGGGCGGTACAGGGAAATACCGGCTATAACGTCTTCCAGGCTGCCGGGCTTAAGCTCCTTCATGAAGTTCTTCATGCCGCTGCTCTCCAGCTGGAATATACCCTCGCATTTACCCGTGCTTATATAGGCGAATACCTTGGGATCGTTGTAATCCAGCTTTGAAAGATCTATCTCTTTCCCGCTGCTCTTCTTTATATTCTCTATCGCGTTCTGTATGACTTCCAGGTTACGAAGCCCCAGGAAGTCCATCTTCAGAAGCCCCAGGCGCTCCAGGGTGGTCATGGTAAACTGCGTGGTGATGGGACCGTCGGCACCGCTGCGGCTTAAGGGCACGAACTCATCCGCCGCCTCCGGACAGATGACCACGCCTGCAGCATGCATGGATGTATGCCTGGGCAGGCCCTCCAGCTTCATACAGGTATCTATGAGTTTGTGTACCTCATCGTCACCGTCGTATGCGGCTTTAAGATCCGGGTTCATCTCCAGCGCTTTCTTTAAGGTAATGCCCAGCTCCGCAGGTACCATCTTGGCCAGCATATCGCAGCGTGCATAGGATAAGTCCATGGCGCGTCCCACGTCCCTGATGACGCCCCTGGCCTGCAGTGTACCGAAGGTAACGATCTGCACCACCTTCTCATGGCCGTATTTTTCACTTACATAATCGATGACTTCCTGACGGCGCTCCGGTCCGAAGTCAACGTCTATATCGGGCATGGACACACGCTCGGGATTAAGGAAACGCTCAAAGAGCAGGCTGTAACGTATGGGGTCGATGTCCGTGATCTTCAGGCAATAGGAAACCAGGCTGCCGGCGGCGCTGCCGCGTCCGGGGCCTACAGGTATGCCATGCTCTTTTGAGAAATTGATGAAATCCCAGACTATAAGGAAATAGTCCACAAAGCCCATCTCCTTTATAACGGAGAGCTCATAATCAAGGCGGGCCCTGAGCTCCTCTTCAGAATGACCAGGTGCCCTCTCAACTTCCGTGATATCCTTCATCTGGTCGGGCAGGGAGTAGGCTTCTTCTCCGATATGATAACGTTCCTTTAAACCTTTATCGCAGAGGAAATTCAGATAGCTCCAGGGATCGTAGCCTTCCGGCACCTCGAAATGAGGGAGCTTGCTCTCTCCGAATACGATATCAACATTGCAGCGCTCCGCTATACGCACCGTATTCTCTATAGCTTCAGAAGCATAGGGAAAGAGCAGGCGCATCTCGTCTTCGCTCTTAACATAGTACTGGCCGCCTTCATAACGCATGCGGTTCTCATCAGTCACCTTTGCCTGGGTCTGTATGCACAGCAGCACATCATGGGACTCCGCATCATCCGCATAAGTATAGTGGCAGTCGTTGGTAGCCACCAGCGGGATATCCAGCTCCTTACTGATGGTCATTAGTTCCATATTTACAAGGCGCTGGGCAGGTATTCCGTGATCCTGCAGTTCCAGGAAATAATTGCCTGCGCCGAAGGTATCCTTAAACCACTTAGCCTCTGCCCTGGCATCGTCGAGCTGTCCGCGCTGTATCATGCGCGGCAGCGATCCCGCAAGGCAGGCTGATAAGCATATCAGGCCTTCATGGTATTTTTCCAGTACTTCCTTATCAACACGTGGCCTGTAATAGAAGCCCTCGGTAAAGCCTATGGAGACTATCTTCATCAGGTTGTGATAACCTGTCTGGTTCTCTGCAAGCAGGATAAGATGATTGTAGCGCTCATCACCGCCGGTGAGCTCCTTATCAAAACGGGAGCCCGGTGCCACATATACCTCACAGCCAAGGATGGGCTTGATGCCCTCTTTCTTAGCCGCTTCATAGAAGTCCACCACGCCGTACATGACTCCGTGATCGGTTATGGCTGCGGCTTCCATCCCCAGCTCTTTAACGCGTTTCACATATTCTTTTATCTTATTGGAACCGTCCAGAAGACTGTATTCCGTATGCACATGCAGATGAACAAATGACAATGCGTGACCCTCCTATCCATACCGAACAGACATTCTGTATTATATCAAAAAGGGAGGGTCTGCGCAAGGCAAACCTCCCTTTAATAAATACTATAATGTATTGGTTAAATCTACTCTTTCAAGATCCTTACAGATACTTCTTCAGCGCCTCAGCCTTATCGGTTGCTTCCCAGGGAAGGGAAACGTCGTCACGGCCGAAGTGGCCGTATGCTGCGGTCTGCTTGTAGATGGGTCTGCGAAGGTCGAGCATCTTGATGATGCCTGCGGGACGCAGGTCAAAGTTCTCACGGATGATCTCCAGGATCCTGGTCTCGGGAAGCTTGCCCGTGCCAAAGGTATCAACGCGTACGGAAGTGGGCTGTGCCACACCTATAGCGTAGGAAAGCTGGATCTCGCACTTGTCAGCCAGGCCTGCTGCCACGATGTTCTTTGCAACGTAGCGTGCCGCATAAGCTGCGGAACGGTCTACCTTGGTGCAGTCCTTACCGGAAAAAGCACCGCCGCCGTGACGTGCATATCCGCCGTAGGTGTCTACGATTATCTTACGGCCGGTAAGACCGGAATCTCCGTTGGGTCCGCCGATAACGAAACGGCCGGTAGGATTGATGAATATCTTGGTATCTGCATCTACCATCTCTGCAGGCAGCACGGGATCAAGTACGTACTTCTTAACATCCTCGTGTATCTGCTCCTGAGTAACGTCAGCTGCGTGCTGGGTGGAGATAACAACTGCCTCAAGTCTCTTGGCCTTGCCGTTCTCATCATACTCAACGGATACCTGGCTCTTGCCGTCGGGACGGAGATATGAAAGGGTGCCGTCCTTACGTACCTTGGTAAGCTGTCTGGTAAGCTTGTGTGCCAGGGAGATGGGATAAGGCATGAACTCTTTGGTCTCATTGGTAGCGAAACCGAACATCATACCCTGATCGCCAGCGCCTATAGCCTCGATCTGCTCATCGCTCATCTTGTTTTCCTTAGCTTCAAGTGCCTTGTCAACGCCCATTGCGATATCTGCGCTCTGCTTGTCCAGAGCCACGATAACACCGCAGGTGTTGCAGTCAAAGCCCTTATCGGAATGATCGTAACCGATCTCCTTTATGGTATTACGCACGATAGACTGGATATCCACGTTAGCCTTGGTGGTTATCTCGCCCATTACCAATACCAGACCGGTGGTTATAGCGGTCTCGCAGGCAACACGGCTCATGGGATCCTGTGCCATCAGCGCATCGAGCACTGCATCGGAGATGTTGTCACAGATCTTGTCGGGATGACCTTCCGTCACCGACTCGGATGTAAATAAGATTTTTTCCATCGATTTTTCCTCCATTATGGAAATGCTGGCGAAGTCCCCCGATCATGAAAATCTTCATCGTATAAAAAAACCGCTTAACGAAATAAGCGGATCATACATGACAGACCCTCTTATTGTTCGAAGACATTAAAGCTGCCTTATCGCTCAGGTTGGCACCTTCCTATGCAAGGGGTTGCCGTGGCTTCACAGGTCCTATGTACCTCCACCACTCTGAATAAGAGAACTTCTCAATATTTTGTTTGCAAACAAAAGAATACTCTATATATTGAAGTGTGTCAATACGGAAACGAAAAAAATTTTGACATTTGGGGGCAAGTGCATTATAATTACTGAGATTAAATCGAACTGAGGTTAGTTATGGACAGGTATGCAATTTGGGGAGGACCTCATCTGCAGGGCGAGGTACAGATAGGCGGAGCAAAGAATGCCGCTCTTGCCATACTGGCAGCTGCAGTAATGACAAACGACCCCGTACGCATTGAAAATGTACCCGCCGTAACCGATGTGAACGTGCTGCTCACGGCAATGGAGCAGATAGGCGTAAAGATAGAACGCCCCGACAGGCACACGGTAGTTATCGACGGTTCCAAGATAGAAAGCAATATAATAAACGACGAATATCTGAAGCGCATCAGGGCTTCTTATTATCTTGTTGGCGCGCTTTTAGGCAAGAACCGCCAGGCGCAGGTTCCGCTTCCCGGCGGCTGCAATATCGGCGTGCGTGCCATCGACCAGCACATCAAGGGCTTTTCCGCACTGGGTGCAAAAGTAAGGATAATCCACGGCTGCATCAGTGCCGAGGCTAAGGAGCTGCGCGGTAATCATATCTTCCTGGATAAAGTTTCGGTAGGTGCCACCATCAATATCATGATGGCTTCCACCCTGGCTGCAGGAAAGACCATAATCGAGAATGCTGCCAAGGAGCCCCACGTGGTTGACCTGGCAAACTTCTTAAACAGCTGCGGCGCCAATATCAAGGGTGCCGGAACCGATGTTATAAGGATCAAAGGCGTTGAGCGTCTTCACGGCACCGAATACGCCATAATCCCCGATCAGATAGAAGCAGGAACTTATATGCTGGCATCAGCCGCATGTCACGGCGATGTGCTGGTACGCGGCGTTATCCCCAGGCATCTGGAATGTATCACCGCAAAGCTCTGTGAGATCGGATGCCATATCACCGAATATGACGATGCAGTAAGGGTTTCCGCACCGGAGCCGCTTACTTCCACCCAGGTAAAGACACTTCCCTACCCCGGTTTCCCTACCGATATGCAGCCTCAGATCACCGTGGCTCTGGGACTGGCACAGGGTACCAGTATCGTTACCGAAGGTATATTTGAGAACCGCTTCAAGTACGTGGATGAACTGATCCGCATGGGCGCCTCCATCAAGGTTGAGGGCAACATGGCAGTCATCACCGGCGTTAACCGCTATTACGGGGCCAGCATAACGGCACCGGATCTGCGTGCTGGCGCTGCTTTAGTCATCGCAGCTCTGGCTGCAGAGGGCGAGACAATTGTAGAAGATACACGCTTCGTCGAACGCGGTTATGAAGATTTCGAACTGAAATTAAAGGGACTCGGGGCAAGGATCGAAAAGGTCAGCTCCGACCGTGAATTACAAAAGGCCAGACTGAAGCTGGCCTGAAGATCAAAGGATCTTTACTATACTGAGCGCGGGTTCTTTCCCCAGTTCAAGGAATGTACCGTCTGTCATCTCCAGCATGGGTTTTGACAGACGTTGTTTATTTATCCAGCGTACCGTTCCGATACGCCCGTCATTTAACATCACCCTGTTATCGATATAAGTATTTACAACGTTTTCCAGGAATTTCATTATATAGGATATCTCGTATTTCTGCAGGCCTTCCTCTTCAAAGATGCTTATTACTTTAAAGGGGCACATGCCTTCACGGTATACCCTGTTTGCGGTCATCGCATCATAAACATCCGCTATTGCCACTATCTTTGCAAAGCCATCGATCTTATCCCTGGTAAGCTTCATGGGATAGCCGGTACCGTCACACTTTTCGTGATGTTCCAGGGCAGACAGTTTGATGTGATCGCTTATATCCTGGTTCTTTAAGATGTTATAGCCTTCGATGGGATGGGATTTAATAGCATTAAATTCCTCATCGGTAAGCTTTCCCGGTTTTTTGATTATACTGTCGGGTATCTTGAGCTTTCCTATATCGTGCATCATGCCGCAGGCTGTGGCCAGCTTGACATTCTCCTCATCGAAGCCCAGCCACCTTGCAAAGACGTTGCAGATCATGGCCACGTTCATACTGTGGGCATAGGTCAGGTCATCAAAGTCACGCATGTTGTGCAGCATATCGAATACCCCGAAGGTATTACCCTGGGCACTGATGATACGCATGGTATCCCCTATCATGTTGTCCACGTTGATGGGAGTATTCTTCTCGACTATTTCATTGAGATTGCTGCGCAGGCCTTCCACGTTTTCCGAAAATGACTGCTTGAAAGCCTGAAATTCCCGGCTGGCTTTTAACTTTTCGAAATGCGAAGGCTCTTCCTGCTGGGAAACAGTGATATCAGGCGTAAGCTGGTCCTGGATCAGCTGCTGGTCAAGCCCTGTGAGCGCGCTCATCAGCGACTCCGTGGCAAAAGTCATAACGGAACTGTCGATCTCAGGGATATCCCCTTTATCGGGCTCATCCTCGTTGATCTCTTCAACCTCTATACCAACGGGGTCCTCTATACGTATGTCACGGATCTCATAGGTTTCCAGCCTGGCTAAAGCCTTCTCCGTCAGCACATAGCCTTTGGGGAAGATCAGCTGGTTGCCTTTTGATATTACATCGCTGGCCACTACCATACCAGGCTGCAATACTTCTGTACGTACGTGTTTCATAAGCACCTCTAAAGTATGTCTGTTAAATGATCAATAAAGATTAACGTAATCCATAGGGTTATAAGCCACACCGCCTATACGCATCTCAAAATGCAGGTGGGGACCTGTACTCTGGCCTGTGGAGCCGCTGGCCGCGATCACCTGGCCCTGGCTTACATACTGGCCTACGCTTACGTATATCTTACTCAGATGGGCGTATCTTGTCTGACGCCCGTCCGGATGATTGATCGAAACCAGATTACCGTATCCGCCGTTCCAGCCTGCCCATACAACGGTACCGCCTGATGACGCCCATATAGGAGTACCCGTAGGTGTCGCTATATCAACACCTGCATGGGAGCTTGCCGCTCCGGTAAAAGGCGATCTTCTGCCGCCGAAGCCCGAGGATATGCGTCCGCCGGAAAGAGGCTTGATATACGTAGGCGGTATCATGGTACCCACCTCGACTACCTTTGCCACGGCTTCAACACCTACTTCCTCATAGAGGACTTCCCTCTCCAGCTCCTCATCGTTCTTTCTGGTTATCAGTGAAACTGTCTCGTGATAACCTGCCGAAGGCTGCTGGAGTGTTACCGATTTATTTGTGAACCATTCGTCGTTATATATGTACTCAACCGGCAGATCAAATACTTCATCATCCCTGGTGGTCTCGGTCCAGACTACGGAAAGCTCCGGCTCGGGCACGGTGATGAGCAGTTCCTGATCCACGTTTATAATGGAATTCTCATTCTCAAGGGTCTCGTTCAAGGCTATTATCTCATCCAGGGGAAGCCCCACTTCAAGCGCTATCTTGGAGAGGGTATCACCGGACTTGACCTTGTAGATCTGCTGCAGCTCCTGAAGATCAGTGAGTCTGCCTCTGGCCGCCTCATAATCCTCTATGCTGTCTGCGGGAAGATACGCTTCCACCACTTCCACGCTTTCGGAGAAGCCCATTTCCTCTATACCGTAATCAAAGGAATCAAAACCTGTTTCCTCTTCTTCGATGACCCAGTTTTCCTCATCATCGGTGATCGCCGCACCGCCGCCCAGTTCAAGGACAGGTGCCTCTTCTTCCTCTTCCTGCACACGGCCCACCCTGGGGATGAGCACGTTAAGCTCACGTGAATGATCTGCAACCAGCTCCACCTTAAATTCTCCCGAAGGATCATATTCGGAGATGGTCTCCTGCAAAAGCTTGGTGGCTTCTTCCGCGCCGGCCACGTTTACCATGGTCTCTCCCACCTTTATGGAATATGCCTTGGCATAGCTTGTGGAAAGCTCTGAAGATATGGCATTCTTGATGTGCTGCTTAACATCTTCTTCCCTGTCTATCTCGCCGCGGATAAGCTCTTCGCCGGAGGTGGTAAGCTCGGGCAGCTGCATGAAGCCCATGCCTTCCCTTGATATCTCCAGTTCCTTTCTGGCTTCACGGTAGAGCTCCTCCGCCTTCGCGGGATCATCCACCGTACCCATGGCCACACCGTCTATAAATACCGTAAAACGGTTAAAGCCTTCCGGAGTCCACCAGTGTACATCCGGCATAAACAAAAGGAAGAGGCCACATATGAATATGGCCGTCCTCAAACGTGTTACACTGCGTATCTTATGAAGTCTTGTAGTAGTACCTTTGGAGCGCATAAAAGATCAATGAGCCCCCAGGAAACCGAAGATATAGAGTATCATGGTTGCAAGGTTTATGAGCGTGAATACCATGTTGATCACGACCAGAGCCTTAACTTTGCTTACTCTCTTCTCAACAGAAAGATTTGCGCTCTCGACGCTCTCCTTCTGCTTGTCATTCTTTTCGTTTATAACAGCCTGAACGTTACGGTATACCTTAACGCTCTCCTTGTGCATGAAATCCTCGGTAGCCTTGAAACGCTCCTCTAACTGTCTGCGCTCCTCCTCTGCCTTAGCTGCTGCTTCTTCTTCCTTCTGGGCAGCCTTCTCCTCATCTTCGCCCTTCTTTAAGATGTTTGCGTTCATGCGCTGCAGGAATTCAACGATCTCCTTGTTGTCCTGCTTAAGGCCGTATATGCTGCTGTCAATAGTGGACTTGATGGTGTTCTTGTTCTCGTCCGTTGCAGCCTTCAGGTTCTTGATATTGCTGCTTACTTCCGCATGATTTGAAAGCAGATCGTTCAGTGCCTTTACCAGATCTTCCTCATGGGTATTTGATTTGGTGGCATTGCCTGCCTTTATTTCTTCAACTTCGGACTTTGTAGACTGCAGTACGGTGAAGATATCCTCAAGGGCGCTCCTGTTTTCGCCTGTAGCGGTCTTGAGCTCGCTGATGCTGTTCCTTGTTTCCTCACCTGCACCGGTAACCGCTTTGATGATGGCTTCCTGTGATCCCCTGCTGTCAGAAGCGATCCTGCTGATAGCCTCCTTTAATTCAGCGTTCTTATCGGTATTGTCCTCTTCCTTAAGTGCGCTGACTGCGGTCTTTAACTCTGTAATGGAATCCTGCGTCTTCGCATTGTTCTCTGCCATTGCGGAGAGGGTTTCCTGTATGATCCCGTTTATCCTGGCCTGCTGCTTAAGCTCTTCGACGGAGGCACTGATCTTATCCAGCGCTTCGATGGAAGTATTGACCTTCTCCAGTGTTTCGCTGCCTGAGTTATCCTCCTCAACAGGCATGCTGCGGATAGCTTCCATCTGCCCGGAGATACCGTCAAGGGTCTCCTTCTGCATCTTTTCCAGCTGCTCACTGATGCCTGATAAGGTGCTGTCCTGCATCTCTTTGAGCCTGTCGCTGATGCGCTGCAGTTCATCCGCCATCTCCTGTGAAAGGCCGCTGTCGCTGTCCTTTTTGCAGAAATCGTTAACAAGGCCTGCCAGATAATTGATGGTAGCCTCGCTGCTGTTGGCGGTCTGGGTCAGGTTGAAGAGCCTGTCCTGCATATCGCTTCGCATATCACCCAGTTCTACGGTGATATCTTCAACATCGTTCTTTAAAGATTCTATACCGGTCTTTATGGAATCTACACCGCTGCGCATATCGTCTGCGGAGCTCTGTACTGCCACAACGGAATTCTTAACGTCTTCCGTAGACTGACGGAGCTGGTCTGCAGGCTGCTGCAATGCGTTCTCAAGAGTCTGGGTAAGTGAACGGACAACGGTCTCGTCAAGATTGCTGACCGCTTCGCTCATGGCACGGTTAACGGCATCGGTCATCTCCCTGGATACCACTTCCGTATTGGCTCCGCCCTCTGCCTCGATCTGTAATGTCCTTACTTTCTCTATGCTCTCATCTACCAGAGCATACATTTTCTGGGTAAGCTCCGTATTCTTATAATTCAGCTTACGCATCTCCTGAAGTACGGCTTCATAAGCTTCTACCTGCTCCTGAAGATTCTGCATCTGGGCACTTTCTGCCTGAGAATTTGCACGTATCATATCCTGCGCATTATACTTTTCCGCAAGCTTATCCATAAAATTATCCATCATATACCTCCAACCCGGACGGAAACCCGCCCATTAAGCCTATAGTATCTGAATTATTTTATCAAAAGAGCGGTTTTTTTACAACTAAAAAATACCCCGTTTTGAGATAAAAAAAGCCATCGTTTTGACATAAACAAATAAAATTTTAACATGAAATTAACCCCCTATTCATATTCTATTCATAATTGGACTGTAGAATCGGACTCAAGAGATGAGGAAAAATGAGAAAAAGTTGATTGTTTGTTTGTTTGATTTGTTGGTTTGATTGTTTGATTTGTTTGTTGGTTTGATTGTAAGGTTCACCAGTGTTTGAAAATGTTTTTTTCATAGTTCGTGTCCGGAAGACCGGGCACACCTCCTTTCTAGTTTTGCAATATACGAAAAAGCCACGGTAGCGCAACCTCCTCAATGCGGCCCGTGGCTTTTTCGTTATAGTCACAAGGAGGTACCTAATGCCGCATAAAAAGTGGGAAGATCACCTTGTGACCCTTGTTAATTCAGCCAATATGTCTATTCTTCATCCAGTAATTTCTGTATTTCTTCGTTCAGTGCCAGCATCTCCTGGTCCAGATCGGATACCATCGATGCACACTGTATCAGTGCTTTCTGTATATGCTCCGGTGCATCTCCCTCGTACTTGTAGTAGATCTTGTGCTCCAGGCTGGCCCAGAAATCCATGGCAACGGTACGGATCTGTATCTCAACCTTGACTTCTACCACGCGGTTCGATAAGAACACCGGTACCTGCACCAGCATATGATAGGATTTGTATCCGCTGGGCTTGGGGCTCTTGAAATAATCCTTGACTGCAAGTACCGTAAGGTCGTCCTGCTCTGCTATCATCTCGGCGATACGGTAGATATCCGAGGTAAAGGAGCAGATGACACGCACGCCTGCTATATCATTAACATATTCCACCATGTTCTCGATGGTGGACTCCAGTCCGCGGTTCTTAAGCTTCTTTACGATACTCTCCGAGCTCTTTAAACGTAATTTGATATGCTCTATGGGATTGTATTTATGAACATGCTGAAACTCGTCGTTTAATATCTCAAGTTTGGTCCCTATCTCTTTAAGAGCGGAATTATATACTAATGTGACCTCTTTCCAGCGGTCGACTTCTTCAGCATCAGGTGACGGTTTGTATTCCATGCCGGCCTCTTCCTCCTGTTATCGTTTCATTCAAGATCATTCTCAGTACTTACTTTATCTGCCTCGCCATTCAGCATCTTCTGCATGGTCTTCCAGCCAAGCGTAGCGCACTTGACCCTGGCGGGCATGTGGGCTATGCTCTCGAGAGCAGCTGCTTCATCCAGCGCTTCTATCTGTTCGGGCGTAGCGGTGCTGCGCACCATGGACATAAAGCCCTCAGCCAGCTTAAGCGCCTCTTCCTTATCCTTGCCTATTATCAGATCGAGCATCATATCGGCAGATGCCTGGGAAATGGCACAGCCGGAACCGTTAAACAGTCCCTCCGTTACCACACCGTTCTCATCCAGCTTAAGCTGCAGATATATATCGTCGCCGCAGCTGGGGTTGACACCTTCCAGTATCAGATCGGGCTTCTCCATCTCTCCCCTATGCGCGGGATAGAGATTATGCTCGTTCACTATCTCCCTGTACAGATCTTTAATCTCCAAAACCAAGCCACTTCCTTACTTTTGATATGGCAGCCACGAAACGCTCTGCCTCCTCCTGCGTATTGTAGAATGCCACGCTGGCCCTGGCCGTAGCCCTGAACTCCATCGCGCATTTTTCCTGCAGGTATTCCATAAGGGGCTGTGCGCAGTGATGCCCTGCCCTTATGGCGATATTCTCTTCATCCAGGACGGATGATATATCATGGGGATGGCAGCCGTCAATATTAAAGGTGACTATGCCGTGATGAAGGGCGGGATCCTCCGGGCCGTAAATATGCACGTGAGGTATATCCTTCATGCCTTCCATGATGATCTTTACTATCTCGTTTTCCTGAGCTTCCATGGCTTCGTAACCTATGTTATCAACGTAATCCATGGCAGCCGCCAGTCCTGCCGCATCTGCCGCATTTACGGTACCGGCCTCGAATTTGTGGGGCAGTTCCGCATAGGTCGCGCTGTCCCTGTGCACATATTCTATCATCTCGCCGCCGCGCATGAATGGCTGCATATTTTCCAGCAGCTTACGCTTTCCGTACAGACCGCCTATACCCATGGGGCCCGGCAGCTTGTGTCCGGAGAAAGCATAGAAATCACAGTCCATATCCTGCACATCAGTCTTTACATGGGGCAGGCCCTGGGCTCCGTCCACCAGTATCACGGCACCGTGCTCATGGGCGATCTTTGCAGCTTCCTTAACGGGATTGGCTACGCCCATTACATTGGACACCTGTCCCAGCGCCAGTATCGCACACTTATCGGTGACGGCTTCCCTTATCATATCCACGGTAATTGTACCGTCTGTTTCCGGCTCGATATACTTAAGTACCGCACCCTTTGCCCGGGCTATCATCTGCCAGGGGAGTATGTTCGAATGGTGCTCCATTACGCTGATGACGATCTCGTCACCGGCGTTCACTTCTTCCATACCGTAGCTGTATGCCACCAGGTTGATGGCCTCGGTGGTGTTACGGACGAATATCATCTCCGCATCGTCAGCCGCATTTATAAAACGCGCCGCCCTGCTCCTGGCATTCTCATACGCATCGGTAGCGCCCACGCTCCATGCATAAAGACCGCGCAGCGGATTGGCATTGGTCGTTTTATAAAAATCCTCAATAGCCTTAAGGACCTGCACGGGTCTCTGGGCAGTGGCTGCGTTGTCGAAGTAGACTACGTTACTGTTTGCCAGTATGGGGAAATCGTTTCTTATCTCTTTAATATTCATGATCACTCTTTTCCTTTATATGGGTCATGCGGGCCCCTCCTGATGCCAGAAAGCGGGCCTGTGTCTTTAACAAGGACTCGGGCAGTTTTCACGGTCGCAATACAATCTGTCCAGATAGCGTTCCACATTCTTTTTGAGCTCATCATCGGGTATCTGTGATGCCAGCTGCATTATACGTGAGCGCACCATCAGCTCCTGAGCCTTTATCTCATCGATGCCCCTGCTCTGCATATAGAAGAGCATATCCTGTGAGAGCCTGCCTACCGATACAGCATGGCGTCCGCTCACATCCTCTTCCTCGCCCAGTATCATGGGATTTGCCTTATTGACTGCATCTTCTCCCAGTACCAGCAGGTCTTCTTCTTCATCGCCGTCGGCTCCGGTACAGTACTGCCTGAAATCCAGGGTCTCCCTGGATACCTTTACCGCATTGTCCATGAGCACGCCGTTAAAGCGCATAACACCGACAGTCTTCTTTCCCCTGAAGGTATCAACAAAGTTATGATCAAGGAAGCTGTCCTTAAGGCCTATATATCCAAGACCGGCCCAGAGCCTGCTCTCATAGCCCCACTGGTCAAAGCATGCGCCCAGATAGGTCTTTGCGCTGCCCAGCTGCAGGCTTATATACTTAAGCTCTGCGCGGTCCATAAGCCTTGCTCCCGCATCCTCAAAATACTGAAAGCCCTTAGGCAGCATCTGCAGTCTGACTAATGTCAGCTTTGCGCCTTCTTCAAGGAAAAGCTTAAGGGAATGTCCGACGTATCCGCTGCCTGCCTCACCGCCGATGTTCAGTATCAGGGTGATCTCACAGCCCTTACGGACATGTATTATCATATTCTCGAGTACGGCATCGCCGTCACTGTAGGTATAATCAAAACGCAGCGGCGGCTCTATGGTCTTTGACACTTCGTACAGGATCGCGGGCACCTTTTTATCCGCAAGCAGTTTATCAACCTCTGCACCCATACCTGTAGGGAGCGCCTGCTCCTCCGGCATGGGGTACTTCCCTGCCACGACAGCCTCTTTCACATATTCTATGCCGTTATCAGCAAGCCACTTTGCGTATGCGGCATCGTCCAGCGCTCCCTTAAAGGATACGCCTTCGGGAAGATTGTTCTCCCTGGGGCCGTCCTCTGCTTTAAGCGCCGCATCCACGCCCATCTTTGCATAATTCAGTTCCAGTTTATTCCAGGTGAGCACCGAAAGTGGGTTCACTCTAATCTCGCTCATCAGCCCATCTCCATCTCAAGCTTTATCAGATTGTTCATCTCGGCAGCATATTCAAGCGGCAGCTCCTTGCTGACCGGGTTTGCAAAGCCGCTGACTATCATAGCCCTGGCCTCTGCTTCGCTGACTCCGCGGCTCATCATATAAAATACCGCGTCATCGCTTATCCTGCCTATCTTTGCCTCATGTCCCACATCCGCCTTGTCCGTGCGTATATCCATAGCCGGCACCGTATCGGAACGTGATATGGAATCCAGCATCAGGGATCCGCAGTTGACGGAAGCCTTTGAACCTTCGGCCTGCTTACGTATCTCCACACTGCTGCGGTAAGTGCTTATGCCACCGCTCTTGCAGATGGACTTGGTATCGATAAAGGAAGAAGTATTCTTCCCTATATGTATCATCTTTGCCCCGGTATCCAGGTTCTGTCCCTTACCCGCAAAGGTAACACCGGTAAACTCTCCGTGGGAATGATCCCCTTTAAGTACCGATGTGGGATACAGATACGAAACATGGGATCCGAAGGATCCGGATATCCATTCAATGGTACCGCCTTCTTCACAGATGGCACGCTTGGTGTTCAGATTGTACATGTTCTTTGACCAGTTCTCTATGGTGGAATAACGCAGATGCGCGTTCTTTCCCACAAAGAGCTCCACGCAGCCGGCATGCAGGTTGGCTACGTTATATTTAGGCGCGGAGCAGCCCTCAATGAAGTGTACGTCTGCTCCCTCATCGATTATTATCAGCGTATGCTCGAACTGTCCCGCTCCGGGGGCATTGAGTCTGAAATAAGACTGCAGCGGTATCTCCACCTTCGAGCCCGGAGGCGCATATACAAAAGATCCGCCGCTCCATACCGCCCCGTGAAGGGCTGCGAATTTATGATCCGTGGGAGGCACCAGCTTCATGAAGTGGCTGCGTACCATCTCCTCATACTCACCCGTAAGGGCGCTCTCCATATCGGTATATATCACGCCCTGGGCTTCCACATCCTTGCGTACGTTATGATATACCAGCTCCGAATCGTACTGTGCACCCACACCGGCCAGCGCCTCGCGCTCAGCCTGGGGTATGCCCAGTTTTTCAAAAGCATTCTTGATGTCTTCGGGTACCTCATCCCAGCTGGCCTTCATTCCGGTCTTGGGCTTAACGTAAGTAACGATATGCTTCATATCCAGCCCGTCGATGGGCGGGCCCCAGTCGGGTATCTCTAACTCATTATATATCTTAAGTGACTTTAAGCGGAAATCCAGCATCCATTCCGGATCGTGCTTCTCTTCGGAGATGCGGCGGACTATGGCTTCCGTAAGGCCTTCGTCGACCTTATAAAAATCCTCTTCCCGCTCCTCTTCCTTAAAGTCGTAAAGCCCCCGCTCAACGTCGGCCAGGAGTTCTCCCTTTCTGTCCTCCGCTATGTCTATGGGGCTGTCCTTTCTTGCCTCTGCCATTTTTATCCCTCTGTATATTTAGCGAAACCGCCTGTGTTTATCTCATCCACAAGGCTTGCATCACCGTGCTTTACTATCTTCCCGTTTACCAGTACATGGGTCTTATCAACCTTGAGCGCATCCAGTATACGGGTGGAATGTGTGATTATAAGAAGGCTTCCGCCGCGCTGTTTGAATATATCAACGCCCTTTGATACGGTACGTACCGCATCAACGTCGAGGCCTGAATCCGTCTCATCCAGGATAGCCAGCTTGGGCTCCAGGATAAGCAGCTGGAATATCTCCGCCTTCTTTTTTTCACCGCCGGAAAAACCTACGTTCAGATCCCTCTCTACATAGGAAGGATCCATATCAAGGAGCTTGCAGGTCTCCTCTATCTTCTTCTTAAAAGCAAATACCTTTACGGGCTTGCCGGTCCGCTCTCTGATAGCGTTTCGAAGGAAAGCTTCCATCGAAAGTCCCGGAACCTCAAGGGGATTCTGGAAAGATAAGAATATGCCTTTCTTTGCGCGGACATCAACGCTGTCCTTTGTGATATCCTCCCCGTCAAATATAACGCTGCCTGCGCTTACGTTATATACGGGACTGCCCATGATAACGTTGCCCAGGGTGGACTTGCCGGCGCCGTTGGGTCCCATCAGTACGTGGGTCTCACCCGCAGCGATCTCCAGATCCAGTCCGTGGAGTATCTCCTCGCCTTCTATGCCTGCATGCAGGCCCTGTATCTTAAGTATGTTTTCAGCCATATCGTAAAACCTCCGAACACGTAATTATAACGTAACATTTGTTACGTGTCAAGTCAGGGCTGCTCTCCGGCTGCCCCTGTCTGAAGTGCAGGAATCTCCGTCATCTGAAGCTCACTTCCTATGCTCAGATATACTTCGCCGCCGTCCTGATCAACGGCATGCATCACTGTCTCACCGCAAAGGTTCATCAGCTCTGTAGCGTACCACCATCCCGCATCGGCCAGATCCCTGGATTCGGTCTCACCGGTACTTACATCCACACGCACCAGCTTCTCACTGTTCTCTGCTGTAAAGTAACAGAAGCTGTCCCTGAATACCACGTTGTATGTGTCACTCATCTTACCTGAGAATTCATCGCCCACAACGCGCTCATCGCCGGTCCATATATTCAGCGCATGCAGTGAGATGCTCTCACGGTTATAATCAAAAGCCACGAAATACAGATAGTCTTCTGTATGCTTACAGATATCGCATTCATATGCGTAATTGTTGCCGTCGGTTATATAACCGTAGTCTTCGCCTGTCTGTGCATCCAGCAGCTCCCAGGTATCGCCGTCATACAGGAATACCATTTCATTGGCCACTTCGTAACTGTATACGGTATAATCCCAGAGTGTTGTGGTGCTGCCGTTCTTATCAAGACGGATCAGGCGTTCGTAATCCGTATAATATATGGCTCCGTCAGCCACACAGAAATCCTGCACCCTGTCCTTTATCAGCGACCTGACGCTCCTGCTGTCCATATCCAGGCACAGAAGCTCATCTGTTTCATATCCTGAAGAATAAACCGATCCAAGACCGAATATCAGGTCTTCCCCGTCAGTACCGAATACCGTCACACTCCTGCCGTCCTCCGGCCTGTACAGAAGCTCCGGTTCCTTTGCGGAATTCATGTCGGTGATATAGAGTGCGATGCCGGTGCCATCGTCATGTTTGAAAACAACGCGTCCGTTTATCTCCACCGCATTCCATACTTCCTTAAGATTTTCGACAAGGTTAAAGTCCACGTCCTGTATGGCGAATATCGAAGGATCGTCGTCAGGCCACCATATATCCGCCTCTTCGGCTACCCTGTCGAAATGATCGTCCAGCAGTGCCTGCAGAGGATAATCCACTATCTGCGCCGATGTGGATTCCCCCCATCCGCTGTCGTAGATATACGCTTCACTGCCGTCACGGCCTATATATAAAACATAATTGTAACCGCCCTTGCGGCTTCCGAAATACAGCTCATCCTGAACCAGTATATCGATCCTGAAGTACTGTGCGCTGTCTGACGACATAAGCACCACTTCGCCTTCGGTACCGTAGAGCTCCTCTTTCTTTATATAGTTGACTGCGGCGGAACCCCTGATATAGTTTTCCGTCTTGTCATTCATGTAATAGAAGCCGTCGCCCTCGGGCGCAAAGAAATACTCTCCATCCGGTGAAGTCCAGCCGGTACCTGCCAGATCGGGATCCTTCGTGACAGCCTCCTGCTCCTCTTCCTGTTCCTGGGCCCGCATCTCCTGAACCTGTGCGTAACAGCCTCTCTTTCCCACTTCGCCGGTTTCAAAGAAACCTTTACAGATAGCAGTGAGCAATAAAAGATCCGCAACGCCCGTCAGTACGATGGCCGTCATCAGCGAAAACTCCGCACTGCCTTTGTTATCCGATCTCTTTCTCATGCTTCACCGTATCTGTCGGGATAGAGGCTCTTGAAGCTCTCTATCATCTTAACAGTATTCTCAAGCAGCAGTGCCTCATCGGGCGCTGCCACGCCTACAATATCGTAAGTATAGATGAATTCCGGCTGGGGTCCCCTCACCAGTTTCATCTCTCCCCTGTATTCATTTATAAGCAGCGGGATCTTCTCCGTTGCAACGGGTGCGTTCCTGTCCATCTTGACCCTTATGCGTCCGACGCGTCCTCGCACCTCTGTTATGTACATTGAGGAAGCTGCGGTCTTTGCCAGTGCTATGCGCAGCAGGTTCTCAACCTGCTTAGGCAGTGCACCGAATCGGTCCTTAAGCTCATCACGCATGGCATCCGCATCAGCCTCATCTGCGATCTGGGCTATACGCTTATAAAGATCCAGCTTCTGCATCTCGTTTACAACATACTCGGGGGGCAGATATGCATCCACATCCAGGTCTATGGTGCAGCCCACATCCTCCTGTTCCTGCTTCTCGCCTTTTTCCTCACGTACGGCTTCTTCAAGCATCTTGCAGTACAGATCGTAACCTACGCTCTCGATATGACCGTGCTGCTGCCGTCCCAGCAAAGTTCCGGCACCGCGTATCTCCAGATCCCTCATGGCTATCTTAAAGCCGCTGCCCAGCTCGGTAAACTCACGTATCGCGGTAAGACGTTTCTCCGCAAGCTCCTTAAGTACCTTATCCCTGCGGTACATAAGGAAAGCATAACTGCTGCGGTCGGACCTGCCCACGCGCCCGCGCAGCTGATAGAGCTGTGCCAGACCCATCCTGTCGGAATCGTGAATGATCATCGTATTGACGTTGGGGATATCAAGGCCCGTCTCGATGATGGTGGTAGCCACCAGCACATCGATCTCCCTATGGATGAAGGCCATCATTATATCCTCAAGCTGGCGCTCGTTCATCTGCCCGTGTGCAAAGGATACCCTTGCTTCCGGTACCAGGGCGGACACCTGTGCCGTCATCTCCTGTATGGTATCCACGCGGTTGTATACATAGTATACCTGTCCGCCGCGGCTTAATTCTCTGTTGATGGCTTCACGCACCATCTCTTCATCGTATTCGCATACAAAGGTCTGTATGGGAAGTCTGTCCCTGGGCGCCTCTTCCAGAAGGCTCATGTCCCTTATGCCTACAAGACTCATATGCAGGGTACGGGGGATAGGCGTTGCCGTAAGGGTCAGCACGTCCACGTTCTCTTTTATCTGCTTTATCTTTTCCTTGTGGGCCACGCCGAAGCGCTGCTCCTCATCTATCACCAGAAGACCCAGGTCCTTATATTCAACATCCTTTGAGAGCAGGCGGTGGGTACCGATGACGATATCTATCCTGCCTTCTCTTAAGTCTGCAAGTGTAGCCTTTATCTGTGCCGGGGTACGGAAACGTGAGAGCATCGCTATCCTTACGGGATATGCGGCCATGCGCTCGACAAAGGTGGTAAAGTGCTGCTCTGCCAGTATGGTGGTGGGCACCAGGTATGCAACCTGCTTTCCGTCCTGCACCGCTTTGAAGGCAGCCCTTATGGCTACTTCCGTTTTTCCGAAGCCCACATCACCGCAGATCAGACGGTCCATGATCTTCGTGCTCTCCATATCGTCCTTTGTGGCGATGATGGCCTGCATCTGATCATAAGTCTCTTCGTAGGGAAAGAGCTCCTCAAACTCCCTCTGCCAGGGAGTGTCCTCTCCGAATTCGTAACCGTGCCTTAAGCTGCGCTGCGCATAGAGGCTTACCAGTTCCTTTGCCACGCCTGCAACGGAGGCACGTACCTTTGCCTTGGTCTTCGTCCATTCGCTGCCGCCCAGCTTGTTAAGCTTTGGCTTCTTACCTGCATCCTTATCCGCATAGAGCTGCACTCTGTCCAGCGAAGAAGCCAGTACATAGAGGCTTCCGCCGTCGCGGTATTCTATCTTCATGTAATCCTTAAGGATATGCTCTACTTCTATCTTTTCGATGCCGCGGTAGATACCCACACCGTGATCCTCGTGGATAACGAAGTCTCCCACATGCAATTCGCCGTAGGAGC
This sequence comes from Lachnospiraceae bacterium, assembly GCA_017539565.1. Lineage (GTDB taxonomy): Bacteria > Bacillota > Clostridia > Lachnospirales > Lachnospiraceae > NK4A136. Next base: position 23,544 of record JAFYCS010000062.1, read on the forward strand.
TGATTTTCTTTCCGCCGCTGTACTTGGGACGCTTGCGCCTGTTCCTGCGCTCTGCACCGAATATATCCGTCTCCGCGATCACGGTAAGTTTTATGTCGGGATAGGTAAAGCCCTTGTGTATACGTCCGTATATCGTGACCACTTCCCCGCGGAGCAGTACTTTATCCGTATCTTCACTGAAGCCTGCTTCCACACCTTCATCGCGAAGATCCTGTGCCAGACGCTCGGCCCTGGATCTGGAAGCGGATACGATGACTATGCGTCCGCCTTCCTTCTTAAGGCCCTTGAGATTCTCGGTAAGTGTCGAAAAGCTTCCGTTATAGGAAGATAAGGTACGTGAGTGGATCGAGTAATATTCCTCATCACCTATAAAGCCCTCGGCGCTGTCGAGTGCGCTTAATGAGACCGATCCGCAGCGCTTAAGCTCTGCAGTGGTCTCCTCCAGGCTGCGGAGTATGTCGGCCTGTCCGGGCAGCACATAGCCGCGTTCCAGACGGTTATACATGCTTTCATTGAATTCCTTCATCACCGCACGGCCGTGTTCCCCAAGCCTTACGGGCTCATCCAGGAATATGAGCGGTGCTTCGGTATAGAGTTTTAAGAAGCTGCCCGTCTCCTCCCTGTCATAAAAGAAACGCAGATAACTCTCAAGATTGACGCTGCCGCTGTTATATAAAAGAAAACGTTCTATCTCATCCAGCTGCAGTGATATCCTCTGGGCACCGTCACCCTTGCCGGCGTTTCTCAGTACTTCTATCTGCTTCTGCGATTCCTGTTTGATCCTGCGGTAGCCTTCCGCACGGCGGGTCTCGCTTAAGATCATCTCGTTTGCGGGATAGATGCTTATCTCGCTTAATTCTTCGATGGAGCGCTGGCTCTCTGCATCAAAACTGCGCAGCGAATCCACCTCATCACCCCAGAGTTCCACTCTGTACGGATTATCCGAACACAGATCGTATACATCCAGGATGCCTCCCCTTACGGAGAACTGTCCCGGAGCCTCGGCCTGATAGCTCTTCTCATAGCCCATTGACACCAGCTTCTGCGATACGGCTTCAATGTCCAATAAACTTCCCTTTGAAAGTGTAATGACACATTCCCTGTATACATCCGCCGGAAGGCAGTCAGAAAACAGTGCATCGATGGTGGTGACCACCGCACCCTTCTCTCCCGAAGTGATACGCTTTAAGACTTTGATACGTTCCGTGGCTGTTTCCCTGCCGTTGATATCGGCCTGGTAGAATATAAGATCCTTTGCCGGATAGACCAGGGTCTGCCTGTCATAGAAAAGGTATTCCTCCGCTATCTCCCTGGCACGGCGTTCCGAATACGTTAAAATAAGGGGATTTCCCACCCCCTCTGATAATGCGCTGATAAGGTGCAGCTTCGCAGGATCCGCGCAGCCGCACAGCAGGCTGTGTTTATGTTCTGTTATATCCCTTTTGAGCTTTGTAAAAAAAGGCAGCTCATTTAGCGGGCTGTTCAGTAATCTCATGACTCTTATATCCGGTATTCACGGCCTATTTTCCGTCTGATATTCTACCTTCTTTTGCAGGGAGCGTCAATCCTTAAATCCCCCTGCGATGCCTGTCTTTAACGTATACAACGACTCCTGCCGCCAGCAGGATAAACATGATCAGAAGCCCTGTGATGCCACCGGCACTTAAAGGCTCCTTTGTCTTTTTGAGAGCCTCTTCCCTTGCCAGTTCCTGTTCCTTCAGCTTCTTTTCACGCTTTGCTTTCTTTTCTTCTTCAGTCCTGGTCTTTTCCTCTTCAAGACGCGCCTCTTCCTGAAGACGGTCCTGATCATCATAGGATGTGATATGCTCCATCATATCGTTTGAAGTATCTGCTCCCACTGTGGTCCTGTAGAGCCCGAACTCCGCGCTGTTGATCTGGTCCGACTTGGGGTCATTCGGATCGTCGGTCACGTAAAACCAGCACCACTGCTGGCTCTCATGGCAGAGATATGCATCCGCTGCCGCTTCGATGGCAGTCTTGCCTCCCAGGGAGCTTATGGGCTGCCTTAAGTTAAGGCGTATCTTATTCTCCCAGTAAAGATGGTAATAGGTCTTGGGCACATCCCAGGTCCCGTACTGTGCTGCGGATTCCGGACAGAAATCCGCCTTCATGGAATTTTCAACAGCTTCCTTTATGCAATCCGCTTTCAGTATATGCGCCACATGGCCGTATTCGCCGTTAAAATCCTGGCTGATCACCACCTGGGGTTTAAAACGCCTTATCTGCTGCGTTATGAACTCCGTCCATTTATCCTTTCCGTACAGGGCAGCTGCCGCTTCCACGGTGGTAACGTATTCGTCGGGAGTAAAGCCGGTAACGGGATAATATTTAACACCCATGGCCCAGAGACCGTTGAGCTTCTCATGCTCCCTGACTATCATCACGTCCCAGTAATTGGTCATGTATACAACCTGAACGCGGAAATTCCTTTCTGCCGCATATGTCGCGATGGCGCCGCCCAGGAAAAGGCATTCGTCATCTGCGTGGGTAGAAAATACCAGTATGTCCGCCTTATCCGGTGCTGCCTTCCAGGTCTGCACATCAGAGGGCAGTTTCCCCGGTGAATATACATACACATCGCATAAGCTTGCCCCGGAAGGAAACTCCATCACACACTCGTTTATGCCGCCGTCTTCTATCGATACATACTCATGCAGGAAACCGTTCCTGCCGCAGCCAAGTGTTGATGCATTGCCCGTGCTGTCACTGTAGCTTAAGTTCCAATCCCCCGGTACCTTATACCATTTAAGATAGATACCGCCTATGCTCAGGCCTTCGCCCACTTTTATACTCAGGCGGCCACCTGCTCCGAAATCAACAAAAGTACCGCAGTTGGAATCGCTGAGTCCGGCAGTCGACGCACCGTTACCGGCGGTCAGTACCGCGTCAAGTCTCTGCGCATCACCGTCCTCTGCCCTTGCATAAAGGGGCAGGAACAGCATTATTATAAATGTGATCAAAAAACAGTATTTCTTCATCTATTTCCACTCAAGCTCATGGAGCTGTCCTGTAAGCTCCATACCCTTAAAGCCCTGCTGCCGCAGTGCCTCATACAAAACAATGTTTACGGAATTTGAAAGGTTTAAGGATCTGGTGCCGGGGAGCATGGGTATGCGTATGCAGTACTCCTCATTATCCACCAGTATCTCTTCCGGAATGCCGTGGCTCTCCTTGCCGAACATGATGTAATCGTCCGGGCCGTATTCCACGTCACAATAGGTGCGCTTAGCCTTGGTAGTGGCAAAGAAGATCTTTGCACCGGGATTCTTTTCAAGAAAATCCGCGTAATTGATATAGCGCACATAATCCAGCTGCGGCCAGTAATCCATGCCGGAGCGCTTGACCGCGTACTCCGTCAGTTTAAAACCAAGAGGCTCTATAAGATGCAGCCTGGTGCCCGTAGCCACGCAGGTCCTGCCTATGTTTCCCGTATTTGCAGGTATCTCCGGTTCGTGAAGTATTATGTTCATGCCTTTTTCTCCACTACATACAAAAGATCACGGAAGGAAGCGATGACACCCTCCGGTGCATCAGCGGTACCGAAACCGTAAGAAGCATATATAAAGGGTACGCCCGCCTCGTGGGAAGCATCCTGGTCCCCCTGTATATCGCCTACATAGACGGGAGCTTTATATCCGTTCCTCTCAGCCACGAGCTTTATATTATCAGCCTTATAGAGCAGTGTATCACCGTAGCATTCCTTATCGCTGATATATCCGGTGATCCCAAGCTTTTCCGTCACCAGCTCGATATAGCCCGACTGGCAGTTGCTGATTATGCATACCGGCAGCTTCTCCGACAGGCTCTTTATCGTATCCTTCACGCCGGGATAGCTTATATCCTTTTCATTTTCATCAAGTATCTGCTGCTCATAGACGATGCATTTTTCCATCACTTCGTCACGCACCGCCCGGTCAACCTCCGGCAGAAGCTCCATAGCTATCACATCCATGGGCTTACCGAAGAGCTTCTTTAATTCTTCCGGCTTAACCTCACTGTTAATACCGGTCTCTTTAAGAGCCCTTGTCCAGGCATCAGCCACCAGCGGCGTTGAATCCCACAGCGTTCCGTCGACATCCAGAAAAACCGCATCTGCCTTTATCTTTTTTATTCCCTGTATCTCTTTAACTTCCAAACTGTCACCTTTGACTGTAAATCTTATGTTGTAATCCCCGTAGCTTATGCCCCATATACGTTCCTCATCATGTATATGCCTGGTGCGGGGATCCTGCTTTAGGATATCCTTTATATTCTCCAGATCCTTTATGCCGATGCCTGCTGCAAGCCCTGCAGGAATGTTTACCGTAAGTTCGTTAAACTCCACCCTGTCGGTGAAGCCGCCCTTTGCATCGGAATGTGCATCCGCATAGGGCAGATAGGGCTTGATATCATAGATGGGCGTACCGTCAAGCATATCAACTCCGCTGACTATCACGCTGCCGTCCTCGTCGATGCCTTCCAGCTTAACGCAGGAGAGTCCCAGTGGATTGGGCCTGAAAGGTGAACGGCTGGCGAACACTCCCACCCTTTCCTTTCCGCCCAGGCGCGGAGGTGCCACTGTTGCATTCCAGCCCTGACGGTGGTTCTCAGAAAAGTCCCAGATAAGCCAGAGGTAGGTGTACTCCGTAAGCCCTCTTACCGCATCGGGATGACGGAACTCGGGTTCAAACACAATACGTCCCACGGCTCCTTTAACGAGGCCGCTCTGTCTGGGTATGCCGAACTTTTCCGGGAAACCGGTACGGATATATGCTACAGGCTCTATGTTCATTTACGCTTAAACCTTGAATAGAGTATGAACTTGGTATTTGTGACCAGATATCTCTTAAAGAGACGTCTGGGATTCTGGAACAGTCTGTAAAGCCATTCAAGGCCTATGCCCTGTATGAGCCCGGGTGCCCTGTCTACCGTGCCCGCATGGAAATCAAAGCCGGCACCGACTCCCAGCATCACGCCGTTTATCTTATCCTTATGGGCAGCCATCCACTTCTCCTGCTTGGGGGCTCCCAGTCCTATCCATACCAGATCCGCACCGCTGTCATTGATCATTTTGACAGCCTCGGCATCCTCTTCTTCCGTCAGCTCCCTGAAAGGAGGTGAATACATACCCACGACATTCATATAGGGGAAGCGTTCCTTAAGCTGTACCTTAAGCGCTTCAATGGTCTTTTCTGATGAGCCGTAGAAGAAATGCTTCTCCCCGCTCTCCATGCTGAGACGGAACACCTCTTCCATAAAGTCAGGTCCCGCTACACGCTCTGCCTCGGGGAAACCTCCCATGGCGATCTTATTGGCAATGGGATTACCGTCGGGGAAGGTATAGGCACTGCCGTTCAATATGTCCATATATTCCTTGTCATCACTGGCCATGACCGTGGTGTGCACGTTGGAAAAGCAGATATACTTTCCTCCCAGCTCCTTCACGTGGTCCAGCACATATGCCGCAGCCTCGGTACGGCCTGCAGTGGTATATTCCACACCCAGTACGGGGAATTTACGGTTCATGTAGCTGCTGCATAAAGCTGCCGCCCCGCCCTCGTTAATGATGCAGTGCGAAGGCAGTGATCTGCCTCCCGCTTTAATCCCCGCACATACAGGCACCTTCAGTGCACTGAGACGGTCCATCCCTGCATTTCCCAGCTGTTCGGCTGCCTTTGCGGAAACATAGATCATATCGCATTCTTCGGGCAATACTATATTTGCCTTGATGACGTCTGCGGGCACAGCCGTCTTCTTTACTTCATGGATGATCCAGATATCTTTCCTGTCATTCAGATATCCGTAACGCTCGATGCAGTATTTAAGCCTGTCTGTCTCATCTGCTTCCGCAACCAGGCAGATGCTCCTGTGCTTGATACTGCTGCCGTATTTCTTAAGATACCTTCTGGAATACTGGCGGCGCATAAAGATATCCATGAGTATGCCCATTCCGAAGAGTATGGCCACTACGGTCCTGGATATCCTCTTTCCCCAGCCTATAAAAAATATAAAGAAAAGCTCTATGAACAGGAGCAGGGTCTGGGATTTGATGACCTCTGCGGTCTTCTCCCAGAAATCCATCTCCCAGGCATGCTTGACCCTGCCGCGCCTGATAAAGAAAACAAAAGAATAAGCAAGTATAAGAAAAACGTAGAACATACGGTAAAACGCATGCTCCCGTGTCTTGTTCGGATACATGGGTTCCAGTATCACATACCTGAAAAGGAGTGCGGCAGCATAAGCTGCGGTCTCTCCCAGCAGGCTGATGATAAGCATGGAAATTTCGTGTGGATCTTTGCGTTCTTTCATAACAAGATATTATAACACAGATCCGGCTGTTCTTTCAAGCGATGGTACCGCCTCCCACCACTGTATCGCCGTCGTAGAGCACCACGGCCTGACCTTTCGTGACGGCCCTCTGGGGCTCGTCGAACACCACTTTGATGGTATCCTCATCAGGCTGGGTCACCGTAGCCGGCGTCTCGGTCTGACGGTAGCGGACCTTGGCCTTTACCCGCATCTGCCCTTCTATGCGGGGCACTGATATCAGGTTTATATCGTGAGCGGTGAGGCTGTCGGTAAAGAGTCCCTCACCGTGGCTTAAATGCACCCTGTTATCTGCAACATCGATCCCCGTTACATACCAGGGGGATTCCGCTGCCAGTCCCAGGCCTTTGCGCTGTCCTATGGTATAGTGGATCACGCCCTTATGGCGCCCCAGCACATTACCCTCGGGATCCACGAAATCACCCTCCGGGTATTTCGTACCGGTATATTCTTCTATAAAGGAGGCGTAATCCCCGTCGGGAACAAAACAGATATCCTGGGATTCAGCCTTATCGGCATTTACAAAACCGTACTCCGCAGCTATCTCCCTGGCCCTGGTCTTATTAAGCTCTCCCAAAGGGAAACGGCAGTATTTAAGCTGCTCCTGGCTCAGGTTATATAGCACATAACTCTGGTCCTTCGAAAGGTCTTCCGCCTTCTTTAATACGTAGCGGCCGCTTTCCTCATCCTTTTCCACCTTTGCGTAATGTCCGGTGACTATGACATCGCAGTCCCTTGAAAGGCCGTATTCAAGGAGCTTCTCGAACTTGAGATACCTGTTGCAGTCTATGCAGGGATTGGGTGTGCCTCCGCACTGATAGGTGCGCACGAACTTATCGATCACCTTCCCGGAAAAATCGGCGGAATAATCCTTGGTCTCATAAGGAATGGACAATAAAAGAGCAACCCTGGCGGCATCATCCACATCCCTAACGCTGCAGCAGCTCTTGGGATCGAGCCTCTGGTGCTCGCTGTGGAAAAGCCTCATGGTCACTCCCATGCAGTCATATCCCTGTTCTTTCATAAGAGCGGCGGCTACGGAAGAATCCACGCCGCCGCTCATCGCTATCAATGCTCTCATGCCAGGAATCCCCTGTTGGATCCCGCAGCAAAACTGTCCGTATTTATATCATTACGCCCGTAGGTCATGCCCGCATATACCACGTCGGTATTCTTCATAACGGGTGCGGAAGTATCGTTCTTTGCTGCCTCCGCATAAGCATCCCTTAAGGCTTTTATCATCTTAAAGCATCTGTCAAGGCCTACGGTCTCACGCCTTACACCGGCCATTATCAGCTGCCTGTCCACAAAGCGGTAGATCTCGTAAAAGTTGCGTGCCAGTTCATACTTCATATCAAGGCTTTCGATAAGTTCCCTGATGCAGCAGCGGCAGTTCCAGATAAGGTCCTTAAAGTCCTCGCTTAAGGGATCTGCCTGTAAAAGCTCCCTGCTGTACTGGTCAAAGATGTCGTACACGATCACTACCATTGCCGAAGGATTAGCCTGGCTGATCCTTAAGATGTAGTCCTGTCTGGTATCATCTGTCATAATTTATCCTCCCCGTATAAATGTTACGCCCCCTCCCTATAGTCGGCGGCACATCGGTCGGTGCGATGCAGAATTATGTCTTCGACATAATCGCACCTCCCTCCCTGTCACTACTGTAACAACTGCAGTACCGTCTGCGGCCTTTCATTTGCCTGTGACAACATGGATGTTCCGGCCTGTACCAGGACCTGTGCCGTGGTATACTGTGTCATCTCCTCTGCCATATCAACATCCATTATACGCGAATAGGAAGCTGTCATGTTCTCATATGATACATCAACGCTGGTAACATTGTGTTCCAGACGGTTCTCATAAGCACCAAGTCTTGAACGGACATCATTGATATAATCCAGAGCACCCTTTATAGCGGTGATGCCTGCCTCTGCGCCGCCCACCAGCTCACTGTTAGGATCCGAAGGATTCTTGGGCTTTCCGTATACGGTGGAAAGATCCAGATCATCGATACCCATACGGTACAGGGAAACAGTGGGGATCTGTACAGCCAGTTCCTGTCCCTCGTTTGCTCCTACCTGTATCTTCATGGCACCTATACCGGTGATATCCATCTCCATGGTGCCTATGCCTTTGATGGCAGTCTTCTTGTCTGCCAGGGTCTGGGCGTTCTTGATCACATCTTCATCTATGCCTATGACCAGCTTGAAATCGCCGGGGCCTGTCAGGGTCACCTTATCACCCTTATCATTGATAGTCGCTGTATAACCGCTCTCCGAAGGCTTTGCGGGGGCTTCTACCGAAGGGATGGTAAATGCGTCGGGATCTGCAGGATCCTTTGCAAAAAGCGCTGCGAAATCAACCTTATATCCTTTGCCTGCGGGAACATCCTGTGAATAGAAGTCGACCTTTGCCTTATCGGGCTTGTCGGTATAAGCTTTCATATCAAAGCTGCCGTCCAGAAGAGGCATGCCGTTGAATTCCGTATCCTTTGCGATACGGGTAAGCTCACTCTTAAGCTGCTGTGCTTCCTGATTGATAAGCTCACGGTCCTCATCGGTATAGGTACCGGTAGCGGACTGCACTGCCAGCTGGTTCATACGCTGCAGGATGGAAGACATCTCGGAGAGAGCGCCCTCTGCAGTGGATATTACGGAAATACCGTCATTTGAATTTCTCTTGGCTACGTCAAGGCCCTTGACCTGGGCATCCATACGATGAGCGATAGCCAATCCCGCGGGATTATCCTGGGCCCTGTTTACCTTAAGGCCTGATGATAAGCGCTGCAGTGACTGGCTTAAAAGAGTGTCGTTCGCATTGAGCGACTTATTGGTGATAACGGCGGAAGCGTTATAATTGATCCTCATATCTTCTCCAATCCCGGGAATCTCCTTATCCCCGTTTCATTCCGCCGTCCGTGGCTTTTATTTTATTTATGCCTCTCCCATGGTCTGCAGGAATATCTTTGCGCTGCGGTAGAGAGATGCTGTATCAAAACTGTTATTATTATCATCGGCCTTTTGGCCGCGATCCTTAAGAGTAAAGTGCGAAGAATATGCAAAATTGACTGCATAGATGCTTATCCCGGCTGCCTCATAGCGCGAACGGAGCGTCTCTTCCAGCGCCGCCATTGCATCCCTTCCTTCCGTGCTGTCACTGACAGCATATATATCAAGCCCCGCCTCCATTGCGGTAAAGCCTGCATGTACATTACCGAAGAATGCGCTCTCCATGCTGATGTCCACACGGCCGCGTACACCTTCCTCGTGTCTTATCCTTACGCTGACCGCAGTCTGCTCTCCGTGCAGCTGCATGGGCACTTCATAATTCTCCTCATTAGCAAGGGCTCTGGCGGTCCCCAGCTGCTTCATGGCACTGCTTATTGCACGCAGGTCTATGGTACCTTCCGGATCAACTGCTGCCTGAGCCAGTACACGCTCAGCCACATCAGCCATATGTGAATACGCCTGCTGTGCATCTTCTTTTGAATCAAAATTATCCAGTATCTTATCACAGGCTTCTTCAATGGATGCCTCAACTATATCCTCCGTGATATCAAGGGCATCAGGTCCCTTTGACTGTGAGTCTCCGCTGACGATGCGCCCGTCGGGCAGGGTATGCTGTCTTTCATGTGCAACACCGGCCGCGCTGCGGCTTATCTCAAAGAGTTCCCCGCGTTTCTCGCGAAGGCCCTTTATACCCAGCAGGGAATCAACATCCGCAGCCAGTCCGTTCTGGAGCAGTTCCCCGTACAGCTCAAGAGGTACGGAAGCCGCTTCGTTCATATCATTCTTCGCAGCCTTATACATGGCAGTCTCTATCTGGGCCGCGATATCCTTCTCCACATTGCCTTCAACACCCTGAAGGCTGTCATCCACGCTCACATCCATGCCCGCGCTCTTCCTGCTGCGTACTGCGCTCAGAAGATTTTCAAAGCTGATCTCGCGGTCCTGGTTTAACAGGCTTCCTATGGCTGCGCCGTCCCTGGTCTTTACCTGGTGCAGCATACGGTATATGCCTATATAGCTCTCACGCTCATCCGCGGTGATGCGGTTCTTCTGTTCCATCCTTACAAGGAATTCGCTGTAGCTCTCACCTGTCTGTACGGTATCAGTCAGATAGTTGTCCAGCTCTTCCATGCTCATCTTAAGGGGATTGAGCCCGTCGCGTATCATCTGCAGGGTATTCTCGGGGCTCATGCGCTCCATGATGCCGTCTACCATGCTGCAGGCATCCTTCACCCGTTCAATGTTTGTCATGCTTATCTCCATGCTGTTATAGCCCAGTATACGGGTGGCGCGGAGGTTTTCCTCACTGCTCTCTATATGCAGTTCCGCCAGCAGGCTCTCCGCATGCACAAAGGCTTTTGAGATGCTGTCGCCAAGATCTGAACGCACCTGTGTCTGCATGGTCTCGTAGCTTACGCTGGCCGATTCGTATTTAAGCTTTAACGCGCTTCCGGCTGCCGTAAAGTTTTCCAGTGAGGAGAAAGTATCAGAAGCCTGATTCAGTACATCGCCAAGCAGCGATACGGGCATTCCGGGTATCTGGCGGATGCTGTCCATCACTCCGCTGAAGATATCGGCCCTGTCGGAAGCCAGCTTCGTATCGGATGTATTGTACCGGCTGCAGAGCAGATCCTGCTCCGCACTCTTTAACTGTTCCACCAGATCGGAGAGTTCCATGGTATCCACGTTCACTCCGGCCTTTAACATATGATAGCTCACCTGGACCGTCATGGAAAGACGCACTTCTTCCAGCTGGCGCCTTGCTGTCACGGTCCTGGCTTCCATGCTTATTGAAATACTTATGCTGGCGGAAGACACGCTGCAACGCGAAAGATTCTTAAGATTAAGGGGCAGATCCTTGGCTACCGCCTTATCCACAGCATCGGCAGGCATCTTCTCTACCGCATCGCTGAGTTCCACCGCTTCTTCAAGAAGGGTGTTATCCCTGCTTATATCGTAATCCGCGGGATGCATACCGTCGGCAAGCGCCATGGCTGCCTTATCCGCAGCTTCTTTTACACTCATGGGGAGCCTAAGCCCATCCAGTTTCTTCATGAGCAGGAAGCTTTCCTCAGTAAGTGGAAGCCCCTCCTTTACCATCTCTTCTGCAAGGGCAATATTCTCACCGTCTGCCTCTTCCCCTGCACGTTCAATGAGCCTTTCCATCTGGCCCTTAAGCTGCTCAAGTCCCGCAGCATCGGCTGCAGCTGTCTTTCCCACATATGATCCGGTCTGCACGTAGCCCTGTGTGCTGCCATGTACGCTGCTGCCGCTGTGGGCCGCCTTATAAAGCGCATCGGGAGTTGGGTTAAGCCCGTTCTCCACCATGTATGCCCTGGCACCTGCATCCGGGCTTTCGATGGAAGTGAGCTGCTCTATCGCAGCAGCTGCTTCCTTCGCATTGCCCTCGTTAAGGGGCACGCCCTTTTCTTCAAAAGCTCGCGCTATCTCCTGCGCATATGCGGCGCTGCCCGTGATGGCTTCCAGCTGCTCTGCGCTGAGGTCGTCATTATATCCGGCTATCACCACTCCGCTCTTTGCCATGGTGGCCTTTATCTCATCAACGATATTTACTGTATCCTCCGGATCCAGCTTGCCGGGATCGAAGCCTTCATCCTGCATCTCCTTATAAGCCTCGGGGCTTAAGGTGTTTGACATGAGGATCATCATATCCTGGCGGTTCTTTGCGTCCGCAGGACTCCCCGCCTCTATCAGTTCTTCCGCCGTCTTTTTCTTGTCTCCCATTATGGTGGATGAGTTATTGCCTATATCAAGAGTATAGCCCGGAAAGCTGCTTCCTGCTTCGAACTTCTTAACATCGCTCACTTCACGCTGCTGCGTACCTGCTGTTCTTATGGGATCGTCGGTGATATTGTTTAAACTGATGTTCATAGAAATAATTCTCCTTTATAAAGATCCTTCGCTCCGCTCAGGATGACATATAAGCCGTTCCGGATGATAAACATAAAAAGTCAGATGCAAAAATACATCTGACTTTTATTTCGGCATGATAGTCCAAACTCTTTAATATGAGAATGAATATACTGCTGCACCATAGGGCGGCAGGTTGAATTTAATGGCATACTGGCGGCCGTCGCATTCAAACTCCTGGGCCTTTATCTCTGCGGGAAGCTCCGCACCGTTACCGGCAAAACGCCTCTCATCGGAGTTGAGTACCAGCTTGTACTTGCCCTTCTTAGGCACGCCCACATAATAATCATCCAGGGCGATAGGCGTCATATTGAGCACGAAGACCATATTGTTCTTTCCGTCCCTGCTCTTACGGATAAAGCTGTAAGTGCTGCGGTAGGAATCATTGGCATTGATCCACTCAAAGCCGTCCCAGGAATCATCCAGCTCGTATAAGCAGCGGTTCTCCCGGTAAACCTTGAGCAGTTCCTTTACATATTCCAGCATTCCCTTGTTAAGGTCCTCGCCTAAAAGGAACCAGTCAAGCTCACGCTCCTCACTCCACTCACGCTCCTGGGCGAATTCCTGTCCCATGAACAGCAGCTTCTTTCCTGCATGTCCGAACATGAATGCATAACCCACACGGAGGTTTGCGTATTTATCCACCTGATAGCCCGGCATCTTGTTGACCATGGAGCACTTAAGGTGTACCACCTCATCATGGGAAAGGGGCATTATATATTTCTCCGCACAGTTATAGCTCATGGCGAAGGTCATCTTATTATGGTTGTCCTTACGGAAATAAGGATCCAGTTTCATATAATCGCAGAAGTCATGCATCCAGCCCATGTTCCACTTGAAGGTAAATCCAAGGCCGTCGTCCTCGGGACGGGCGGTAACTTTGGGCCATGCGGTGGATTCTTCCGCTATGGTCATGACACCGTTGTTCAGGCCACGGATAACGGAATTCAGATGCTTGAAGAATTCAATGGCATCCAGGTTCTCATTACCGCCGTATTTATTGGCTACCCACTGGCCGTCACGCTTGCCGTAATCCAGATAGAGCATGGAAGCCACAGCATCAACACGCAGGCCGTCCACGTGGAACTCCCTTATCCAGTAGAGAGCATTAGCTATCAGGAAGTTTCTTATCTCGTTCTTTGAATAGTTGAATATCTTGGTGCCCCAGTCGGGATGCTCTCCCAGACGGGTATCGGGATGTTCGTATAAAGGCTCACCGTCGAAATCTGCCAGGCCGAATGCATCCCTGGGGAAGTGGGCGGGTACCCAGTCAAGGATAACGCCTATGCCCGCATTGTGAAGCTTATCGACAAGATATGCAAAGTCCTCGGGAGTACCGTAACGTGAGGTAGGAGCATAATAGCCCGTTACCTGATAGCCCCAGGATCCGTCGAAGGGGTGCTCTGCTATGCCCATGAGCTCCACATGGGTAAACTTGACCTCTTTAAGATATTCCACGATCCTGTCTGCGAATTCACGGTATGTATAGAAGCCGTCCTTTGTTCCGTCGGGATGCTTCATCCATGAACCGATATGGCATTCGTAAATTGCTACAGGCTCCTGGAAATGATTCTGCTGTGCCCTTTCGCTTAACCACTTATCATCAGACCATCTGATCTTTCTGATATCATAGATAACGGATGCCGTGCCGGGGCGCAGCTCCGCATAGGTTGCATAAGGATCGGCCTTGTAAATGCCCTCACCGCTCTGGGTGGTGATGAAATATTTGTACAGCTCGCCTTCTCCCACATCGGGGATAAAGCAGGTATAGATACCGCCCTCACCGATACGCGTCATGCAATGGGCGTTAACATCCCAGTTATTGAAAGTACCTACTACATGGACTTCCCTGGCATGGGGTGCCCAGACCGCAAAAAAGACGCCCTTCTTCCCGTTCTTTGTACAGGGATGAGCGCCCAGCTTCTTATAAATATCATAATGTGTGCCCTGGCCGAAAACGTACTGATCCGCTTCGGAGATGAAAACAGTCTCCTCCTGCAGGGCATGCACTGCCTTATCCTGCTTCTTCGGTGCCATAATGTAACCCTCCATCGTAGTATTAATAGAAAAACCCCGGGGGATATCCCCGAGGTCTTATTTTACCACAAAACAGCCAAAAAGGAAAGTCTTACTTGCCCAGGAAATCCTTTTCCCGCAATATGATCATATCCTCATAATCATAGCGTTTTCCGCTTAATATCTGGAAGTATGCGGCTATGCGTTTTCTCCTGGAATGATCGATAGCCTCGTCCACGATATCCTCCACCTCTTTGGTGGTAACGTTATGCTCGCCTATCTGAAGCTCGCTTATACGCTGGTGAAGTGCCAGCACTCCTCGCTCCTCATCTATCTTGTATTCCTGTGAATAAGCATATTTCTTAGCATATTCCACAAGCGCATTATTGTTCATGGGAGCTATATCGATGCGGGCGTTGAAGTATCCCGTTATCATCTCATACTCCTCAAGCATATGGTCCATATCCTTGCGCTTGTCTATCATCACCACGAAGAGCCCTTCGGACATTGTCTCCAGGGTCTTGGCCATGGTCTCTAAGGTTCCCTTGTTCATCTCCGAAGCATGATCTATCATCAGTGCTCCGTTGCCCAGCTGGTTCAGCATCATGGGGATGTCCCTGCGGTTCATCTTATGGCCGCTTATCTTGGCGATACGTGTTGATACGAAGTTAGCATCTATCATCTGGATCTCTTTGATGAGATTCTTGCCCAGTTTGAGCATGTTTTCTTCGTTATCGCCTGTGATGATCACGTTACCCACATAAGATGCAAGACTCAGCTTGTCGATCACATCAAGCAGCTGGGTACGCATCTTCTTTGAATAAAGGAAATCAGCAAAGAGCTTCTGCTCATCACTGCTCAATCTGTTTTCCTGCTCGGGCGCGAACTCATCGTTCATCTCATCGACGGTCTCGTGGCCCACACGGTCAGCATCTGCTTCAAGGGCTCCGGCGATCTCTTCGATCTGTTCGGTGTTCATCGTAGAGCTCCAGCCGCCTTCATCCGCAGTATCATCATGCTGCTCTGCTATAGCTCCCAGATCTTTTGTAGCGGCAGGCTCACCGGCTTCATCTGCATCAGGATCAGCTTCTCCGGATGCTTCCGCATCTTCTTCACCGTCTCCGGCATCCTGTCCCTCTTCGTAATATTCTCCGTCCTCGGTATACTCACCTTCTTCGTAATACTCTCCGTCTTCGGTATATTCACCCTCTTCGTAGTATTCTCCGTCCTCGTAGTACTCACCCTCTTCGTAGTACTCTCCGTCCTCGTAATACTCGCCGTCTTCATAGTACTCACCGTCTTCGTAATACTCACCCTCTTCGTAGTATTCTCCGTCCTGTGCGTACTCACCCTCTTCGTAGTATTCCCCGTCCTGTGCATACTCACCTTCTTCGGTATATGCCGCTTCATCCGTATTATCCGATGCCGTTTCAGCGGAAGATGTTTCTACTTCAGCTGTTTCTGCGGCAGCTGCTTCCTCTGCAGCAGCAGTTTCACCTTCAGCGCTTTCCGCAGGAGCACTCTCTTCTGCCGTTTCTGCAGCTGCGTTCTCCTCATCTCCGACAGCTGTGATCTCGGCCGTGATCTCCCTCATTATACCTATGTCCCTGGTAGCATTCAGAAGGTCACTGCTTCCTGCCACCGCAGCATCCACCAGACCAATGGTGCCGGATGCCACTTTCTTATCGGCCTCCATAGCCTCTTCCACATCATCCCAGATGGTACGTCCGGGCTGGGGATCCGCCATTATATCTATTGTAGCTTTCTCTCCGCTGTCGGCTGCAGCTGCCATCGCTTCTTCTGCCGCTGCCTCTTCGTTTATCTCATCGATACTGCGCAGTTCGATATCGTCAGCCTGGTACTTATCTTCAAAGATCTTCTGCTCCCGCTCAAGCTCTTCGATAAGGCCGTTGCGGTTCTGCTCCTCATAATCCTGGAAGATGGGGCCGGTGCGCTCAAGGAGATTACGGTGCAGTTCCTCCTCCTGCTTTGCACGCTGGCGCCTCTTGGTCTTCTCCCATTCAGACATATAATCATTGATATGTATCTGTCCCGTGATCTGCTTTTCAACGGGATTACGTACGGGTACGGCCAGTCCCAGCTGTCCGTCGTCTCCCAGATAAAACATATTCTCCATGCCGGGGCCGGCGGTGCGGACTGTACGTCTCTCCACCTCTCCCGGTATATTCTGTATCCTCTGTAAACGTTCCTGCTCCTCTTCCATCTGTACGGCGCGTGCCTTGCTTAAAACGCTCTCGTATTCGGGATTGGTATTGGAAGGCAGGTTGTCGATAACAATGTCATCGGTGCGGTCTTCAAAGAAGACTTCGTCCTTATTATCCTGCACGCCGGCTCTTAATGCCGCCATATTGACAGGATTGAAATACATGGTCTGGTCCTCGACACCCTCGGGCTCCGATGCCAGCTCTCCCGGCACGGACTCTATGGGATCCATTTCATAAGAAGCCTCTCCGGTATAACCGTCCCCCGGATAATTGTTCTGCTGATATGCATTCTGTCCGTAATCAGCCTGAGGATATGCTCCCTGTCCGTAACCGCCCTGCTGATATCCCGTCTGCTGATATGCATTGTCATAAGCCTGTCCGGGATATCCTTCCTCATAGTTCTCATCCGTATATTCACCCTCGGGATACTCTCCCTCGTAGTTTTCATCCGTATATTCACCCTCAGGATATTCTCCCTCGTAGTTCTCATCCGTATATTCACCCTCGGGATATTCTCCCTCGTAGTTCTCATCCGTATATCCGTCCTCAGGATATTCTCCCTCGTAGCCTTCTTCGGGATACTCTCCCTCATATCCGTCTTCATAATTCTCTTCGGGATAGGAATAATCTGCGGGGGGCTCTTCCATATCTTCAACACCCTTCGCAGCCATCTGTCTCTCCATCTCACCGGTAGACATGTAATCTTCTTCCATCATGGGCTTCATGATCCTGCCGGTCACACGTGACTGCTTCTCCTGGGGTGAATCACCGCCCATCAGCTCCCTCATGCTCTCCGCCAGCGCCTTCTGCAGGTTCATGGTATTGAACTTGCCCATATCTATGGTCTTTACGTGGAAATCCACGTCGTTCATATCGGGATTGAGATCCGGATCTGCTTTCTCTGCAGTATATTCGTCACTCTCAACAGCCTCTATCTCTTCGGCTATATCATCCCTGCGGTCGTATATCGCCTGCTGCTCGGGCTTAAGGCGCGCATGCAGCATCTTAAGTTCCAGGGTCTTTATAACGAAGGGACCTTCCTTGAACCAGTTGAGCAGCTCATCACAGGTCTCAACACACTTTGCACCGAGTCCCATCCTGTGATACAGATATGCCAGCTGATATACCCATTCTTCCCTGTAATCTTTTCTGGTGAACTCTTCCAGCAGCTGGATCTGATCCTCGATGGCTGCCCCGGTAAGTTCCTGGAATTTATACTGTAAGATATATACTCCGGGATCGTTGGGTGCCATCCTCTTATACAGGGCCAGGAACTCAAGTGCCTTAACATGATTTCCCAGGATTATATACAGCTCGCAGAGGCTGTATACTATGTCCCTGTTCTTCGGATTGTGGTCATATGCAAGAAGCATCAGCTCCAGCGCATCCTCATAGCGCCTGTTGAGCTGATAGAGCTCGCTTATCTTCATCAGCATACTGAAGCTTCTGACCTTGCGCCAGTCTATGCGGTCTGCTATTTCCGCCGCATCCTGAAACTGCTCATTGGCCGTCAGGGTCATTATCTCTTCCGATAGCAACTTGTATTCCTGTTTATTCACTTCTCCCTCCAAACATGCAAAAAAGGCATTAATGGTCACATTTTTATGTGCAACTCTTTATGTAAACCACTACATCTTGTGATTTTACCACAGCATTTGGCATAAGTAAAGAAAAAACCGCCAAGCCGGCGGTTTTTATGGGACCTACAGGGTTCGAACCTGTGACCTTCCGCACGTGAAGCGGACGCACATCCCAGCTGTGCTAAGATCCCTTACAAGCAGATATTCTACTACTGCCGTGCAAAATATGCAAGGGGAAAATGACCTGCTGCGGCGGCTCTGACATGAAAAAACGGCAGGTGAAACACCTGCCGCCAAAGCGGAGACGAAGGGATTCGAACCCTTGTGCCGGGGTAAACCGACAAACGCATTTCGAGTGCGCCTCGTTATGACCACTTCGATACGTCTCCAATAAGCCACGCGCTATTATAAATGAAAGCGCATAAAAAAGCAAGAGGAGGTTATCCGCCTCCTCCTGCCTTCAATCACTTACATATCCCAGAAGAACCACCATTCATTACTGTTATCCGAAATCTTCATATAAAGGGGCGCATTCTGGTCATTATCGTCATTGTATATGGTAACTTCATACTGACTTGAGTCCTTATCCATGGTAACAACCGCGCTCGAATCGCTGTCCATCTTCCATGTGAATGTTAAGTCTGTACCGTTATCATATAGTGATCCGGATCCGTCAATATAGAAATATGCCCACCTTCCGGTTTCGTCGTACTCTCCCGTCACATCATCAAGCACATAAAACTCCCGCCATCCGGTATAGGTTAAAGTATATTCATCAAATAATGAAGATGCAGTCAGATCACTTGTATGTATCTCCGCAGGAATGCTGCCGTAGCTGCTGTAATCCGGATAACTGTAAGGATCACCCCAGGTGCAGTTCTTTACAGTGGTATCGTCACGGAACATGAAATTCTCCGTCTCCCTGTCACCGAAGGTGCAGTCTTCAAAATAAAGGCTTAAGCCCGGTGTCTCGGAGAAGAATCCTCCGCTTAAGGAATCCACGAGTTTACAGTTATAGAATTTCCACTCTCCCCTGCTGTTCGCACAGCCCAGAGGCCCCTGGGAACATTCACGTATGGTCACGTCACTGCAGCGCAGGAAGTTCGAACAGTATTCAAGATTGATACCGATAACACCGCAGCCGTACAGATCCATGTTATCAAGGATCACGCTGTCACAGGAGACCAGTTCGATCACGCTGCCCCAGCAGTCACCGCGGTTGGTATGGCCCATGGTCAGTCCCGAAAGTACCAGCTTATCGCAGCCGTCAAATGTCATTACAGCAGCGTATCTGGGATCCGCCACCAGTTCGGCATCGGCACAGTTATCACTTTCACCCCTGATGTTCAGGCCTTCACAATCCCTTACCACCAGTTCCACACCGTCATACACTTCACGGATCTCAACATAATCGTGATGCTTGTTCCATACCATAGCATCAGTGTCCCATACATCCTGTATGTATTCGCTTAAATTGTAGTCTCCGGGTTTGACAACGATCTTTGCATTAGGCTGTATCGCCTCGATCAGATCGGCAACATTGTCAACATACACAGTGTTATCCGCAGGCTGGGCAGGTGTAGGTTCGTCTTCGCCGGGTTGTTCAGGCTCCGTACCGGTGTCGGCAGGGGTCACTCCCGCATCTCCCAGTGTTCCTCTTGAGCTTCCCGCAGTTTCTTTTCCGTTGCATCCCGATAATGCAACAACTGACAGGATCGCTCCCATCATCACAGCAATTGCTTTCTTTTTCATAATCCTCCTCCTCATCTCCGGTTTTCTGTTTTAAACCGGGTGTCCGCATTCGCGGCAGAATTTTCCGCCTTCTAATTTAGCACCGCACTCCGTGCAGAACTTAGGTGCCTGCTTTACCGGTTCCGCTCCTTTGGTATTCCCGCCGGAGCCTGTCATGGCGTTCACGGCAGCCACTCCCAACATTGCACCTGCGCCGTTAGACGCAGCATTGGTGATGGCCTGATTCCCGGCAGCGGCCCGCGCGGCATCAGCCATTGCCGGATCCGTCAGCACCTCGATCTTCTGGAAATCTTTTATCACGGCAGCTTCTTTACTTGTTATCCTGAATCCCGTGATCCCGAAGGATACCAGTTCGACTCCCCTGGTATCATATAGCTTTTTGTTGATGGCAGCTCTGGCCGTCTCTTCGATCTCCGGCATCCTTTCCGCTATCTTCGAAGGCCTGAGTCCAAGCCCCGTGATCTCTCCGAAGGTGGACAGTATCTTGGCCCTTACTTCGGCACTCATTATCTTAAGCAGGTATTCCGACGTGTATACATGCTCGATATTTCCTATCATCTGCTTGTATATGATCATAGGATTGGCTACGCGGTAGGTATAATAACCGGATACCGCGACCGTGCAGTCCATATCCAGTCCGGTGTTCTCATCCACAACACGGAAGGGTATATTCCCGCCGCTGAATGCTTCTCCCGGCATCTCCTTTGTGTTGAAATAATAAACACGCTGTACGACTCCCGCCGTATCCCCGCCGAAGGAAAAGCGTCTGCCGAATTCCTTTCCCAGGCTCGAAAGATTACCGCCGTGAAATACGGTACTGGTCACACCGCTTACAAAGATATGTTCTCCCGGTTCTTTATACTCGGATAAGACCTTGCCGTTGCTCACCACTATGGCAAATTCACCGTCGGCTACCGCTATTACGGAACCGTCCGATATCACATCATCGCTGCCTTCATTCGCCGAACGCTCGGATGTGTACTTAAAAGCCCTCTTCATAATGATGTTCCCGGGAAGCGCATCACAGTAGAAGTATTCCTTATACTGATCCGCCGCCATCGTGCTTGCCGAATTGATCGCCGCTTTAATTATTCCCATAGCCGCTCTCCTTTGTGAGTTGAACTGCATACAGTTACCGCTTTTTTCATTATGCATACTACCACAGCAGTATCAAAACTTCAAATCCATAAATGCTGTATTTTATCGGGTTGAATTATATACGTATCGCATGCATAATTTTATTGTTTTTGTAAATTATTAGGGAGGTTACCTGTTATGTATTTCTTTTATTTTCTCCTCGGAGCAGTCATCTTCTGGGGAGCACGCGGTTTCAAACGTCACGAATGGAACGAAGAGTACAGTTCCTTAAGCCAGACAAAGATCATCCTTGGCATTCAGGCCCTGCTCATTCCCATACATCATATGGCACAGAAAACCTGTGCCCCCTGGCATCAGGCTAAATATATAGTACACGGTCTTGATGTTTTTGTTCCCATCGGACATCTGCTGGTCAGCGTATTTTTCTTCTGCAGCGGTCTTGGCCTTTACAAGAGCTTCAAAAACAAAAAAGACTATCTCAAAGGCTTCATAGGAAAGCGTATAGTCCCTCTTATCATTGCGTTCTATCTTTCTGAATTCATTTATGTGATAATGCGTCTTCTGATGCACGAGAAGATGGATGCCAAGAGACTGCTGTGGTATCTCTCCGGTACCAACATGGCCAACATGAACTGCTGGTATATCATAGTGATAATCTTTTTCTACTTCTTCTTTTACCTGGCATTCCGCTTCTGCAAAAAAGAAGGTGTTGCGATATTCTGGATGTTCTTTGCCTGTGTGGCTTACGCGGTACTCGGGGCTTTTGTGGGACATCCGACGGAAGGCCTGCTCAGGGGCGAATGGTGGTTTAACAGTATTATCCTCTTCCCCTTAGGCCTCGTGTTCGCAAAGCACGAAGAAAAGATCACCGCATTCTTCAAGAAGGCATATCCGGTACTGCTGCCGGTTGTACTTATCGGCACCTATGTATTACATGTACTTTCCGAAGTCGCCCAGGGTGTATGGGGATATTACGGCGAATACAGCCATGACCCTCTGATGATCCCCCACCGTCTGGGATGCTGCGCGGTCCAGTGGGTCTTATGCATATTCTATACCGCAAGCTGGTTCCTGATCAGTTTAAAGATACGTCTGGGGAACCGCCTGCTGGCGCTTCTTGGCAGTGTAACTCTTGAATTGTACCTCATGCACGGGATGTTTGTTGAGATCTTCGGTTATGATTTCCTTGAGAAGATGCCCAGTCTGTATTACATAAAAAATGTACCGCTCTACATACTGGTGGTATTCGCCTGCTCCATACCGCTGACCTTTATATATCATGTGGTATGGAAGGCGCTGGTAAAACTCCTGCCTTTTAATAAGACTGCCAAGAAGTCTGCTTCTTAACGGAGTATCCGAACTTTCCGAGTTTTTTTCCAAGGGTGAAATATTCGCCGTGGGAGTACGCGATGAGGCCGGTCTTTTCCAGAGCGAAACGGCCGTTCTCATCCATATAGCTGTCATCCACGGTCACCCCGGCTACTTCCGCAACAAACATATCATGGGAGCCCAGTTCCAGACACTGCTTAACACGGCAGTAGATGTTAACGGGGCTCTCTTTTATTGCGGGAGCATTCATGAATTCAGACTTATATTCATTTAATCCCATTTCGCGGAACTTATCATATTCCCTTCCCGAACGTACACCGCACCAGTCACAGGCACGGGTGAGTTCCTCCGTTACCAGGTTAACGACAAACTCACCGCTCTCCTTTATGATATCGTGGGAGTGACGCTCCGGTCTTACGGATATGGATAGCATGGCAGGATCGGAGCAGACCGTTCCCGCCCATGCAACGGTTATTATATTGGCTTTCTCCTCACCGCGCCTGCAGCTGACCATTACGGCCGGTACGGGATAGAGCATGTTTCCGGGTTTCCAGACTTGTTTGGACATAGTATCTATACCTCCGCGCTAATAGTATCATCTCTCTTGTTTTTCGTCAAAAAGCGTGTATAATATTTTGTATGGACGAGATCAGAGTACTCATAAGCGAAGAAGAACTGGATAAGCGTATCAGAGAGCTGGGCGCAGAGATCAGCCGCGACTATGCCGGCAAGAAGCTGCACCTTATCAGCGTGTTAAAGGGCGGCGTGTTCTTTACCTGCGAGCTTGCGAAACGCATCACCATTCCGGTGACCATAGACTTTATGTGCGTCTCCAGCTACGGAAACGAGACCAGCTCCAGCGGAGTGGTAAATATCGTTAAAGATCTGGAAGAGAACATTGTGGGAAAAGATGTCATGGTCATTGAAGATATAGTAGACAGCGGCCGCACACTTTCCTATCTGATGAAGATCTTAAAGGAACGCGAACCTAATACCCTGGCCCTGTGTACACTGCTTGATAAACCAATGCGGAGGACACATCCGGTACGCGTGGACTACACCGGCTTTGATGTCCCGGATGAGTTCATTGTAGGATACGGACTTGATTATGCACAGAAATACAGGAACCTGCCTTTTATAGGAGTGATCGAAAGTTGAGCGGTCACTCCTCTTCTTTTTCTGCTTCCTGTCCTTCCTGTTCCTCTTCTTCCTCTTCGTCCGTTTCCTCTTCTATCACAATACTGTAGTTATTCTTGGCATTCCACAGTATCCATTCATCGTAACCTGCATCATATACTGCCTGTATCTGGCTGTTTACTTCTTCGAGACCGTATGAGATATGTCCCTTTACCCAGGTAGCCGTGAAATCCTGCAGCCAGGGTCTGACAACAGCGCACTCTTCATCGCTTAAGGACGAAAGTTCCTGCGCGGAAAGGCTTAATGCCGCCCTTATGGTATCATAAGGTTTAGCATCCGGTACATCCAGTCCGAATACTCCCGGCCCGTAATGTGAAGGATATATCATGGGGCAGAGGGCATCTGCGGCGGAAGCCAGCTCAACATAATCCTGGCCGACCTTTCCCACGTCTGTGGGATTGCCTATAACGGTACCGAAAAGGTCCGCAGTGATGGGCACCTCTTTTTCATGAAGCTGCTCCGCTGCCGTACGCAGGAAACCGCTGATAAACTCGTGCTTGTTTTCCTCCGTTACCTCAACGCCGTAATCCGCTTTCTCCGTACCGCTTCCCACAGGGAAACGCACATAATCAAACTGTATCTCATCAAAACCCAGATCAGCACAATAAACGGCTATATCAATTATATAGTCCCACACTTCTTCACTGCAGGGATTAACCCATGCCAGATCATTGGAATCTGTTATTGCCTTGCCGTCCGTATCCTTAAGCGCCAGCTCCGGGCAGGACTGCGCCAGCAGAGGGTCCTTAAAACACACTATCCTGGCTATGGTATAGATCTCATGGCTCTTAAGCTCCGCCATAAGTCCCTCCATATCCCTGATATAGCGCACGCAGTTACCCATGATGGCCGGCTGCATATCTTCAGGCATCTTAAAGGTTATCTCACCGCCGTCGTTCTTTATATCTATTACCATGGCATTGAGCTCCGTCTCATCCAGAAGCTCTATGAGCCCGGGCATACGCTCACTTCCCGCCACCGGTCCCGTGACATATATGCCCTTAACGGGTGTATGTTCTTTCTTCCATGCAAGCTTGCTGAACCCTTCCGGTTCGGGCTCCGGAGCAGGTTCATTTTCGGAAACCGTGGGTGTCGGCGTCTCATCGGCCGATACGCCGGCTGCAACATTGTCGCTCACCCCTCCCCCCTGCGGATCCTGTGGCCTTAATAAAGGGAGTCCGAAAAAAATGAACGCTAAAACAAGTCCGGCTGTTACAGCCAGACCCAGAATTATGCCCAAAGCAATGAACAATCCCTTATATCTGCCGTATTTTCGGCGCCTTTGCTGGCGCAGCCACTCTCTTCTGGTAGTCATAGCAATTTACATAGTATCAGAATTATTGTAAACCTACAAGAAGAAACAGGAAGAAACTTGCAGACAGTAGCGTATCCCGGCCGTTTATGATATAATCGCGGGTATGAATGCAGCGGTCATTGGTACAAGTTCAGAATCCTTATATGTCATAAAGAAGGCCCGGGAAATGGGCCTTAAAGTCACAGCCCTGGACGGCGATGCGAATGCTCCCGGCCTTAAGTACGCCGACTCTTCTTTCGTCGTTGATATCAGGGATAATAACAAACTCGCTGCAATACTGGACGAACACAGACCGGATATCATACTGCCGGTGCCCATCGGCCGCTATCTCATCTCTACCGGGGCAATGAACGACCGCTACGGCTTAAAAGGTGTCAGCTACAAGGCCGCAGACCTGTGCACCGACAAATATGCTTTTCATAACTGTCTTTCAGCGGCAGGCTTAAGAACCGGCACGACTGTGCTGCTTAAGGCCGGTGAATGTGAAGCAGATACCGCTTCCCTCACCTTCCCTGTTGTGGCCAAACCCCGCTACGGATCCGGCAGCCGCGGCGTGGAGATATTCCCCGATGCCGGCAGCCTGAAATCAGACTTTCTCTCATCCGCTCCCTTCGATGAAGATTATATTTTAGAGACCTGCATAAGCGGCAGCGAATACGGGGTGGACGGAATATACATAAACGGCAGCTTTAAGCCTGTCTTATTACGCGAAAAGCTCATTACCCCGCCCCCCTACAGACAGTGTGTGGCTTATTATTCCGTCGGCGGACCTTCAGCATTTAAGGATAAGCTTTTAAACTTCCTGCAGGCAGTGGGCAATGCCCTGGGTCTTACGGACTGCGTCATGCATGCGGATATCATAAGGACTGCGGAGGATGAGCCTTTTGTTATCGAATTATCCCCCAGACCCTCCGGGCATAACCTGCATAACCTTTTCACTCCCCTGGCAAGCGGCGTGGACGAGGTGGATGCATTTATCAGATATGTACTTGGCATGCCCTGTTCTTTTATCCCCGAAGAAAAAGCAGCTGCAATGATAGGCTACTTCGATATGAGCGGGAAGGTCATATCGGTTCCCGATGAAGGGTATCTGCGTTCAAAGTATCCGCTGCTCGACTACTGCTGCAATATAAAAGCCGGGGACGGACTCTGCGGTGTTACTGACGGACATTCCCTCATGGGAAGGGGTTATTACATATTGAAGGCCTCAGACCGGCCGAAGCTTGATGAATACAGCAAGGCCCTCAAGGCGGAATTCGAGGTAACAGGATGAAAAATCTTGCCATCATTACGGCACGGGGAGGCAGCAAACGCATCCCCCGCAAAAATATAAAAGAGTTCTGCGGTAAACCCATCATCGTCTATTCCATCGAAGCCGCCCTTAACAGCGGGGCATTTGACGAAGTGATGGTATCCACAGATGACAGAGAGATCGCTGACATAGCTGCAGCTGCAGGCGCCGCCGTTCCTTTCATGCGTTCGGATGATACTGCAAATGACCATGCGGGCACCGATGAGGTGATAGCCGAAGTACTCTCCTGCTATAAAGAGCGTGGAATGGAATTCGACCGTTTCTGCTGTATCTATCCCACCGCGCCCTTCATTACGGCCGCCCGCCTTAAGGAAGCCATGGATTCGCTTGACGAGCATGAATCGGTCTGCCCTGTATGCGCATTTTCCTATCCTCCCCAGAGAGGCTTCATCGTTAAGGACGGCGTACTTAGGCGTGCACATCCGGAATATGCTTTCACACGTTCGCAGGATCTGGATAAACTGTATCATGATGCAGGCCAGTTCTACGCCTGCCGTACAGATGCTTTCCTGCGTGAAAACTGCACGGATACGGAAGATATGATACCTCTTGTCTTAAGCGATGATGAGGTACAGGACATAGATACCTTTGAAGACTGGAATATAGCGGAGCGCAAGTATCTTGCACTGCGTGATAAAGCTCTCAACAGAGAATACACTGCCTTTGATGACAGCAGGCTTAAGACTCCTTATTACCGGGCAGACGAAGCCGCACTTGATGGCGATATACAGCTGTTAAAGGATTCGCTGTCGTCTTCATGGAATTCCTTCATCTGCTCCTATTCCGTAAAGACCAATTCCCTGCCCTGGCTTTTAAACAAGCTTAAGGATAACGGGTTTTATGCGGAAGTAGTCTCTAAAGAAGAATACGAGCTGGCCATGAAGCTGGGATATGAGCCTTCACAGGTAATATATAACGGTCCCATAAAAGACCGCGATGTATTTGAAAAAGTTCTGCGTGACGGCGGTATCGTAAATATGGATTCATCGGACGAGGAAAACTGGCTTAAGGAACTGTCCGATAAATTACCCTCTGTGAACATAGGCATAAGGATCAATTACGATCTTTCATCACTGGTTCCCGGTGAGCAGCTGGCGGATGATGACGGCAGCCGTTTCGGCTACTGTTATGAGAACGGCGAACTCGCAAGAGTGATAGCTTATATCCGCACTTTAAAAAACGTACACATTGCGGGACTGCATCTGCACTCTTCCACCAGGTCACGCTCGGTAGACGCCTACAGGGCACTGGCAAAGGTTGCAGTCATGCTCTCCGGAGAGTTTAAACTTAAGCCGGATTATGTTGATATGGGCGGCGGATATTACGGCGGCCTGAAAGACAAACCCGATTACTCGGATTACATGCCTGCCATTGCGGAGGAACTGCGAAAGGGCTTCGATCCCTCAGTGACCACGCTTATCGTCGAACCCGGAGTATCCCTCATATCATCATGCTTTAACTTCGTCACCTCGGTACTGGATATAAAGTCCATAAGGGAAAACCGATATATCGTGACAGACGGAAGCCGCCTGTATCTGAATCCACAGATAACACGCAGATGGTATCCGCACCGTCTCGAATATGCAGAGGATGACCGCGCCGTATGTCCTTCACAGACTGTATGCGGCCATACCTGCATGGAATATGACAGGCTCTTCACAATAGAGAATGAGAAAGAATTAAAACCCGGAGACCGGGTGATATATACAAATGCGGGAGGCTACACCTTATGCCTTTCACCGTTGTTTATCAGATACTTTCCCGCAGTATATGTTAAGAAGAATGACGGCAGTCTTTTCACTGCCAGAAGGCCCTGGACCAACGAAGACTACCTTCAGGGCTACGGAGTATAGATATGGATAAAGATAGATTTTCGGAACAGTTAAAGATAGGTGATCATATCATAGGTGCAGGCCATCCCGTATATATCGTCGCGGAGATGAGCGCAAATCACCTGCAGGATTATGACAGGGCACTGCGCATACTGCACGCCGCAAAGGAAGCCGGCGCCGACGCCATCAAGCTTCAGACATATACGGCAGATACCATCACCATAGACAGTGACAAGCCATACTTTCAGATAACCGGCGGGACCATCTGGGACGGCACTACCCTGCACAAGCTTTATCAGGAAGCTTATACTCCCTGGGACTGGCAGCCCTCACTCTGTGAGGAAGCAAAAAAACTTGGGCTGGACTGCTTTTCATCTCCTTTTGATCCCACAGCCGTGGCTTTTATGGAAGAGATGGACATGCCCGCATATAAGATAGCATCCTATGAGATAACGGATATACCTCTGATACGCCTGTGTGCATCAAAGCAAAAACCCGTAATACTTGCTACGGGTGTGGCACGCAGTGAGGATATCTCGGCAGCACTTGATGCCTGCAGGGCGGAAGGAAATGAAAATGTTATCCTGCTTAAATGTGTTTCCGCATATCCCACGCCTTACGAAGATATCAATCTGCGTATGATCCCCACCCTGGCTGAAACCTACGGCTGCCTGACAGGCCTCTCCGATCATTCCATGGGAAGCACTGTTCCGGTGGGTGCCACAGCTCTCGGTGCATGCATGATAGAAAAACATCTTACCTTATCCCGTGCAGACGGCGGTCCCGACGGAGCATTCTCCATGGAACCCGCAGAGTTTGCAGAGATGGTAAAAAATGTGCGCATTATGGAGAAAGCCCTGGGAAGCAGCGAATACAGGCTTACTCCGGTGCAGGAGACCGAACGTGAAGGCGCCAGGTCCCTCTTTATAGTAGCCGATATCAAAAAGGGGGAGGCACTTACCCCCGATAATGTACGCTCTATCCGTCCCGGAAACGGCCTGCCTCCTGCAGAGACCGATAATATCATGGGAAAACATGCGCTTAGGGATCTGGAACGCGGAGAGCCTTTGAAAAGCGGGGATTTTGAATGATGAAAAACATACTCATCAAAGCAGACGGAAATAAAGAGATCGCCAGTGGCCACATACGCAGATGTCTGACTATCGCGGAAGCCTTAAAGAAAAAAGGCGCTGTCGTTTCATTCTGGTTTTCGGATAAAGAAAGTCCTGAAATACTAAAGCAGTTTTCGGCCAGCGAAAATGCCTTTTCTTATACGATGGGTGCCCCTGCCGGGAAAGCAGAGTTCCTTTTATTGGACTCATATTCCATTAAGGAAAATGAATTCGCCGGCTACCGGAACTATGCATCAAAGACCGGATATATCGATGATCTTTGCAGTTTTGATCCCGATGTGGATCTGGTGATCAATTACGATCCCGCACCTCCGAAGGATCTCTATCACGCCGGGGTTAAACTCTTAGGCACTGAATACGCACCTCTGCGTGAGCAGTTTGCCGGATGCAGCTTTATGCCAAGGCCTTCCGCTAACAGGATCTTTATTTCCACCGGCGGAACGGACCCCGGTCACATCATTGAAAGAGTTTTAAAGGAATTCTATACCGATAAGCATCTGACTGCTTTATCTATACTGCACTGTGATGTTGTTGTGGGTGCACTCTTTGATGAAAAATATAAAGCAACTCTTAAACTGCTGGCAAGACGTTATCCCGGCATAGCCGTCAACGAAGGTGTGCAGGATATGGCTGCGCTTATGGGCAGCTGCGACATAGCCATAACAGCCGGCGGCACCACTCTCTATGAGCTGTGCGCTGCAGGTGTACCTTCCATCGCATTTACAATGGCGGATAATCAGGTGGAGTTCACAAAGAGTTTCCACGACCGTGATGCAATATGTTATGTGGGCGATGTCAGAAAAGACAATATGCTTCCCAGAACCCTTGCCGCACGCCTGTTTGACATCCTGCCTGATATGCAGCTGCGTTCGCGTCTAAGCGCAAACGCCCGCAGGCTTGTTGACGGAAAAGGCGCGGAACGTATAGCAGATGCGATAATAAATCTTAAATAAATTCGTTCTGCCTGTGGATCTCCGGAGCCTCATATATATCCATAAAATCGTCACCTAAGAATATCTTTTCTTTAGCAAACTTTATGGAATCTACAACGGTATATACGGATACCACACGGTCAAAACTAAGGCCGTCCATGAAATTGAGCATCTCCATGGGGAAGGTGCCGTCAAGCAGTATACAGTCCGAAAAAAGCTTCCTGTAATCCAGTTCATCCCTGGGATGCTGCTTTATCATGATCAGGTAACCTTCACCATACTGTGCGATTATATCCCTGAAGATCTTCTCACGTACGTCCAGACTGCATAACGGCTCCGATAAGATGAGCATGGTCTTTGCTCCCGCTCTTTTTTCCAGGCGCTCTTTAAGCTCATCCAGATTCTCTATAAAAAGCTTAAGCATTATTTCCTTCTGCTCACTGGTCAGGGCATCCGTAAGTTTAGTCCTGGGCAGCTCAACGTATTTCTTACAGGGATACTCCAGCACTGATATATCGTTTACTTCCATGTCGATACAGTATTTCCCGTATCCGTTCTGAATATGTATAAGCCCCATTGCCGCCATTGCAGCCTTGATCTTAAAATGTCCCCTGTTATCATAGCGCGCGGTATCATAATAACGTATACAGTCAAGTCCGTCTTCCAGCGCGTGATAACGTATCTTTTTGTAATTAAGATAATACCCTATGGGATCAGAATCACAGAATACATATATCTCTTTATACTGCTTAAAATCTACGGGCACAAACTTCTCCTGACATTTCCCGAAAGCCTTGCAGAAACGTATCCTGTTCTTCATGTTGCTGACTATATTACCCGTATCCGTCTTAAGCTTTTCAAGCTCCGGGAAATACTCGGGACGTTTTTCATCGTATTCATATACATTATTAAATACGGGACATTTCTTCGCACGTCCCACCATACTGCCGAATTTATTGGACATCTTGGAGAGTATCAGGTCCGCATCGCCGTCAGAACCCCTGTAAAATTCCTTCAGACAGGCAATATATACATGATAAAATGTATGGCATACATATACCCTTGAACTCACTTCCTGATCCCCCTGTAAAACCACAGCAGACGATAATAGATATAAAAGCAGAACTGGCTTTTCATCTGCATGTGCATGAGTTTCTTTTCTTCCGCATTTACCCGCTCCCTGTAGTAAGGGTTTTCTTCAAAATCCGGGAGCAGCTGCTTCATCTCCTGCGCAAGCTTTTTTGTAAAAGCATAGGCCCCTTTTGCAAGGCCCGTTTTTTTCTGCATTGCGGAAAAAAGCGTATTTTTATAGAAAAGCGTTATGAACTGATAATCCAGTTCCGCCTTGTATTCATCGTAATAGCCCTCACTTCCGGCTGTACTTAAGATCATCCTGCCGGCTTCCATACGGTCATTCAGATTCTTAAGCGACACCGTGTGTACCGTAGAAGCATCATGCTGGTAATAAAAGTACAAAGCCTCCGGTATATATTCAAACCGCCTGCAGCGCAGCATCCAGCTGTTGCTCACGGCATTATCTTCATAAAAAATATCTTCCGGGAAGATATCAACCTTATCACTGCTGCCGGCAGCATAATCCCCAAGTATCAGTTCCCTGCGGTACACCTTTACCACAAGGCTTCCTGTTTCAAGCAGCAGCTTCTTATATCTTTCTCTGTCCATTAAACCGGTCTGATCAGCGTGATTGCTGCTGACCTGCCTGCCGGGCTTAAAGCTGTGTTCTTCGGTAAAACAGTAATCACAGCCCACCATGTCCGCACCGGTCTCCTCTGCTTTCTTAAGCAGACGCTCATAATAATCCGGTACTATCCAGTCATCCGAATCAATAAAGCCTATCCATTCCCCCCGCGCCTTTGCAAGGCCTATATTCTTAGCTCCGCCCTGGTGGTGGTTCACCTCGCTGTGCAGGGCGATAAAACGCCCGGGATAGCGCTCTGCATAGGACCTGAGCACGGAAAAAGAATCGTCTGTGGAACAATCATCCACGGCGATAACTTCATATTCTTCCGGCTTAAGGCTCTGCGCCATCAGGCTGTCAAGACAGAAGGCCAGTTTACCGTCTGCCACCATATTGTATACGGGAACGATTATGCTTAGTTTCATTTTTATTCAGGAAATCATGTTCTTTCAGATTTCGCTTACTCAGGTAATACTGATACAACACGGATTGCTCCGTTGCTTCGCAACTCCCGCAATCCTAAGAACATTCGCAATCCGCTTCGATGCTTTCAGCATCTTGCTACTTGCTCATGTTCTTGCGGATCCTTCAAGTTTAAAAAAACCGGGGCATGTATACATGCCCCGTTTTTATTAAACTTGAGTCTCCTGTTGTATCAGATGGACTCATGGAATGTACGGCTGATAACGTCTGCCTGCTGCTCGGGAGTAAGCTTGATGAAGTTTACTGCGTAGCCGGACACACGGATGGTCAGCTGGGGATAGTTCTCGGGATGTGCCTGAGCATCAAGAAGAGTATCCCTGTTAAGTACATTAACATTAAGGTGATGGCCGCCCTTTGTTGCGTATCCATCTAATAAAGATACCAGGTTGTTAACCTGTGCTGCACTTGCTTCTGCCATTTTTTATTTCCTCCTAAAAAATTTAAGTATTCTAATGTTCTAATTTTTCGTGATAAGAATTGCTCCGTTGCTTCGCAACTCCCGCAATTCTCACATACGTTCGGAATCCGCTTCGATGTCCTGCGGACATCTTGCTACTTCCTCATGTATGTTAGGTCTTCAAGGTCAGTGGTTTTTCCATGCAAGCATGGAAACCACTGACTTTGAATCCCTTTATCACTCATAATCATCAAGTCCCTGATGAAGGGTGGGGACGGAGCAAGCCAGAGGCGTACGGCTGCAGTCTGTACAGCCCATGGTCTCCACTTCCTTTTTAGCGGAAGCTTCGTCGTCCACATTTACATTCACATGGCCTACGCCTTTGGAGAAGCCCCCGTCGAGCTGTGCCACAAGATCCTGTATCATCTGGTCCTCTGTCATCTGATCTGCCATAGCAGTACTCCTTCCGTATTTATTATCGTCCGCATCGACTCACCTCCGCTTCGCTTCGGTTCGTGAATGCGGCATTCGCCGCATTCTCCCGGACGCTTTCTCTCACAGATGCAAGCAAGCTTGCTCTGTTCGATCTATCGTCCGGTCGAGCGCGGACTCATTGCTTCGCATCAATTACTTCTTGCTGAGATCTACTTCGATATCGCCTGCGAATACCTTATCCTCTTTGCCCAGAGCGCCGGGGATGATGGTGAAGGTATTGGAGATACCATCCTGGCTGTCATTGAAAGGCAGCTTAGCAACAGAGCTAAGGGATGCAACAGCACCGTGGGTATCACGGCCGTGCAGCGGGTTAGCACCGGGTGCGAAAGGCTGTCCCTTACGACGTCCGTCAGGAGTGTTACCTGTAGCCTTGCCATAGGTTACGTTAGAAGTAATGGTAAGAACTGACATGGTAGGGAATCCGTCTCTGTAGGTGTGGTGACGACGGATCATCATCATGAACTTGCTTACAAGGTCATGAGCGATCTGGTCTACGCGGTCATCATCATTACCGTACTTAGGGAAGTCTCCGGTTGTCTCGAAGTCTACGATTATGCCGTCCTCATCACGGATGGGCTTAACGGTTGCATACTTGATAGCGGACAGAGAGTCAGCAACAACTGACAGACCTGCCATACCGGTTGCGAAGTAACGACGTACATCGCGATCATGCAGAGCCATCTGTGCACGCTCATAGCAATACTTATCATGCATGTAGTGGATAACGTTAAGAGTATTTACATAAACGTCAGCCAGCCACTCCATCATATCCTCGAACATAGGCATGAACTTATCATATTCGATAACGTCGCCTTCGTACTTGCGGTACTTAGGACCAACCTGCTTCTTGGATACTTCATCGATACCGCCGTTAAGAGCGTACAGCATACACTTAGCAAGGTTAGCACGTGCTCCGAAGAACTGCATTTCCTTACCAACGCGCATTGAAGATACGCAGCAAGCGATAGCGTAATCATCACCGTGGGTAACTCTCATCAGGTCATCGTTCTCATACTGGATGGAAGAAGACTTGATGGACATCTTAGCGCAGAACTCTTTCCAAGGTCTGGGCAGTCTGGTTGACCACAGAACTGTCAGGTTGGGCTCAGGAGCTGCACCCAGGTTGTTTAAGGTGTTCAGATAACGGAAGCTGGTCTTGGTAACCATGTGACGTCCGTCAACACCTACACCACCCAGAGACTCGGTAACCCATACGGGATCGCC
>JAFYCS010000063.1 GCA_017539565.1 Lachnospiraceae bacterium
CAGCCTTCTTCTCTGCGGGCTTTGCTGCTGCCTTTGCGGGAGCCGCCTTCTTCTCTGCAGGTTTTGCTGCTGCCTTTGCGGGAGCTGCCTTCTTCTCTGCGGGCTTTGCTGCTGCCTTTGCAGCCGGCTTGCTTACCAGTTCCTTTATGATAGCTGCCTTCTCTGCATCGCCGATAACGGTGATAACGCTCTCGTCAGCCTTACCGTCAAGATAAGCAACGAACTCATTACCGTCTGCAACTACCTTTGCATCATGATCGAAATACTCATAAGGAGCAACCTCGATCTTTCCTTCCTTTACTGCCACATAGAATGCGCCTTCGCCCTCACCGGTGATGTCTACCTGTACAGCAGCTTCGCTCTTTGCTTTAAGCTTTGTGGCCTTCTTGCTGACATAGCTAACTATCTCTTCGTAAGTCATCGTCTTTTTCCTTCCTCCCTAATAAACCCTCATGCGCTGTGATATGGTTAATACGCGCCCGTTGATTACTCGAATAATATAGCCCTTTTTTCTTAAATCGTCAACATTTTCTTGTATTTTTGTTAATTTTTTACAACAAAGCCCCAATGAAACCAACGCCATCATTAACTTTGCCTAATCTGAGGCCCTAAATTTCTACATAAAAACTCTCCCTTTTTCAGGGAGAGTTTTTATATCACGCAATTAAATTTCTTTTACTTCTTACTCTTCGGCAATAGCCCCTACAGGACATACACCTGCGCAAGAACCGCAGCTGATGCAGGTATCGGGATCTATTTCATACTTGCCGTCGCCTTCATTGATAGCTCCTACAGGGCATCCGCCTGCACAGGTACCGCATGATACGCAGCTGTCATTGATCACAAAAGCCATTTTTATCTACCTCCTGTTATTATTCTTATCCGGCTTAAAACCGGTTCTTTTTTTCGCTTCTCGAATTCTAACACAGCCGCCCGTGTTAGTGATACAAAATCATTGTTAGTTTGCGCAAATCCCCTTCTCATGCTTCAGGATTCAGCTCCGCACGGCGTTTACGCACACCGTCCAGGATAACTTTCTTCTTTTCTACAGCTTCTGCCTGTGTCATGGCCGGCACACCCTTAAGCCTGTACTCAAGTCCCAGCTTCTCATACTTGGGCAGGCCCATGGTATGATAGGGAAGTACGTCGAGGGCTTTCAGATTTCCCAGTCCTCCGATGAAATATCCCAGGTCAAAGAGATACTTATCATCATCCGTGATACCGGGCACTACCACATGGCGTATCCAGACATCCACATGCTTCTCATCCAGATACTTTGCAAAAGCCAGTATGCCGTCATTGGGCTGCGAAGTCAGCCATTTGTGCTTCTCCGGATCTATATGCTTTATATCCAGCATCACCAGATCGGTCTTTTCCATCAGTTTATCCAGGGTCCTGTTATACTCCGTGTCTCCGGGATGATACATGATACCCGACGAATCTATACAGGTGTGTATCCCTTTCTCCTTGGCAAGCGTAAAGAGTTCCAGAAGGAAATCCACCTGCATAAGGGGTTCACCGCCTGTAACAGTGATACCGCCGCCTTCGTAAAAGCCCTTGTTTCTTTCAAACTGCTCTATCAGCTCCGAAGCCTCCGTAGGAGTACCGCCTGTCGGATCCCAGGTATCGGGATTATGGCAGTATGCACAGCGCATGGGACATCCCTGCAGGAAAATAACAAACCTGACACCGGGTCCGTCGACCGTTCCGAAACTTTCTGTTGAGTGTATTCTTCCTTTTATGCTCATTCCACACCTCTTCTGATCACTTCCATGCACATACGTCCGTTATGATACGGGCATTTCCAGGGTTCTACTATCTCACGTCTCTTGGGATCGGGTGATCCGTCGGCCGCCACTCCCGAAAACCATTCACTCCCTTCGCGGTGATCGATGGAATATGTTTTTATGAAGTCCCATTCAGCCCTTGCAGCCTCAAGGAAATCCGTCTGTGATGTATCTTTCTGATAGGCATTTATAAATCCTATCAGGGTTTCAGCCTGCACCCACCAGATACGGTCGGTATTGACGACACCCTTATCACATTCATTTGCAAGCGAATGTCCGTCAAAGGCAACTTTCTTAACATTCTGTGCAAGGTCCCTGGTTATCGGGCTTAACTTATCCGAATAAGCCTTATCTCCCAATATCTCCAGTCCTCTGTCGATAAGCCATGATGTTTCTATATCGTGGCCATAGGAATACAGGTCTATGAGTGTATTGTATTCGTGGTCAAAGAACACTTCCTGTCTGTGCAGGGCAGGATTATAGATCTTATCCGCAAAGCAGTCCAGTATCCAGCGCAGTTTATCCGCTACTGCTTCATTCTTATCCACACGGTACAGCTCTGTATAAGCTTCAAACACGTGCAGCAGCGTATTCATGGTACGGTCTGCCATAACGCCGTTTTCGGAGAGTTTCTCATTGCTCGCAGGCTTGAACTCCTCATCAAAAGCCTCGAGATATCCGCCCTCGTCGCGGCACTTCGTCTCTATGATATCAAACAGTCTGTATGCCTCCTCCAGCGCCTGCTTATCTCCGCAGGCATCATAATAAGAAGCTAATGCGTATATACAGAATGCCTGATTGTAAGTATGCTTGGTTGTATCAAGGGGCTTTCCGTCATAGCTCATAGCCCAGTAGACACCGCCGTTTTTGCGGTCCAGACAGCAGTCACGTAAAAACTCATAGCCATGGCGCGCCTCATCAAGCAGTGATACGTCTTTTAAGCACATGTATGCATTGGAAAAGAACCATGTGATACGGTTGTTGAGTATGCAGCCTTTCACAGCCTTTTTATCCAGATTCAGTTCATAATCCAGAAGCCCGTAATAGCCGCCGAACTCATCATCCCGGAGCTTCTTCCAGAAGGGGATGATATGACCTGTAAGCTCGCTTTTTATTTCTTCTATCATTGACATTATCGTTACCTACCTAATTAAAAGATCCTTTGCTTCGCTCAGTATGACACGCCCGGTATACTTCGTCCGGGATGATCCGGTCAGCCTCTCTCTTCGTAAGTTCTTACATAGCGGTCGTTCTCTCCGGTCAGCTGGAATGAACCCTTCACTACATAATGCTGTGCTTCAGTCTTGTTATGGGATACCATGGAAGCTTTTGCCGAAGAAACAGTA
The DNA here is from genome assembly GCA_017539565.1 of Lachnospiraceae bacterium. Classification (GTDB taxonomy): domain Bacteria; phylum Bacillota; class Clostridia; order Lachnospirales; family Lachnospiraceae; genus NK4A136. Next base: position 3,134 of record JAFYCS010000063.1, read on the forward strand.
ACGGCTGCTATGATAACTGATATTATCGCTGCTGCTGCCATGAACACGAAATCCCCGCTGCCGATAAAATATGCTATCAGCTCTGTAATGACCAGAGAGATTATAAGGGTTAGCATGAACATCTTTGTACTCTTGCCGCTGTCTATGGGCATATCACCGGTAACCTTGCCGGTCTGTCCGTTTACGGCAAAAGTATACTGTCCGCCGTTCCAGCGTGTAGTAAGCATCCATACGGGAAGCATGCAGTAGCTGATATTACCGTTATTGATCTTTACATTGCAGGATTCTGTATTGACAGAATCATAATTCTTTACGGTCTCACGTACAGACTGCTCTGTAGTTGTACGTATACGCTTATCCACACGTTCTTTAACATCTTCCGGCGATTCATCATACTTATTTGCCAGATATCCCGAAAAATAAGCTGAATTGTAAGCCGTCAGTTTAGAATAATCAAATGGCTCGATGGAATCCATATACTCATCCTTCATCTCCTTTGATCCGTCCGCAGGCACCTTTTCATAGCGCATCCTGGCGGCACGGCTTACGGCATATTCCTCAACCTCTTTCCAGTTCTCTGTTTTCTGCTGGCCGTTTTCGGTAACATTCTTGGTAAATCTCCTCTTTACCTTGGTTGCCTTATAAAAACCATGGCCTTCCACATCACAGTCAAAAAGCCAGAAAGGAACGTATACACCCTGGATCTTCTCCATACGGTTATTGCTTATGAAGGAATCAGGGATAAGTTTCTTTCCGCTGTAGAACTCCTTCATCTTATTCATGGCAGTATCTTTATTCACTGCAAAAGGAATGATGCCGTCAGGCAGGTTCATTCCTTCGAATGTAGACTGAACGATAGCGGGATTACCGCAATAAGGACACTCCGTAGCACCCACCTGGCCGTCACTTACCATAACGGCACCGCAGGCCTTGCATTCCCACTCTGCCATGCCTTGGGCACCGGCTTCAAGTGTCTGTCCCTGGACCTGCGACCAGTCGGTCTTCTCCTCTTTCTTCATATCATTTGCGCTGAACTGCGACATATCAAACTCACTCTCGCAGTAAACGCAGACCATCTTCTGTACATCCCCCCGGAATTCCAACGGTCCCGTACAGTTCGGGCACTGGTATTCCTGTAATTTGTTCTCTGCCATATTCCCCTCCTTATTTATTATGCGTACCTTTGTATTCAGCCATATACCGGCTCACAAAGACCGCAAATTTTCCTCAAATATAATACCACAATAAAGACATTATGGTCAATCAGATCAAAAACCATTTGCAAATTTACGTGATACGATATATTATGTTAGAGTTAACAAACCAGCAGGGAGGTGCATCATGCCGAAGGATCCGAACATGCTATTAAGCTATGTGAACACGCAGTTACGTGACAACTACGATTCCCTTGAGGATCTGGCAGTTTCTGCCGGAGTCACTGCAGAAGAGATCTGCGGTAAACTGGCAGCCATCGGCTATGAATATGACGAGGCACTGAAGCGCTTCATCACTAAATAACCGCAGATACATAAACTGTTATCTGAATACGGTCCAATAAATAAAGAAGGAGAACGAAAAATGAAACAAAGACCTGTTGTATTAATGGTACTCGACGGCTACGGGATCTCCGAAAACCCCAAGGCTAATGCGATCGCCATCGCAAAAACCCCCGTTATGGATAAGCTTGAAGCTGAATGCCCTTTTGTTAAAGGCTTTGCTTCCGGACTGGCAGTAGGTCTGCCCGACGGACAGATGGGTAATTCCGAGGTTGGTCATATGAACATCGGCTCAGGCCGCATCATCTACCAGGATCTGACCCTGATCACCAAATACATCGAAGACGGCGTCTTCTTTAAGAATGAAGAGCTGCTCCGCGCTATCGATAACTGCAAGAAGAACAATTCCGACCTGCATGTATGGGGTCTGCTCTCCGACGGCGGCGTACACAGCCACAACACACACCTTTACGCTATCCTTGAACTGTGCAAGCGTGAAGGATTTGAAAACGTTTATCTGCATCCTTTCTTTGACGGCCGTGACACTCCTCCCGCATCAGGCAAGGATTACCTTCAGGCTCTGGTAGACAAGACCAAAGAGATCGGCGTAGGTAAGGTGGCTTCTCTTTCCGGCCGCTACTATGCGATGGACCGTGATAACAACTGGGACCGTATCCAGAAGGCTTACGACAGCCTGGTACTTGGTGAAGGCGTTAAAGCTACGGATCCCGTTGCCGCAATGCAGGCATCTTATGACGACGGTGTTACCGATGAGTTCGTACTGCCCACCGTAATCACCGATGAGGCAGGCAAGCCCCTCTCGGTTGTTAAGGCAAACGACTCCGTCATCTTCTTCAACTTCCGCCCCGACCGTGCAAGGGAGATCACCAAGGCATTCTGCTTTACCGATGATGACATCGCTGCACAGGCAGGTGACGCGGCAGATACCAAGTGCATCAAGTACTTAAAGCGTGCAAACGGCTTCATGCCCCTTACCTATGTATGCTTCAAGGACTATGATGAGACCATCCCCAACAAGTTCGTAGCTTTCAAAAAGGAAGAGATCAAGAATACCCTGGGTGAATATCTTGCAAATAACGGCCTTAAGCAGCTGCGTATCGCCGAGACAGAGAAATATGCACATGTAACATTCTTCTTCAATGGCGGTATCGAAGAGCCCAACAAGGATGAGGACCGTATCCTGGTCAACTCACCTGCGGTAGCTACTTATGACTTAAAGCCCGAGATGAGCGCTCCCGAAGTAAGCGAAAAGCTGGATGAGCAGATCACTTCAGGCAAATATGATGTAATAATCATCAACTTCGCTAACCCTGACATGGTAGGCCATACCGGTGTGCTGGATGCCGCTGTAACAGCTGTTGAGCGTATCGATCAGTGCGTAGGCGCAGCAGTAGAAGCCGTAAAGAAGATGGATGGCGTACTCTTCATCTGTGCAGACCACGGTAACTGCGAGCAGATGGTGAACTACGAGACCGGCGAGCCTCATACAGCTCATACCACCAATCCCGTTCCTTTCATTCTCTACAACTACGATCCCGCATATACCCTGCGTGAGGGCGGACGTCTCTGTGACATCGCTCCCACCCTGCTGCAGATCATGGATATGCCCCAGCCTGCAGAGATGACCGGAGAATCACTGCTGATAAAGAAATAAATAACGGAAATTAAAAGATCCTTCGCCTGCGGCGGAGGATCTTTTTTATTTTCAGATAAAAAGTAAAAATGACAGTGATTAAACTGTCATTTTCAGAGAAGGTATTTCTTTCTAATGGGGTTATAGCAAAAAACTATAAAATGTATTGGGGGTTACAATAGGCATTATATCAGATAAAGAATATTCGTCTATTCTCAAAAATCACAAAATTTACAATCGATTTGACTTTTTTTTGTGTAATATTATAAGTTCCTGCTCAGTAAGCTCCCTGTACTCCCCTTCCCCAAGGCTCTCATCCAGCTCAAGCTCCCCTACTGACAGGCGTTTCAGATAAATAACCTCTTTACCCCGGGCCGAGAGCATACGCTTTATCTGGTGATATTTGCCTTCACTTATGGTGATAACGGCGCTGCAGGGGTCATCCGGGTCTATATCCAGCTCCGCCTCTTTAAAGGCTGTTCCGTCGTTTAGTACAAGCCCTTCCCTAAATGCGGATACATCCTCTTCAGTCATGGGCGCATCCGTATGAAGCAGATAGCGCTTGTCCACGTGATGCGAAGGTGCCATCAGTTCATGGCAGAGTGCCCCGTCGTCGGTAATGATCAGCAGCCCCACCGTATCCTTGTCCAGACGCCCTACGGGAAAGAGTCTCTTTCTCATGTTCTCCGGAAACAGGTCCAGTACGGTCTGCTGCCTGTTATCTTCCGTTGCGGTGATTATCCCCGCCGGCTTGTTCAGCATATAATAAAAATGATCCCGATGGCTTATGGTCACACCGTCACATACAACAGTATCGGCATCACCCACAGCCATCCCGGGATCCGTAGCTTTATTTCCGTTTATAAAAACACTGCCTTTTCTTATCAGCTGTTTAACCTGACTGCGGCTGCCCACGCACATATCCGCCAGATACTTATCCAGCCTCATTTACACCACCTTAAAGAGTGCTTCGAATTCCTCCTTGCCGATGCGCTCCTTTTCTATAAGAAGTTTTGCACATGCATGCAGTATGCCCATGTTCTCCTCAAGAATCCTGGTAGCCTCGGTATGGCATTCGTCTATGATACGCTTAACCTCGGCATCAATCTCGGAAGCCTTGGCCTCACTGGTGGTCTTGGCGTGAGCCAGATCCCTGCCCAGGAAAACTTCGTTATCGTCATCCTCATAGCAGATAAGGCCCAGGGAGGACATACCGAAGCGTGTCACCATGCTGCGGGCTATCTTCGTCACATTCTTTATATCCGCGGATGCTCCGGTAGAAACATCCTTAAAGATCAGTTCTTCCGCAATACGTCCGCCAAGGGATACCATCAGGCGCTGACGCAGCTGCTCCTTGGTCTGGTGCATGTCATCATTATCGGGTACGGGCATCATATAACCTGCAGCCCCCTCTCCCGTAGGAATGATTGACACGGTATATACCGAGCCTGTCAGAGGAAGCAGATGCATCAGTATAGCATGGCCGGACTCATGATAAGCGGTGATCTCCTTATCGTGATCCGTCACTATATGGCTGCGCTTTTCCGTACCTATACCTACTTTAATGAAACTCTTCTTTATATCCTCATCGTTAAGGAAGGCCCTGTTTTCCCTCGCCGCCTTTATGGCTGCTTCATTGAGAAGGTTCTCAAGATCGGCACCGGAGAAGCCCGATGTCGTCCTTGCCAGCTGCTTAAGGTCTATATCATCGCCGATAGGCTTGTTTTTCGCATGTACCTTAAGGATATCCTCGCGGCCCTGTACATCAGGAAGGCTCACGGTTATCTTTCTGTCAAAACGGCCCGGACGCAGTATTGCGGGATCCAGTATATCCACGCGGTTGGTAGCTGCCATTACTATGATACCTTCGTTTGCCTCAAAACCGTCCATCTCTACCAGGAGCTGGTTTAACGTCTGCTCGCGTTCGTCATGTCCGCCGCCCATACCTGCACCACGCCTGCGGGCTACCGCGTCTATCTCATCGATGAACACGATACAGGGTGAATTCTTCTTCGCGTCGGCAAAGAGGTCCCTCACACGGCTGGCTCCGACACCGACAAACATCTCAACAAAATCGGAACCGGATATGGAGAAGAAAGGCACTTTTGCCTCTCCTGCTATGGCCTTTGCCAGAAGGGTCTTACCTGTACCGGGACGGCCCTCAAGCAGTATGCCCTTAGGGATCCTGGCGCCCAGTGCGGTATATTTTCCGGGATCCTTAAGAAAATCCACAACTTCATCCAGGTCATCTTTCTCTTCCCTTAAACCTGCCACATCTTCAAAGGTGACTCCCGAATCGGTGACCATCTGCGCGCGGCTCTTTCCGAAGTTCATCATACGGCTGCTCGCACCGCCGCCGCTCTGGTTGTTCATCATGTTGCTGTAGAAGAACACAAAGATTATCAGCACCAGCAGACTGGGCAGTACATACATCACAAACCAGTTATCTTCGGGCACATCCTCAACTTTAACATTTATGCCGCTGGTCCTGGCCTCTGTCTCTATCACACGTACATCCGTAGCATTAAAGCTGTGGGTCACATAATCGTTGGTAACAACAAATATCGTACCAGTGGGCACTTCCTTGTTCTGTTCGATGGTAATGCTCATCACAGTACCGTCTTTTACCGCCTTCTGATAATCTTCATAAGTATAATTATTGCCTCTTTTTGTGGAAAAGCTGATCCAGATAGCCGCTGCCAGCAAAAGAATTATTATCAGAAATACAAAACTATAGCTTGACTGTCTTCTCATAAATATGAACGCTCCTGTTTCTCTATAAAAAACAGACCTTATTATATACGTAAAAAGGCGATTAAGCAAGCCATAAATGCCTCTGTCCGGCCTTATATGCCCCGCTTTTACGATACTTTCTGTATATAGCGTGCAGCCGTCAGTCCCCCACAATATGATGTGGTTGACAGAAGTTAAGTCTAAAGTTTATTATAATTGTATATTATGTAAACAGTAGGGGAATCTATGGCTTTTTCTCGCAACAAAAAGAAAGTAGCTGCTTTCCGGAAGGAAAAAAAGGGTGGCCGTCTGGGCATCTTTATGGCTATGTTCATTTTTGCCGCGTTCATAGGCATGTTCTGCTATAACAGCTTTACGCTCTACAAACAACAGAGACAGCTCGACCGAGATATGGCCATCCTTGAAGAGAAGCTTGAACAGGAGCAGGCCCGCGAGCAGAACCTTGCCGAATTCGAAACCTACACTCATACCAAGAAGTATGCTGAACAGGTAGCCAAGGAAAAACTGGGCTACGTATATAAGGGCGAGATAATCTTCCAGAAGGATAACTGAAATGGATCTTAAGGAAAGAGTCCGCCGGGCTATTACAGAGCAGGGGCTTATCGGGCCGGAAGATACCGTTTTATGCGGGGTATCCGGCGGGGCCGATTCCCTCTGCCTTTTTATTTTGCTCCATGATCTGTACGGAGATACTTCCGTAAGACTCAACGTCATGCACATCCACCACCATTTAAGGGAAAGCGCCGACGGGGACGCAGCTTTTGTGCGCAGTCTTTGCGAAGAGCTGTCTGTACCTTTTGAGCTTAAGGATGTTGATGTTACCGGACTGGTCGCCGAAAAAGGCCTCTCCACAGAAGAAGCGGCCCGCATACTGCGCTACCGCGCTTTTGAAGAAAAGCTCTGCGCCATTGAATCCGATACCGCCAGACGGCGCCTTGCAGTAGCCCACAACATGAACGATGACGCCGAAACCGTACTGCATAACCTCTTCCGGGGCAGTGGCCTTAAGGGACTTGGAGGCATCCGCCCGCTGCAGTCCATGGGCAGCTATACCCTTATCCGCCCCCTTCTGGATATATCCCGGGCAGAGATCGAAGAATACCTTACCGGTGCCGGTCTTCACTGGCGTACCGATGAAACCAATTTAAGTGATGATTATGCACGAAACCGCATCAGAAACAATCTGCTGCCGATGGCAGCTTCCCAGATAAACGAACGCGCCGCCGAACACATTCACTGTGCAGCAGGCCAGCTCAGGTCCGCCGAAGATTTCATATCGGCCCAGTTAGACGATGCCTTCAGCAACTGCACTTCAGACATTCCCGACGGCATAACAATAAACCGCGCCTCATTTCTGGCGCTGCATCCCTATCTTCAAAAACGGCTTGCCCTCAAATGCATGGAATACGTCAGCGGCTACGCCAAAGACATCACCGGCATCCACGTCGGGGTACTATGTGGTCTCTTTGCCCTTCCAACCGGCAAGATGCTTGACCTTCCCCACCGTCTTCATGCAGTCCGCCGCCGCGACAGCGTCGAACTCATCCGCAAGTAGCCTCTCGCCCCCCGCGCCATATTCTCCCCCTCCCATTCATGTTATACGCCGTGGATATTGCCCCCCGTGCACTGCTTGTCGCATTGCCCGGGGGGCAACTATCCACGGCTATCCCCTATAGGCAGACATGTACGGAGCACCGCTCCGACGGGATTCAGCCGGTCACGTATTCGTACATGTTGTCGGCATCTTCCTTGCGGATGCTCTCCTGAACGTTAAGGACCCTGACCCTGGTCTCTTTGTTGCCGAAAGCAATAGTTATGATGTCACCGGCCTTCACTTCTGCGGAGGCGCGGGCTACTTTGTCGTTGAGCAGGACACGTCCGGCGTCGCAGGCTTCGTTAGCTACGGTACGGCGCTTGATCAGGCGTGATACTTTAAGGTATTTATCAAGTCTCATTGTATATCTCCCTAACTAAAACAGGGTGCACGAAACGCGCACCCTGCATAAAAATCAACTACAGCTTATATATTAGCCGATAGCATCCTTGAAAGCCTTGCCGGGCTTAAACTTGGGTGCCTTGGAAGCAGCGATCTTCATGGTAGCGCCGGTCTGGGGGTTACGTCCGGTACGAGCGCTTCTCTTGGTAACTTCGAAAGTACCAAAGCCTACTAACTGAACCTTGCCACCCTTCTTAAGCTCCTTGGTAACAGTCTCGGTAAATGCTGCTACTACTGCATCTGCATCTTTCTTGGAAATGCCTGCCTTATCTGCGATTGCTGCAACTAATTCTGTCTTGTTCATTACTAAATCCTCCTACTTAAAATGTGTTTGTTTATAGCCTTTCGCGAAAAGCTACAAGTACCTTTATATTCGTTTTTGCCTTATTTGTCAATACTTTGACACAACATAAAGCGCTTTTTTCCCGTAAATCCGCTATCTGTGGTGGTTATGTACTGTATTTTCGCTGATTTTTGTATAGTTTGCATATTGAAATTCCTGAAAACATCAGCCAATCGGCAGCAGTTCAGAGAAGGAATAATTAACGTCCTTATTCTCCGAATCCATGGTGATCGTATAGCTTCTGGTCTGGAATCCCTCCTTACGCAGGGTCACTATACAGCTGCCGGCAACCTTCTTAAAGTTCAAAGGTGTCAGGCCTATATAAACACCGTCTTTATAGACCTCTACGCCTTCCGGAGCATCTATGTATACCCTGTACTCACCGGCCGTCACCACGTTATTGCTTCCGCCGTCATCACCGCTTACCCTTGCATCACCGTATCCGCTGCCGGTCTCTTCGTCTGCGAAATTTCCGGAAGCAGAGTTTCTCGAAACATTATTATCCGACGTACTGTTATCGGATCCGGGAGTGGGTGTGGGTGTAGTTGTGGGTGTTACGCTATTCTCAGTGACAGTGTTATTCTGCGATGCAGTCCCGTTCTTTTCAAGGGTAACGCCCAGTCTGGCCGCATCCTGAGCCACACGGATATATCTGGTCACAGTATTATAGCCTTCTGCCCTGGCCACCATCTGATGTATACCGTAGCTTAAGCTTACATCCTTGCCAACCTCTATCGCGGTACCGTCGATCAGTATCTCCGCGTCGTCAGGTTTGCAGCTGAAAAGCACCTTGCCGTATTTGGGTGTGCTCACCCAGGGTGATACATCTACGCTTACTTCCTGTCCCCTGGCCACGCTTATCTGTCTGGTCCCGGTGCTGCCCTTATTGGAAACAGTTATATCATAAGTACCTACGGGAACCGCGAGCAGCATATCCCTGCTGATCTGATAGACCCTGTTTTCACCCACTTCGATAAAACCGCCCACAAAATGATCTTCGTTCTCAAGACGCAGATAGCCGTGGCTGTTCTGTACGCTTATGGAATACACGGTATGTCCCATACCGCATACCATCAGCTTATCCACGGCATTAAGGTCCATGGCTTCTCCCGGTCCGTTATCGGTAAGGATCACGACATTCTGATCCATGGTATAGTTTTCACCCATAAGGAAGAGCTGCCTGGAATCTGCCGGTACCGGGAGGTTCTCAACATCGGTAAAGGCAAATGCCTCGCCGTTTATCTGCAGACTGTTAAGACGTTTTCTGGAACGCATAAAGCTTATATCTACGACTGCGCCGCTTTTAAGCTGGTCCAGTGCGATGGGCTGTGCGTATTTATCGTTGTATAACGTTGCCCCGTCATAATTCAGGGTATAGTATTTACCGACCTCGATATTATAGAAACGTATGGTCTTTTCCTGTTTATCGCTGTCAACATAGATCGCCGTATCCAGGGAATCATAGTTCCCGGGTGTCGCGGGCATAAATCCGGTATCTTCGTATCCCTTCTGTCCCTCATCACCGCCAAATGGCATGGTGCATGCAGACAGCAGAAATATAAAACCCAGTATTAAGACTAAAAACTCAGGCTTTCTTTTCATACACATAATTCTCCAGAAGATACTGCCTGTTGTTGTGGTCCGGCTCATCCAGTACATCGTCCAGCATGATATTCAGTATGCGTCCCATATCCGGGCCGGGACTGATACCTGCTTCTATCAGATCCTTTCCCTTAACAGCCAGATCCTTCATGCTTATGCACTGCTTCCTTTCCAATATAAGTTTATACAGCTCACGCAGCTGCCTGATACGCTCGAGTTTCTCTTCACGCTTATAGAGGCTCTGCGCCATACAATCCGCTTCCTGTATATAAAAGATCAAGGGGAAGCAGTCTTCGCCCATCCTGTTCATGACACGGCGAAGGGATCTCTCCTCTGCAGGAAAACGGTCCTCATGATTCTCCACAAGGCGCACCACATTCTTTATCGTATCGTTATCGTACTTAAGGCGTCTCAGTATATCCTCTGCCATCTCTGCTCCCAGCTGCGGATGGCCTTTAAAGTGGGCCACACCATCTTCGTCGATCTTCTTAAGCGGCGGTTTCCCGATATCATGCAGCAGCATGGTAAGACGCATGATCCTTAATGCCCGGGGATATCCTTCTTCACCGTATTCTTTCTTAAGGCTGTCTGTATCTATGGTTTCAAGGCTGTGCAGCATATGCTCTCCCACATTATACATATGATGGGGGTTCTCCTGCGTTGTTACCATAGTCTTATCCCATTCGGGCATGAAGTATGCCGTCAGACCGCTTTCGTAAAAAAGATTAAAGCGGCAGGGATCGTCACTCAGCAAAAGTTTTTCGACTTCCACCCGTATACGTTCCGCGCTGACATGCCTGATATTGGGTGCCAGTTCAAGTATAGCATTCCATGTATCCTCTTCGATATCAGCCTTAAACTGGGCCGAAAAACGTATCGCCCGCATCATGCGAAGCGCATCTTCCGTAAATCGCTCATGGGGATCCCCTACGCAGCGTATCACCCGCTTCTTCAGATCCTCAAGCCCGCCATGCATATCCACGATGCCTTTGCCCGGAGCATATGCCATGGCATTTACCGTAAAATCCCTGCGCTTTAAGTCTTCTTCAAGGCTGGCCGTGAACTCTACCTGCCTGGGGTGACGGCAGTCATCATACTCCCCGTCTATTCGGTATGTGGTGACCTCAAAGCTTTCCTGTTTACCGTCCATGCGCATAAGCACCGTGACCGTACCGTGCTTTATACCGGTATCCACGGTACGCTTAAATACGGACTTTACCTGCGCAGGCAGGGCTGATGTTGTGATATCCCAGTCGTTGGGGGCCTTTCCAAGGACACAATCCCTTACACAGCCGCCTACTATAAATGCTTCGTAGCCTGCTTTCTCAAGTTCCTCTATGATCTTTAAGGCTCCCGCCGGTATCTTATCGTCAAAATTCATTTATGGCCTCTGTTACCGTCTGCTGCTCTTCCCTGGTTATCCCGCTGTACATCGGGATAGAAAGAACAGTGTCTGCATATTCCTCCGTGACCGGAAGGCTTCCTTCTTTCATCCCGAGGAAAGCATATGCTTTCGAAAGGTGCGGAGGAACAGGATAATGGATTATGGTATCCACTCCCCGGGATTTAAGATGCTCGGCAAGGGCATCTCTTTCCTTACAGCGTATAACGTACTGGTGATAAACATGCTCAGCTCCATCCCTGCATACGGGAGTTTTCACTTTGGGATTCCTGATCTCCTCATCATAAAATGCCGCAGCAGCCTTTCTCTCAGCGTTAAGCTCCTCAAGATGTGAGAGCCTTACCGAAAGCAGTGCCGCCTGCATCTCATCCAGCCTGGAATTTACCCCCAGTTCTTCATTATAATATCTCACCCTGCTGCCGTAATTGCGCAGCTGCTTAATACGCTCATAATACTCTTCATTATCGGTGACCACCGCACCGCCATCCCCGAAACACCCCAGGTTCTTCGAAGGATAAAAGGAGAAGCAGCCTATATCTCCTATGCTGCCGCTCTTTTGGGCACCCGCATATGCACCATGGGACTGTGCACAGTCTTCTATGATCTTAAGTCCGTGCCTATCACATATGGCCTTTATCTCATCCATCCTGGCTGTCTGGCCGTAGAGATGTACCACCATGACCGCCTTCGTGCGTTCAGTGATATGGGGCTCTATCTGTGCCGGATCCAGCTGGTAGTATTCATCAGGCTCAACAAATACAGGCCTTCCTCCGGCTGCACTTATACCCATGGCACTGGCGATGAAAGTATTCCCCTGCACGATCACTTCGTCACCTTCGCTTATACCTATGGCCCTGCAGGCAAGGCTTAATGCATCCAGGCCGTTCCCGCAGCCTGCGCAGTATTTTGTTCCTATATAATCAGCATAGCTTTTTTCAAAAGCCTCCAGTTCCCGGCCAAGTATATACCAGCCGCTGCGCAGTACCCTAAGCGCTGCTGCCTCAAATTCCTCTCTGTATCTTTCAAATCCCCTGTCCAAGCGGTTTGTCATGATATTTCCCATAAATACTCTCCCTGATCCTAACGTTCCGTAATACCCTGTAAAAATAAAATCTCCCTGAATCTTCAGGGAGATATACCATCAGAAAAAAGTCCTTGATCTAATCTATTCTATGTCGATCCCCTGGGCTCTGATGTATTCCATAACATCGCCTACGGTCTTTAAATTCTCAAGTGCCTCATCTTCAAACTTAATGCCATATTCGTCTTCAACAGCAGTTATCAGATCAAGGAGCTCAAGCGAATCGGCTCTTAAATCTTCCTGAAAAGATGTATCTTCATTTATATCCACTCCATCCGAAAGATGAAGCTGTTCTCTGATCATTTCTGCTACTTTTTCTAACATGGTAACCTCCTGTAGATAAATAAACCTTGCTTCTAACTAGAGAGTATATGCACGGAGCTATTGTTTGTCAACACCAATTTTATTGTGGTATATTCCGTAAAAACATGGTATAATATTTTGGCTATGAGTGGGATTTATTGTCTAATGGGAAAAAGCGCCAGCGGCAAAGACAGCCTCTTCAGGCGCTTGTTTGAAACATGCGGGCTTGGCTTTAAGCCTCTGGTAACCTATACCACACGCCCCATCCGGGAGGGCGAAAAAGAAGGCGTTGAATATCACTTTACCGATATCGCCGGAATGAGAGCCCTTGAAGATAAAGGCCTTATCATAGAATCACGTGTATACCATACCGTTCACGGTGACTGGTATTATTTCACGGCAGATGACGGCAGTACCGATATAAGTTCGGATAATTACCTTATGGTATCCACTCCCGAAGCCTATGTTAAATTAAGGGATTATTACGGAGCGGAGCACGTTCATCCGATATATATAGAAGTAGAAGACGGACTGAGGCTTTCACGTGCCCTCGAGCGTGAGCGCATGCAGAAGGAACCAAAGTATAAGGAATTGTGCCGGCGCTTTCTGGCCGATTCGGAGGACTTCTCCGAAGAGAGGTTAAAAGAAGCCGGAATAGATAAACGCTTTGTAAACGTTGATATGGACAGTTGTCTTAAGGAGATCACGGAATGGATCCTATCCAGATAGCAAGGATAAACCAGACCATGCCCACAGAAGCTGCAGCCCCCGTCGAAGCACGGGACGACAGCTTTAAGTTCATACTGGCAAGTAATATCAATGAATCGGAGCTTCAGGAAAAGCTCACCTCTCTGATGAGCGAGATCACACAACAGGGTGAACGGCTCAGCAAGCGCAAGGATATCAGGGATATGAAGCGATACCGCGGCCTGATAAAGGAATTCCTTAACGAAGTGGTCAACCGCTCACACGAATTCTCCCGCGAGAATTTCCTGGATAAGCGCGGAAGACACAGGGTCTACGGCATAGTGCGCCTGGTGGATGAGAATCTGGATGCCCTGGCACAGGAACTTGTAAAGGATGAAAGTGACAACATGGAAGTACTGGCAAAGATAGGCGAGATACGCGGCCTATTGCTGGATCTGTTTACTTAAGGGGGTGATGATATGGCATTTTCGGACATCGTTGGACAGAGCCTTATAAAGGAACAGCTGCAGGGCGCCATAAAAAGCGGCAAGGTCAGTCATGCTTACATTATCAGCGGCGAAAACCGCAGCGGTAAGGAATTTGTGGCCAAAAACTTCGCCCAGGCACTGCTTTGTGAAAAGCCCGTGGACAATCCGGATACAGGTATCGAAGCCTGCTGTGAATGTCATTCATGCAGACAGGCTGCGGCCATGACACATCCCGATATAATATATGTAACACACGAAAAGCCCAATACCATAGGCGTTGATGACATACGCCAGGGTATAGGCGAAACCGTTCAGATAAAACCGTACAGCAGCAAACACAAGATCTATATCATAGAAGAAGCGGAGAAGCTTTCTCCCCAGGCCCAGAACGCACTGCTGCGTACTCTTGAGGAGCCGCCGGAATATGTGGTATTCCTGCTGCTCACCACCGGAACAGGCACTCTCCTGCCTACCATCATCAGCCGCTGCAATGTATTGCAGATGCGCCCGGTGCAGGATGACGAGATGCGCCACTACCTTATACGCCATCTTCATGTGCCCGAGAGCCGTGCCGAGATATGCATAGCCTTCGCCCGGGGCAATGTCGGACGCGCCAAGGCATTGGCATCCAGTGAAGATTTTGATAAAATACGGACCGGTGCCCTTTCTCTTTTAAAGAACATCAAAGAGATGGATACTGCTGAAGTAATGGACGCTTTAAAGCAGATAAGGGAATACGGCTTTGACATTAACGATTATCTGGATATAATGGCTGTGTGGTACAGGGACATCCTTTTATTCAAGGCGACCCACGATATGAACCACCTTATATTCAGGGATGAGATAACAAATATTAAAAAAGCAGCGCAGTACAGTGATTATGAGGGTATAGAGGAAGTGATCCGCGCCCTTGAGGTGGCCAAGAGCCGTCTGCGTTCATCCGCAAATTACGAGATGACCATGGAACTGCTGCTGTTAACGATACAGGAGAGTTAGTATTAATGAAGACAATTGTAGGCATACGTTTTCGCACAGGAGGCAAGGTATACTTTTTCGATCCCGGCGAGCACATGATAAAAAGAGGCGATCACGTTATAGTCGAGACTGCCAGAGGTGTGGAATACGGTACGGCAGTGGGTGAACCCAGACAGATTGAGGATGAGAAATTTACCCAGCCATTAAAGCCCATAATCCGTATGGCAACAGAAGAAGACGATGCAGTAGATACGGAGAACCGTGAAAAAGAAAAGATAGCCATCCCCATTGCAAAGGAGAAGATCCGCGCAAGGGGACTGGATATGAAGCTTATAGATGTTGAATACACCTTCGACAGGAACAAGGTCGTATTCTATTTTACCGCAGACGGACGTGTGGACTTCCGTGAGCTGGTCAAGGATCTGGCAAGCCAGTTCCGCACCAGGATAGAGCTGCGCCAGATCGGCGTTCGCGACGCCACCAAGCTTCTGGGCGGTCTGGGAAGCTGCGGCAGGGTTCTCTGCTGCCATTCCTACATGTCGGATTTCATCCCCGTTTCCATCAAAATGGCCAAGGAACAGGGACTGTCCTTAAACCCCGGCAAGATAAGCGGCATGTGCGGCAGACTGATGTGCTGCCTTCAGTACGAGGCCGATACCTATTCTTATCTTAACCGCCGCCTGCCCCGCGTCGGAGACGAAGTCGTCACCCCCGACGGCACCAACGGTACCGTGCAGAGCGTAGATGTACTGCGCCAAAAGGTACAGGTCATCGTTGATGTCAACGATGAAAAAGAGATCGAAGAATTTCCGGTTGAGGAGCTTAAATTCACAAAACGCTCCCATAACAATAATAAGAAAGATAACAACAGGAATCAGGAGAAGCTCTCCAAAGAGGAGCTTCAGGAACTGAAGAAACTGGAAAAGCCGGAAGACTGAGCCATGGAGAGACTGGATGATCTGCAGCTTTCGGGACTTAAGATCCTGCAGGATACGGACAGGTTCTGTTTCGGCATGGATGCCGTGGTATTATCCGGTTTTGTAAAAGTAAAAAAGGGCGGACGTCTTCTTGATATGGGGACCGGAACCGGCATACTCCCCCTGCTCTTATCCGCAAAGACCGAAGCTTCGGAGCTGGTAGGCCTGGAGATCCAGGATGCGAGCGCGGACATGGCGTTAAGGAGCGTTGAATTAAACGGCCTTTCGGAACGTGTGCATATAGTCAAAGGTGATATAAAGGAAGCAGGAAAGCTTTTCGGCCCTGCTTCTTTTTCGGTAGTATGTTCCAACCCGCCTTATATGGCGCAGGGCAGCGGTCTTACCAATCCCGACAGCCCTCTGGCCATAGCGCGTCATGAGATACTCTGCTGCTTTGAAGATGTTGTAAAGCAGAGCTTCATAGTCCTGCCGCAGGGTGGCAGCCTTTTCCTGGTACATAAACCGGAACGGCTTTCGGAACTTTTATGTACTCTGAGTGAAAACAGGATGGAACCCAAACGCCTGCGACTGGTACATCCCTTTGTAGACAGGGAACCTTCCATGGTGCTCATAGAAGCCGTAAAGGACGGCAAAAAAGGCATAAAGGTTGAAAAGCCGCTGATACTTTATGAAGAAAAAGACGTATACAGCGAAGAGATGAGGAGGGACTATGGCTTCTGAATGCGGGATGCTCTATCTGTGCGCCACTCCCATAGGCAATCTGGGTGATATAACAGCCAGGGTATTGGAAACTCTGGAAAATGCGGATATCATCGCTGCGGAGGATACCCGGGGCAGCCTTAAGCTGCTGAGCCACTTCGGTATAAAGACTCCTCTCACCAGTTATCATGAATATAATAAATACGATAAGGCAAAGACCCTGATCGCCAAGATGCGTGAAGGACAGAACATCGCTCTTATCACCGACGCCGGAACACCCTGTATCTCTGATCCCGGTGAGACTCTGGTGGCAATGTGCATAGAGGAAGGTATAAGGGTCAGCAGCCTGCCCGGGCCTGCGGCCTGCATCACCGCTCTTACCCTCTCCGGCCTGCCCACCAGACGCTTCTGCTTTGAAGCTTTCCTGCCTTCGGATAAAAAACAGCGCCGGCGCATACTGGAGGAGCTTAAGACCGAAACACGCACCATCATCTTATATGAAGCTCCCCATCATCTTAAGACTACGCTTTCGGAGCTTTATGATGCACTGGGCAGCCGCCGTACAGCACTCTGCCGTGAACTTACCAAGCGCTTTGAGGAAGTGGCGCATATGCGCCTTGATGAGGCTGTCAGCTTCTATGAAGAAAACGAGCCCCGGGGCGAATATGTACTGGTCATCGAGGGCCGGGATGAAGAAGAGCTGCTGCGTGAACAGCGCGCTTCCTGGGACGACATATCCATAGCCGATCACGTGGCGCAGTATGAACAGCAGGGTATGGACCACAAGTCCGCTCTTAAGCAGGCAGCCTTAGACCGCGGCATACCCAAGCGTGAGGTTTACGATGCAGTCCATAAGGGCTGACCTACGGCAATATCAATCAATCTGTTTTGGGAGAATCCTGATGAAAACACTTATTAAAAACGCAAACGTAGTTAATCCCGCCGGAGAATCCGGTTTTATGGACATCCTTATCTCAGACGGGCTTATCTCCCGCATGAGCAAAAATATCGAAGGAACCGCAGACAAGGTGATCGATGCAAAGGGTTTTATCACAGCCCCCGGCTTTGTGGATGTACATGTACACTTCAGGGATCCGGGACAGACCCGGAAAGAAGATATTATCACCGGTGCCGCTGCTGCAGCTGCCGGCGGATACACTTCAGTCGTGATGATGGCCAATGTCATCCCTGCCGTAGATAATCCGGACACTCTTAAATATATGCTGGATAAGGGCCGTGAGACCGGCATCAACATATATGCCTGTGCCAACGTGACCATGGGCATGAAAGGCTCAGAGCTCGTCGACATGCAGAGCTTAAAGGCTGTCGGAGCCGTAGGTTTTACCGATGACGGCAAGCCCATCATGGATGAGCATCTGGTGGAAGATGCAATGAAACAGGTAAAGGAGCTTAACGTTCCCATCAGCTTCCATGAAGAAGATCCCCAATACATTTCCACGCCCGGATATAACCGCGGTGCCGCTTCGGAGCACTTTGGTATCGGCGGCGCAGACCGCATGGCCGAGATATCCATGATAGAAAGGGATATAGCGCTGGCACTTAAGACAGGTGCCGATATCGATATACAGCATATAAGTACCAAAGAGGGTGTCGAACTGGTACGACAGGCCAGAAAGAAGGCATCAAACATCCATGCTGAAGCTACTCCCCACCATTTCGCCCTTACCGAAGAAGCGGCCATCAGATACGGCAGCATGGCAAAAATGAACCCTCCCCTGCGTACCGAAGAGGACAGACAGGCTATAATAGCAGGCCTTTCCGACGGTACCATCGAGATGATAGCCACCGACCATGCTCCCCACAGTGCGGAGGAAAAGGCCAAAGGCTTAACCGAAGCCCCCAGCGGCATCATCGGTCTGGAGACTGCCCTTGCACTGGGTAATACAGTCCTGGTGGACGGAGGTTATCTGAACATAGAAACCCTGATCAGGAGGCTTAGTACGGATCCCGCACGCATCTACGGTCTTAATGCGGGAGTATTAAAAGAAGGCGGCCCCGCGGATATCGTTATCTACGATCCCGACGAAAAATGGTCGCCCGAAAAATATGCGTCAAAGTCTTCAAATACGCCCTTTACCGGGCAGGAATTGAAAGGCAGGGTCAGATATACCGTCTGCGGCGGCAATATCGTTTACAAAGCCTAAGCTTTTCTCTCCTCTTCATCTATAAAGATGGTAAGTGTGTCAAATTTATCCGAATAGATTATCTTAAGGAGTTTATCCAGCTGGGTAAGGGAATGCTTAAGCTGTTCCAGGGTGATCAGGTCTTCATCTAGACAGGTGACCATCTCATCTATGTCCACTACCTTCACGAAGCCGTCCGGATAGATTATCACGTCAGCCAGAAGATCCGTTACTATAAGAGCATCCTCCGTGGTGCTCTTTTCAAAATCAACTATATCACAATACCAGTATAACAGTGTGTTATCCGCAGTATAGAACTTGCTTACTTTATAGCCCTCTTTCAGGAAATAACAGGAGTATCCGTGGTGGAGGTCCTTCTTTGGTTTTAGCGCATTCCATTTGGTAAGGATTATGTTTTCATCCCACTTTAAAATCACATCATCCTTAAGCGGTACGCATTCCAAAGGGATAAGACGTTTACGGTAAAGAAGCGGATAAATACTGTCCATATCGTTTCCTCCTAATAGAATATGTGGCCGCCTATCCTTATACCCTCCAATCCGGGTATAGGGGTGCGGAAGTATACGCAGTTACCGACATTAGTCTTGCCGGCCATGGCTTCATCAGCTGCACGGTAACAGCTGTCTGTAGCCTTGTTCACATTAAGTGCATTGGCCAGGGTACCGTAATCTACCGGTGAGAACTGGCCACGCTGGTATATAACGCCCGTAACGGTATCCGGATAACGGGAACTGAGCACACGGTTAATAACAACCGCGCCCACAGCCACCTGTCCTTCATAAGGCTCACCACCTGCTTCGCAGTATATCAGGTTAGCCAGAAGATAGCGGTCATTCTCCTCAAAGGTCACCTCGGAGATATCTCTCCAGGTAGACTGGGCTGCCAGACGTGAAAGCCTTAATTCTTCTTCATACTTTGCCTTTATCTTCTGGTATTCATCGGTAGCATCGGCCACTTCCTGGACTTTCTCGTTAACGTCCTGTTCGAATGCATCAGCCTGTGCATTCATTTCATCTATAGAGTCTTCGGTCCTGGCGATACGTACCGCGGTCTGGCCCATCAGTTCGCTAACACGGTCCTGCTGCCGGTACACATCTTCCTTAAGCTCATCCAGCTCTGCCATCTCCGCTTCCAGTGCGATACCCGCCTCGGTTATCTCTTCTTCCGTCTGCTTATACTCATCAAGCATAAGTCTGTCATAGGCCAGCAGCTCATCCATATACTCGGCATAATTTAAGAAATCAGCAAAGTTATCCGCATTGAACATAAGCTCCAGCATATTGGTTGCCCCGCCTTCATACAGGAAACGTATGCGCGCCTTCATGCTCTCATACTGGTTGATGCGGCGCTGCGTAGCTTCTTCAAGCGCAATACGTGTTTCATCGATCTCCATCTGCTTAAGATCTATCTTGGTCTCAAGCACAGCCAGATGGTCCGCTACCAGCTGCATCTCTTCATTCAGGACGTTCATCTCGCCCTGATAATCATTCTTTACAGCCTGCAGGCCGGCCAGTTTTTCTTCGGTCTGTGCCAGGTCTTTCTGAGCCTGGGCCAGCTCCTGCTCTTTCTCTTCTTTTTTCTGTTCAGCCTGCTCCATCTTCTCCTTCGTATCAGAAGTGGCATCGGCGGGAATAAGACACAAAAAGAAGATAAGCACTGCACTTACCAGAAGACGTACGGCTTTTCTTCTTATTGCTTCTTTTTCGCTTATCATCCTACAGTTCTATCTCTATCTTCTTTCCGCTGGGCTGATATCTGTAATAACGGACCCCTGCTGCATTGAAAAGCCTCTTGGCAGCAGTATTTGAGGGTGTTCCGTCATATTTATCATCAGCATATACCACAGTCCTGATCCCGGCCTGTATTATGGCCTTTGCACATTCGTTACAGGGAAACAGGGTAACATACAGCTTGGTCCCCTCAAGGGATCCGCCGCGGTAATTGAGTATGGCATTCAGTTCGCTGTGTGTGACGTATGGATACTTTGTCTCAAGTTCGTCGTCCCCGGCACGCTCCCAGGGAAATTCATCATCACTCACACCGTTAGGGAAACCGTTATAGCCCATGGAGAGTATCTTGTTGTCGTTGCTTACGATACAGGCACCCACCTGGGTATTGGGGTCCTTTGAACGCTGCGCCGAAAGGGTCGAAACCCCCATAAAATACTCATCCCAGCTTATATAACCGCTGCGTTTTCCCATATTCAGCCCTCCTCTATCTCTGAGATAAGCCTTATACGGCGTGCATGCTTCTCCTCACCGGAAAACTCCGTATCGAGCCAGATCTCTGCAATGCGCTTTGCCAGTACAGGTGTGAGCTCTGCAGCACCCATAGCCAGTACATTTGAATCATTATGAAGACGGGTCATCTGTGCGGTATGCTCGTTATGGCAGAGTGCACAGCGAACACCCTTTACCTTATTGGCAGCTATACTTGCACCTATACCTGTGGTACAGAGTACAATACCCTTATCCACACTGCCGTCGGCTACGGCTTCAGCCACAGCCCTTGCATATATGGGGTAATCGCAGGAATCATGTGAATCGCATCCTTTGTCGACCACCTCGATACCCTTTTCTTTAAGCCAGGGTATCATATCCTGCTTCAGATCGTATGCTCCGTGGTCACTTCCTATTGCAACTTTCATTTTGTTTCCTCCGTATTAATTATATTGTAACCGGCAGCTTTGAGCATCCTGTTCATCACAGCCTGACCAAAGCCTTCGGTATCAAAGCTCTCCGCATATATCTCTTCTATTCCTTCATCATCAAACTCACGCAATGCCCTGTATATGTTGAGCGCAACGGATCTGAGATCTGTCCTGCTGCCTAAGCTGCGTATTATTATTCCTTTATCATCATAAAGCCTGATGCTTTCATCGCTGCACAGTATGCCGCAGCGCCTGCTGCTTTGTCTGACTCTTTTATTGATCGTTTCCGCAACAGAAGACATTTCCCCGGCAAAGATCTGCATATCGCCCTTGGGCGCATAGTGTCTGTACCGCATGCCCGGGGCCTTGGGACGGCCTCCTTCTGTCTTCTTCATAAGGGTGGGGTCTGTCTCAACAGTCCCTATTACCCTCTCAAGCATATCACGTGTGACGTACCCCGGCCTTAATATCATGGGGACATCCCCGCTGAGATCCACTATCGTAGATTCGATACCTATTCCTACTTCCCCGCCGTCTATGATCATATCGATCCGGCCGTTTAGATCCTCTTCCACATGCGAAGCCAGCGTAGGGCTGGGACGCCCGGATGCATTGGCACTGGGCGCAGCTATGTATCCGCCGCCGGCTCGTATCAGTTGAAGTGCAACAGGGTGATCGGGCATTCTTATAGCCACGGTATCCAGTCCCCCGGTTGTTTCCGAAGGAACAGCCTGCTTCTTTTTTATGATCATGGTAAGAGGTCCCGGCCAGAAAGCGTCCGCAAGATCGTAAAGTATTTCAGGTATATTATCGCTCAGCTTGTCCAGCGCGGACATCTCCGCTATATGCACTATCAGCGGATTGTCGGAAGGTCTGCCCTTTGCGGCATATATCTTTTTTGAAGAATCAGGATTAAAAGCATCTCCCCCAAGACCATATACGGTCTCCGTAGGAAAAGCTACCAGTCCGCCGTTTTTTATTATCGCACCGGCCTTCTCATAGACCGCCGTATCGTTTTCACCGGCTTTTTCTATCAGTGTTTCCATTTTTCAGTGAAGGTCTCCGTTAATGGCATCCCAGACGCCGCTGCCTTCCAGCCCCAGCTTCCAGCCTGCCATGCTCTTTATGCCTTTATCCTTCATTACACCGGTACGCGCATGATAAGCAGATACATCCTCAAGCCATATCTGATAAAGTGCGGTACCGTCTCTGTACTCGGCATAGTACTGGCATTCATCCTCCAGCCACTGTGTCTCTAGAGAACGGTTGTTGACCCATTCCCAGGCGGTATCCATACCCAGGGCATCCGATGTCACACTGCCGGCCTCCGTCTTCCACAAACGTGTATAGAAAGGCATACCGCAAACCAGCTTCTCCGCCGGAACGCTGTATTTCTGCAGGCAATCGGTGATACCTTTTTCAACAAATCCTATTGATGCCACGCTGCCGGCTTCCGAACCCGCATAGTGCTCATCATATGCCATAAGTACCACATAATCCGTAACATATCCAAGCTCCTCCAGATCGAAGCCCTTATTGCTCTCAGTCGGAGGGGGTACATCTACGGAAAGACTCAGGCCGTTCTTATGTGCCTCTATAGACAGCTCACGGAGGAACTGTACATAATGAATGCCGGTCTTAGACAGCTTAGAATCCGTAAGCTCGACGTCCATATTGATACCGTCAATACCAAGTTCCAGTGCATCTGCGATCAGGCTTTCGATCAAGCCTGCA
This sequence comes from Lachnospiraceae bacterium, assembly GCA_017539565.1. GTDB lineage: Bacteria > Bacillota > Clostridia > Lachnospirales > Lachnospiraceae > NK4A136. The sequence continues at coordinate 26,101 of JAFYCS010000063.1, forward strand.
CGGCGTTCTGATGATGAGAACAGAGCGTATTCATCAAAATCCGCTTCCATATTCTCTACCAGAGCCCATACCTGATAGCCCTTTGCATGCGCTTTCTCAACATAGGACTTACGTCCTATCTGTGTATATGCACCTTCCTCATCCTTTAAGAAGAACCAGGTGGGGCTGACGACATTCATTCCGGTGGCAGCTTCGGTCAATGCTTCCATACCGCTGCCGTCATCTGCATCAAATATCTGATGCCAGCCTAATATTACCTGCTCCATAGGCGGCGTCATATTATAATCCTTTTCGGGATGATATGCCCCGGTAGCTGCCGGAAGTGTACGTGTTGTGGACTCATTTAAGGTTTTGTTCTCTACAAAGCCCACAAAAGCATCTTCTGTCTTAACCTTGCTCCAGGTCTCCATCGTCTCCAGGATCTCTACTTCTTCTTCCTTATTAACCTGACGCAACACCTCACTCTTGATACCGCCGCGGATACGAAGCTGGGTATCATTTTTCAGAGTGGCAACGCGGTCCTCTTCCCATTTGGTATATACCTGAACGCGGTTGATATGATCGTCACTCGTATACAGATTACAGTCAAAATCTGCAAATAAGCGTACATAATCTGCTGCTATATAGAAGGTCCCGTCTTTACCGTAACGTGAAACGGGAACGGAAAGGCTCTTAAGTTCACCATCCATAGTATAGGTCTTTTCTCCTATAACATTGCTTATGACCTGTGTGGATGTGGAATAAAGGAGCTTGTTCTCATCCGCATTAACATAAAAGCGTTTGGTAAACAGGTCACGTACCGTATCTATGGAAAAATAGACCGCTCCGTCCAAAAGCTTTGCATGCGCGGCGATACGCTCATCCTGTAAAATTATTGCAACATCTTCATTATTAAAAAGCTGGAAGTAATCCTTTAAGTTGGCGGGATCCATTCCGTAAGAATACTTTTCCGGATAGAGCAGTGATAAAAGCCAGCGGCCGCCTAACTCTTCGCGGTTAGCTATACTCTCTTTGATACGGTCGCCAAAAGCCACCATGATAACGATCGCAATAAGTATGACAGCTATGATAACAGCCAGAACACTCTGCCCTAAACGCTTGAGTACTTCCCTGTTGGCACGCTTGGCCTGCCTGCCGCGTCTCCTTCTGCGCTTTTTGGAGCCGCTGCTGCGCTTTTTCCTGCGCGGTGCAGGTCTTTGCTCATATCCGTTATCGATATATTGCTCATCGGTGAAACCGGTATCGATTATTTCGTTTGTATCCCCGATCTTTCCCATCAGTATACCTTCATGCTTTCATGATTATATAACGGATAGGATACCACATTTGCTCATAAGTGTCAAAAACAGCCCCCTCTACATATAACTGAATCTTACCCTGCCTATACCAATTTCATCTTCTTTTTCCAGCATCACCTGTTCCTCTGCTTCAAGCTGCACTCCGTTGATAAATGTACCGTTGGTCGAATGACAGTCCTGTATGTATGCATGTCCGTTCTGCATGAAGATCCTGGCATGTATACGTGATACCGAGCTGTCATTAATGGGCAGATCCACACAGTTCTTAACCTTTCCTATAGTATAGGGAAAATTGCTTATCCTGTATTGTTTTCCTTTACTTTTCTCTACCAGGAGGTTTTCAACAGGCGCATCCGTTTGTCCTATGAACACAGTCTTTCCGTAATCACCATCGCTGTCATTTACGGGTTCCATATCGGAAAACGCCGCACTGAAATCCGGTATACCAATGTCTTGATCATCCTCATGCTCCTCTCTTGCAGGCTTCCTGCTATTCAATACTTTAACTGTATCCTTTTCGCGATCCTTCTTTGCCGTCTTCTTTTCTGTTTTTTTCTGCGGATCCTTTGACCTACCAAAGATACGTGTAAACAGTCCCTGCTTTCTCTCATTATCTTCTTCCTCCTCTTCATTAATAAATATATCCGTTTGTTCCCTTATCCGTGGCATCACAGATGTCTCCCTGTTTATGATCCTGTCATCTGAACAGATCTCCACGCTGTCTGCAGAGACCGGCTGCTCTGTCAGCATCTTTTCCAGATCCCCCAAAACACAGTTTTCGTTCTTAACCGCCTTATACAGACGATAGGTCCACATTGCCGCTGCCGCATCGTTCTGATCTATATGTTCCATAAGATACTCCGTCAATGCCAGCAGCCTCTCCTGCATACTCGCACAATCCCAGGGTATGAATAAAAGACAGGGCTTAAGGTTCTCCGGGTCTACAAAAAGATACTCAGGGGCCAATACCAGAGCCCCTTCACTAAGCATATATTCCCTTATGGACTTAAATACATCTATGATCCCCCTTAACATGGCCGCAGCATCGGAGCGTTTTATCTCCTTATGATCAAAAATACGGCTCAAAGGCTGCATGGAGCTTATTTCATAATAAATCTGCTCCCTTCCTTCATTCATTCTTTTTGATGCCCTCAGCAGACCCGGTACATTATTCTCCAGTATCATCTCCAGCCTGTAATCCTGATAGTCTTCATCCGGCAGCTCGGCAACCAGATAGTTGTGATCCATGCTCTTTCTGTACTGCAATTTGAGCTCTTTATCATCCATTTCCTAACCTCCCGTAACATTCCTCATGGTCCGTACAGTCATCGCTTCCTTAAGCCTGGGTGTCTGTCTTGTTAGATTTATGCTCCAGTCAAAAAGTTTTACATCCCCAAAGCCCGGCAGCACCGGTGCACGCATTCTGCCGTTGTATACGGCTTTTACCGTAAGCAGGTCAACACTCACTTCAACAGCAGCCTCTTCCATCATTACCATCCTGGCATTCAGCAGCTCCACCGCCTTATCCTTCGCAAGACCGGTTATTTTTTCATTACTCGCTTCCGCCTGCCTGGCCGCCTGGATCACAGCCACCGACAATGCATAATCTGCCGCCGTCCTGTTATATAGGAATATCCCGCTCCACACTACCATCAGGCTGATCATCAGGCAGACCGGCAATATAATGACGGCCTCTATCGTCATCATCGCTCCCACACGTTTCACTCAACCACCCCCATTCAAATAAACACGCAGCTGAAAGAGCATAAATCCTGCCAGCAGAAAAGGAATGAACGGCAGCGTATCCTTTCGTCCCGCACGTTTTGTAGTGATCAGAAATATCGATACTACAGCAGACAGCAGAAGTGCATACATCATCAGTTCCCCTCCCTGCCTGAGACCATACATCGCCCCCAGCAGAAGGAGCAATACGGCATCTGCGCTGCCGATACAGCCGCTCAGCTTTCCCACCGCCAGCATAGCTCCGCCCGGGATCAGTCCAAGCAGCATCTCGCTTCTGTCAGTGACGAAGATGATCGTTATCACGGCACTCCCTGCTGCTGCCGCTGCAAGGAACAATACCGGTACGCTTTTCTTCCTTATATCCATAACACTGCCGCTAAGCAGCATAGCGATCGTCCAGATCTCTTTTACCAAAATCACTCACCTCCTTGTCATGGCACAGCGGCTGCACAGCCTGCGGCTCCCGACCTGCGATAAAGGTATCTCATATATAGTCCGTTTAAGCCCGCTGCATGTCAGCGATGAATGATAACGGTCACCGTCATCCGTTATATAAACCGTCCCGCTGCCACCACCGCATATCTCACACCTTTTATACTTTCCGCCTCCGGAATTTCTCGCATCCCCTACCCGATCACTGTTTATAGGCCTTATGCTCAGATCCAGATGGGTACAGCTCCGGCTCAGATGGTATACCGTACCGTTCTCCGCAACATAGACTATGGGATCCTCCATACTCCCCCCATTACTATCGGTTGCACTTCCCAGTTTATATCCGGTCCATGAATGTGCCCTTGCCCTGCACATCAATATCTGCGTCGGTATGCCAAACACATTGCACCGCGGCTCAAAAATATATGGTTCCACTATATCTATCACTGTCTCCACAGGCGAAAGTAACGCGGCACTCTTCACCGTTCTGCTCAGATCGAAATCTTTTTTCATCGTGCCCTGCATCATTTCAAGGATCGACAGCAGGCTTATAAAAAAGAACAGATACAAAGGCAGGACTACCGAAGCCTCCAGTGTGAGGCTTCCTTTATTTCTTTTTCTAAGCATAACGGAACCTCCTCTCCATGAAGAAACTGTATCCGTACCAGCTGTTAAATATCATCTGCACCGTAGCTCCGGCAACACAATTATCCAGACAGAAATCCGCATATCCGCTAACCTGCCTTATATCCATCTCTACTATATCCATGCAGCGCTGAGTCTTCAGTTCAAGAGGTTCAAGGTAGAAGATCATTCTCAGATAATCCGCGTAGTCCTGTCCTTCCCCGCCACCCTCTCCCGGATCAAATTGCATTAATAATGCTTTATCAAGAGTTAAGTTCCAATCTTCCGCTTTCTTTATCAAAGGTACCCTTCCACCCCTGAAAAGTCTTTTTAAGTCAAATATGGTCTCGGCATATATCCATGCACAGCATATAAGGATCTCAAACGCTTCAGCTGCCTCCGGAAGGGCTATCACAAAAGCCAGCGCTTCGGCTAATCCTTTAGCCTGCTGTCTCTTGTTATCATCCATATAAAAAGCCATGGTATTTGATCCTCCCCTTATCGCCATTAGCTCCATGGCCGTAAAGCTCAGATTATCTTTATCATTATCTTTTCCGCCTATGATATATTCAGCTTCATAGCTCAGGCGGCTGCCTTCTTTTACATTCCTGTAATTACCGCATTTTTCCAGTATGTATTCGCTGAAAAGTATCTGTTCGGTGATACTGTCATGTGCTTCCCAGTCCTCGCACATCCCATTACCCACAACCAGATCACGATGCGAGGCATAACAGGACAGATCTGCCGATGCGCCCGATATCTCACCGTCTACTACCTGCGATAACAGAACACCTTTACTCGCCGCCACTACAGCCGATGCAGGATCGTCCTTCTTTGGCGGTGTCCATTCGATCTCGTTTCCCTCTTCATCGTATTCCGGCTCGGGCTCGGGATATATTATGGCATCAACCTCATCCTGGGCATCCTGAAGATTCTGTGTAACATCAACATTATGGAATTCCTCCCCGGCAGACGTCTCCACCATATCCTGTATATCAGCTACATAGGCCAGACCATACTTTTCAAGCATATAGCTCATAGCCATATATCTGAATACCGCACCTTCTTCATCCGTTGCCCTGTGAACTGCCGTAGCTTCCGACGAATAGAGACTGAGTTTTGTATGATCCCTGTTTCCCGGTACCGGCAGCCCCTTATCGGGTTTGATATTATATTCAAGATATCCGTCCAGGTGATCGAGCATCTTATCCACCGATCCCTGCCCTCCGTCATACATCGTGTCCACAAACAACAGATCATACCTGTCCATAAGTGCCTTGTTATATTCGGCAAGAACGGAGTCCATGGAAAGATCCGCTGCACACTCCAATCTCAGTTTTATGGCATTGACTCTGGCCGACTCTATCATTGTGACCAACAGCGGGATCAGAACCGCCATCATCAGCGCCAGATATACACTGATCGCTCCTCTTTCTTTTTTCATATTCATGGACTCCTTCCTTACATTTACTTACCGGGCTACTTCAGCCGATTTTGTTACTATGCTGTCAAATAAGTCATTCACGATCTCTGTTATCTGCTTTTTGAATATGAGCACCAATCCGACCAGGACAACGATTATGAGTATCACCTCGACCGTTCCCATACCTGCATCATCCTGCACATATTCCTTCAGTCCTTTCCATAGTGACATGTCTGCTACCTCCTTTCTCCGCTGAATATTTCCCCCGTCCCCGTCTCCTTATATGGAAACAAAAGCCGGCACAATGATCACTACCATTACGATAGCCAGCATCATTATCATGGGCAGCAAAAGCCTGGTTCCTGCTTCTTCCCCCATACGTCTGGCTTCCGCCTTTCTCTCCTGCAGGGCATCTTTGCACTCACTGCGCATGGTGCTAAGAAAGCCTGCCGCCCCCAGCCTGGTATTCTGCTCAAGCAGTGATACCAGCTTCACATATTTCTGAAGCCTGCAGCGCTTGGCAAAGTGCTGGTATGCCTGCAACTCGCTTACACCGCTCTCCATCTCCCTGCAGGCAAGCAGCATTTCTTCATATACATAACGTGTTATCCCTTTCTGTCTGTATTCATCCGTCATCTTCCTCCAGGCCATACGCGTACTCATCCCCGCACCTATATATAAGGAAAGCTTGCTTACCATCTCCGGATAATCCTGCTTAAGCTGCTCATCCCTTTCCTTTATCTTCTTATCCAGGTCTTTATCCCTGCCCCAGTAGACCGCAGCCGCAGCTACAATTATCATCACCGACAATATGACGGCACTGTTCTTTTTTCTCTCCTGCCATTTCACAGCCACACCGTCTATCTCCGAAGGGAGCTTATACGTCACTTCACTGCGGCTCTTATCCGAGGCCGTACTTAACGCATCTTCTATACTCCGCTTAAGCCTGTCCGCACTGCTCAGTTCCTCCGGATACGCCATAACGGAGAAACTGTACAGTTCTTCATGATCTTCATAGCTTATGTGTGCCGTGATCTCACATATGCTGCCATCCGCCGGTATATCTTCTTTTATCTCACCCATCCGGTTGAACACTTCCCTGTTCCCGAAATCCCATTCCACATAAAAGGGATAACCTTTTATCTCACTTACAGGATTCAGGTCCCTGCAAACATGATCCGGACTCTCATTCTTTCCAAGAACCGCAGACTCAAGTCTTTTTCTGAAGTCCGGCAGCATCTCTTCGATCTCCGCTTCCGTATACACCCTCTCATCTACCGCCACATCTACGGTACTGACTTCACCGTCTATCTCCGCATCCAGCTCCACACTGTATCTGCCCTTACCGTATTCCCGGCGCATTAAGCTCCCGTCTTCCCCAAGGACAGGTTCCTGCGCTTCACTGTATGTGATCAGAAGCGTAAATATCATCCCCACCGTGACCAGCAGAAAACACAGTCCGCATTTTTTAATAAACAGTATCCGCGCAGAACGTCTCGCGTCCGCAGCAGGTTCCAATACCCTGAACCTTTCCTCATTTTGCAAAAAAACTCTTTTTCTCATGCTGCTGTCACGCAGCACTCTCTCCAGCCATACTGCCATCCGGTAAAACGGCCTTGTAACTGCCGAAGCCTCACACTCCCCGGGCACCTTCTCTTTTGCCGATATGATACCCAGTATTCCCATAAGTACGACCACAACTATCGCAGGATAAAACATCACTCTCACCTCCCCGTTCAATAAGCTATATCAAGTATCTTCCCCGCCAGCAGATAAGCTCCGATATAAACCGCCAGCATCGCACTCATCACCGCAACACCAAATACACTGTGATACAGAGGTGCAAAGAATCCCGGTGACGTCGTGTCTATATATAGGATTATTCCGAATGGCACCAGATCCATGATCCCCTGCTCCATCTTCTTCGCGGATATCTGAGTAGTTATCTCACGCTGTACTTCGATCCGGTCGCTTATGAGGTCCGCGCTGTTACGCAATATCCCCGGCAAATCTCCGCCGCTTCGCTTTGCTATACGGAATACTTCCGCAAAATCCGTAATATCCTGCACATGGGCCCTTACGGCCATATCATCCAGCGCATCTTCAATATTCACATTATTCTTAAGCTTCCTGGCTATCAGTTTGAGCTCACAACAGATCATTGAATCGCTCCCGTACAAAAGACGCATGTCTTCATATGCATGTATAAACGAATTTTCGATGGAATATCCTGCCTGGAGCCCCGCTATTACAGCGTGCATCATTTCCCTGAACTGCAGCATCAGTTCGTGCCTTCGTTTTTCCACTATCTTTTTGCGTTCCCTTGCCATGTAGAAGAACAAGCCCGGCAGCGTGATAAAGAATGCAGCCATAGAACGATAGAATACGTATGCTATCAGCATAAGTATCGCTAAGCCTTTAATAAATGCGGCCGTCCACTCTGCCGGGCTCATAAGATATTCTTCATAATCCTGCTGCCCGGAGTTTTTCTTCGTGCTCCAGCGGATTCCTTTTCTTAAGGCTTCCAAGTATCCTGCCCTGCTCATCTTCACCCTCCTCTTCAAATTCATACAGAACATTGGTCTCTATAACGTCATCTTTATAACCCAGTATCTCCACAACCTGCAGTACCTTACGGCTCTTATCCCGCAGTCTGCCAAGATGTACTATCACATCTATGCCGCTCGCCAGCTGTCCCCTTATGGCCGAAAGAGGCAGGTCCATCCCCATCAGTATCATGGTCTCCAGACGTGAAAGCATGTCTTCGGCGCTATTGGCATGTCCCGTGCTGAGACTCCCGTCATGACCGGTGTTCATAGCCTGCACCATATCAAGCGCTTCACTCCCTCTCACCTCTCCGACCACGATCCTGTCCGGCCTCATGCGAAGACTGGACTTGATCAGGTCGCGCATAGTGATCTCTTTACAGCCCTCTACATTGGC
>JAFYCS010000064.1 GCA_017539565.1 Lachnospiraceae bacterium
AGCAGAGGAGACAGCCTTTGCTTTTATGGAGAGGATCCCTCATATCAGGGAATACGTGGAGACGGATGTACAGGCATCTTTTGACGGTGATCCTGCGGCCTTTTATAAGGACGAGATCATCTTTTCCTACCCGGGTCTCTACGCGATCTTTGTAAACCGTGTGGCGCATGAACTGTATCTTCTTGGAGTGCCGCTGATACCCCGTATCATGACGGAGCATGCACATTCGCTTACGGGTATAGATATAAACCCCGGTGCCACCATAGGTAAGTTTTTCTTTATCGACCACGGTACCGGCATAGTTGTGGGCGAAACAACCGTGATAGGCGACAATGTAAAGATCTATCAGGGCGTGACATTAGGCGCCGCATCCACCAGGGGCGGCAGGAGCCTAAATAACAAAAAGCGCCACCCTACTATAGAGAATAATGTGACTATATATTCGGGAGCTTCCATACTGGGAGGGGATACAGTGATAGGAGAGGGAGCTGTGATAGGCGGTAACTGTTTCATCACCAAATCCATCCCGGCCGGAGCCAAGGTATACATACGCAGCCAGGAGCTGACCTATAAGTATGCCGACGAAAAGAAGGAAATGAGCGTTCCTCTTGATGAGGAAGGCAGCTGGTTCTACGTGATCTGATGGCAAGAATAATAGGTAACAAAATACAACATTGGCAGGTGATGGCAGTAGTGCTTGCAGTTTTTGATGCTGTAGTACTTAATCTGTCCTTTTTTCTTGCACTCCTTTTGCGTTTTGACTTTAATGTATCCACGATCCCTCAGGATTATCTGACGCCGTATCTTCAGTTTACGCTTATATATATGGCAGCGGGCCTGGTAGTCTATGGCCTGTGCGGGCTCTATTCCGCCATGTGGCGTTACGCATCATTTATGGAACTGGAACGTATCGTGCTTTCCAGCGCCATCTGCTTTGTGATCCATGTGGTGGGCATCACGCCTTTTGTCATACATGCATCGGATGAATTTTTCCATATGCCCTGGTCATATTATTTTGTGGGTATCATGGTACAGTTCATGATGACTATGGCGGCACGTTTTTCTTACCGCTTTATCATTCTGGTAAAAGAGCATAAAGGCGCAAATGACGGTGAGTTCCACCCGGTGATGCTCATCGGTGCCGGTTCTGCAGGAAGGGCCATCATCCGGGAGATGAGGCGTTTCGGTCACGGACACGACCGCATAGCTGTTATAATCGATGACGATAAGAATAAGTGGAAACGTTCCATAGACGGCATTCCCATAGCGGGCGGACGAGATACGATACTGGAGAACGTCAGCCGTCATCATATCGAAAAGATCTACATTGCCATTCCTTCCGCCACAGCTGATGATCTGAAAGAGATACTTAATGTCTGCAAGGAAACGGACTGCTCTCTTAAGATGCTTCGCGGCATGTATCAGATGGTGGACGAGGACCGTATCACCGTTAACGATCTGAAGGATGTATCCATAGAGGATCTGCTGGGACGTGAGCAGATCAGGGTGGATATGCAGGAGATCTATGACTTCATCAATGATAAAGTCATACTGGTGACGGGAGGCGGCGGATCCATCGGTTCCGAGCTTTGCCGCCAGGTAGCAAGACATGCTCCTAAGCAGCTCATCATCTTTGATGTATATGAGAATAATGCATACAATATACAGCAGGAGCTTATGCGTGATCATCCGGATCTGGATCTTAAAGTTGAGATAGGATCGGTACGTGATTCCAGAAGGCTCATGCAGCTGTTTTCACATTATAAGCCCCAGGTGGTATATCATGCAGCTGCACATAAGCATGTGCCCCTTATGGAGGGCAGCCCTTCGGAGGCTATAAAGAACAATGCCATAGGTACTTACAAGACAGCCTATGCGGCAATGGTGAACGGCGTTAAGCGCTTTGTGCTCATAAGTACCGACAAGGCCGTAAACCCCACCAACATAATGGGGGCCAGCAAGCGCCTGTGCGAGATGGTAGTCCAGACATTCGATGCCAAGATAAAAGCAGGCAGGGCAGCAGATCTTAAGGCACTGTATTCGCATATGAGTGACGGGGAGGAATTCAAGTCTGATATCAAGCCTGTTACCGAATACGTGGCAGTGCGCTTCGGAAACGTACTTGGTTCAAACGGCAGCGTGGTACCCCTCTTTAAAGAGCAGATAGCCCAGGGCGGGCCTGTTACCGTGACGCATCCCGATATCATAAGATACTTCATGACCATACCCGAGGCAGTCAGTCTTGTGATGCAGGCAGGTACCTATGCGGATGGCGGTGAGATATTTGTCCTGGATATGGGCAGCCCCGTAAAGATCGATACGCTGGCGCGTAACCTTATCCGCCTGTCAGGCCTTAAGCCTGATGTGGACATCAAGATAGTATATACCGGCCTGCGTCCCGGCGAGAAGATGTTCGAAGAGAAGCTTATGGCTCAGGAAGGTCTCAAGACTACGCCCAACAAGCTGATACACATCGGCAATCCCGTGCCTTTTGATGAGGATGATTTCCTGTATAAGCTGGAAGGACTCATGGAAGCGGCCTGTGCCGGCAGTGATGATATAAAACAGCGTGTGGCGGAAGTGGTGGACACATATAAGCCGGATAGTAATCAGTAAAAACAGAAGGATCTTATCAAAATACTAAGGAGTATAAAAATGGAACCCAGAAAGATAATTTTCAGTCCCCCCGATATTACGGAGGCAGAGATAGAAGCAGTAGCAGAAGCGTTACGTTCAGGCTGGATCACCACAGGCCCCAGGACCAAGGAACTGGAAAAAAGGATAGCTGCTTATCTGGGGACGAACAAGGCTGTTGCCCTTAATTCCGCTACGGCATCAGAAGAGCTTAATCTGCGCATACTGGGGATAGGAGAGGGCGATGAAGTCCTGGTACCCGCCTATACCTATACTGCCAGCGCATCAGCTGCCATTCATGTCGGAGCAAAAGTCAGATTCATCGACTGTCAGAAGGACAGCCTGGAGATGGACTATGATGCGATGGAAGCAGCAATAAATGAAAAGACAAAGGCTGTGATCCCTGTTGATATCGCCGGTATCCCCTGTGATTATGACCGCATCTATGAAATAGTTAACAGGAAAAAAGTTCTGTTTACTCCCGGCGGTAAGACCGATCTGGGGCAGAACATACAGAAGGCACTGGGACGTGTTGCAGTCGTATCCGACAGCGCGCATTCCTTCGGGGCATCGCGAAAGGGAAAGATGGCCGGTACACTTGCGGACTTCTCATCCTTTTCTTTCCATGCGGTAAAGAACCTGACTACTGCAGAGGGCGGTGCTTCCGTATGGAACAGCATCCCCGGCATAGATGATGAGGAATTATATCACTGGTATCAGCTTTACAGCCTGCACGGACAGGACAAGGATGCGCTGGCCAAGACGAAGCTGGGCAGCTGGGAATACGACATTATCGCACCGCTTTATAAGTGCAATCTTACGGATGTGGGCGCGGCTATAGGTCTGGTACAGATGGACCGTTATCCTTCACTTCTTAAGCGCCGCCGTGAGATAATAGAAAAATACGATAAGGCCTGCGATGAGCTGGGTGTGGAGCATCTTACGCATTATACGGATGAGTATACATCAAGCGGACACCTGTATCTGGCCCGTATACCCGGTGCAGACGATACTAAGCGCCGTGAGATTATAACAAAAATGGCAGAGATGGGAGTGCCCTGTAACGTGCACTACAAACCTCTGCCGATGATGACTGCTTATAAGAGTTTAGGCTTTGACATTAAGGATTATCCCAATGCCTACGCCCACTATGAAAATGAAGTAACCCTGCCTTTGCACACCAAACTTTCGGATGATGATGTGGATTTCATCACCGAATGTTTCGCAAAGGTCATTCGCAGTAGTAAATGATCTGATCACGTATCTCGGGGAAACTCCAGTTAAGGCTTGCACGGTCTATGATCTGGAAGTTTTCTCCCGAGGTATTGATGGCATTGTTATCCCAGAGTACGGTAGGCATGCCGTAGTGTGTGGCCGTTGCCACATAGTAAGCCGTAAACTGCATACGCGAATCGAGATTTCCGTTCTTGTCAAGAGCACCGTATTCGCTTATCACTACAGGAATCCCTTTAATAACATAGCTGTTATATATACGCCGCATAAAGCTGTCGATATCTTCCGTGCTGCTGCTTTTTGAGATATCGAAGGTGCTTGTTCCGCTTGTGTCCAGGGCAAAGCTGTAAGGCGTATATGCATGAACGGAGAGGATGATCCTGTTTTCTGCGGAAGCCTTACTGTCGTCGGGAAGCTTAAAATCGCTTACCAGTTCAAATTCCGGTGATGCGCAGTAGCCCGGGCACATGATGTAACGGGAAGTATTGTAGCCCTTGTCCACGGAACGTATGGTATCGACAGCAGTCTGGTTCAGCTGGTTAACGCAGTCGAAGCATTCCTTAGCCACGGCAGAATTTGTGTCATTTATCCACCATTCATGATCCGTGCCCACCTGTCTGGGCTCGTTCATGGTCTCGTAGATGAGATGTTCGTCGTAATCCGCAAAGCGGTCAGCTATCTGGGTCCAGATCTTTGATATGTATTTTTTGGAATTATCCAGCTGGTCGTAGGAAGGGTATTCATAGCCCTTCTCATTGTCATGATGGATATTGATTATCACATACATGCCTTCATCATACGCCCAGTCTACCACTTCCTGTACGCGGTCCATCCATCTCTGGTCGATGTTCCAGCCTCCGTCCAGATGGTTATGCCATGAAACGGGGATGCGGATGGTATTAAAGCCGGCATCCTTTATGGTATGTATCAGCTCTTTAGTTGTCTTTGCACCGCACCAGGCGGATTCATAATCCAGGGGGTCAGAGAGCCAGTCGCAGTTGTAGGCATCAAAAGCATTGCCCAGATTCCAGCCGGCTTTCATATCACGGGTAAAATTCAGTGCATCATTATCAGGTATGGCGGCAATGCGGCCCTGGGCATTATACACAACTATGCCCTCGGGAACCGTCTTTACAGGAGACGCGGAAGCTTCGGTAGGCGCAGCCTCTGCCTCTGTGGGAGCCTCCGTCGGAGCAGCTAAAGCTTCTGTGGGCTCTGCTTCCGCCTGAGTCGGAGTTTCTGCCTGAGTCGGAGTCTCTGCGGGAGAGGGATTAACCTCCTGACCGTTGCATGCGCATATTGAAACGGCTGTAAGTAAAGCCATGGACAGTGCTATGTATCTTTTTTTCATATAGATCACCTTTCATTGTTTTTGCCCATTATGGCAGAAAAAATGCCATATTTCAAGCGCTTTCCGACCTTGTTGGGAGGGGGATAATATGGTATTATTGCAGTTGGGGCACAAGACCTGAGGAGTGCAGTGACGAAGGATCTTTACAGAATGTCAGGTATCCATAAATAAGAGGTTAACAATATGAAAGAATTAAAGATTTCCGAAGCCACAAACATAAAAGTAAACGGCCGTACAACAGAGAGCCGTGATCCTTTAACCCTTCTCTGGACGGGCTCATCTTTAGAGCTTAATGTGAAGTGTTCAGAGCTGTGGGTGGAGATGGCGGGACCTTTTGGTTCTCATGAGAACTGGATAGCCATTGAGATAAACGGTGAGGTGGTCAGCCGCCGGATGATAAATAAGGAAAAGGAGTGGATCTGCATCTTCAGGAGCAAGATGGCTTCCAAAGCCACAAGAGTCCGCATCATAAAAGAAGTACAGGCAATGAGCGGTGACGGTGATCACAGGCTCGAGATATACGGTTTAAGGCTTGACGGGGAATTGTTACCCGTTGAAGAAAAGGATCTGAAGATCGAATTCATCGGGGATTCCATTAACTCCGGGGAAGGAAGCATAGGAGCCAAAGGAGAGGAGGAATGGATATCCATGTTCTTCTCCCACATCAATTCCTATCCCTATATGACAGCGAAGGCGCTGGATGCGGATTACCGTGTCTTCAGCCAGAGCGGATGGGGACTGTATGTGGCCTGGGACGGAAATGTTTCCTGCGCCATACCGCCGCATTATGAGAATATCTGCTCCCTTGCTCCGGGAGCGTATCTGAAGGGCCTGGGCTTCTCGGATAAAAATGATTTTACCGGCTGGCAGCCGGATTTTATCTGTGTGAATCTGGGTACAAACGATAATGAGGCCATAAAGAATGCAGGGTTTACCGATACGGATAAGCTTAAGGAAACGGCAGAAAGTTTCCTTAAGACCCTGAGGAAGAATAACCCGGGGGCATATATCATCTGGTGTATGGGACTTCTGGGAGAAGATACCGCAAAGTATATAAAGGCGGGAATGGAAAAGTATAAGGCGGAAAGCGGTGATGAAAGGGTGGAATACCTGTCGCTTCCCAATACCGATGATGAGACCATAGGAGCACGTTTTCATCCGGGAGTAAAGGCCCATGCAAAGGCAGCGGAAGTCCTGGCCGGGCGTATAAAGGAGCTTAAGGCATGAAGAATGTAGCCATACTGGTACAGAACCTGCATAACGGCGGCGCCGAGCGTATGGCTGCCAATCTGTCCATAGAGCTTGCAAAGAGCTGCAGGGTTTATCTTTTTGTATTTGATGCATCAAATGCGATCTATCCATACGGCGGTAAGCTGATAGACCTTAAGGTACCCCCGCTTGAGGAGGCTTCGGCTTCGACACGTGCCGCAAATGTGGTAAAGCGTGTCAGGAGGCTTTCATTTCTTAAGAATAAGTATCAGATCGACTGCACCATAAGCCATATGGATGGAGCGAATGTCGTGAATATATTATCGCGCAGGAATGATAAGGTAATATGTGTATATCACAGCATGCCTTCGATGTGCGAAGATGACAGCTTTAAGACCCATGCTCTCCAGAAGTTTATCGGAACGGGAGCACATAAGTACATCTGCGTATCAAAGCTGGCAGAGGATGATATGGTGCAGAATTATGGCCTCAGCAGGAAAAAAACGGGCTGCATATACAACTTTGCGGATCTTAAAAAGATATCTTCGCGTAAGCGTATAGCGCTTCCCGAAGAAGCAGAGGAGTTTTACGGAAAACATTCGAAAGTGATGATAACCGCGGGACGTCTTACCCATATGAAGGCGCAGGACAGGCTTATCAGGATCCTGGATTCAATACGTACCGGCGGCCGCGACGCCGGACTCGTTATACTGGGAGAGGGAGACGAGAGACCGCTGCTGGAGGAGCTTGTTAAAGAGCTTAAGCTTGAAGAGCATGTTTACATGCCGGGTGAAGTGGAGGATCCTTTTTCATATATGGCAGCAGCGGATGTATTTGCACTCACCTCGGATTACGAGGGGCTGCCGATGGTGCTCATAGAAGCGGCAGCCTGTGAAGTCCCCGTTGTATCAGTGGATATCCCTTCGGGACCCAGGGAGGTCCTGGCGCCTGAGAGCGATATACATACACTGATAAAGGGCAGGGCCGAGTATGCCCAATATGGCGTGCTGGTACCCTCATGTGCATCCGATCCCAGACGGGGCGAGCTCAGCGCCAATGAGGAGCTGCTGAAAAAAGCCGTTATTGACCTTATGTATGATGAGAAGATAAGGGAAGGCTATATCGGAAAGTCTGCAGAATGTGCGGAGAGGTTTTCTTCGGACAGGATCATCAGCCAGTGGATGGAGATCATCTGAACAGGATGTATGTACATACTGGAGCTTAAACAAAGTCAGACAGCACCCCTTCAGGCGCCGGTCCCATTGTTGTCAACACTAAGAAGCATGACCGGGGATATGCCGTCAGGGATGCTACTGTTTTTAAGAAGGTCAGCTTTTTACAGTACGTCTTAGAGCTTTATTATTGCTGATGATCAATGCGAGTAGTAGCTTTATAATATCCGGCAGTATGAAGGGTAATACACAGATGCCAAGCACTGCCGTAAGCCCCAGACGACTACCGTCCTCCTTAACATAAACATTCATGAACCATAAAGTGCCGAAAGCGTAGCAGAGTATGACGCCTATCAGCATGGATAAAGCCCTGAGCCATTGGGCTTTTTTTACTATCGATTCCATCAGCCACATAACTCCGGCTATGAACATGAAGCCGAATATGTAACCTCCGGTGGGGCCCATCAGTGCTCCGATGCCGCCTTTAAAAGAAGCGAATACCGGTGCACCCAAAGCACCCAGCAAAATATAAACCAGTACAGCCACATTGGCACGCCATCCGCCCAGTAAGCTGACTGTAAGGAAAACTGCAAAGGTCTGCAGGGTAAACGGTATGGTTGCAGGGATCTGTATCCAGGAACAGACCGTGATCAGAGCCACTGACATGGCAATGTAGACCAGGTCGATGGTCTTGAATTGTTTTTTGTTCTTCATAGCAGTATTTTTGTCCGTCATTGATGTTGCCTCCTTAAGTGTGCTATGTTGGCGATTTTAGCATGGCACGAAAGGATTGTCAACCATAAAAATGCGAGGTTGACAATTGCCGGTCCTCTTGTTTTACGCTATGTGAAAGACTATAATATCCCTTAACGGAGGTTATGGTGACATGAATGTATGCTTATTAAATGACTCTTTCCCGCCGGTCATCGACGGGGTTGCAAATGTAGTGATGAACTACGGAAGGATAATGACAGAAACACTGGGAGCTAAGGTGCTGGTGGGCACACCCCGTTATCCCGACACGGATTATGATCATTACCCGTATAAGGTGGTGGCTTATCCGAGCCTTGATACAACGGGATTCATTTCCGGATACAGGACCGGAAATCCTCTTGCGATGAAAGAAATAGGCGAGATGGCCACATTCGGCCCGCAGATAATCCACAGTCACTGTCCTGCGGCTTCGACCGTGATGGCAAGAATACTGCAGAACGAGACCGGAGCACCGATAGTATTCACATATCATACCAAGTTTGATGTGGATATCGCCAGGGCTGTGGGCGAGGGCTTTATACAGAAAGAAACCATCAAAGTTATGGTGAATAATATATCGGCCTGTGATGATGTATGGGTCGTTTCCCAGGGGGCCGGAGAGAATTTAAGATCCCTGGGTTATGAGGGAGAATACCGGGTGGTAAGCAACGGCGTGGATTTCCCCAAAGGGAAAGTATCACAGGATAAGATAAAGGAAGCTGTCGGGGGCTATGACCTTCCGGAAAACATTCCCGTATTTCTTTTCGTAGGCCGTATGATGAAATATAAGGGCCTGCCCCTTATCATAGATGCGATGAAGATACTGTCCGATTCGGAGACCGATTACCGTATGGTATTCATCGGCGGCGGAGCCGATGCGGAAGAGATGCAGCAGAAGGTAAGGGATCTGGGGATATCTCTTGACATTACCGGAGATGACGGAAAGGTATCATCCATAAACGCTGCTCCCGGCAGTAAGGGACGTGTTATCTTTACGGGGCCGATCCGTGACAGGGAGAAGTTAAGGGCATGGAACAGCAGGGCAGATCTGTTCCTCTTCCCTTCGGTATATGACACAAACGGAATAGTGGTGAGAGAGGCGGCGGCCTGTGGTCTTGCCAGTGTGCTGATAAAGAATTCCTGTGCGGCAGAGGGCATAACCCACACCAGGAACGGTTATCTGATCGAAGAAACGGCAGAATCAATGGCAGTACTCCTGGCAGATGCCTGCACGGATCTGGAGTGTGTGCACCAGGTGGGACAGAACGCTATGGATGAGATATACATATCCTGGGAACAGGCCACACGTGATGCATACAGCCGCTATGAAGAACTGCAGCAGATGCTGGCGGATGGCACACTTGCCAGACGTAAACGCGGAGCAGCGGATTTTATACTTGAGACAGCCAGCAAAGTGGTGGAAGGTACCGGAAAGGTATTTTCAGTACCCCGCAGCATATACGAGGGCATGAGAGAAAATGCCTCAGAGTTTAAGGAAGGTATCGCCGAAAGTATTGAAGAGATCAAAGAGAAGCTTCCCGAGAGCGTAAAAGAGTTTGGCAGCAATGCGGTTGAGTTTGGTGAGAAAGCGGCACTCAGTGTAAAGGAAAGCGTAAAGACCGGACTTAAGCTGGCTGAAGAGGGCTTAAAGGAGGGCTTCGGTAAGAAGGGCGGCGAAGAATGAGAAAATACGACTGGTATAAGAAGATGAGCTTCTACCAGATCTGGGTCAGGAGCTTTGCGGACGGCAACGGCGACGGTATAGGTGATCTGTACGGAGTATACGATAAGCTGGAATATGTAAAGAGCCTGGGGGTGGACGGCATATGGTTTTCACCGGTCTATCCCTCGCCCAATGCGGATTATGGCTATGATATTTCCGACTACCGCAATATCCATCCTGATTTCGGAACCCTGGACCAGTTTAAACGTGTGCTTGATAAAGCCCATTCACTTGGACTTAAGGTCATCATGGATCTGGTGGTAAATCACACATCGGATGAGCATCCCTGGTTTAAGGAAAGCCGTAAGGGCAAGGATAATCCTTACAGCGATTATTATATCTGGCGTGACAAGCCCAACAACTGGTACAGCCTATTTGAGGGCCGGGCATGGGAATATGATAAGGAGAGGGGGCAGTATTATCTGCATATCTTTGCAAAGAAGCAGCCCGACCTTAACATGGACAATCCCACAGTCCGTGAGGAAGTAAAGGGGATAATGCGCTTCTGGCTGGACATGGGAGTGGACGGTTTCAGGGAGGATGTTATCAATTTTATATCCAAAGCGGAAGGCCTGCCCAACGGCCTGCCTTTTCTGCCTGCTGTCAACGGTATGCCTTATTATAAGGACGGCCCCCATATCCATGAATACATGGCGGAATTCCGTAAGGTATGTGATGAGTATGACTGCTTCCAGCTGGGTGAGGGACCCATGACCACGGTGCAGAGCGCCCTCAGGTATCTCAGCGGCCCCACCAGATCCCTGGATATGATGTTCGGTTTTGATCATATGATGGCCGACTGTATGTATACGGAGTATGTCCACAGGCCTTTCTCCCTGGTCAAGCTTAAGAAGGCCTTTACCAGGTGGCAGAAGACCCTGGAAGGAAAGGCATGGAATGCGCTTTATCTTGAAAACCACGATCATCCCAGGATAATCAGCCGTTACGGCAGTGAGAAATACTGGCGTGAGAGCGGTACCATGCTGGCTGCAAGCTATATCTTCCAGTGCGGTACACCCTTTATCTATCAGGGCCAGGAGATAGGCATGACCAACATACGCTTATGGTCCATAGACCAGTATGTTGATGTGTCCACAAAGAACAATTTCTACAGCTATCACTTAAAGGATGACATCAAAGACAGGCTTAAACGCATCCATTTATCCAGCAGGGATTCATCCAGGACCCCCATGCAGTGGAGCGCGGATGCCAACGGCGGATTCTCGAAGGCAAAGCCCTGGTTCTATGTCAATCCCAACTATAAACGCATAAATGTGGCGGCAGAGGAAAAGGACCCGGAAAGCATCCTGAACTTCTACCGCAAGTGTCTTGAACTGCGCAAAAAATCCAAGACGCTGATCCTTGGCAGATACCGTGAATACTTCCCCAAGGACCCCAATGTATATATGTACGAGCGCAGCCTGGGCAAAGTAAGATACCTGATCGTGTGCTCCTTCAGCCGTCTTCCCATGCGCCTTAAGATCCCCAAGTCATATGTCGGCAAAAAGGGCCAGCTGCTTCTGTGCAATTATCCCCAGGGCCCCCAGCTCATGGCAGACAAGCTCAAGGACCGCCTCAAGCAGGAAGTCAGCCTCCTTGAATGGCAGCACGGCATGCTCCGCCCCTACGAGGCCCGTGTCTACCGCTTCCGCACCTGAGTATGTAATCCCCGCGGGGCCCCGGCCCCGCTTTTTTTCTGGGCATCGCAGCAAACATGATCCCGGACATGCTCGATTCCGTCACCAAGCAGCTCTAAAAAGCTGCCCCGGACACAGGCACAGTCCGGGACCGGTCGATATTCGGCGTCCCTGCCTCATATCTCCCTTTCGCCCGCCGTCCGGGCGGCGAATCCCTATTATATTCAGCAGCTTTAAGAGCTGCTAGGTTCCTCCATAGGCAGTCCGGGATCAATGTTTGCCTGCTCTGCCCGGCCTAAGAACGCCTTTGAGGCCGGTTCCCGCGGGCGTTTTTTGATGTGGCAGAGCATACAGACGTGAATCCGTGGCAGCATATGGAGCCTCTTAGCGACGGAATCGAGCGCCACGGATCATGCCTGTATGCGATGCACAAGTAAAGATCAACGGCGGGGACCGGCCGGGGCTGCGCATTCAGGGCGACAGAGCAGGCTGGGCAGCGGGGACCGGCCGGGGGGGCAGGAAGACAGGCGGGCATGGCAGGAGGGACAGAGGAGCCCCGGGGGCGTGAGCGATATCCTTGACGGGGGTGGGAGAAAAATAGTATAATTCCAGGTATATAAATCCATTATAAGGAGGTATTTCAGATGAAGTTTGTATGTACAGTTTGCGGTTACGTTCATGAAGGCGACAATCCCCCTGCAGAGTGCCCTGTTTGCCATGCACCGGCAGAGAAGTTCAAGGAGCAGGCAGGTGAGAAGGTATGGGCATCAGAGCATGTTGTAGGCGTTGCTAAGGGTGTGCCTGAGGATATCTTAAAAGATCTGCGTTCCAATTTTGAGGGAGAGTGCTCAGAGGTTGGTATGTATCTGGCAATGGCAAGAGTAGCATATCGTGAGGGATATCCCGAAGTAGGTATGTACTATGAGAAGGCTGCTTTTGAAGAGGCAGAGCATGCTGCAAAGTTTGCAGAACTTTTAGGTGAAGTGGTTACCGATTCCACCAAGAAGAATCTTGAGATGAGAGTTGATGCAGAGAACGGTGCTACCGCAGGTAAGACCGATCTGGCTAAGAGAGCTAAAGCCCTTAATCTGGATGCGATACATGATACCGTACATGAGATGGCAAGAGATGAGGCAAGACACGGCAAGGCATTCGAGGGACTGCTCAAGAGATATTTCGGGTAAGAGCCTATGGATAAAAAAGCCATTTATAAGTTGAGTTACGGACTGTTCGTGCTTACGGCCAATAAGGACGGCAAGGATAACGGCTGTATCATCAATACGGCAATACAGGTGACTTCGGAACCTAATGTCATAAGCGTGGCTGTAAATAAGAATAATCTTACACATGACATGATAATGGATACGAAGAAGCTTACGGTTTCCGTGATCGCTCAGGATGCGGATTTCGAACTGTTCAAGCGTTTCGGTTTCCAGTCGGGTAAGACGGCAGATAAGTTTGCGGGCTTTACGGATTGCAGGCGCGGTGCCAATGATACGATGATCATTACGAAGGGCACCAATGCTTTCATTTCGGCCTGGGTACAGAAGACAGTGGATATGGGAACCCATACCGTGTTCTATGCACAGGTAACCGATATGGAAGTGCTGAGCGATACGGCATCTGCAACTTACGAATATTATCAGGCGAATATCAAACCCAAGCCGGAGGCTGTGGGAAAGACACAGGACGGACAGACGATATGGCGCTGCCGTATCTGCGGTTATGAGTATGTGGGAGAAGAAGTGCCCGATGATTTTATCTGCCCCATATGCAAGCACGGAAAACAGGATTTTGAAAAAGTGGTATAAGTAATGAGAGGGCAGCCTTAAAGGCTGCCCTTTAACAAGAGGTGGAGAGATGGTTTTAGAGTTATCGGATTACATGTCCCTGGGAAGTTACCTGCTTCAGACGATAGGTATGTTCCTGATCTTTAAAAAATGCGGGAAGAAACCATGGCATGCGATCATCCCGGTGTACAATGATTATGAGCTGGCAAAATGCGCCAAGAGGGAAAAAGAAGGGCGTGTGATGATCCTTCTAGGATTGCTTGTGGCTGTCACGGATATGACGTCAAAGCTGATCGCTATCTTCACGCCGGGATCGGTATGGGATGAGTTCTTTATAATGCTCAGAGGAGCCATAAGTATATGCTCGATGGTATATATGGTAAGGATCTATATCGGGCTTTGTTATGTATTCGGCAGACGCAGGGCATGGATATGGCTGTTTATCTTTTTCCCCGGCTTTACCACTTTCACCTGGGGAGTTTCAAAGAAGATTGTTCCTGTAATGTCGCTTGAGGATGAAAAGGGCGTAGAAGACAGCGGTATCCATGCGGAAGAGATCGAAAAAGGGCTTACCGTTAACATCAGACAGCGCAGTGCATCGGAGTTCTTCAAGAAGAAGATACTGCTCAGGGATCTTCACCTGACTATTCCCAAGGGGCATCTGGTACTTTTGCTTGGCGGTTCCGGGGCCGGGAAAACCACCTTCCTGAATGCGGTGACCGGATATGAAAAGGCAGATGCCACCATACTTCTGGACGGGCATGATCTGTATAAAGAATATGAATCCATGAAATATGATGTGGGCTTTGTGCCCCAGCAGGATCTGATGCGCGGCAACGATACCGTACTGATGACACTGGAGGATGCGGCTACCCTGCGCCTTCCGGATTCATATTCAAGAAAGGAAAGAAAGAAGAGGGTAATGGAGGTACTGGAAAGCTTCGGCCTTTCAATGCTGGCCAATACTCTTGTTGAGAAGCTTTCGGGAGGACAGAAGAAACGTCTGTCAATAGCCATGGAGTTTATCTCCGATCCCTCACTGTTTATACTGGATGAGCCGGATTCCGGTCTGGACGGCGTAGTGGCAAGAGGCCTGTTTGAGAAGCTCAGGGCCATTGCCGACAGCGGTAAGATAGTAATAGTCATTACCCATACACCGGACCGTGTGGCAGATCTTTTTGATGATGTCATAGTATTGGCGAAGGATGCTTCACGAACCGGAAGGCTTGCATTCTACGGTGATCTGGAAGAAGCAAGAGAGTTCTTCGGCAAAGACAGCATGGAGCATGTACTGCGTGCCGTAAACCAGAAAGAAGAAGGCGGAGAAGGAAGGGCTACGGAATTTGTGAGCCGCTTTACCTATGAAACCAAGAGAAAGGCAGGGTGAGCGGAATGGAGCAGAATAATACCAATGTCAATATTAAGCACAAAGGCCATGTAGCACAGACCGGTATATATCTCGGAAAACTTTTCCGTATGTTCATCTTCCAGAGTGACTGGAAGGTAATGCCCATGGCAGCAGTCATCGCCGGACTGGTATGTTTCGTAGTGGGAGCAAATCTTTTTAAGACTATGGAGGGAACCCTTCTGGGTACCTTTGCATTGTCCTGTATCTGCATATGGAACGGCTTCTTCAATTCCATACAGGTAATATGCCGTGAACGCCCCATTATAAAGAGGGAGCACCGCTCCGGTATGCATATCTCATCGTATATAGCGGCGCATATGATATACCAGGCATTTCTGTGCCTGTGCCAGAGCTATATCACGCTCCAGATCTGTATGATAATGAAAGTGAGCTTCCCGGCTATGGCAAGGATCACCCCCTGGCCCGTACTGGATATAGGTATTACGTTATTCCTTACCACATACGCAGCGGATATGATGGCCCTTATGGTATCTGCCTTTGTGCACAATACCACAACAGCTATGACTATAATGCCTTTTCTTCTGATATTCCAGCTGGTGTTTTCCGGCGGATTCTTCCAGCTTGACGGTTTTGCACTTAAGCTGTGTGATTTTACCGTTGCCAAATGGGGACTTACCTCGCTCTGTGCCCAGGCGGATTATAACCATCTGCCCATGGTATCCTTATGGAACAGCGCATTTAAACTCAAGGATATAGAGGTTAACTCCGAAACTACGGATAAGGTTAAGGATGCGGTTAATGATGAGATCCAGGACCTTAACATGGATGAGGAGATGGTAGCCGAAGTAAAGGACATACTGGTGTCCGAAGGCATCGATCTTGAGAAAGAACTGAATGAGATGACGGCGCAGCGTATCACGGAACTCTTAAAACAGCAAGGGCTGGATATTGAGATAGAGGGCCAAAAGCCTGTCTGGGAGATACTCCACTATATCGAAGTGAATGGGATGAAAGAAGGACTGCTTCTTAAGAGTGCGGAATTC
The DNA here is from genome assembly GCA_017539565.1 of Lachnospiraceae bacterium. GTDB lineage: Bacteria > Bacillota > Clostridia > Lachnospirales > Lachnospiraceae > NK4A136. The sequence goes on from JAFYCS010000064.1 coordinate 15,915, forward strand.
AACCAGAATCCCAACTATGAAGGCAGTACGGAAAATATAATCCACTGCTGGAGCAGGCTCCTGCTGTTTATTGTCATCTTTTCCTGCCTGTCGGTTGCTTCGCTGGAGTATATCGATAAGGACAAAAGGTAGGAGTTATTCTGCCGGAGCAGGCAGATCAAGCTTGTTGTAATAATCATTATCGATGATAAGGCTCGCCAGGCGGGCCTTATTTTTTATCTCATCCTGTACGGCGGAGATGTATTCGCTGCTTATGTCTTCTGCGGTATAGGGGGCAAAAGGAGTTATGCTGCCGTCTTTTGCGTTATACATGCAGGCATCGCTGATAAAACTGCGGCTGCCGTTGAACATGACCAGCTGCGGGGAATCGGAGAGTATGTCACGGCCGGCCATAAGCCTTGAATCATATTCAATGTTAAAGAGGTTTAAGACCGTGGGAAGTATGTCGATGCTGGAACAGTATTTATCGACGGTCACCGGCTCTTTCATGGCACCGGACCATATGATAAGGGCGTTCTCGTACTGTTCAAATTCCTGCTCCAGTTCGTGCCCCGCCAGCTCATCACAGATGTCCATGTCGTTATACGGTACATGATCTGCGGTAAGGACTATAACGGTCTTATCCAATATGCCGGCTTCACTTAAGTCTGCCAGCATCTGGGTAAGCATAAGCTCTACTTCGTATTCGCAGGAAAGATAAGCCTTTGATTTGTCCGAGTAGGGCAGATCTGCGAACAGATCCTTGTGGCGCGCTGCCATGGCGTTGCCGCCCCAGTTATACTGGGCGTGGCCGCTTATGGTCATGTAATATGCATAAAAAGGTTTTTCAAAGTCCAGATAAGCGGTGCTCTCGTTCCAGAGGTTTAAGTCGGACTGGGGCCAGATGAGATTACCGTTTTTCCATAATTCGCCTTTATAGCCGGTGCCGTAAGCTATCCATTTGAGGCCCATATTTGTGTGGGATTTATTACGTCCATAGTAGTCCGCATAATTGGCATGAAAGCCATAGCATTCATAGCCAATATCTCTAAGGCGCATTGAGGGGGTGAAGTACAGGTTTGTTTTTGATGTTCCTGTATGCTCCATGGCGATATAGCCGCCGTTTCCCGGGGGAGTACCGGTGAGCACGGCCCACTCGCCGCCGGAGGTGCTGCCGTACCATAACGGGGTATAGTAATGTGTGAAGTCAAAGCCTTCGTGGGTCATCATATAAAGGGTGGGAGTGCGCTCCGCGTCGATGATGTATTTACACATACCCTCCACCGTTATCCAAATCAGATTGTATCCCTCAAACATGCCTGTATACTCATTTGTGTACGAAGGTTCCTGCGATGCGAAATACAGGTGCATGTTCTTTATGTTTTTGTTTGCCTCAGTCTCGGCTAGCGCTTCAAGATCGATATCCATCACCCGGGGCTGAGGGACGAACGCTTCTGCTGTTTCGGGAGTGTCTTCTGCTGGATCTTCGGTAAGAATATCCAGCGCCGTCGCCGCTCCTGCCGTGGCGATCTCATATGCGGGGGTATCCGAAGTTACGGTCAGCCCGGGTATAATCCTCTCCGGAGCCGGCGAAGGTGATGGTGAGACGGGAGCGGGGGCGGACGCCGGGGTAAGAGCCGCTGCAGGTGTACCGGAAGTGGATAATGTCAGCGTACCGGTTTCGCCGGCGAAGAGCCCGTCAGCTATACTGCTGCTAATGGCGCCTACGGTGGCCATGCCGTCATCCAGACCGTTCCGGCCCAGGGTACATTCAAAGGCATCGTGATCGCTGCAGATAAGGAACAAGAATACAGCCGCGGATATGCAGCAGTTTATGTATGAAGGAAGCACAGCTTTTCCGGCGCCTGCCCTGAAGCAGGATATCCCAAGGATAAGATAGACTGGCAGGGGAAGTGCCAGGAGTATGAGCGTGGTATTGTTAGCAAGGGCGTTGTCATGTATCATGCCGCCGTAATCAAAGGCCTGCCCTGCCACGGACAGCGTGGAAAAGGGCGCCCAGAATGTGACGAATACGCTGTGGTATACAACATGTGTCTGGAAGAACAGTATAAAGAATAATGTCAGCAGAAATCCGCTGATCCATCTGAGGGCACGGAAAGGTATGGCATTCCATATCATAGAGATAAGGCTGCCCGTAAAGAAAGCAAAGAGCAAGGGGTAAACTATGTTCCTGCCTGCGGGACCTATCACGAAGATATGAAAGACCAGCTCCTGATAACACAGTATCAGGGGAAAGAACAGTAATAAAAAGGTTACTGCTATATATTGCTTTTTCGGGCCCTTGGTTTTCATGACAGCTTATGTTAACAGAAAACCACAGATATTTCCATAGGAATAATATCCGCTTTATAAAAAGATGCTTTCGTGGTATCATTTTTATGAGCGGAGGGGATATGAAATTCAAATACGACAAAAGGGAACAGCGGATATTCAGGACCTGCGGTATCGTATTCACCGTACTGCTGGCCGCCGCTTTTTTTGCGGCACGGCTGTTTGATTCTGCGGCAGACATAAATACCATAGGGATCATTGCCGCACTCCTTTTGCAATTCCTTCCCATACCTGCGTTTGCCTGCTGGATAGGATATATTGACAGCACGGTATATATAAAAAAGCTGGAGGCAGGCGGAATTAAGGTGCCGGAAGATAAGCGCCTTGAGCCGGTTATGGAAGCGCCTCCGGTATATGATAATGAACAGGACAGCAGGGAAAGCCTGGCTCTGGCTGTGATCTGCTTTGTGATAGCGGGAATGCTGCTTATACATATACTGGCATACTATTTCCACTGGAATGTAAGGGTGGGCTCCGAATGCGGAGTGATGGTATTTGCACAGGCTGTTGTCATGATACTCTGGTGTATCGGAGGCTTTGTATATCTGCATCAGCGTTCGGCGAAGTATTACAGGGATGATACGGTATTTGATCCTGGCAGGAAAGTCAGGACGGGACTTCTTAAGGGAATCCTGACTATCATCATCATGCTGGCCGTAACTGCAGCGGCCTGCGCCGTTGCCCGCAGCATGACCCGGTATATGTACCGTACGCGCCTGCATGATAAATACGGTGAACAATGGAGAGAACATGACGGAGAGCCGGCCTTACCGGGAGAGGTATATCGGTAGTATACTTGAAATCCCCGCGGTTTTGGGATATATTGATACTTATTATTCATATGAAAGGAATTTAAGGATATGGCAATGATCAAGACTGCCGTTAAGGGTATGAAGGATGTTATGCCCGATGAAATGCGGCTGAGAAACTACGTGATGGGAGTAATTCGCGAGACTTATGAGAGCTACGGATTTACACAGATCGATACCCCCAGCGTAGAGCATATAGAGAACTTAAGCAGCAAGCAGGGCGGTGAAAACGAGAAGCTGATCTTCAAGATCATGAAGCGCGGCAACAAGCTTAATATTTCAGAGGCAAAGGAAGAAAACGACCTGGCCGATTCCGGCCTGCGTTATGACCTGACGGTTCCCCTGTGCCGTTACTATTCGGCACACTCTGCAGAGCTTCCCTCTCCATTTAAGGCACTGCAGATGGGCAATGTATGGAGGGCAGAGCAGCCCCAGAAGGGACGTTTCCGCCAGTTCATGCAGTGCGATATCGATATACTGGGAGATCCTTCCAATCTGGCAGAGATAGAGCTGATACTGGCTATGAGTACGGTACTGGGCAGACTGGAGTTTAAGAATTTCAATATAAGGATCAATGACAGGCGTATGCTCAAGGCCATGGCATCCTATGCAGGTTTTAAGGAAGAGGATTACGACGGCGTATTTATTATCCTTGATAAGATGGATAAGATCGGAGCGGAAGGTGTAGCGTCCGAACTTAAGGCTGCTGCATACGAGGGCGATGTTGATAAGTATCTTTCACTCTTCGAGGCGCTTAAAGGTCTTGAAGGAAAAGCTGCAATAGAGAAACTTTCCGAGATCATGGGAGAAACCCTCCCGGCTGAATGCAGGCAGAATCTGGATGAGATAATAAGCGCGGTGAACGGTGCCAAGAAGGCAGATTTTGAGCTGGTATTCGATCCTACCCTTGTACGCGGAATGAGCTATTACACCGGAACCATTTTTGAGGTTGAGCTTAAGGAATTCGGTTCATCCTGCGGCGGCGGCGGAAGATATGATGAGATGGTCGGACGTTTTACCGGCCAGAGTGCTCCGGCCTGCGGTTTCTCCGTCGGCTTTGAGCGCATCATCACCATACTGATGGAGAAGGGATACAAGCTTCCCGGAGATGAAGAGAAGACGGCATTCCTTCTTGAGAAAGGGCTGGATGCGGCACAGATAAGTGAGGCCATGGCGGCAGCAGAAGAGCTGCGCTCACAGGGCAGATGTGTACTGACTGCCCGTATGGCAAAGAATAAGAAGTTCCAGAAGGAACAGCTGGCTGCACAGGGTTATACTGATATCAAAGAATTCTTCAAAAAATAACAGGAACGGACAGGAGGGGTTACATTATGGCAGAGATCTATATGGCCAATATCGGCCTGCTTAAGGATGATAAAAATGCCAGAGAGGCTCTGGACGGTGTGGATGAGGTAAGGCGGCATGACGCCACACGTATGGCGGACAAGACCAAACGTGCCCAGTCCCTCACCGCAGGGCTGCTTCTGCAGCATGGAGCCAGGGAGCATCTGGGTGATGCTGCACCGGCAGGCGTTTATAAGGTTGAAAAGGATGAAAAGGGCAGACCCTATTTCCCCGATCTTCCGGAAGTGCATTTTTCGATAGCCCATTCCGGTGATATGGCGGTATGCGCCGTATCCGATGTGCCTGTAGGCGTTGACATACAGGAGTGGCGTGATATGAAGGCCGATGTTGCAAAGCGCTTTTTCCATCCCGCGGAAGCAGAGCATTTAAAACATCTGGGCGGGGATGAGTATAAGAAAGATTTCTTCGCACTCTGGTGTCTTAAGGAAAGTTATATAAAATACACGGGTAACGGGCTTTCACAGGGACTGGATGAGCTTGATTTTACATCCGTGCTTGAAGGCGGGTTTGCGGTGTTTGAGTTTACAGAGGACAACAGCCGTATAAGGGCTGAACTGCTGGATGCACCGGAAGGTTACAGCGCCGCCGTTATCGAGCTGATAACACCCGATGAGGAAGCTGCAGCCGAAGCAGAATAGAAGAATCTTATATTTGCATTTTTCAGGGCACAGTGTTAATATTATGCGGGTGAAGTTCACGCATAGTATTGAAATGGGGTATGCATTTTGATAGATAACATGATGACAAGGGTAAGAGTGAATAACGAGATCGACCTGTGCGAGATCGTTTCTGCCAAGAGCCGCCGCGTTGAGGAGATACGTCACCGCATAGAGGCAGCCCTTCAGTATGCCCGTGTATCCTATTTCCTGCGCTGGCAGGAGCCTAACTTTCTGGCAAAGCTTTTTATGGGCGAACGCCCCAGACTCATATTCTGCATCAACTCCGCGCAGATGGATGATGCACTGCAGGTATTCGAAGAACTGCAGCTTACGGAGCAGGATGTGAGGATGCTCGGAAACAAAAGTAAAAATAAATATTAGAAAGCTGAAAATAATACTTGACAGCCGGCAGCATTTTTGATATTATCTGTATTCGGTGATTGACGCTGCCTTGGCGCAGCTGGTAGCGCGCATCCTTGGTAAGGATGAGGTCGGCAGTTCAAATCTGCTAGGCAGCTTTCACTTCGAGGTGTGGCTCAGTTTGGCTAGAGCACCGTGTTAGGGACGCGGGGGCCGCTGGTTCGAA
>JAFYCS010000065.1 GCA_017539565.1 Lachnospiraceae bacterium
GAAATAACTCCGTTATTTTGTTGATCAGCAGAGCCGTAAAAACGTATTATTACTGATTATCACGTATTACGACGTAAAATTTTGATGTACTTTTGATGTACCAACGCCATTTTACACATCAGATTCCTGTATCTGGTCCACAATTACATGGCTTACTTATCTTCTCCGAAAAGTTTTCTCTTCCTCTCAATCATCGCCTCAATATCCGATAAATAAAGGCTTAGATCCTTGTGCGTGTCGCACCTCTCGATCCTTCCGGAGCCGTCCGTGAACACTTTTTTGCTCACTGTTCCGGCGCCGATGGCGTAGATGGACTGCACTTCCTCCATAATGATAATATTATAAAGACCATAGCGGCCTTCGCGGGCGAAGCCCGTATTCTCCAAGGCTCCGGCCATATTCTTCTGGCGGTAGAGATAATAAGGCTTCATTTTAAGAGCATCAGCGGTATCCTGTGCCATCTTCATGGCAAGTTCATAGTCCATGCCGCTTATGGATCCGTGCTGTGATATCCATTCCTTCATCCGGGAAGCACGTTTTATGGCAAGGGAATGAACCGTAAGCGAATCAGGTGCCAGCTCACGCACACAGTCCAGTGTATGGGACACATCATTAAGATCCTCCCCCGGAAGTCCCAGGATAAGATCCATGTTTATATTATCGAATCCCTCTACCCTGGCCTGCGCAAATGCCTCATACAATTGTGAAACAGTATGCCTGCGCCCGATCAGCTTTAAGGTATCATCTTTAAAGGTCTGGGGATTTACGGATATACGGCTCACCTTATATTTTTTCATAACAGCAAATTTATCCGCATTGAGACTGTCGGGACGCCCTGCTTCCACCGTGAATTCCTTCACGTTTTCCATCGGAACATATTCTTCGATCAAGTCCAATAATCTACCCAGTTCATCTGCAGACAGTGCAGTAGGCGTGCCCCCGCCAATGTATATGGTATCTGGTCCCCCGCCCTTCATGATACCGGTCATGGCCTGCAATTCTTTACGTATACATTCCAGATACCGATCAACGTATTTCTGATATGCATATATTGCATAGGATAAAAACGAACAGTAAAGACAGGTAGACGGACAAAAAGGGATCCCGATATAAAGGCTGTAGCCTCTCCCTCTGTGAGGTTCAAGCAGCGAATCCTCAAGCCTTGCTATTTTCAGCCCCAATGAAGACTTTTCCGGAGAAACCCTGTAATTATCATACATATATTGTATAACGCCTTCATCCGAAAGGGCCTGCTCCTTTGCCGTTCCCATGATCAGCTTGGTAGGGCGAACCCCCGTAAGCCCTCCCCAGGGCAGTGTACGTCCGCTCATATCGGATAAACTGTCATAAAAGAAACGCTTAAGCTCCCATTTTATCTCTTTTTCGCCGGCAGAAGAAGGCGTAAAAACATACTCTTTATCGTACGAAAAAACATCCCCCGCAAAAAAGAGCATGGACACCGTTGCATCTTCATTCTGATGCACATGCAGTTCGTCCCTGCTCCCTGTAGGCTGCTCAGCTATGCACTGCTTAGAACTTTCTCCCGGATAAAAGGATGTAAGAAGTGCATAGACATCATATTCAAATGATTCGATATTATAACTAAGTATCATTTCCCTCATCCGGTTGAATTTCTGTCCACATCGATGACGCTGGGGATCTGACGAAGCTTATCTACTATACGGTCAAACTCCTCGCGTCCGCCCGTCTCAAAACTCATGGACAGAACAGCCTGTCCCTGCTTGCTGACCTTAACGTTCACTGAAAGTATATCGATGTTCTTTTCTGTCATAGTCCTTGAAATATCGGCCAGAAGACCTGAACGGTTCTCCGCAAATATATTTATCTCAACGGTATACTTTCCGTTATCTACTATAGCATCAGGCTCCCATTCCGCTTCAACAAGCCTTTCCCTTTCTATATCGGGAAGGACCACCACATTGTTACAATCGGTCCTGTGAATGGTAACGCCCTTACCTCTTGTGATAAAACCGACTATCTCATCACCCGGAAGCGGATTACAGCATTTGGGGAAACGTACGGCTACATTGGTGAGTCCCTTGATGATAACTCCCGAACCTTTACCCTTATGCTCATAAGTATGTACCTGCCTCTGGGCAGACACATTCCTGTTTATCTCATCTATAACTTCCTCATTGGTCTGGATACGCTTGTGATCCGCATCGTAAAGCTCCTGGAGCTTGTTGATGATCTGGCCTTCTTTTAATGCCCCGTGGCCTATGGCTGCCAGCAGATTATCCCATTCCCTGTAGCCATATTTCTTAAGCACTGTATCTATATATGCCTGCTTGTTGAGCTGCTGCTGGTCTATTCCCTTTGCCTTGCAATAGGTAAGCAGGAGCTCACGCCCCCTTACTATATTGTCATCCTTAAGCTCGCTCTTAAACCACTGGTTGATCTTGCTGCGCGCAGTGGATGATTTAACAAGAGGCAGCCAGTCGCGGCTGGGCCCCTTTGAATTCTGGCTTGTGATTATTTCGATACAGTCACCGTTCTGTATCTCGTAGTTGATGGGTACCAGCTTGCCGTTGACCCTGGCACCTATCATCTTATTACCTACGGCCGAATGGATACTGTAAGCAAAATCTATTGGGGTTGAACCTGCCGGAAGATTCTTGACGTCACCGGTAGGAGTAAAGCAATATACACTGTCCGAGAACAGATCCAGATCCTCTTTTAAGAGGTTCATGAATTCCTTGTTGTCGGACATGTCGCGCTGCCACTCTAGGATCTGGCGCAGCCATGCCAGCTTCTCTTCCTCCTGAAGCTCAGGCTTTTTGCCGTCCGATGCCTCTTTATATTTCCAGTGTGCAGCGATACCGTATTCAGCGGTACGATGCATCTCAAAGGTTCGGATCTGTATCTCAAAAGGCACACCGTTCTGTCCTATCAGAGTAGTATGCAGCGACTGATACATGTTCTCCTTGGGTACTGCTATATAGTCTTTAAAACGCCCGGGAATAGGCTTGTAGATCTCATGTATTACACCCAGTGCAGCATAACAGTCCTTAACGGAAGCCACTATTATACGTACGGCAAACAGGTCGTAGATCTGGTCCAGATCCTTGTTCTGGTTCTTCATTTTCTTATAGATACTGAAGAAATGCTTAACGCGGCCGTCTATCTTGGCTTCTATGCCGGCATCCTTTATATGCTTGCGCACTTCATCGACTATATCCTGGACATACTGCTCACGGACAGTCTTTCTCTCCGCGATCTGTCTGGACAGATCCTCATATGCCTCAGGCTCCAGATACTTAAGGCAGAGGTCCTCCAGTTCTACCTTTATCTTCGAGATACCAAGCCTCTGTGCTATGGGCGCATAGATGTCAATGGTCTCTCTTGCTTTTTCCTGCTGCTTCTCCGGACGCGTATGGCCCAGGGTACGCATATTATGAAGCCTGTCGGCCAGCTTTATCATGATGACCCTGATGTCCTTTGCCATTGCAAGGAACATCTTTCTTAAGTTCTCCGCCTGCAGATCCAGCTTATCGGTAGAATACTGTATCTGTGACAGCTTGGTAACACCATCCACCAGAAGGGCAACGTCTGCGCCGAACTCATCTTTGAGCTCGTCGATGGTCATGACCGTATCTTCCACAACATCATGGAGCAGACCTGCTGCAATGGTCTCCTTATCCATTTCCATGTCAGCCAGTATTATGGCCACACATAAGGGATGGATGATATAAGGCTCACCCGACTTGCGCAGCTGGTCCTTATGGAACTGCCTTGCTGTCTCGTAAGCCTTTTCTATAAGTGAGATATCATCTGAAGGGTGATATCTCCTGACACGCTTGATGAGTTCATCATAAAGAACCTCAGGTGCCTGGAATTCTGCTATATCTTCGATGCGTCCGTTGTCGATGACAACAGCCACATGCTCATCTGAAACGTCAGGGGCAGCTTCATCCGGAGCCGGTGTTTCCACAGCATTCATACCCAGGGGGGCAGTGACCGTGATGCGTTCCAGCAGGCTCTTTTTTGCCCCTTCTTCAGAAGGCGCCTTCAATTCGGAAACGTCGGAAGCGGTCACGCCCGAATTCATGTTTTCTTCTATTATGCTGTCAATATCTTTATAGTCCGTAGCCATGGACGCTTCCTCCTTTCCTGAATTATTCAATCAGTAAGATCCTTCGTCGCTATGCTCAACTCTATTTCTTCCTCTACAGGGTCACAAGACGATCTTCCCACCTTTTAACCGGCATCAGGTACCTCCCGCGCTGCGGGCCCCTTCTTGTGACTTTGTCATTCTGAGCGAAGCGAAGAATCTTTTATTCCCCTTCGTATGTAACTGCGCTTACCAGTTTATAACCGGAGATCTTCTCACGTCCCTTTAAATCAGGGAGCTCAATGAGAACACATACCGCGCTGACAACACCTCCCAGCTTTTCAACAAGCTTTATCATCGCCTCGGTGGTACCGCCTGTAGCAATGAGGTCGTCTACGATCAGTATCTTCTTTCCGGGCTCAAAACTGTCCACGTGCATCTCTATCTCTGTGCTGCCGTATTCCAGATCGTAACTCTGTGAGATAGTCTTTCCGGGAAGCTTGCCCTTCTTTCTTATCAGCACAAACGGTTTGTGCAGATTATATGCCATAGGAGCACCAAATATAAAACCTCTGGACTCCGCTCCGCAGATAACGTCAAAGTCCAGATCTTTTACCAGATCGCTCATGGTATCGACAGCCAGCTGAAGGCCGTCTGCATCCTGAATTATTGTGGTTATATCACGAAATTGTACCCCGGGCTGAGGAAAATCGGGGATCGTACGTATGTAATCCTTGATATCTTTCATAGCATCCTCCGTGGTAAAATAAAATGATTATGAAATAATACCACATCCGGAGCTGAAATTCAATCCATAAACTGAAGTCAGTTGACGGCACTAAACACGTTCCCGCTTGCTCTTGAACTCATCAAGCATATCCCGTGCCCTGTCCTTTTGGCTTGATGATGACTGCTTTGACTGGAGTATGCCTGACACAAGTCTGGCCGCATCATCAAACTTTCCGAAATGGCCGCAAAGTGAAGCCAGCAGAAAGTCAATAGCCGTCTCATTCATACCTGCAATGGGCGGCTCCTCAGTCTGCCTTGCCTTGATCAGATAATCCATAGCCTTTTTAAGATACTTCTCTTCATAATCCAGAAAGCCGTCATATTTGATCCTTACGGCTTTGGTAAAGTTTTCGACATCATCTCCCAGTGCCAGTTTCTGCGCACGGTAGAGCCATGCCATCTTTAAAGTTATAAGCCCCAGTTCACTGTCATGTACCTGCCTTATTGCTGCACAGAGCAAAGCCAGTTTATATCTGGTCATGGCCTCATCATAGGTAAGCACCATTCCGACCGGATCAGCTAAGGGGTCATACTGTTCGGTTATCTTTTTTAAGATAAGTTCTTTGTGGGGCTTGGGAAGCACACCAAAATAACGCTTCAGTACTGCAAAGCCGCATTTATTACAATGCACGACATCATACTTCTGTATATCGATGTCTTTGTGGATGGGACGCAGATCCCAGTCCTGGCCTATCATCCTGGCCGTGCCTGCTTTTACTGTCGCGATACGGAGTTTATTATCACAGACAGGACATACATAGCTTTTCATGAAGAGATAATCGCCTTCATAAATCTTTTTAGGTGCACTGCGTTTGATAGCTGCCATTAGCTTCCCCTTTTCTGAAAGGATTTATGTTAACCCCATAAGATAATGATATATTATAGGATACTATAAAGGGATCATTCAAGGCAAGATGTGTATTTGGTTGTTTTTGAGGGATATTTGGGACGATGGCACAGTAGATTCGGATCGCGAAGCTGATATAGCGAATACGTCAGCACAATAGATTCGGATCGCTTCGCGATCCTCATTACAGGTGAGCAGAGGCGCTTCGCGCCTTGCCCACCTGTGAAACATAAATAAGATCAGCCACTTTCAAGCAAGCTTGATGGGGCTGATCCTTATTTATGTTTCCCTATAGTGCTGACTTGTTTAGTACATCCCGGGAGCACCTGCTCCTGCGGGCATTGCAGGGGTGTCTTCCTTGATGTTTGCTACAACTGACTCGGTAGTAAGCAGTGTGCTTGCAACTGAAGTAGCGTTCTGCAGAGCGGATCTGGTAACCTTTGCGGGATCCAGAATGCCTGCTGCTATCATGTCAACATACTCTTCCTTAAGTGCATCGAAACCAACACCTGCTTTAGACTCTTTAACCTTGTTGATGATAACGCTGCCTTCAAGGCCTGCATTGCCTGCGATGTGAGCCAGAGGAGCTTCAAGGGCCTTAAGCACGATATTAGCACCGGTCTTGATGTCGCCTTCAAGGTCCTCAGCCATCTTTGCAACCTGCTTTGCAGCATGAATGTATGCTGATCCGCCGCCGGCGATAACGCCCTCTTCTACTGCTGCACGGGTAGCTGCCAGAGCATCTTCCATACGCAGCTTTGCTTCCTTCATCTCGGTCTCGGTAGCTGCACCTACGCGGATAACTGCTACACCGCCGGAAAGCTTTGCAAGTCTCTCCTGAAGTTTTTCCTTATCGAAATCAGAGGTGGTCTCCTCGATCTGGTTCTGGATCTGTGCAACACGCGCCTTGATATCCTTGGGCTTGCCTGCGCCGTCAACGATAACGGTATTTTCCTTCTGAACCTTAACGCTCTTTGCACGGCCCAGCTGGTCGATCGTAACTTCCTTAAGATCAAGTCCCAGCTCCTCGCTGATAACCTGCCCGCCGGTCAGGATAGCGATATCCTTAAGCATCTCTTTTCTTCTGTCGCCATAGCCGGGTGCCTTAACAGCTACTACATTGAAGGTACCACGCAGCTTGTTTACGATCAGGGTGGTAAGGGCCTCGCCCTCAACATCCTCTGCGATGATCAGCAGTCTGGAACCGCTCTGTACGATCTGCTCAAGAAGAGGAAGGATCTCCTGAATGTTACTGATCTTCTTATCGGTGATCAGGATGTAAGGATCATCCAGATTAGCTTCCATCTTGTCCATATTGGTGCACATATATGCTGAGATATAACCACGGTCGAACTGCATACCTTCTACCAGGTCAAGCTCTGTCTTCATGGTCTTGGACTCTTCAATGGTGATAACGCCGTTGTTGGAAACCTTCTCCATAGCATCTGCTACCATGTTTCCTACTTCTTCATCACCTGCAGAGATAGCTGCAACCTTTGCGATCTGCTCTTTGCCTTTTACCTTGGTGCTCATCTTCTTGATGGCTTCTACTGCACACTCGGTAGCCTTCTTCATACCCTTTCTCATGATGATGGGGTTAGCACCTGCTGCCAGGTTCTTCATGCCTTCGTTTACCATAGCCTGTGCCAGAACGGTTGCGGTTGTGGTACCGTCACCTGCTGCATCATTGGTCTTGGTAGCTACTTCCTTAACAAGCTGTGCACCCATGTTCTCGAATGCATCTTCAAGCTCTATCTCTTTAGCAATGGTAACACCGTCGTTGGTGATCAGCGGAGCACCATAGCTCTTGTCCAGTACTACGTTTCTTCCTTTAGGTCCTAATGTAACACGGACTGTATCCGCCAGCTTGTTTACGCCGGCTTCCAATGCGGCACGTGCCTCAGCTCCGTATTTGATCTCTTTTGCCATTATTATTCGCCTCCTTAGATTTGATTTACTTGATTATAGCCAGAATATCGCTCTGTTTAACGATGATGTACTCTTCATCCTCAAGCTTAACTTCAGTTCCTGAATACTTGGAGTAGATAACCTCGTCACCCTTCTTTACTTCCATCTTAACTTCTTCGGTTCCGGGGCCTACAGCAATAACCTTTGCCTGCTGGGGCTTTTCCTTGTTCTGTCCGGGAAGAACAATGCCGGACTTTGTTGTCTCTTCTGCCTGCAGCTGCTGCAGTACGACTCTGTCACCCAAAGGTACTAACTTCATGACTTACGCCTCCTTTTTATTCACGCTATGCGCTCTTTGGTTTTGTTAGCACTCATTTACTTTGAGTGCTAACTACTGTTGGATAATATAGTTTCTTTTACCGCACTTTGCAAGGATGCAATTTCGGATATATCACACCGATACTCTATTTTGCTCTATTATGCTCCCTTATACTCTGTTTTTCTTATCAATTGCCCTTTTCTTTCCTCTCCCCTCTTCCCAATATCCACAAAATATGGTATATTTATGAGGATTATTGGCATAAATATGAAAGGATAGCGATACTTGACAGGCAATCTGGGTCATTATATCAGAGAGCTTATACGGGGCAACAGTTTCTTCACCCCTAAGCTCATCTACAAATACACTATCATAGCACTCGGTATCATGCATATCGTGAACGGAGTGTTGTTCATGTGTTCCGCTTCCTTTCTTCTGATGATAATACATGCAGCCGCTGCCGCTGTTTTCTTCACGACCTTTATACCGATGATCGAAAAGCATGAACTCATCAACATATATCTGTTGATGCTCCTGGAAATAGTCGTGATGTCCTTTTTAAACAACCTGGCACTGGGTTGGAACAGCGGCTTTTCGACATACTTTTTTACCGCTGTGGCATCTACATTTTATTTTTCATACTTAAACAGCAGCAGGGACAGCAGCCGGCATGCACTGCCCTTCGGCTTATCCCTGCTGATAATACTCTGTTACCTGTTTAACTATTTTCTGATGTCACATGTCACACCGCTTATGCCCGTTGAATCACCATTCCTGTCCACATTGACGTTCCTGGTGAACACCGTGGCAGGCTTCGGGGTTGTGATCGTATTCTTCTATCTTTTTATATGGGAGATAATGCATAAGAACCGTATACTCACGGAACAGAACGCCCTGCTTGATGAGATGGCAAATAAAGACCCTCTCACCAAGCTCTTAAACCGCCGGAGCATGAACAGCATATTAAACGAGCATATGGAGCAGCTGAAGAAGACCGGCAAGCGTTTTACCCTGATACTTGGTGATATCGATGATTTCAAAAAGGTAAACGACACCTTCGGCCACGATGCCGGCGATATGGTACTGGTAAAAGTCTCCGATACCATAAACATGAACGTAAGCACGAACGACGCCGTATGCCGCTGGGGCGGTGAGGAAATACTGATACTGGTACAGGAGCCCGTTGAGATGGCCTGCCTCAAGGCTGAAAGAATACGAAGGTCCATAGAATCCGCTACCGTCAGCTTTGAAGGAATAGATATAAGTATCACAATGACTTTCGGCGTCGCCGAATCTCTCCCCGGCTATAAGATAGAACATCTTATACAGCAGGCGGATGACAAGCTTTACTTTGGCAAAAAGCACGGAAAGAACCAGGTGGTTACCGATCTCCGTCCTTTGTAATAAAAACAATAATTTAATATAAGGAGTTTAACAGATCAATGATCGCAGCAAACAACGTGACCTACCGCGTAGGCAAAAAAGCCCTCTTTGAGGACGTCAACATCAAATTCACCGAAGGCAACTGCTACGGACTCATAGGTGCTAACGGTGCAGGCAAATCCACATTCTTAAAGATACTCTCAGGCGACCTGGATACCACCAACGGTGAGATCAGCATCACCCCCGGCCAGCGCCTTTCAGTCCTCGAACAGGACCATTTCAAATACGATGAGTATCCCGTTCTGGATACCGTTATCATGGGTAACAAGCGTCTCTATGACATAATGAAGGAAAAGGAAGCCATCTATCTGAAAGAAGACTTTTCCGATGAGGATGGTATCAGGGCCGGCGAACTGGAAGCCGAATTTGCAGAGATGGACGGATATGAAGCTGAATCCGATGCCGCTACCCTGTTAAACGGCCTGGGCATCGACACCTCACTTCACTATTCCATGATGAAGGACTTAAACGGCAGCGAAAAGGTCAAGGTCCTGCTGGCCAAGGCGCTCTTCGGTAACCCCGATATCCTGCTCCTTGACGAGCCTACCAACCACCTGGACCTGGATGCCATCGCATGGCTTGAAGAATTCCTGATCAACTTTGACAATACCGTCATCGTTGTCAGCCACGACCGTTACTTCCTCAACAAGGTATGTACTTCCACCGCAGATATCGACTACGGCAAGATACAGCTCTATGCCGGCAACTACGATTTCTGGTATGAGTCCAGCCAGCTGCTCATCAAGCAGATGAAGGAAGCCAACAAGAAGAAGGAAGAAAAGATCAAGGAACTGCAGGAATTCATCTCCCGTTTCTCGGCAAATGCTTCCAAATCCAAACAGGCTACTTCACGTAAGCGTGCACTTGAAAAGATACAGCTGGATGAGATCAAACCCTCCAGCCGTAAGTATCCTTATATAGACTTCCGTCCCGACCGCGAGATCGGTAACGAAGTACTCTTCGTCGAGGACATCTGCCTTAAAGGCGAAGACGGCAACATGCTCTTGAACCATGTCAGCTTCACCATGGGGCATGATGACAAGATAGCTTTCGTAGGCGGAAACGAACAGGCAAAGACTGCACTCTTCCAGGTACTCACCGGCGAGCGCGAGCCTGATTCCGGAAGCTACAAGTGGGGCGTTACCACCTCACAGGCTTATTTCCCGAAGGACAATTCAAAGGAATTCGATAACGACTATACCATCACCGACTGGCTCATGGGTTACTCTCCCGTCAAGGATGTTACCTATGTCCGCGGTTATCTCGGACGTATGCTCTTCCCCGGCGAAGACGGCGTCAAAAAAGTCAAGGTACTCTCCGGAGGTGAAAAGGTCCGCTGCATGCTCTCAAAAATGATGATAAGCGGCGCAAACTGTCTTATCTTTGACGAGCCCACCAACCACCTGGATATGGAAAGCATAACAGCGCTCAATACCGGCATGCTCAAGTTCCCCGGCGTAATACTCTTTGCCTGCCGTGACCACCAGCTGGTACAGACCACCGCAAACCGCATCATAGAGTTCATGCCCGACGGTACCATTATCGATAAGGTAACCACTTACGACGAATACCTTGAGGCCGATGAGATGGCAAGAAAGCGTACCGTTTACCAGGCACAGGTTGAGGATGATGAGAACTAAGATATTCTTCTTCGACCTTGACGGCACTTTATTAAATACCGAGAAACAGATCACTCCCGACACCTATGCCGCTCTTCTTGAGTGGCATGATGCCGGGAATCTCATTGCCATATCTTCAGGCAGGCCCCTGATCAGCATATTGCAGGTAATTAAGGAACAGAAGCTTGAGGGCTTCGATCCTTTTGCCGTGGCTTTTAACGGCTCACAGATATATTCCTGCCGCGAAAAGCGCGACATCATAAGAAAAAACATATCCCTTGATGAAGTATGGGAAGTAAGCCGTACCGCAAAGAGCATTGGTCTGCATTGCCACAGCTATGATTCAGAGGGGATACTTACTCCCGCCATAAATGAAGAGATAAAATATTACACCCGCGTAGTAAAACTCCCTATACGGGTACTTCCGCAATTCCCCGAAGGACTTATTGATCCCCCCTGCAAGATGCTTTGCATAGACCTGACTGAAAGCGGAAAGCTGGATGAGATGATCTCCCTGATAAAGCGTGACAGCTTAACTACTATCCGCTCCAATCCCAGGTATCTGGAGGTATTCAATTCTACCGCAGGCAAGGGCGCTGCCGTCAGGGAGCTGGCAGATCACCTTGGCATAGATATCACCGGAACTTTCGCTGCCGGTGACGAAGAAAACGACATGTCCATGATAGAAGCCGCCGGCTGCGGCGTAGCCATGTGCAACGGTAATCCCTTGATATTTGATAAGGCGGACGTCGTGACGGACAGGGATAACGATCATGACGGACTGGCAGATATTATAAGACGTAATATTTAAGATCCTTCGCTTCGCTCAGGATGACACTCTACTGTCATTCAGAGGGCGGAGCCCGAAGAATCTTATTTGACATATCAATCAAATAATACTATACTGTTGCCGAGTTATGTAAATCAGTTCCACTAACCAAAGAAAGGAAAAAATACTATGAAGATCTGTCCTAAATGTAATGCGCAGCAAACGGACGATACCAAGTTTTGCAACAGCTGCGGTTCACCTTTAGGTGATGTAGAACCTGTTGCAGATAACAACGCACCTGCCGCTAACAGCAATGTGCCGGCCGGCAATAACGATCAGTCCGCAAATCCTTTTCCCGCTCCCATCTTCAACGGAGCGCCTGACAATTCACAGGCAAACGGAATGCCCCAGGGTAACATGGGCGGCAATATGAACAATAATATGGGCGGCCCCGCTCCCCAGCCGGGCATGAATCCCCTGTTCAGTGCTCCTCCCATCGAAGAGCCCAAGAAAAAGAAGAGCCCTCTTCCCCTGATCTTTGCAGGTGTGGCTGCATGTTTTGTTATCGTTATCGCAGTTGTACTTGTTCTGGTACTTGGCGGTGGTTACAAGAAGCCCATCAACAAGCTGGTAAGCCTCGTTAATTCCAAGAGCACCGATGTAAATGCATATATGAACTGCATCTCTCCTTCTTTTGTATCCGAGACATATAAAGAGGCACTTGGCCTTATCAAAGGCGGCGATGCAAAGAGCGAGCTGACCGATGCCATAAATGATACAGCTGACGACGCCTGGGACAGCCTTAAGGATGAGTTCGGCAAAGACTGGAAAGTATCTGTTGAGTTCAAGAAGAATAAAAAGATGAGCGATAAAGACCTCGAAAAGCTCCAGAAGAACTACGACAGCCTCGCAAAGACCCTTGAAGGCCTTGACCTGGACGACGAAGATACCTGGGAAGATATCGCCGACTGGCTGGATGATGAGTATGACACAGAGCTCAATACTGCCAAGGCAGCAAAGATGGGTGAAAACCTCCTCAAGAAGCTGGACAACTTCAAGATCACCGAAGGTTACGAAGTTAAGGTAAAGGTAAACATCGAAGGCAAGGATAAGAAGGAATCCGAGACCATGGAAGCCAACGTTATCAAGGCTAACGGACAGTGGTTCATCGATCCCCTCTCATTCAGCGAAGGCGGTGTATCTGCAAGCAGCCTGATGTACATGCTGGACGATATCGATCTGGATTAAAAAATAAAGAAAAAGATTTTTTAAAGGGAGTCATCAGACTCCCTTTTTTTATTCAGTATGACATAAAATTTCAGACATCTACGATAAGAAACCGCCCGTCTCCCACTGCGAAGACTTCCTCAGCTTCTGCGATATCTTCAGGTTCCATATCGGCAACATCCATGCCCAGCTCATCCAGATAATCGCAGGCTTCCTCTATGGAATCCACAACTACGGCCATGCTGTCTTTTAAGAACTCCTCCGCTTCCTCGCGGTTCTCCGCCACAGGCTCCGGGAAGAGCTTTTCCTGCTGTTCCAGAAACGCATCCAGCACCGCTTCATCAAATTCACTGCTCATAATAAAGTTCCTCCTTGAATTTATTAAGCTCCGTCATAAATAGCTCCGACGGAAAACCGATCACATTATCCCTGCTGCCTTCAAAGCTGCTTATATATTTTCCGAATTCTCCCTGTATGGCATAGGCTCCGGCTTTATCATCACCCTCTCCGCTGTTAACATATTCATCTATCTCCGCTTCTGTAAGCTGCCTGACATGCACATCCGTCCTGTCGCTGAAGGTCGCGGTCTTTCCTGAAGGGACATGAATAAGGGTAACACCCGTATATACCTGGTGTGCCTTACCGGAAATAGTCTTTATCATCTCCTTTGCCTGCGCCCTGTCAACGGGCTTTCCCAGCACCTTTGAATATATGGCTACAAGTGTATCCGCTGCTATTATTATACTGCCGGCATCCTTTGCGCTGCACTGTGCCGCCACAGACTTTGCCTTTCTTAAGGAGAGTTCCTCAACAATGGCATCCGGTGACATGATATCATGCTCTTCCGATGCATCGGATACCCGCACCTCATATTCAAATCCCAGACGGGATAAGATTTCCTTACGGCGCGGCGAACCGGAGGCCAGGATGTATTTGTATGACAATTTCATTTTATTTCTCCGATAGTCTTTCAAGATCCTTCGCTACGCTCAGGATGACAGGATTGGTTGCTCAGGATGACTACTATATCTTCTCCATCGGTATAAACCGCCTGCTGTCCTTGAGCTGATCCGGCTTTTCAAGCAGATCTGCGGCTTCCTGCTCAAAGCTGATCTGACAGGAGAAGCGGTTTTCTTTTGAAACGCGCTTCTTCTTGTAACTGCCGTCAGGCATCAGCACATGCTTCTTTGCGGTATCCTTAAACTGTTCTGTCAGTATATGAATCACGGTCTCTTTGAGTACGGCATCTTCAATGGGGAACATTATCTCCACCCTGCGTTCCAGATTACGGGGCATCCAGTCGGCGCTGGCCAGATACACCTCAGGATTGCAGTCGTTTTCAAATATGAATATGCGGCTGTGTTCCAGATAATTACCAACTATGGAATAAACCCTTATATTATCGCTCACGCCGGGTATGCCTGTCTTTAAGGAACATATACCGCGTACCAGCAGATCGATCTGTACGCCGGCAGCAGACGCTTCATACAGTGCAGCTATAACATCCGGATCGCACAGGGAGTTCATCTTGGCCTTAATGCCGCTCTGGCGTCCGGCCTTTGCAGCCTGGGTCTCGCGCTTTATAAGGCGCAGCAGGCGTTTCTTAAGCCACAGCGGTGCCAATGACAGACGGTTCCACTGAAGAGGCTCAGAATAGCCGGAAAGCATGTTAAACACTGCGGTAGCATCCTCTCCCACCGGTTCCGCACAGGTAAGCAGTCCCATATCGGTATACAGCCTGGCCGTGGCGTCATTATAATTACCGGTTCCCAGATGGACGTAGCGTCTGATGCCGTCTTCCTCACGGCGTACCACCAGCGCTATCTTGCAGTGGGTTTTTAAGCCTACCAGGCCATAGATAACGTGGCAGCCGGATTTTTCAAGCATCCTGGCCCAGCCTATATTATTCTCTTCGTCAAAACGTGCCTTCAATTCAACCAGCACGGATACCTGCTTGCCGTTCTCCGCAGCCTCCGCCAGGGCACGCACTATAGGTGAATTACCGCTGACACGGTAAAGGGTCTGCTTGATGGCCAGCACATCCGGATCCGATGCTGCCTGCTTTATGAACTCTACCACAGGCGTAAAGGACTGATACGGATGATGCAGCAGTATGTCCCCTTCCCTTATGGCAGCGAACACATCACAGCCCGCAGGGAGCCTGGGTACAGCACAGGGTTCGGGAGATCTGTGCTTAAACTTCTCAAAACCGTCCAGACCATAGATCTTCATAAGGAAGGTCAGATCCAGCGGTCCGTCTATCTCATATATATCCTCTTCGTTGATAGCCAGCTCCTGTTTCAAAATCTTGAGCAGGCGCTTATCTATACCTTTCTCTGTTTCGAGCCTTATGACCTCTCCCCACTGGCGGCGCTTTATCTGCTTCTCTATCTCTTTAAGCAGGTCTTCTGCTTCTTCCTCTTCTATGGGGAGGTCCGCATTTCTCATTATCTGGAAAGGTGATGCACTGACAAGGTCGTAGTTCAGGAAAAGCTTGTCGATGTTACGCTCTATGACTTCCTCAAGACGTATGACGCGGCGTCCTTCTTTTGAAGGCAGCTGGACAAGACGCGGGAGCACACTGGGCACCTGCACCGCAGCAAATACCAGATTCTTATCTTTCTTGGGATCCTTGCCCTTCTTTGCAAGAAGAGCACAGATATTCAACGACTTGTTTTTGATCAGCGGGAAGGGCCTGGAAGAATCCACAGCCATAGGCGTCAGCACGGGATAAACGCTGTCAGCAAAATATCTGTCAGCATATTCTGCCTCTTCGGCATTCATATCCTCATGGCGTTCCACCATCTTAAGGCCCTGCTTGCTACACTCAGCCGCCAGCTTATGATAGGTCAGATACTGATCCTTTACGAAATCGTGAAGCACCGGATACAAAAGTTCCAGCTGCCCCTCGGGCTTAAGTCCCGCGATATCTTTCTTGGTATATCCGGCGTGCACCATATCTTTTAACGATGCTACACGCACCATAAAGAATTCATCAAGGTTGGAAGCTGTGATACTTAAGAACTTGAGGCGTTCAAAAAGCTCTATCTCTTTATCCTTGGCCTCGGATAATACGCGTTCATTAAAGCGGACCCATGACAATTCCCTGTTGGTATAGTATTTAGTGTTGGTAAAATCCATATTGATCATAACCCCCGATTTATAAAAGATCCTTCGCTTTGCTCAGGATGACAAGCCGGTCAGTATAAACAAACTGTTCAGGATGATGAACTGCTCCTGCGTATCACCGGACGCAGGCCGTATACTTCCTCAAAAAATGCAGCGCGGCTTGCAAAGCGCTCCTGTTCGAATAAGAGGTCGGCACCGGCATCAACATCTATGGTAAGCTTATCCTCCTTAAGGGATACCCTGATATCCTTTATCTTCTGTCTGTGACTCTTATCCAGAGCGTTTGCTATACGCAGTATCGCAGTAAGTTTGGCAATGGTAAGGTACGCCTCCTCATTGATATCACTGTGGGCAGACAGGTCTTCAAAATATTCAAAAGCTTCGTGATTGAATTTGACAACACAGGCCAGTATCTCTCTCTCCAGATGCGAGAGGCCTATCATCTCCGTGTTCATGATGATGGCGTGGGAGCATTCGCCCACATTGGTCATGTTGATGAACTTACCGCAGTCATGCAGTGTAGCTGAAAGTCTCAATATGAGTCTCTGGCGCTCACCCATGCCGTGCACGCGCTTCATGCCGTCAAATATGGCCAGGGCGATATTCTCAAGAGCCTCGGCTCTCTTGCGGCTGCCCATATACCTGCGGCTGATGGTGGCTGCACAGGCCAGTATGTCGGCTTCAAAATCGCGGCTGGCGCTCATGAGCTTATTCTGCTCAGCATATTCATATGCGATACCGTCGCAGAGTGCGGCACCGGGAACCCATAATGCATCTGCCCCGAAACTCCTTGCCACACGCTTCATGATCCCCGCGGATATCTTTAAAAGCGGCACGCTCTCTTCCGATATCTCAAGAGCATCCGCAACCTCCTCACTGCCCTTGCCCATTACGCCGTCCGCAAACTCAAGAAAGGCATCGGCAGTAGCTATGCGGTCGTCCCCTACTCCTGGCACGGCAGTCTTAAACCGGTCTGAGAGATAATCATCCATGATGATAAGGTTCTTTATCTCCCTGTCCTTAAGATACATCTTCTTAAAGACCGAAAGCTGTCCGTCGATCATCTCATCCATAAGTGCTTCTATCTGTGTGGAACGTGGCTTCATATTCTGAAGACGTTCATGCAGACGCAGCACGCCCAGCTTAAGAGACTGGGTGATGACCAGGGCACCTTTATCAAAAAGCGAAAGCTGTATACTGCCTCCGCCAATATCCACTATTGCAGTGGGCTTTGCTATTATCGCATCAAAAGTATTTCCGAATGCTGCAATAGCCTTGTAATCCAAAAAACGCTGTTCGGAATTGCTTAATATCTCCAGATCTATGCCGCTTCGGTTTCTGATCTGGTCCAGCAGTATCTCGGTATTGTCCGTCTCACGCAGTGCAGATGTGCCGTAAGCCCGGTAATCCCTGACATGATACTGCTTCATTATATCTTTGAATTCCTGCAGGATACGGAATAGCTCTTCCATCTTGGCCAGGCTTATCTTCCTCGTGGCATAGCTGTCCGTCCCCAGCGCAAGGCGGTGGCGGATATGATCGATCTGTCTTATGCCCTTGGGACTTATCTCAAAAATCTTAAGGCACAGTTCAAAACTTCCTACATCAATGGCCGCAAAAAGGCGGGGATTATTTTTCTTTTCTGCCATCCTTTGATCCTTCCGTTTTGCCTCTCAAGTCGTCGATGAGCTGGGCGGCAGTCCTGCCGGAAAGCCCGTTATGGTTAAGTTCCCACTGGTTTGCCAGGAGTTTCAGCTCATCCTTTGAATAGGGCAGCTTATATCTCTCGGCTAATTTCTCAACTATGTTGTAATACTCCTTGGGTTCCGGAGCCCCGTAATATATAGATACGCCAAAACGTGCAAAGAGTGAAAGCTTCTCCTGTACAGTCTCGTTACGATGCTTATCCAGAGGGCTTTCAGGCCTGTCATTAAAGCTTTCACGCACAAGATGCCTTCTGTTTGACGTAGCATAGATAAGGACGTTTTCCGGCCTGGCTTCAAGGCCTCCTTCGATCACTGCCTTCAGATACTTATACTCAACCTCAAACTCCTCAAAAGACAAGTCATCCAGGTATATGATAAAACGGTAATTACGGTCTTTTATCTTTCTGATGAGCTCGTTGATCTCCCTGTACTGATGCTTATAGACTTCTATCATGCGCAGGCCTTTTTCATAATACTTATGAAGTATGCCGCGGATACTGGAGCTCTTGCCGGTGCCGGCTTCCCCATACAGCAGGACGTTATTCGCGCTGCGTCCCGCAAGGAAGGCCTCGGTATTGTCACAGAGCATCTTTTTCTGTCTCTCATAGCCTACCAGATCATCCAGTGAACACTCTGCAACGTTAAGTATGGGCTCAACCTCACCACCGTCAAGCACACGGAAAGCCTTGTGCAGACCAAGCTTGCCCACACCGTAATACTTATAGAAATGCTCGAGTATCTTAAGACGGCTCTCTTCATCCTCGGCATGCCACAGTCTTTCTGAATGCTCCATTATGGCATCCCTGATAAGCGGACTGTATTTCCTGCCACCGGTCGCTGACTTATAATAATTGAAGCTGTTGGAGCCGGGAAGCTCCCTGAAGTCAGTCAGCCCTTTCATTGCTTTAAGGGCTGCTTCCCTTATGGTACCTTCGCAGCCGTCTCTTAACTCTGCAGCGATCGTATAGGGATTCTCATCCATCAGCAGGCTCTCTGTGATCACTGCCTGCCACACATTCCCCTTATAGCCCGCCTCTTCGGCAGCTGTCATGACCCGCCTTACCAGTTCCTCGTAACGTACTCTGCTATCTACAGCATCAAGGTAAGGTTTGAGCCATTCCGCAAAAGTCTTGTAGTAGACCCTGAAATCCCTTGTAAGATCTAATCTCTGTCTTTCCCTGTCATGAATATGTACTGTATCTTTCATAATCAATAATTCCCCAGGACTCTCAGATTCCTGGTCTCCTCTCTTAATGCACATAATGCGTTTCTTACCGACGGATCGGAAAGATTTCCCTCAAAGTCAAGGAAGAAACGATACTCCCACTTACGCTCCTCAATGGGACGGCTCTCTATCTTTGTCATGTTAAGGTCATTATAGATAAAATGAGAAAGGATATGGAAAAGCGATCCGCTCTCATGAGGAAGCTCAAAGCAGAGGCTTATCTTGCCCGCATCCTTTAAGAATATCTTCTGGTTGCTGACAACGATGAAACGTGTGGTGTTGATGCCCGACTGGTTGATACCCTGCTTTAAGATATCCAGCCCGTAATATTCCGCAGCATGCGCACCGGCTATGGCAGCCTGGCTGTTATCGCCGTCATCCGCTACTTTCTTTGCCGCAAATGCATTGTTTTTCATGGAGATCTGTTCCCAGCTCTTGTCCCGCAGGAAATGCTCACACTGCATAAGTGCCTGGGGATGTGCATATACGGTCTTTATACCGCTTATATCCGCTCCCGGCACGCCTAAAAGACAGTGGCTTATCTCCAGCATCTGCTCGCCCACGATAAAATGCTCGTACTCTGCCAGCAGATCGTATATCTCATTTACTATGCCTGCCGTCGAATTCTCGATGGGCAGGACCGCAAAAGCCGCGGTGCCTTCGTCAAGGGTCTGCATCGCATCCCTGAATGTATCCACATGACTGATATTGTCCTTCCTGTTAAAAAACTTTTCCGTAGCTGCCTGGGAATAAGATCCTTCCGCTCCCTGATATACCACATGTGCTTCCTTATCCAGTTCGTCCACAGGTATGAAGGGAAGGCGCAGCTGCATCTTATCCGAAAGCATCCTGTACTGAAGCTTCCTGCTGATGCTCATCAGCTGTCTGAACAGTTCGGCCACACCCTTCTTGTTGATGTCGCCTTCCACCAGTTCCCTTACAGCGTTTATCTTTGCTTCTTCCCTTTCTTTGTCAAATACTTTTCTGTCGTTTTCCTTCTTGAATTCAGCCACTTCACTGCATATGGCCATACGCTGTTCGAACAGCTCCGCCATCTGCCGGTCAACCTTGTCAAGTTCGAGCCTGAGTTCACTTAAATCTCTCATTTTACTTAAATTCTCCATCTGTTTTTATACCAGTTCAGTTTACTCCAAAAAGGGATATTGTGTCAACGAGTGCGCTTGAAAATATGGAGCTGTTATGGTATGATAGGCGGCAGTGATATTTATTATCAAGGAGGTGGCTATGACAGGAAAAGATATGATACTTGGCAGACGCAGCATACGCAAATACAGCGATAAAGCTGTTGATGACGCAGTGCTTTCCGCGATCGTTGAAGAAGCTTCTTATGCACCCAGCTGGAAGCACACACAGATCACCCGGTATATCGCCATCAAGGATCCCGCTCTTAAAGAGCGCATCGCAAACGAAGGCACCACTATCTGGCCCGGCAACGGCGATATCATCAAGCAGGCTCCCGTACTCGTTGCGGTATGCGTAATTAAGAACCGTTCCGGCTTTGAACGCGACGGCTCCTTCTCTACCGTAAGGGAAGACCGCTGGGAATTCTTCGATGCAGGTATAGCTTCACAGACCTTCTGTCTGGCAGCTTATGAACACGGCCTCGGAACCGTTATCCTGGGACTCTTCGACATAGACACCATCTCCTCACTTATAGAAGTCCCCGAAGGCCAGGAACTTGTAGCTCTTATCCCCGTCGGATATCCGGCTGAAGAACCCACAGCCCCCAAACGTAAAGCAGTAAGCGATCTGTTGACCATTAAATAGTTTATCGAAAAGAGAAACGTTTATAGTTTCTCTTTTTTTAAGGAGGATCATATGCGACATCTTATGACACCCATGGACTTTTCCGTGGAAGAACTTGATAAGCTTTTCGACCTCGCATCAGACATCGAAAAGAATCCCGAAAAATACGCGCATAAATGCGACGGCAAGAAATTAGCCACCTGCTTCTATGAGCCCAGCACAAGAACACGCTTAAGCTTTGAGACAGCCATGATAAACCTGGGCGGATCCGTTATAGGCTTCTCCGACGCCGGCTCCTCTTCCGCCGCAAAAGGCGAAAGCGTATCCGACACCATCAGGGTCATCTCCTGCTTCGCCGATATCTGTGCAATGCGCCATCCCAAGGAAGGTGCTCCCATGGTAGCTGCAGGGCGCTCCGGCATACCCGTTATCAATGCGGGCGACGGCGGCCACCAGCATCCCACCCAGACACTTACCGACCTGCTCACCATACGTGCACTAAAAGGCAGGCTGGATAACTTCACCATAGGTCTCTGCGGCGATCTTAAATTCGGCCGCACCGTTCACTCACTGGTGAACGCACTTGCGCGATATTCAAACGTACGCTTCGTCTTCATATCACCCGAAGAGCTGCGCATCCCCGGTTACCTGCGCGACATGCTCTGGGATAAGGCCATCACCTTTAAAGAAGTGATACGCCTTGAAGATGTGATGGGCGAGCTGGACCTGCTCTACATGACCAGGGTACAGCGTGAGCGTTTCTTTAACGAAGAAGATTATGTAAGACTCAAGGATTTCTATATTCTTAACAAAGCAAAGATGGACCTTGCAAAGGAAGACATGCTGGTACTCCATCCCCTGCCCAGGGTAAACGAGATAAGCGTTGAGGTGGATGATGATCCCAGGGCTGTATATTTTAAACAGGTGCAGTACGGAGTGTATGTGCGTATGGCATTGATACTTACGCTGCTGGAACTGGTATGATATGGAGGTATAAAAAATGCTTAACGTAGGAAAAATAGAAGAAGGCTTTGTGCTTGACCATATTCCCGCCGGGAAGAGCATGTCCATCTACTATCATCTGGGACTGGATAAGCTGGACTGTACAGTGGCCATTATAAAAAACGCCCGTTCAAACGTAATGGGCAAAAAAGATATCATAAAGGTTGAGTGTGATATCAATACTCTTGACCTTGACGTACTGGCAGTGATCGACCACACCATCACCATAAACGTTATCAAGGACGGCGAGATCGTTGAGAAGCGTGTGCTCGAACTACCTAAGGAACTTAAAAACATCATGAAATGCAAGAATCCCCGCTGTATCACTTCCATCGAGCAGGAACTGCCCCATATCTTTTATCTGGCAGATCCGGTACGCGAATTATACCGCTGCAGGTATTGCGACGAAAAGAATACGGAGAGATTCTGACGCCGCCCTGAATATATTTTTGAGGAGAAGATTATGAAAAAGAAACTGATCAGAAACATTGTTGCGGCAGGCGCAACCCTGTGTCTTTGCGCATGCTCCGGCAATGCTGCCACGACGGGAACAGAGGGCGCAGCAGACCAAAGTGCCTCCGCCGCCCCGGCAGAGATAAATATCGCTTACCAGTACGGACTGGCTTATGCCCCTCTCATCGTCTGCAAGGAAAAAGGACTTATCGAGGAAGCTTATAAGAATGCGACAGGCAGCGAAGTGACCGTTACCTGGACACAGATGAGTTCCGGCGCAGACATCAATACGGGTATAGCATCGGGAAGCCTGGACGTAGGCTTTTTGGGAGTCGCTCCCGCTATCTCCGGTGTTGCCAAGGATGTAGGCTACAGGATATTCACCAATCTTTCCGGACAGGAACACGGAATGATGAGCCGCAGCACCGATATCAACAGCATCGCCGATCTGGCCGGCAGTAACGAACAGATCGCGCTTGTAAACATCGGCTCCATCCAGCACATCATACTGGGCAAGGCACTTGCCGATAACGGATACGATGCGCATCTTCTGGATGCCAACATCGTTGCCATGAAGCATCCCGACGGCATGACCGCACTGGAATCCGGCAACGTAGCCTGCCATCTCACTTCCAGCCCTTATATCTTCAAGGAGCATGAAAATGCCGAGCTGCACGAGATAAAAGAAGTAAACGCTGCATGGCCCGTTGAGAATTCATTCATAGTCGGCGTAGCTTCAACCGAACTGCATGATAAACAGCCTGCTCTTTACGAAGCTCTCTGCAGCGGTATCAGCAGTTCCATCGATTACCTTAACGGCAACCTCGAGGAAGTTGCAGACATGACTTCCGAATACGACGGCAACACTCCCGAAGACGAACTTGAATATCTCAAAAAGGGAGTATATACTGTTGAAACGAAGGGCATATTTACCCTTGCAACATTCATGTCGGAAAACGGCTTCGTTGAGACAAGCTTCTCCGGCTATTCGGATCTGGTATTTGATAACGTTAAAGGGAACTAAATGAACAGTAAGAAAAAGCATGCGGTCTCCGTGATCGCACGTGTGATATATGTGATTGCTCTTTTGGTTATATGGGAATGTGTAGCGAGGTCCGGGATACTCGGGCCTCGCTCTTCTCTTATTTTTCCCTCTCTTGAACAGATCGGCGAAGCTTTTATCAAAAACTTTATCAAGGGCTACGCCGGCACTTCACTCTGGATATACATAGCGAATTCAATGAAGCTGCTGCTCACAGGCCTTGTGATAGGCATACTGCTCGCCTTTATACTCTCGGGCCTGTCCATGGTGAGCTTCATCTTCTTCAAGATATACGACCTTACCGTTTCTGTATTTGACTTATTACCCGGTATCGCACTGCTGCCCGTAGTTATCATAATCTTCGGCGTACGTGAGGAGGTCATAGTCTTTCTCGTAGTGCATGCCGTGCTCTGGCCCATGTCCCGCAACATGCTGGACGGCTTTAATGCCACTCCCCGCATCTATGTGGAAGCAGGGAAAAATATGGGACTCAAAGGTGCGGGACTGATATTCGGTGTATACCTTCCCGCTGCCGCATCCTACATCGTATCCGGCTTAAAGAGCGGCTGGGCACGTGCCTGGAGAGGTCTTATCAGCGCCGAGATGATCTTCGGTATCGCCTCAAGCCCCGGCATAGGACTTTTTATCAATCAGATGCGTACCAATATGAACAATGCCGAGATGTATGCCACCCTGCTGGTGATCATCATCATCGGTGTTATCGTGCAGTACGGCATACTGCGTCCCATCGAAGTTAATACCGTCAGAAAATGGGGTATGACCAAATGAGTAAAGAAGCCTTATTACAGATACGCGATCTGACAAAGATCTATACAGACGATTCCGGTGAAAAGACAGTCCTTAAGGACCTGGATCTGGATGTTGAGAAAAGTGAATTCTTATGTATCCTGGGGCCTTCAGGCTGCGGAAAGTCAACACTTTTACGCTGCATCGCAGGCTTTGAGGAATACAGCGGAAGTGTCAGCGTTGACGGCACACAGCGCCGTGAGCCCGGCATAGACCGCTTTATGGTATTTCAGGATTTCAACCAGCTCTTCCCCTGGAAGACTGTCATAAATAATGTTGCATATCCCTTAAGCCTTAATATAAAGGCTCCCAAAGCAGAGATAAAAGAAAGAGCCCTTGAGGCTCTTAACAAAGTAGGTTTATCAGGCTGTAAGGATCAGTATCCCCATCAGCTATCCGGCGGTATGAAACAGCGTGTGGCCATCGCAAAGGCCCTGGCCTTAAGGTCTCCCATCATCCTTATGGATGAGCCCTTCGCCGCTCTTGATGCAATGACGCGCAGCGGTCTTCAGAAGGAAATGTTAAGCATCTCCGAAAGTGAGAAGAATACCATAATCTTCATCACTCATAATATACAGGAAGCCATAATCCTCGGCACCAGGATACTGGTATTCGGCCAGCAGGGCCATATACTCTTTGATGAGAAGAATCCCATGCAGCGCCCCGTAACTCCCGCTTCCGAAGGCTACGGCGAACTCTGGGAAGAACTGCACCACGCTCTTTATGAAGGCAGCCTTCCCGCCAAAACATCAAAGTAATCTCTTTCTCTGTATCTTTCCGTTACCCGTCCTGGGGATCTCGGCGATAACCTCGATATGCTTGGGTACTTTATTGGCATCTAAGAGACCTTTTAAGAACTCCGTGCATTCCTTTACAGAAAAGTCCTCACAGCCTTCCTGAAGGCTCACAAAGAGCTTGGGAACCTGTCCGTAGGTTTTATCAGGCATCGGAACGCAGGCCGCATCCTTTACCCCTTTAAACTTGACTGCTTCCTGCTCTATCTCATCGGGGCTTATCTTTACTCCTGCAAAATTTATCACATCATCCTGCCTTCCCAGACAGTAGATATAGCCTTCATTATCGATATAGCCCAGGTCATTCGTATAGATAAAGCCGTCCTTTACAGCCTGTGCTGTAAGCTCGGGTGCATTAAAATATTCCTTCATATTTTGGGCGCCGCCCGTCGCAAGGAAAGCCGGATGCGCTTCATCTGCTTCTACGGTATTTTTATTTTCATCAGCAAATATGAACTTTGCATTCTTTGTGGCCCGGCCTATGCAGTGAGGCCTTATCGTTTCATCCTGGAAGTCCAGTATGCAGCTGCATCCGGCCTCAGTACTGCCGTAGAAATTATAAAGCCTTGTATGGGGCAGCAGCTGCTTAAGATGCTGCTTATCCTCCTCCACAAGAGGTGCACTTCCCAGCTGTATGTAATCCAGCTGATCCTTATACTCCCCTATCTTATCCTTTGAAAGCTTGAATATTATCGACAATAATGTCGGAGCCAGGTCTATAGCTGTAACCCTGTATTCCTCCATCATGTTAAACATAAGCTTGACCGCCATAACACCGCCTATTATTATAACGGTATTTCCGAAATAGAGATTTGCCAGGCTCCTGCGGTATCCATGACTGTGGGACAGTGGCATTGGAATAAGCTCCACGTTATCCCTGCCCATCTTTACGCCTTCGGTTATATTCTCTGCAAGCGCTATATTGTTCTTAAAGGTGATGACTATACCTTTTGACTTGCCGGTTGTTCCCGTAGAAAACAGAACCTCTGATACGTCATCAGCATCGGGGAAATCCTGCCCTTCAAAAACAGGTTCCGCATCATCTTCCGCTCCGGGCATCCTGAACTGCTTGAGCGATACGTCAGTTTCCCTGTTATCAAGATAAAGTACGGCTTTCGTATCTTCGCTTATCTCTTTTATACGTACACTGCCTGCATCTTTCTCAATGGGCACAGGTATCGCACCGTAAAGCTGCAGGGCAAACATTGCGGTAAGGAAGGCTGCATCCTGTGTGCAGCGTATCAGGACGTGATCGCCCTTTTTAACTCCCTGCTGTGCCAGAGTTTCACCATAACGCTGCATTCGTCCGAAGAGCTGCGAATAGCTCAGTTTCTCCCCCGGATCGATCAGTGCATATCTGTCTTTATGCGTGGCATCACCTGCATATCCGGCTATGTATTCAAGTATGGTCTCCATCTTTCCCATCCTTTCAGAAATTAGCATACATAAAGCTGCTGGCCACGTCCTCACCGGGTGCCAGTATTATCAACGTGAGCAGCATAAGTGCATAAATGACCGTCCTTATCAGAGCAGGGCACTTCTTCTTGGCCTCTTCCCATTTACCTTTCTCGCACAGCACATCCACTATGATGAGGACTACTATACCTATATCCCATAAGATAACGTTTTCTCCGCTTATATTCTTAAAAAAGAATATCACATGATTGATCTCTTTGATCCGGAAGTTCGTGAACGCATGCGCTATTGTGGAAAGTGCCGTCCCCATATCGGGCGAAAGCGAAAAGAACCTGAATATGCTTATCAGCACAAAAGTCCTGCCCACGCAGAACGCTTTCCAGATAAAACTGTCAGAATTGATATGAAGCTTTGTTTTTATACCCTTGTATGTCTCCTCCAGCTGTGTGGTAGAGAGTATCACGATAAAGTTAAGATAGCCCCATACCAGGAAGGTCCAGTTGGCGCCGTGCCAGAGTCCCGTTGCGGTCCATACGAAAAACAGGGCAAGATGTCCTGCTATCAGCTTGCCGGTCCTGGCACCCCATTTGCCGCGGGCCCATTTTGAAAGACGGCTGCCGGTCTTGCTCATGGATACGGGATAGAATACGTAGTCCCGAAACCACCGTCCCAGTGTGATATGCCATCTGCGCCAGTACTCGTCCACTGTCTTTGCCATAAAAGGCTGTTTAAAATTCTCCGACAGCTCTATGCCCAGGATATGGCAGAAACCGCACATCATATCCATGTACCCGGAAAAGTCAGCATAGATACGGAAGCTGTAGAGTACTACAGCAAAGCAGATAAGTATAAAACCATAGTCCTCGTAATTACCCAGCGTTGTGTTGATATAGCCCGCCAGTATATCGGCTATTGCCACTTTTTTATAGGCACCCCAGAGTATACGGGCGCAGCCTTCACAGAGCCTGTCATAAGAAAAACGATGCTCCGAAAAGATCTCTTTACCAAGCTCATTAAAACGTGAAAAAGGGCCCTCAGTTATATGGGGGAAAAATGATACAAAAGTGAAATACTTAAAGAAATTCTTTTCTGCAGGATACTTGCCGCGGTATACATCCACCACATATCCTATGGCATGAAATACATAAAAAGACATACCCAGAGGCAGGATAAGCCCCGTCAGGGTATTTTCCATATTGATCTTAAACAGCGAAAGGACAGACAGTACGTTCTGCATGATAAAGCCGCCGTACTTGATCACTATCCAGGGAGCCAGTATCAGAAGTACAGTAATCGTGCAGATACTCTTCTTCTGCTTTAAGCCCGCTCTTCTGATGGCATCCTTCTCTTCCGCTGATGCTTCTTTAAGCTTCTGTGCAGACTGTGCTATCTTCTTTTCCAGCACTATGGCTGATAAGTAACTGATAAGCGCACACAGTATGATAAAGACTATATATACCGGCCCGTAGCTTAAATAAAAATATATATTTGCAGCCAGCAGCACCACCCAGCGTGCCTTACCGGGTATCACGAAATACAGAAGTATCGTGAGGGCGGCAAACACCAGGCAGTGCAGCGATACGAGATTCATTATATCTTAGCCCTGCATCTTCTTTATAAGTGCGTAAAGTGCCTCTGCGCTGTTGAAGTTTTCGGGGAGCAGATCATCAACATTTATCTCAACACCGAAATGCTCGTTTACTTCGCTCACGATGGAGATGATGTCAAAGGAATCCAGCAGCTCATCGTCGATAAGCTTCGTCTCCTTTGTGAAATCGATGTCATCCCTTATTCCTGACATGATGCTTAACAGTTCATCCATTTTTATTATCCTCCGGTATTTATTTTATTGATCCATAAGCTTTCTGAGCGCTTCTATATCGGGATCTTTCATGAGAAGGTCCATGTTCTCCTTCACCTTTTCAAAACTCCAATCCCACCATTTGAGCTCTAACATAAAGTTTATCACTTCCTTTAAGAACCTGTAGGAAATGATCCTTGCGGGGGATCCCGCCACTATCGCATAAGGCGGCACCGATCTGGTGACCACGGAGCCCGCACCTATCACCGCGCCGTCTCCTATGGAGAGCCCGGGCTTTCTGAGTATCATCGCTCCGGCTCCTATCCATACGTCGTTGCCGATCAGTATCTTTTTTTCGTCAGGGTGTTTTAAAAGCTTTCCCTCCAACTTGTTCTTCATCCGGTATTCCGGCATCATTGTCACATGCTTGTAGGCATGCTCATTCCCGCCTATATCCACCAGTCTTGATATACTGCAGTACTTGCCTATCTCCGCCCAGAGTATGCTGGTGTCGGCTCCGGTATAAGTCATGTCGCCTATCACCGAATCCCTTATCAGATTTCTCTTCTCGATGTCCACGAAAGAGCCGAGTGTACTGGATAGTATCACGCTGTCTTTGTCTATGCTGGACTTGTCACCGATAGTGCTCTGCTTTACCGTTGCGTCTGCGTGCTGCTTGTAGTTCTTTTCTTCCATTACTTCCCCCCTTACGCCTTAAGCGCTGCATACTGCACCTTTCCCGCCGCATTCTTGGGTATCTCGGTTATCACATGCACGTGGAAAAGATGCCGGTTTATCTTAAGTTTCCCGAATATATAATCCGAGATACCTTCTTTAAGAGTTCCGTCGGTAATATATATGTCAAGCGAATCGTCTTCGCCTGCGCATGCCGCATCCACTATGTTAAACTGATCCTTTATTAGCATTTCCACTTCCGAAAGGTTGGTACGCTTTCCTGTGATCTTGATAAAGCGCTTCTTTCTTCCGTAGATGTAGTAATACCCGTCCTCATCCTTATAGGCCATATCGCCTGTCTGAAGCCTTCCGTGATTTACATCGCCAAGCTTAAGGTCTTCCCTGCACTCCGCATATCCAAGGCTTACATTATCACCGTAATATATGAGCTCGCCTTTTTCTCCGGCACCTTCTAAAACTTCATTGTTTTCATCTATGATCTCGAAACGCCCGCCGGGTATGGCTATACCCATGCTGCCTTTCTTTGCCACAGCCATGTCAGCCGGAAGATATCCCATACGTGCCGTAGCTTCCGAAGCACCGTACATCACAACAAAGCTGATACCCTTTTCGGCCGCATAGGCAGCGAACTTCTCATGCAGCTGGGGCGAAAGCTTTCCGCCTGCCTGGGTCATGGTCTTTAATCCGCTCACGCTCTTTTTTGTAAAGCCCAGTTTATCCATCATCTCATACATAAAGGGTATGCCTGCAAATGAAGTGCAGCCGTTTCTTTCAAAGCAGTCCCAGAACTTCTTTGAATAGCAGTTCTCCTTTGTCAGCACCAGTGTCCCCCCGGCATAGAGATGGGTATTGAGTACCGAAAGCCCGTATACGTAATTGAGCGGCAGCGACGCTATCGCACGCTCATTTTCATCTATCTTTAAATACTCTGTTATCGCCTTTGTATTGGATCTGATATTGTCATAGCTCAGACGTATGAGCTTCGGGCTGCCTGTGGATCCCGATGTCGATATCAGAAGCGCCAGCTCCTCATAGAGTTCAGTAGCTTCTTCGGTATCCGACATAAGCAGGCTGTATCCGCCCATTGACCTTATATGTGAGTAGTCTTTATGCTCATCCGCGGCTTCCGCGGGCAGCCATATATAAAGGGGTTTATAGCTTTCCACCATCGTGCGGATAGTCTGCGTATTTATAGCGGCATCGATCATAAGGGGAACTATCCCGGCATTTAAGAATGCCACATAGCCGGTAACGCACTCCGAAGTATTACTGCAGAGTATAAAGGCCAGGGATCGGTTTTTAAGACCGGCTGTAAGTTCATGAGTATGAGCGGACAGCTCATTATAGGTGATCATCCTGTCACCTTCGATGAGTGCCGTCTTATCACCGTATTTTTCCAGATCCCAGATCAAAATACTACCTCTCCTTCTTCCCCGTTCAATAATCTGTCGATATCATATACCTGCCATGCCGCGTTCTCATCATCCGGCGACAATGCAGCCTTTATCCTTATCTTTTCATTATCCGAAAGCACCGGTATAGTCTGATCCGGATCATCCGTCCAGTCTATGAGCATCTCGTAATCCTTCCCACCGTTACGCGCTATCTCCACGCAGTATAGTACAGACGCATCGTCATTCTGAAGGCTTGTTATATGCAGCTTAATGCTGCTGCCGTCTGATACCCCTTCAGCCCGCAGTGCCACCACTCTGTTCACGTTCTGCTTAAGCTCATCGATATCTTTGTAAAAATATCCGCTTACATCTTCTCCGTCCATATACTTTTTGAGTATCTCCCCGTATACGGAACTCAGCTTGTATGCGCCTTCGCCGCTGAAATGCCAGCCGTCATACATCAGTCTGTCGGGAAATATCTCTTCCCTGTCACGGACATAATTCAGGTTATGATATGCGATGCCCTTCTCTTTGGCATACTCCGTATAGAAATCTATCGCCCCCTGGAAGTTGTCTATGTTATAGATACTCATCATCGAAACAGGCGGTGATACAAGTATAAGCCTGATGCCGTTTTCTTTACAATAATCGCACAGCTTATCCAGGTAGCCAAGTCTGACAGGATCGATCTCCGCCTTATCAAAACGGTTCTTCCACCTGCTGTCTATGGCGATATTACCGTCATCCAGATTCCTGTTGGCATAGATAAAGCCTTTTCCGTGATAAGTATTGACCTGGGTAGTATCCGGTATATAGCCGTTCTTTTTGAGATCCCGGCGGTCCGAAATATTCTGCATGATGTTTTCGAAAGTAAAATCGAACCGGTAGCGGTACAGATAGAAAAGCTGTGGAAAAACATCCGTCCCTATATTCCTGACAAGATAACCTGCCTTTCCGCCAAGGCTCAGCCTGTCATATAATTTAAGCGTATGCTCCATACGCAGCACATCTTCTTCGGCTGTCTGGAATGTATTCCACTGCACACCCAGTACTACTGTCTTGGGCTTAACGTCGTCATTTAAGTCCTTGAGCATCAGATAGCTTTCTTCTACCCTCTGTCCCGAAGATCCTGCCACCAGGCAGTTTCCCACAGCGAGTTTTTCTTCATATACCTCCGGTACAAAGGACCTGAATATACGCGATGATCCCAGGAACAATACATCAACGGACTCTTTGCCGGCTGTTATCTTTTCAACATCGGCCCTGAAATACTCTCCTTCACCTACAGGTGTTACCATCCTTCCAAGGATGATAAGCCCTGCTGTAAAGATCAGTGCTGTCAGTACAGGGACGGCTGCTTTCTTAAAAAACTTCTTCATATCACGCGATCCATCCCTTACAGATCTAACATTGCCACACGCGGTTCAAAACAGCAGCAGGGGCGCATGCATACGATACGGACACCGCTGGCCCTCTGCGGACCTGTCTTCATAAACGTTGCCAGTACGGAATTCTTTCCTCCCAGTCCCAATGCCCCGGTATTGCTTTCGTTAACGGCTGCAGTGATACGCTTTTCACATTCATTCTGTACATCGTATCTGCCTTCGGTCATGGCACGCAGCATCATTGCAGAAGCTTCAAAATGAGACCTTCCTATTCCCACTGCCAATGTGCAGGGGCTGCAGCCCAGCTGCGAAACACTCTCCCGTGCCCATTGTATTATCTCTTCCAGCACGGTATCCAGACTGTGCCTGTGAAATACCCTGTAAGTCTTGGCACGTATCTCGGGTCCTCCGCCCTGCATAAGTATATACAGCCGCAGCCTTTCCTCATCATCGACATATTCCATGCTAAGTGGTGCAGGCACCAATCCCGCAGGATCCTCCATCAGGCCTTCAGACTGCTCTATGCGCTGCTTATCATCACCTTTGACAGCCATGGGCCTGCCCGGGAGTTTTTTAAGCCCGCTGCGCACACCCTCATATATCGCTTCCAGCATATCCCCGTTTATAGATCTGTTCTTTCCGATCTGCAATAAAAGATGGGGGATACCTGTATCATCACAGAGGGGCGAACGGTTCTTTTCCGCTACCTTTGCGTTATCCACTATCTGCTTCATTGCCCACACAGACAGCTCCGTATCGTCCTCCATTGCCCGCGCATATGCTCCGTATCTGTCGGGCGGGAACACACTGCCTGCCCTTACAAGCGTATCCGCTACAGCCTCTGTGAGCTCTTTTAATCCCGTTTCATTCATAGATCGATTCTCCACCGGCTATTGCTATCACCGCCGGATAGTCATATACTTCCAGCTCATATAATGCTTCCATTCCAAGCTCGCCAAAGGCCGCTACCCTGCGGCTTTTTATCCTGTCGGTAAGAAGCGCGGTAACCGGCGGGATGACCGCATACACTGCGCCTTCACGTTTTAACATCTCCGCCGTTTCTTTCTTAAGGGCACCCTTTCCAAGATGCATACGTATCCCTGCATGCGAAAGTATCTCCATGGTGCTCTCTATCTCGAACTTGTTGCTGGATGTAGGCCCCACGCCCGCAGGACTGACAGCGGTATGAAATATAAGGCCTCCGTTCAGATCGATGCCGCTCTCCTTTATGCTGCCGTCATTTATCATCCCGGCTATCTTAGGCAATACGGCATCCCTGCCGCAGAATATGCGGCCGGAGATAAGTATCTGTTCCCTTACTTTTAATCCCTTTATATCTTCTTCGCTTACCGGAAAGCGCAGTTCTTTCATTTATCGTTCTCCGTTACAAACAGACTGGTATAGCATGATTCATCTTTGATCACGCCGAATACCCTTGCACGTGCATATACCTTTTCCGCCCAGTTCCTGTGCGGTCTTGCTTCATTCATCTTGTTGGAGTTTCCGCTCTTTACGACACCGTCTCCGGTATTTAAGATCTGCATCGCATCATTGTATACTTCCTCCGTTACCGAATACATACCGTTAACAAAGGGTATATGCGTGGGATGTATGATAGTCTTGCCTATGAAGCCGTTTGCCCTATCCAGCATGACTTCGCGCAGCAGTCCGTCAACGGCATCATTGATATAAGTCTTTCCCTTAAAGATAGACTGGTTGATCTTCTCAGGGAGCTTTCCGAACTTCATGCTCTTCTCTGCCCTGAAATACTCCCACACAGGACCGGATACCGTATACTCGTTATTGCGTGAAAATACATTGAGCACATCCTTTAAGCAGTCTGCTACGGGAAGTATCTCGTATATCGTATAGTTGATACCGCGGCGCACTCCGAATACCGATGACCAGTCAGTTCCGCCCACACGCACATTGAGCACAAGATCTTTATATCTGTCCAGGATCTCCTTGACGCCGATAAGCTCCTCTGTCCTGGTCTCTATATAAGCCATGGCGCGGCTCTCCAATATGGGCATGCCGTATATCACTTCATTCAGTTTTTCGTTAAGATATTTAAGATGCGCGAAGTATTCTTCTCCGTTGCTCAAGTCAAACTTGGGAAAGTTAAAGGCCGTGATCATCTTGGCCTGATCGTGATCTAAGCGTGCCGAAAAAGATTTAAACTGCTCTATGCTCCTGACACGTATTATCAGAAGAGGCACGCTTTCCTTCTTAAGCTTTCCGGATGCTATGTCCTCATTCAGTGAATTTAAAAGGCTTATGACATTGTTTTCAGCAGCGGGTACATCCTCTTCCCTGCATGCATCCTCAAAACACAGTACCAGCGATGTAAGGCCGGGATATTTCCTGCTTACTATCTCACTGTGAAAATTCCTGGTACCCGGCATATACATTGTTGCTCCGAGGCAGTAACGCAGGGTACGTATATCGGTATATTTATCAAACTCAACCGGGCAGAGTGTGAATTTGTCTGCCGGCTGAAAATCATGATGTCTCATCTCAAACTCCTTTTTCCAGTCTTGAAGCTATCCCCATCTCTTCCGCCAGTGCATTGATCTCAGCGAACTGTTTATCGGATATCTCCACATCGTCAGTATTGATCTTCATTTTTGCGTTTCCGCGTTCACCCGGAAGGAGTACGGCTCCTTCATTACCGCATTCTTTTACGGCTTTTCTGAACGCCGCCATCTGCGCCTTAAGATCTTCTTCAGCGCAGAATGTCTTTGCATCCATCAGTATGAACAGATGCCCGTTGTTGGAATATGCTCCCATATCGCTTAAAGGCTTTACTTCACCGGCTGCTGCCGATCCCGTCATAAGCCCCGCAAAGAGGTCTACAAAAAGTGACAGTCCGTAGCCCTTATATCCGCCTATAGGCAGCAGCGTTCCCTTCAGCGCTTCGTTGGGATCGTCCGTAGGATCGCCGTTTGCATCCACCGCCCAGTCGGAAGGTATCTTCTCCCCGTTCTTGGCAGCAAGACGTATCTTGCCTCTTGCCGCTATGGTCGTAGCCATATCAAGTACGACAGGATCCTCTCCTTCACCCGCGGGATATGCATAACAGAGCGGATTGGTACCGAAGATGGCCCTGCTGCCGCCCGTAGGCGCTATGGCAGGTGCCGCATTGGCATAGATCTGTGCAGCAAAGCCCGCGCGTGCAGCCATATCACCGAAGTAACCGGCCATGCCGAAGTTATTGCTGTTACGTACGCCTACTGCTGCGATACCGTATTCCTTAGCTTTTTTGACAGCAAGCTCCATCGCATGATGTGATGCAACCTGTCCGAAACCGTGATGGGCATCAAAAAGCGCCAGAGCTCCTTTATCCATGATAAGCTCTGTTTTATCATCCGCTTCAAAAAAACCGCTGCGGATTTTTTTTATATAAAGCGGGAGCCTGCCCACTCCGTGAGTAGCCACTCCCCTCCTGTTGGCAAAATGAATGGTGTCTGTGATGATCTCTATCGAGCGCGCGGGTACTCCCACCGCTTTAAGACTTTCCTCACATACCTTATCTATACTTTCCAGACTGACCTTTGCCATGATCTATACTATATCTCCCTCGGCCGGGATAAGCCTTCTGTCTGTGATATCCCTTCCTTCGTTATCGATGATCCTGATGCCTTTCATGGCTTCCCTTAGCTTGCCAAGACACTCCATACGGTCATCACCTTTTATTATGAGCGCGATCACCCTGGCACTGCTGGCCTTCTCCGTACTT
Source organism: Lachnospiraceae bacterium (assembly GCA_017539565.1). Classification (GTDB taxonomy): domain Bacteria; phylum Bacillota; class Clostridia; order Lachnospirales; family Lachnospiraceae; genus NK4A136. Next base: position 35,350 of record JAFYCS010000065.1, read on the forward strand.
ATATGCATGCCTGAGGTCTTCTGCATGAAGTATTCCGCGATAAGGCCTTTAGACTTCTGTTCCTCAAGGCCTTCGGTATGATCGTATACTCCCTCCATCCCCTGCACCTGGTAAGCTAAGATGGTCTTCTTTTCGGGAACGGGATCCTTATCAAAACGTATATGATGGTACGAATCTATCGAAGCACTGAGCATATCGAAATCCGCATTGTCTTCCATCAGGTAAAAACATGTACCACCGCCAAGACGGGGTGAAAACTCTATAACGCTCACTTCGCCGTCCTCACCGACTATCGCCTGATAGAAGAGCGGCGTATTGTCAAAGCCGAATACCTGCGCGATGCGTGTGGCTACCTCGCCCAGTTTCTCCTTAACCTGCGCACTCACATCAGCCGGGCAAACGGAAGAAAAACACTTGACTATATCACTGCCCACAAAGCTTATGCGGTTCTGGGTAGTGACGACAACAGCCTTTTTATCCCTGACATAGGAATAAACGCTTACCTCCCGGCCCTGCCTGTATTCCTCTATTATCACATCATTACTGAAGCTCCAGCCGCCCGCTCTCTTTACAGCTTCCGCAAGGAGCGCGGGATCCTCTATCCTGGCTACGCCGGCAGATCCGCAGCTGTCCACGGGCTTTACGATCACCGGGAAGCGGAGACCTAAGGATGACAGATCGGTATCCTTTCCCACCTGTATATACTTTGCGGTGGGTATGCCGTTCTCCATCATGATCTTTTTCATGTAACGCTTATTGGTAACGTTCCTTGCCGTTTCCGGATCAAAGGGGAACGACAATCCAAGCGTCTCCGATACCCTTGCCGCTATCAGCATCTGCTGGTCTAAGCAGGGTGACATCACAAGCTCAGCGTTCTTTTCTTTTGCTATCTTTAATACGGCGTCATAATCCATGGCGCTCTCTTTTATGTGTTCATCCGCGTCTGCTGCCGCAGGAGGCGCATCAAAATAATCCACCAATACGGTATAGTATCCTCTGGCTTTAAGCTTTCTCATCAGAAAGCCATGAGGATAAATGCCTCCAAGTATGACCGCAACGGGCTTCTGTTCATTCATCGGATCGTTCACTCCTGTCAACTCTTCCATAAGGATGCGGAAACTTTTGCATCCGGATAATATTCATCTATAACTCTCTTTACCAGCACGATCTGCTTTGCCCTCTTCTTTGCATCATCCACCGTGCTGTCCCAGCTGTGTGTCTTGGCGACCGAACCGCCGGTCTTTAAATAGATCGGAGCTGCTACCCTTATCATCTCGGGCACTTCATAGTGGCGGATAAAGCCGCCTGAAGATTCCGGGTTCTCCGTATGTATATCGATGGGGATATCGATTGCCTGTCTCATGGCTGCGAGCATCTGCAGCTGTATATCTCTTACGGGATTGATCGAGTTGGCACCTATACTCTCTAAAAGCTTTGCGGAGCAGGGATTTCCGTGACCGGTATGAGCCGACACCTTAAAGTGGCAGTCAGCCGGCAGTTCCCCGGCTTTGCGCATTTCATTTAAGATCCATAAGCAGCCTTCATCATATACCAGAAAGCCTCTGCATCCCAGGCCTGCAGCACGTTTGACATCCTCTACGGCACGCACTATCTGCTCCTGTCCGCGCAGGCGGTATCCCATACGCTGCCCCTCCGGGGTATGTACGGATGCACTGGTATCGGTAGTAGCCCTGGGCCCTATAGCCAATATCAGCTGGAGATGATATTCGTTTGCAAGCCTTACCATCTCACTTATCTCTTCATCCAGAAGGGTCCAGATACCCTTTGTCTGTGTAACTCTGTGGATAGGTATCTTATAGCCTTCAAGTGACTCAAGAAGCGCCTGCATTACCTTGGGTCCCTGTATGCCCGGCACCTCAAAGCGGAACTGTCCTCCGTCCGCAAAACGCTTCTCCGAAGTCTTAAGTGAATAGTCATCACCTTCGGGAAGGCCTATGCTCTTTAAAAATGCTCTTGTCTTTTCCATCATATCTCCTCTATATCAGTTCCAATAGGCGGGGCAGTCTGTTCTCAACATCCATTACCGCTTCATATAATTCCTTACTGTCTGCACCGTCCCATCCGGCTGCTTCACAAAGCGAAAAGAACTTATCCTTTATCTCCTGTGCAGTGACGGGGTTTTCCGGCTCTCCCCTGGGGTAGTCCACCCTGCAGGTGTAGGTATCCTTCCCGCTCCTTATGCTTACGATGGCTCCCCTCTTAGCGGGTACCAGTGCTGAAAGCTCGGGATCCTCTTCAATCCTCACCCTCTTCATCAGGCAGGCTAACTCTTCGTCCGAAAGGCAGTCTTCTTCGTACTGCTGGTAATTGACCCTGCCGTACTTAAGCGCTGCCGCAACGGAGTACGGCATGCTCATCTTTGCCGAACCCGCACCCTTTATCTCGGTATGCTCGTGCCCTTTGATCGCAAGGCCGTATGTCCTTATCAATATCTCCTCGGTATCGTCGGGTATAAAAGAATACTGTTCACGGAGCTTAAGTACCGCTTCTATAGCCGCATGTGTGTGCCTGCAGGCTGCATAGGGTTTGCGGTATATGGTCTTTATCGCATACTGCGGCATGAAGCCGTTTAAGAGCCTGTCTTCATTTATCTCTGCAGCCGTTGCCGTAAAGAAACCGCGCTTGCCGCCCAGTACATCCCCCGGTCCCTTAAGACCGCTGCGTCCCGCTATCAGCGCATTTATGCCTGCTGCCGCGGCACGCCCGATATTATAGGGCTTTAATTCCGAACCGTCGTCGATGAGCTGCAGCAGTCCCGCAGCATCCGATGCCGCAGCGGCAAATACCGCATCCCATTCCTCATCCTTAAGATCAAGGGCTGCCGCCAGTCCCAGGGCTGCGCCCATGGCACCGCAGCTTCCCGTTGCATGAAAGCCTTTTAATTTATGTCCCGGCTGTATAGCAGCGCCCAGCCTTATCGTTGTTTCATATCCGATAACGATGCCTTTTATAAAGCTGCTGCCGTCTATTTTGTAATGTGCAGCTGCGGAAATAAGGGCGCTTATCACAGGTGCTCCCGGATGGAGCATCGCAAAACGCTGTCCGTCATCCAGCTCCGCCATATGTGCGGACATACCGTTTATCAGCGCCGCCGCATGCATGGAGCTTTTGCTGTGCCTGCCGATCAGCGGCACATCTCCGGCTTCCGCTTCAAAGGCTCCCTTGGTAAGATCTGCTCCCAGCACGGCGCATGCCATATAATCCGCAAGACACTGTCCGGCTTCCGCCGCAGCTTCCTCAGGAACAGGCTTCCTCGCCAGAGCGCGTATCTCATCAAGAAACCTTGTCGTTATCGTCTTTTCCATTAATTACCTCTCTGACATAGAACTGCGGCATGCCGCTCACAGTCATGTATATCCTTCCCAGATACTCACCCATGACTCCCAGGATGAGCATGATGACACCGCTCATGAACAGCACGGTGATCATGGTACTGGTATAACCGGCAACCTTTGTGGGATGAACAAGTTTACGTATGAACAGATAAATGATGCCGATAAAACCGACACCCGAAAAAAGGAATCCCAGATAGGTCGCCATACGAAGGGGCATCATTGAAAAACTGATGAATATATTCAGCCAGAGCTTAAAGAGCTTCTTTAAGGTATAACCGGATTTTCCCTCCAGCCTTTCCTTATGCTCCACTTCTACATTCGCATATTTCGTGGTCACCGACATCAGGAATGAACCTATGGAAACAAAGGGGCTCTTATATGTCAGCATGGCATCCACTACAGGCCTTGACCATACCGAAAACGAAGAACGCTTTATGCCCTTGGGCTTGTTCCCCATAAACTCCGCGATACGGTTATGCAGGCTGCTGGTCATGCGCTTAAAGAGGCTGTGCTTCTTCTTCTTAAAATCCGCATAGACCACATCATAGCCTTCCTTAAGCTTGGCCAGAAGTGCCGGTATCCCTTCCGCGGGATGCTGTCCGTCGTCGTCCATAAAAACAACGGCGTCGCCCTTAGCCTGACGCAGTGCAGCCAGCTTGGCAGACGCCTGACCGTAATTCCTGGTCAGGTTAACGCCTGTGATCTTTTCATTTTCCCTGCACAGCTCAAGTATCACCCCGAAGGTATTGTCGGGAGAGCCGTCGTTTACCAGGACTATCTGGTAATCGTCTTCGATCGTTTCGAACACTTCCTTTATGTTCTGTACCACCACAGGAAGTGTCTTAGCCGATCTGTAGCAGGGTATGCAAACCGATACCAACATATCAATTCCTCTTTAATAAGAGTTTTATCAACCCGTTAATCTTTTTCCTGAACACAACATATAGTATTATACTAATAATCCCGAAAAAAATCCACCGTATATACCAATTTAAGTCATACAAATATATGCTGGCCTCATTGACCGCAAAACAGCCTATGCAGATCAGGCTCATAAGGCCCAGAGATACGATACGGCGCCCGCAGACTATGGATTCCAGCACGCCCTGGATGACCAGCAGGAAAAGGTAGCTGGCCGCTGTCGTAAAGGCCGCAGCCTGGTATCCGAAGCGCTTGATGAATATATAATTGAGCACAATATTTAGTATCATGGCACTCACTGTACCTATACCGCAGAAAACCGTCTTTTTCTCGTAGTTCTCTATGGTCGAGAAGATATTGCTGTAAAAACGGAACAGCGTGCCGGTGACCATGGGTGCGATCAGGTATACGGCTTCTTTATATTTATTGCCGCCAAGTATTGCTATGAGCTCAGGCCCGAATACCACCAGCGCCCAGGAGAAGAATGCAAAAACAAGGACTATCATATACCAGGGCTTTTTTATATCTTTATCTTCTTTACGGGTTATCTTTTCATAAACCCAGGGCTGCCATGCGCCCCATACCGCATCTTCCACTATCCAGATGATGAAGGATACTGTCGTGGCCAGTGCAAATACGCCCGCGTTGTCGGCCATGGTCAGCTTCTTGACCATTATCTTATCCGCCTGGTTCATTATCTGTATAGACAAGGTCTCCGGTATCAGCGGCAGGCTGAATGTTATGGCATACTTCCAGTATGACATATCCGGCTTGATGCCGCCCTGCTTAAACATGAGCACCGCCAGGATGATGCCTCCTATCACCTGGGGTGTGAAATAGCCTATGATGCGCAGATCCACAAGGCTGTCTTCCCTGTGCGTCACATTGCCCCAGTACAGCAGGGCTATGGATAAGAGCACTGCCGGTATCATCATGAGCGCCGATGCCGCCGTGTTCACCTTATATCTCATCATCTGCTTTTCCCTGCGCTGGAAGGACAGGGTGGCCGTATACGCAAAGGTATAGAATATCATGTAGATGTACATGATAAGGTTCATGTCGGTCTTATCCATAAAGAACTGCCTGAAGAAAAGGCTGATGGCACTGATAAAAACAAAGATACTGATATATGAGCACATAACGGCCGAGGATACGTAATGGTCAAAGTCCTCCTCATGGTCGTATTTGGCACGCTCGATGCTGCGGTACAGAGAAAGGGACATTACGGGCACGATGATGAGCAGCCAGGATTCGTATACACGCAGCTCACCGTACTGTGCCTTTGATACAAGGCGGGTATATACGGGCGTTAATAAAAAGGTCACGCCCCTGACCAGCATCTGCATAAAGACGAAGAAAAATCCCGCCTTGGCAGCTTTTTTATTCAGTTCCTGTTTACTGATCTTTTCCTGCATTACCTGACTCTTTCATACAGATAATATACCTGCCTGCCCACGTTTATGTTCTTTACGATCTCCATTCCTTCAAGCTCAAGAGACGGATCGTCGCTTATCAGATGTTCCTGATCATCTATGCTTACATAGCGGTCAAAATTGATATCCCAGCCCAGCTGCATATAAAGCATGGGAAGGCCGTAGGTGTAGCCGTAACAATCCTTTGGCACTTCAGTCTCAAAATTCTTTATATCCGCTTCTATCGCTGCGGCGGACATTACCGAATTATCCGTCAGCTTGGTGCTTATCGAACTTACGGCCTGGGGTGTGCTTAATGCAAAAGCGGTAAGTCCCATGGTCACTATTATCCCCGCACTCATAAAGAGGTTTCCTTCACGGGAAAAGACCTTCTCGTACAGCATCAATATTATAAGTGCCAGAGGCGCCGCTATTATTGCATATTCTTCCGGCCTGGTCATCCAGTATACGAAGTATCCCAGGCTTATCAGCAGTCCGCTTATATATACCCTTTCGCTGCCTTTGCAGGAGAGCTTCCCATACTTTTTAAGGATGCCCGTCTTATACAGCACGGCCGCCGTAAGGATCATAAGCAGTATCATGATATAGAGCCAGGGATCGTTGCCCCAGCGCAGCACGCCGTTGCTTCCGGTGGTCACATGGTCCACGATAAACACTTCCGAAGATCTGGAAAACACGCCTTCCGCTCCCGGCCCGAAGCTGTTGGCCAGCAGGTTATAGAGTGCGACTATACCATATGCCAAAGCAGCCTCAAGAGCCATAAAGGGAAGCTCTTTAAGCATTGCGATGATCAGCTGTTTAAGGCTCTTGCCTTCACCGTTCTTTAATACGGTGTATACGGAAAAGACAGCCGCACAGACGGCACCTGTCTCGGGATTCCAGAGGATGGCTGCCATGCATAGGAAAAATCCCGCGATACGGTGACGGTCCTTTTTACCGCTGTTCTTATCATCGCCCTTATCCTTTATGATGATGATATACATGAGCATCGCCGGGAATAAGAAACGGCAGGGGAAATTCTGAAGATAGAGCCAGGGTATCGCCAGTGCACTTACTAAGAGGATCCCTCCAAGCAGCTTTAACAGATCGCTCTTTATGAGCTTATGCATGATGAGCAGTATAAATACCATCGATACCGCAGCAGTGATCCCCGTGATCACGCCCACTGTCGTGATGCTGTGTCCGAATATCATCATGAAAGGCTTATAGAACAGTGCGTAATGGCCGTAGACATCCATATTCTTCCCGCCGAAGGGAAGGAACCTGGATACCACGTAGAGGGGCCTGTAGTATATGCCCGTGTGCCTTAAGTCTCCCACTTCCCCGCCCCAGAAATTGACTATACAGTGCTCACAGAATGTAAGCGCCGTGATAATACCGTAATAAACAGGCCAGATGAAAGCCGGAAATCTAACTTCCTTAAGCAAAAATCTCCTGCCTTTAAAAAGAGCTGCCGCGACCGCTGCCGTGCAGATTAACTTAAGCACAAGGCCGCTGCCTTCAAGATAATATGAAAACTGTCCCTTTAACAGACAGATAAGTATCAGTACCGATGAGGGCACGAAATAACCGCTGCACACCGCACCGCGCAGTCCCTCGGAAACAGGCGCGGAAAGCTTTTTTCCGCCAAAGATCAAGAGTCCCAGCACAAATAAGCCGAAACAGCAGGAAAATCCCGCGATCCTTGTAAGTGAATATTTTCCGCCGAACACATAGGATAAAAGGGTCTTATCCTTTATACTGAGCATCAGAAAGAAAAATGCCATCGCGATGCCTATGATCAGGGCCGCGATAAAAAGTATATCCGGGATATCCTTATCCGCTTTCTTATCGTCCGTGGTAAGTATCACGCAGCCCATGGCGGAATAGACCGCCACAAAAGAAAACGCTACGTTCATGTATGAGATATCTTCCCTTTCACCTGTGATCACTGCTCCGAGCGTCCAGATAGCAGCAAAAAAGAACAGCGTCCCCGCCGCCCCCGATCTGCCCTTTGACAATGATCCCAGTGAATTGAAGGCACCAAAAATACAGATGAGGGCCAGAGCCCCCATTGCACCGAAAACGGCAAGCTTAAGGCGATCCATATAAAGACCGCCTTCGCCGTAATTAAAACAGGTGTATTGTTTGTACCAGAGTATCAGGAAAAGAATAAACAAAAAACCCGTGGCTGCAAATACAAAAGACCTGCTGTATTTAAGACCGCTGCTTTTTGCCATTAATTGAATCCTATTACTTCATTAGCGGGACGCTGTGTCTCTTCCACCTTCTGTGCATAGATCACAGGTCCTTCTCCCTTATAATCCTTGCGGAATTCCTTTTTGAGCTGTCCGCTCACCTTAACCCAGCTGCGGTCCTTAAGCTTATCCGCACCTGCGTACTTGCATACGTAGCCCAGAAAAGCCATATCCTCCGCGCAGCAGGTCATAGCCATACGTCCGGGCACAAAGGCATCCGCTTCAAAGCCCTTGGGCTTCATTACCATAGCAACGAACTCTATGGTCTTGCCGCTGTAACGCTCTATATGATCCATGACATCCATATACCAGATGCCGTAGGACTGGTCGTCCAGGACTATCTTATCGGACTTAAGATCGTAAGGAAGATCTTCCTCGAAGATCTCGTTGATCTCGCCTTCTTTATTCTCAAAGATAACATCTGCGGAAGCATTCACTGCCTTTACATTCCTGCGGTAGCTTCCCAGGTTATCCATTACCGTATCACAGCGGTTAAAGATGATCAGCTCGGACTTCCTTATCATCTCAGCGACCATGGATTTCATGTTGCTGTAATATGTAGGGAAGGTCGAAGCATCGATGAGCGTTATCTGCTGCTCCACGTTCCAGTGGAAGGGCAGCTTCATATCCTTCACATTCCACATACCGTTGTACTCGATGATGATACGTTCGGGATTGAGTTCCTTTTCGATGGCGTTCAGATTGGCGACCGTAAAATCTGCCTCATCCTCTATGACCCTGACTTCGGTCCTGGCCGCCTTAAGGATCTTCTCATCATACTCTTCTTCGCCTTCCTCACAGAGCAGCAAAAGCGTCAGGCCCTTGATCTGGAAGTAAGGCTGCTGTATCGTGAAGTTTATGAATGTGGTCTTTCCGCTCTCCAGAAAGCCGTTTATCATATATACCGGTTTCATTTCTTAAACAGCTCCTCTAATTCATCCTCGTTAAGCTTTGAACCTATAACACAGAACTTACCTGTAGGCTGGGGTGAACCCTCGCGCACATTTGACTCACCGGGTACATAATCGAAATATATCCAGCTGCCGTCCGCAGCAGGTACCATACCCTTTGCACGCAGTACCATGCCGTAGGTAAGTGCATCACCGAGCTTGGATAAAAAGCCTTCGATCTCATCCTTTGTATATTTTGATGCGGTCTCCATGCCCCAGCTTCCGAATACTTCGTCTGCATGGTGGTGATGGTGATGATGATGCTCGTGCTCGTGATCATGATCATGGTCGTGATCGTGATGATGGTGCTCATGATCATCGTCGTCATCATCGTCATGATGGTGATGATGGCAACATTCATGATCGTCGTCATCATCGTCATGATGGTGATGATGGCAGCATTCATGATCGTCATCATCGTCGTGATGGTGATGATGGTGGCACTCACAGTCGGGATCGTCACACTCTTCCTCATCGTGATGATGCTCCATCACTTCTTTAAGGAGCTCATCCAGAAGGTCCACACCTTCCATGGTCTCCTTGATGGACTGACCTGTGATCTGGTCCCAGGGAGTGGTGATTATGGTAGCCTTATCATTATGCTGTTTTAAAAGCTCGAGTGCAGTCTTTAACTTATCGTCACTGATATTGCCGGTACGGCTCAGAATGATGGTTCCTGCATGCTCCACCTGATTGATGAAGAACTCACCGAAATTCTTGATATAAAGCTTGCACTTGGTGGCATCAACTACAACTATAGCAGAATTGAGGACCACGTCATCACCAAGCTCTGCAGTCTGGATGGCACGTACCACGTCAGAAAGCTTACCTACTCCCGAAGGCTCGATAACTATACGGTCGGGTGTGAAGCGCTTCATAACATCCTTAAGTGCGGTACCGAAATCACCTACCAGTGAGCAGCAGATGCAGCCCGAGTTCATCTCGGTTATCTCAACGCCGGCTTCCTTAAGAAAGCCTCCGTCTATTCCTATCTCACCAAACTCGTTCTCGATGAGTACAACCTGCTCACCGGCCCACGCTTCCTTTAAAAGTTTCTGAATAAGGGTAGTCTTTCCGGCTCCCAGAAAACCTGAAATAACTTCTATCTTAGTCATTGTATTACAACCTTCTTTCTTTACAAAGATCCTTCGCAGGGATGACTTTTACGCGTTCTTTCCGCAGCACTTCTTGTACTTCTTGCCGCTGCCGCAGGGGCAGGGATCGTTAGGATAGATCTTGGGAGTCTCATGCTTTACGGTATTGAGATTCTTACCGATCTTAAAGAGTTCTTCCCTCTTCTCTGCAGAGAAGATAGGCTCCCACTCCGTAAGGTTATAAAGCCAGTCAGCCTTTGCATCTACCATGTTGATATAGAGTTTCTCCTTATCGAAAGCAAGGCTTACTTCGGTATCCTCCTCCATTGTCTCGATAGGGTTCTTTACCTTAAGGCTCTCGTCTATACCGTCAAGGAATGCAGTCATATACATGATGGAAAGATCATATTTCTCAGCCAGCTCGGCTACGGTTCCCTTAACTTCCTCATCGGGATTCTTAAGCAGCTCCTGATATACTCTTCTCTCCTGCTTAAAATAATCATCCCAAAGCCTCTGGATGGTTGCCTTATCATTATTCTTTGTGTCGTAGGCCATAGAACGCCATTTGTCCAACAGTGCCATTTCTTTACTCCTTCTTTCTTTACTTTATTTTTTAATAAGGGCTATGGCATCCCGTACACTGTCTACGGGATAAAGCCGTATTCCCTTTATTTCACCAACACGCTGCGCGCAGATACGCGGCAGTACACATTCGGTATAACCCAGTTTTGCAGCTTCCCTTATACGCTGCTCAGGCTGGCTCACACCCCTTACTTCGCCGGAGAGGCCTACCTCCCCAAACGCCAGTAACCTGCTGTTAACAGGCACGTTCATAAAACTTGATACCACCGCCATGGCTATCGCCAGGTCAAGTGCCGGTTCCGCTATACGCATACCACCGGCTATGTTTACATAGGCATCACACATTCCAAGTTTCAGTCCCAGTCTCTTTTCCAGCACTGCCATCAAAAGGTTTATCCTGTTCAGATCCGCACCGGAGGATTGTCTCCTGGGTATTCCGAAGCCCGTCTGGCATACCAGTGCCTGTATCTCAAGCAGTATGGGACGCGTGCCCTCTATGGAGCAGGCCGTCACCGTGCCGCTGGCATCTTCCGGTCTTCCGGAAAGCAGGTATTCGGAAGGATTGGATACTTCCTTAAGCCCGCCCTCACACATTTCAAAAACGCCTATCTCATTTGTGGAACCGAAGCGGTTCTTTACCCCGCGCAGTATCCTGTAGGAAGCGTGTCTGTCACCTTCAAAGTACAGTACCGTATCCACCATATGCTCCAGTATCCTGGGGCCAGCTACGGTACCTTCCTTAGTCACATGGCCCACGATGAATATCGATATACCCAGAGATTTGGAAAGCTGCAGCAGCACGGCTGTGGATTCCCTTACCTGGGATACGCTTCCCGGAGTTCCGCTGACCTCGGCATTTACCATGGTCTGTATCGAATCGATGACCACTATGTCCGGGCGCTCACTCCTTAATATATCTCCTATGGCAGTCAGGTCAGTCTCGCACAAAAGCTTAAGATCTCCGGTGAACTCACCAAGGCGGTCCGCACGCATGCGTATCTGCTTTAAGGATTCCTCACCGGAAATATAAATGAGTTTCTGGCCCTTTGCAGCCATTTCCCTGCAGGCCTGCAATAACAATGTGGACTTTCCTATTCCGGGATCACCGCCCACCAGTATCATGGAGCCCGGCACTACACCGCCTCCCAGCACGCGGTCCAGCTCTGCTATGCCGCTACTCACCCTGTCCTCTTCGCTTAAGCTTATGTCGGAGAGTGAGGTAGGCACAGAAGCCTGTGTCGCGGCCACAGACCGTGATGAGCCCGCTGCCGCCGGCCTTACTTCCTGTTCAACAAAACTGTTCCAGGCATGGCAGGCAGGGCACTGCCCCATCCACTTGGCGGATTCATTGCCGCATTCTTTGCAGAAAAAGACTGTCTTTTTCTTTGATGACGCCATCAGATCTTCTTTATCTCTACCTTAACGGCACCTGCACCTGCCAGCTCAACGCTCATTGCGAGCTTGCCGCCCAGGTTGGTCTTCATACGGCCTGAATCTGCCCCGCCTACGCTTACATCGTATTCGGAATCCTCCGCAAGACCTACGGTGATCATAGCATCTTCGGGACCTTCTACGGTAAAGCTTATGCCGTCGGCAGTCTCAACAAAATTCTCTACTGCGGTGCCGGGTACCGACTCATACAAAAAACTTCCGTTCTTCTCAAGCCTGGTTATCTCCTTGAAGGTCTTGACCTTTAACAGATCCCCTGCATGCTTGAAATCCTCAAGCTTGGACTTATCGCTTAAGCTGTAATCACCGAAGCTTATGCTGCCGTCTTTTTCCGAACGCAGTAATTCTTTTACTACAGACATTTTTTTGTCCTCCGTTATTTATTTTGACTTGTTGTCTTTGTTCTTTCTCACGAATACGGTGCTGCCGTCTTTCCTTACGGCGTTTATCTCATCTCCCGGATGCACCTTTCCGGCTAAGAGCTCCTCTGCCAGCGGATCCTCAAGCTGTGTCTGTATCGCTCTCTTCAGGGGTCTTGCTCCCATCTTAAGATCCGTGTGTTCCTCTACAAGATAGTCCTTGAAGCCCTGGCTGATATTAAGCTTGATATCCATCTGGTCCTTGCAGCGTCTTGACAGTTCTTTTGAAAGTATGCTGATAACACGTTTTAAGTCTGCCTTGCTGAGCGGATGGAAAACCTGTATCTCATCGATACGGTTGATGAACTCAGGTTTGAATATCTTCCTGACCTCGTCCATCACGCCCTCGCGCATATGCTCGTAATCCTTCTTTTCATCGCTGTGTGCGGTGAAGCCCAGATTCTTGGGCGATATGATGCGCTGCGCTCCTGCGTTGCTGGTCATTATCAGTATCGTATTCTTAAACGACACCTTCCTGCCCTGGGCATCTGTAATATGCCCGTCATCCAGCACCTGGAGGAGTATGTTGAAAACGTCGGGATGGGCCTTTTCTATCTCGTCAAAAAGTATCACCGAATATGGATTGCGTCTCACCTTCTCCGACAGCTGGCCGCCTTCTTCGTAGCCTACATAGCCCGGTGGCGAACCTATCATCTTTGAGACTGAATGCTGCTCCATGTATTCGGACATATCTACTCTTATAAGAGCGCTCTCCGATCCGAATACCAGCTCGGCCAATGCCTTTGACAATTCTGTCTTACCCACACCGGTGGGGCCAAGGAACAGGAATGAACCTATGGGACGCCTGGGATCCTGTAATCCCACCCTGCCGCGACGTATCGCACGGGATACGGCACTTACTGCCTCTTCCTGTCCCACAACACGCTTATGCAGCTGTTCCTCCAGCTTAAGCAGGCGCTCGCTTTCCTTCTCCGCCAGCTTCTTAAGGGGTATCTTGGTCCAGAGGCTTACCGCCTCAGCTATATCGTTTTCGTCGACGGTATCCGTCCTGCCTTTGTTCTTACGCTCTGCATCGGCCATGGCTTTTTCAAGCTTTTTCTTAAGCTGCTTCTGCGCTGCGCGCAGCTCTCCCGCCTGCAGGAATGCCTCTATTTTTATTGACCGCTCTATCTGGTCTTCCTTTTTCTCTATCTCCTCCTGAAGCTCGCGCACCTTTTCCGGCACCGCCATCCCCCGTATCTTCTTTGCGGAAGCCGCTTCATCGATAAGGTCTATAGCCTTGTCGGGAAGGAAACGGTCATTTATGTAGCGCTCGGATAAGCGGACTGCCGCCTCCAGAGCTTCGGGCAGTATCTTTATGCCGTGATGCTCCTCATACCTGGGAGCGACGCCCTTTAATATATCTATTGCTTCCTCTATGCCCGGCTCATCCACGTTAACAGGCTGAAAACGGCGTTCAAGTGCCGCATCCTTGGAGAAATATTTACGGTATTCCGAAACCGTGGTGGCACCGATAAGATGTATCTCACCACGCGCCAGCGCAGGCTTTAATATGTTCGAAGCATCAATGGAGCCTTCAGCTCCGCCCGCACCGATAACGGTATGTATCTCATCCAGGAAGAGGATGACATCCCCGCTCTCGATGACTTCGTTCATAAGGCGTTTAAGCCTCTCCTCGAATTCGCCCCTGTACCGGCTGCCTGCCACCATGCCCGAAAGGTCCATGGTTATGAGCCGCTTGTTCTTTACGGTATCGGGCACCTCACCCGCTGCGATGGCATTGGCTATTCCCTCTACAATGGCGGTCTTACCGACCCCCGGCTCACCCACCAGACAGGGATTGTTCTTGGTGCGGCGGCTCAGTATCTGTATAACGCGCTGTATCTCCGCTGCCCTGCCTATCACAGGATCCAGCTTGCCCTCCTTTGCAAGGGCCGTCAGATCCTTTCCGAACTGGGAGAGCATCTCTGTATTTTCCTGACGTCCTCCGCGTCTGTTGCCGGCTTTTAATGCCTTCTTTATAAATGCCGCAGAATCGTTACCCATATAACGGACAACGTCTTTGTAGAAGCGGTTTATGTCAAGGCTGCATGCACTCAAAAGCCTTAAGGCAACACAGTCCTGAACAGCAAAAACAGCCAGCAGGAGATGCTCCGTCCCGGCTTCTTCCGATCCTGTTTCTTTTGCTATCTGGGGTGCCCTGCGCAGCACTTCAAGTGCTTTTGCGGAATAGTCATGGCGTTCCTTAAGAAGGGTAGTGCTGCCTCCCGCAGGTGTTATTATCTCACGCATCAGTTCCATGATGCGGCTTTCATATATCCTGCTCTCCTTGAGTATAGCCGCTCCCACTCCGGTGCCTTCGCGTATTATGCCCACAAGGATATGCTCCGTACCGATATAGGCAGAGCGCATCTCCTTAGAGACCTGATCCGCAAGATCCAGCGCACTTTTCGCTTTTGCGGTAAATCCCTCAGGCATGTTCCAGTTCACCTTTTTCATAATGCTCGTCTATCATTCTGTGAAGTGCTTCGGCAGAGATCCCTTTGCAGCGTGCCCTTGCAACCAGAAGCCCAAGGTCATCGCTTATCTCCTTATCATCACTGCCCTGTCTGTACTCCACTTCAACCCTTGCGCCGCTGCGGCGGTCTATCTTAAGATAGCCTTCCTGGCGCAGCAGGGAATATGCCTTATTGACCGTATGCATATTTATACCGATCTCACCAGCCAGCTGCCTTACCGAAGGAAGTGAATCTCCCTTCTTCAGACTGCCGCATGCGATCTGGGTGATGATCTGATTCTTTACCTGCATGTAAAGTGCTTCTTCACTGTCAAAATCTATCGTGATCTTAAAACCTTCCAATGTCTTACACTCCTTAAAATGGGCTCAAAAAAACCCGGTGTTATAACCAAAGTATAACACCGGGAGAGTTTTCTGTCAAGGTGATTTTTTACTCATCATCATCGTCATCAACAGGTCTGCTCTGACGCGCCTGGGGCCTTGCAGCACCACCCTGCTGGGGTGCGCGGCGTACCGGTGCTCCCGGCTGGCTCTGACGGCGTACGGGCTGCTGGCCCGGTGCTCCTGCGGGTCTTGCTCCTGCGGGACGCTGGCCCGGTGCTCCTGCAGGTCTTGCTCCTGCGGGACGCTGACCCTGAGCTGCTCCTGCAGGTCTTGCCCCTGCGGGTCTCTGGCCCGGCTGTCTCTGTACATTACCTGCTCCTGCAGGTCTCTGGCCCTGGGCTGCGCCCTGGGGTCTTGACTGTACGGGATGTCCGTTTGCGAGTGCTGCGGGACGGCCGCTGACCTGTCTGCGGGGACGATAGTCCTCATCATCATCGTCATCATCGTCGCCATCAGCATAATCCTTGCCTGCGAACAGCTTGTATGCCATGAATGCACATGCAAGTGCAAGTACTACTACCAGTATTATAAGTGCTATAACAACTCCCTTGCTGACTCCGCCTGCTGCCTTGGGTTCTGCAGCAGTACCGCCGTTGTCGATAAGGAAATCGGTGTAACGCACCCATCTGCCTTCTGCCTGGTCATAAAGGAACCAGCCTACGTTTCCTGAAGGTGAATTTGCATAGAAGATATAGAAAGTATCATCCTTCTCCCATGCCTGAACTTCACGGTCACCTACCCTGATCCTGGTCTCGTCGAAACCTGCGGGTAAAGCAGGGGTCTGAACTGAACCATCCTCACCTACGGGAGGATCCATGGCAAGTATGCTTCCCATGGTAGCATTGCTCTCCGGTGTCATATCACCGCCGCCATCTGCAGGTGCTGCTTCTTCACCGCCGCTTTCGCTTTCACCATCGTCTGTATCAGCAGGTGCTGCTTCAGTTACATCAACCATATCCTCACGGATGTATCCGTGAATATTGGTCCCGCCTGCGGAACCGCTTATCTCATACCAGGTATATCCGTCACTTCCGGTTACGGAACCCAGAACCGTAAATGTATCTCCTCCGCTTACATGTGCAACGCTTCCGCCGTCAACTGCGGTAGCACGTACATTAACGTTCTGCTTGCCTGCCTTTACTGTAGCAGTACCCTGTCCTTCCTCGTCAGTTGCGTGAACCATAAGCTGCATACAGAAAAACAGAACTGCAACCATGATGAACGCAAGACCATACCTGCTCAAATAACTAGTCTTCCTCTTCTCCATCTTTCCATCCCTTTCCTAAATATTGGCTCATCCGCCCTTCAGCAGATTATTATATAATATCGTTATGTAAACATCAAGCACTTTTTATACATCATCTATGGCTTTGCCGATATCATGACGCAAGTACTTGTTGTCAAAATCAACCCATCCGGTTGCCTCATATGCTTTCTTGCGTGCCTCTTTAAGGTCACTTCCGAGGGCGGTGATACCAAGCACTCTTCCTCCGTTGGTAAGCACTTTGCCGTCTTCTGAGAATTTTGTGCCGGCATGGAAGCAGAAATAGTCATCCTTTCCGTCAAAACTCTCGAGGCCTCTTATCTCCTTACCCTTCTCATAGCTTAAAGGATATCCGTCGGAAGCCAGCACTACACATACAGCGGCATCCTTCTTGAATACAAGCTCGATCTTGTCGAGGGTACCGTCCACGCAGGCTTCCATGACCTCAAGCAGGTCATTCTCCATGCGGGGCAGTACAACCTGGGTCTCGGGATCGCCGAAACGCGCGTTGTACTCAAGCACCTTGGGACCTTCGGGTGTAAGCATAAGCCCGAAGAAGATAACTCCCTTAAAGGTACGTCCTTCCTTAGCCATGGCATCCACTGTGGGCTGATAGATGTTCTTTACACAGAAATCGTGTACTTCATCGGTATAGAAAGGGGTAGGTGAAAAAGTTCCCATTCCGCCGGTGTTCAAACCTTCATCATTATCCTTTGCCCTCTTGTGATCCTGTGCACTTGCCATTACCCTTATAGTCTTTCCGTCGGTAAAGGTAAGCACGGATACTTCACGTCCGGTCATGAAGCGCTCGACTACCATACGGTTTCCTGCGCTGCCGAACTTCTTATCTTCCATTATCTCCTTTACACCCGCAACAGCTTCTTCGGCAGTGTTGCAGATGAGCACGCCCTTGCCCAGAGCCAGGCCGTCAGCCTTCAGTACGATGGGATATGTGGCTCCCTTCAGATATTCAAGGGCTTTGGCTGCATCGTCGAAATTCTCGTACTCTGCAGTGGGTATGCCGTATTTCTTCATGAGATCCTTTGAGAAGGCCTTGCTGCCTTCAAGTATGGCTGCGTTGGCACGGGGTCCGAACGCCTTGATGCCGGCTCCTTCGAACACATCCACCAGTCCGCCTGCCAGAGGATCATCCGGTGCGACGATGACAAAGTCGATCTTCTCTTTTACTGCAAAATCCTTAAGCTTGTCAAACTCCATCACTCCAATGGGTACGCACTCTGCAAGAGCTGCTATACCCGCATTTCCCGGAGCACAGAATAACTTATCGCACTTTTTACTCTTTGCCACGGATGCAGCTATGGCATGTTCCCTGCCGCCTCCGCCTACTATAAGTACTCTCATTTTTCCCCTCCGATAAGTATCTTTCCGCAGGCGATGTCTCTTATGACTCCGGGGAGTATGATCCATTCAGCCTGCTCCATAACACGTTTTTGTAACACTTCCGGCGTATCACCTTCAAGTACTTCGACTGCTTTCTGTGCGATAATAGGACCGGTATCTGTTCCTTCGTCCACAAAATGCACTGTAGCTCCCGTAACTTTAACTCCCCTTGCCAGGGCCGCTTCATGGACCTTGAGTCCGTAAAAGCCGTTTCCGCAAAAAGAAGGTATGAGCGAAGGATGTATGTTTATGATCCTTCCCCTGTACTTCTCTATCATCTTTACGGGTAAAACCACAAGAAAGCCCGCCAGTACGATAAGGTCGGGCGCTGCTTCGTCAACTGCCGCGATCAGCGCATCGTTAAAGGCCTCCCTGTCGGGGAAATCCTTTTTGACCACTGCCTGCGCTCCGATGCCGTGCTTTGCCGCACGCTCCAGGGCATAAGCATCCGCCTTGTTGGAAATGACCTTTACGATCTGCGCATCCTTAATGGTGCCGTTTTCAACCGCATCGATCACTGCCTGCAGATTGGTCCCGCCGCCGCTGACCAGTGTGACTATTCTCAGCATAATACTGCTTCCCTTTCTCCGGCAACGGTCTCACCTATAACAAAGGCGTCCTCACCGGCTGCTTTGAGTGCAGCGATACACTTGTCTGCGTCTGTCTTATCGACTGCCAGCACCATGCCCACACCCATATTGTAGGTATTGTACATTACGTGCTCGTCGATATCTCCGGTCTTCTGGAGGAGCTTGAAGATAACGGGCAGCTCATAGCTGTTCTTTTCGATCTTTGCTCCGATGCCTTCGGGGAACATACGGGGTATGTTCTCATAAAAGCCGCCGCCGGTGATGTGGCTGCATCCCTTTACCTTTATCCCCGCATCCTTAACGGCCTTAAGGGCCTTAACATAGATACGTGTAGGTGTTAAGAGTGCATCTCCAAGTGACTTTCCAAGTTCGTTATTATAACGTATAAGTGCGTCGCTGTTCATCGGGAAAACTTTTCTCACGAGAGAGAAACCGTTTGAATGAACACCGCTGGAAGCGATTCCTATAAGTGTATCGCCGGCTTTGATGGTGCTGCCGTCGATAAGCTCCTTTCTGTCTACGAGACCTACAGCAAAACCTGCCAGATCGTATTCCTCTTCGGGCATCAGATCCGGATGCTCTGCGGTCTCACCGCCTATAAGTGCGCAGCCTGCCTGCTCGCAGCCTTCTGCTACACCTTTTACTATCATAGCTATCTTCTCAGGAATATTTTTGCCGCAGGCAATGTAATCCAGGAAGAATAAAGGTTCTGCGCCGGCACATGCTATATCATTCACACACATGGCAACACAATCGATACCTACGCTGTCATGCTTATCAAGAAGAAAAGCAAGCTTGATCTTGGTACCTACACCGTCGGTGCCCGACACCAGTGTGGGATCTTCCATATTCTTAATGGCATTTAAAGAAAATGCCCCGGAAAAACCTCCTATGCCGCCCAGTACTTCGGGACGCATAGTCTTCTTCACATACTGCTTCATCAACTCCACTGAACGGTAGCCCGCTTCAATGTCTACTCCTGCGTTCTTATAATCCATGTTTGGGTCCCCCTGACCTTTTTGTGCTAAACAATAAACAACTGTGTGGACAACCCACACAGTTCTATATTTTACAAATTATCCTCTTATAATGCAAGAGCTATTTTTAATAGTGCCTGACCACCTCAAAACGCTGCAGTTCACAGCCTTCTTCATCCGGTCTGAGTCCTGCCTTCTGCTTTGCTATGGCCACCTGCTGCTTAATGGTATCCACTCCGTCAAGATTAGGCAGCAGAAGCCCGCGCCTGAAACCCTTGGTCACGATAACTCCGTAACGCTTAACATCCAGCTCATCTTCGGAAGCGATATCCTCTGTCTCCCCCAGAACATCCACGCTTATCTCAAGCTTATCCAGCTCATCGGTCTCTATGGGCTCGAACCTGGGGTCCCGGGTCGATGCGCTGATGGCATTCATTATGATCTCCTCCGCCAGGGTCCCGTATACCGGCCCTATGGTCCCGATGCAGCCGCGCAGCATTCCCAGTTCATGGATGGAAACAAAAGCTCCGGCACGCCTGCCTGTCAGGCCTTCCTCTGCAGCAGCCTTATCCGCTTCATCTGATAACAGCTCATCCTTCACTTCTTCCCAGCTGATCTTCCTTCCTTCCCGGATACAGCTTTCCAGCGACTTCCTGGCAAGGCGGACATAGATATCATTTTCCATGGGATGCTCCTTTCGTCTTGTGACCCTGCTATTATTCTTCGATCACTTTATATGTACATATCCCGTAGCCTACTCCCGTCACATCCTGGTGTGACAGGCAATGTGTTTCCAGGTTCAGACCGTCCAGGGCACCGGCCATCATTACAAAGGATCGGTGTCCGCATTCCGCGGCCTGCTCAAGGAAATCTTCGCTAAAGTCGAACAGCTCATCAAAAGCCGCCCTGCCCATGACGTCCATGATGCGCTCATCATAAACCGGTCCCATGGGATCGAAGCCGTAGGGTCCGCTCTCCTGCAGTTTATGCGACAGATCCCCGCTGGCCACAAATACCGTGCGGCGCACATTCCTGAAAGCCGCCTTTGCGATCACCTGCCCGAGTTTAAAATGCTCTTCCAGGTCAAAGCCTGAAAGCCCTATGCGTACCAGCTTAAATGAGGCATATTTCTTTAATATGAAATACAGCGGCACCATGGTCCCGTGATCCAGCTGCGGATCCCGTTCTCCTTCCGTACCCGCCATGATCTTTGCATTTTTCGCTTCTTTTTCTATGGCAGATACAAATTCGCTGTCATATTCAATCTCCGCACTTACCTGCGGGGCGCCGAAGCGCGCCATGCTGCCGAAGGCCTTTCTGCCGGGCGATATATGGAAATAATCCCGGTAGAGTATACTGTGGGGAGAGGATAACACAATGGTATCCGGCTTAAGTTCCGCGATAAAATCTGCAGCTTTTTCATAAGCCCTTATGGTCTCTTCCACTATCTTTTCGGAGCCTCTTCCTACCTCGGGTATTATCAGCGGCGGATGAGGCACCATCACACCTCCGGCTATGCCGTATGCCAGTTCTTTATCCATCAATACTCCTTATATCCTACTTCTGCAAGGCGTGCATCCTTCTCCTCAACAGCTTTCTTCATCTTCTCACTGTATGCCTTGAGCTTATCAAGAAGCCCTGCATCCGATGTAGCCAGTATCTTCGCTGCCAGAAGTCCTGCATTTGCGCCGCCGTTTATTGCAACTGTTGCAACGGGTATTCCCGAAGGCATCTGTACGATGGAGTACAGCGAATCCCTGCCGCCAAGAGATGTTGTATGCATGGGTATGCCTATAACGGGCATGGGGAAGATCGCTGCGCACATGCCGGGCAGATGTGCTGCCATGCCTGCGCCTGCTATAATAACCTTTACGCCGCGCTCCTCTGCGGTCTTTGCATACTCAAAGAAGATGTCGGGCTCTCTGTGTGCGGAGATTATACGCATCTCAAAGCTTATGCCCAGCTCCTCCAGTACATCTGCAGCCTTCTTCATTACGGGCATATCGGAATCGCTGCCCATTACTATTGATACAAGTGCCATTTTTTATTCCTCCGTAAATGCTTTATTTAATTCTTCTGTACCGGGCAGCACAAAGCGCCCGTTTTCAACTATCCTGATACTGCTGCCGTCAGCCCTTACTCCCTCTAAGAGTCCCAGCTCATCGTAGGGTATTGTCACATCCGTATGACAGCCGAAATATGCCTTTGAGGGATCCGTCTTTCTGAGAAGCGACACCTCATTATCCTTAGCCACTATCTCTTTTCCGTCCGGATTGTATATCTTTAAGTCTTCCGCATGTGAATAGCAGGTATCGCCCACTGCGAAATGCGGTCCGGTCTTCTCTGCTATCAGTATGGGAAGCAGCCCCTCTATGCCGTATTTTCTGGCCAGCACATAGGCGGTAGTGTTGGTACCTATTGCAGCTTCGCCCATAGGCAGGCTCTTATGGTTAAAGAGCACGTTATCCTCGATATAGCGTCTGTTGGCAGCCTCATCATCAAAGTTTCCGCAGGCATAATCAACGACCATGCCATCCTTAAAGGTAAGTGAGAAATCCTTATACTCCAGTTCATTTAAGAACACGCGGCTGACATGCAGCACGCCGTCAGTCCCCTTAAGTACAGGCGTTGTGAAGATCTCGCCCACCGGAATATTTACATCTGCCACACAGTTTTCATATATTGCCTGTTTTGCGGGATCGTCAAGCTTCTTAAGCGATACCTTAAGCTCAGTCCTGTTGGCTCCCATGCCTTTTATATGCACATACTCCGCCTCGTTCAACGCATCGATCATGCTGCTCTGGATATTCAGGTATTTCTCATAATCCAGTGTGTTTATGCGTATAACGGCATCAAATATCTCATCAAATTTATCACCTATAGCCGGCACAGGGAAAGATATGATGGTAAAGCTCCTCTCCTCTCCGGGTATGTACTGATTGGTGATACGTATATTCTCAGTCCTGAAGCGAACATCCAGCGCCCGCTGCTCCTCGCTTAACTTAAGAGCTTCTTTTTTGTTGGCAGGCACGAAAGGCGTTTCTCCGAAGACCTCCATTACCGCAGGGCCCGCATGATCCTTTGCCATCTGTCTGTATGCTATGAAAGCCTGCTCTATGCACTCAAGGCGCCTTGTAACCAGCTGCCCGTCCAGCAGAAGCGCCAGGTCTTCCCTGTGATCGTAGTCAAACTGCGGATTTGGATTAGCCCCGAAAAAGCCGTTCTTGTTTACACTCCTGCCTGTGAAGACAGTATCCGCAGCCCTGTAGATGGTAGGTTTTAAGCCCATTTTTGCGAAGTTCTCCACAGCCTTTTTCATCACACGCTCAAAACCTATGGGATAACGTACATTGACCGTCTTCTTTATGGACAGGTCTTTTCCGCCCAGAATAAAGCCTTTGCGGTAACCTTCCGTCCAGGTATCCGCCATCAGATCGATCTTTTCCTGGGGCAGGGCATTGATATACTCCGCAAGCTTAAGTTCATTATCCGTTACATACTCGCCGTATGCATACAGATATGAACTGTCTTTATAATCCGATTTCTCTATTATCTTAAGCGCAAAATCACGGGAAGGATCCACCATGTTCGCGATCCTGCGCTCACATTCCGTCTCAAAATAATCGCTTACAAAAGAATAGACCACTTCTTTATAGACAGCATATTCCGGTGCTGCATTATCTTCCGCAAAGCCTCTTTCCGTCATGTGATAGAGCTGGAGTATCAGTTCAAGACGTATCAGCAGCGCTTCCGCATCTTTCTCAAATGCCGCCGATATACCGCCCCTTAACTCTGCCGCCACGAAGCTTAACAGCTTTCCGTACTCCCCGCCCAGCCTGGATACGGCATAACCGGGATCACACCAGCTGTTATTGTAGTTTTCCGGAAGTATATCTTCAAAAAGAGCTTTGTTGATCTCTTTAAAAAAGCCGGTTCCGCTATTCTCATAAACCTTTATCAGCAGATTTGCAAAGGATGTACTTCTCAGAAAAAAATCCTGCCAGTCACCCGGCAGCGTTTTTCTTATCTCCTCTTCCAGTTCCGCAAAGCGCTCACGCGCCAGTTCCAAACGTTCTTCCATTGTTCCTCCTTAAGTAAGTCCCAGTGCCAGTATACCGCCTCCGGCAGCCAGCACCAGGATATTCAGGACTATCCCCAGATCAGGGAAAAAATAATATCTGTCGGGCTCCATGCGGGATATTATCGCAAGTATCAGCCCGGCCAGTGACATGACCATCGAAAGCAGCGTGGCGGCCCCGTATGAAAGGCGCGCCTCGCCACCGTTCTTAAAACTGAGTACTATGCTCAGCACTATGGTCACAATACCTATTGCAGCCAGTACCACAGCCATGACGGATTTCATGGGTGTACGCTTATTTGTAAACTTGTACTTTACAAAAAGACCCATTATCCGATCAGAACATTATCTTGGATCTGCCGCGCAGAAGCTTGGCACCGCTGATTATGAGCAGTACGCCTGCCGTGATACCGATAACCATGGTTGAGATACCGATGGCTATGTTCCAGCCGCCTGTGCGGCTCATTATGGTGTATGTTCTTTCTTCCATGTTGTTCTCCTTTTATAAGATCCTTCGGGCTAAAGCCCTCAGGATGACATGATGTGCGTTCAGGATGACACGTTTAATTTATCCTGCTCAGTATTCACTATTTAGCGCCGTACTCTGCATAGTAAGCATCGATGGCAGCCTTGCGTTCATCATCGATAAGGACGCTGCCGTTTATTTCTTTTCCGTAAAGATGCTCGGTCACTTCCGCCATGTTTACTATGGCTGTGGTGGGGAAGCCGTAGAGCTCACTGATCTCATCCAGTGCACTCTTCTCTCCCTTGCCCTTTTCCATGCGGTTTAAGGATACCACAAGGCCTTTGATCTGTACATCAGCCTGAGCCTTAAGGATGGGGAAGGTCTCCTCTATGGACTTGCCGGAGGTGGTAACATCCTCTATCATGATGATCCTGTCTCCGTCCTTGAGATTGCTTCCAAGCATTATGCCCGTATCTCCGTGATCCTTAACTTCCTTGCGGTTTGATGAATAACGTACATCCACTCCGTAAAGCTCGCTGATAGCCATAGCTGTAGCAACGCTTAAGGGAATGCCCTTGTATGCAGGCCCGAAGAGTATGTCAAAATCAAGGCCGAAGTTTTCCTTTATAGCCTTTGCATAATACTCCCCCAGCTTTCTTAACTGGGTGCCGGTCACGTAAGCTCCGGCGTTCATGAAGAAGGGGGACTTGCGTCCGCTCTTCAGGGTAAAGTCCCCGAATTTAAGGACCTGTGAGTCTACCATAAATTCGATAAATTCCTGTTTGTACTGTTCCATTTTGAATATTTTCCTTTCTTGAATAGATCCTTCGCTCCGCTCAGGATGACATTTACTTGGTTCCGAAGATGCGGTCGCCGGCATCGCCAAGACCGGGACAGATATACGCATTTTTGTTAAGTTCGCGGTCCAAATGACCTACATAGATCTGCACATCGGGATGCGTCGTATGAAGCCTCTCAAGGCCTTCAGGCGCAGCTATGATGCACATAAATTTTATGATCTTACCGCCTTTTTCCTTGATGAAGTTGATGGCATCAACAGCCGATCCCCCGGTAGCCAGCATGGGATCCGTAACGATGATTATACGCTCGTTTATCGGATCGGGAAGCTTGCAGTAATAGCTGTGAGGCTTGTGTGTTTCCTCATCGCGGTACATTCCTATATGTCCGACTTTTGCGGTAGGTAAAAGGCTTAATATACCCTCTGTCATACCAAGACCTGCTCTTAATATAGGCACCACCGCCTGCTTGCGGCCGCTTATAACGGGGGCCATGGTCTTTTCGATAGGAGTCTCCACCTCTATCATCTCCGTCTCCAGATCACGCAGCGCTTCATAGCCCATGAGCATCGCGATCTCTCCGGCCACTTTTCTGAACTCCGCCGTCCCCGTGCTCTTATCGCGCAGTCTGGTGATCTTATGCTGGATCAAAGGGTGGTCTAAGATGTATACATTTTCTTCTTTTGAAAAATCCATTTTATTCCTCCTTTATTTGCTTTCAAAAACATAATCATTGCCGGGAAGTATGGCGTTTAACAGTATTCCCGCGATGGCTGCTATAGCCAGCGCAGTAAGTGTGATGGATGTCGATCCTACGGTAAAGGTGATACCGTTGGTAAAACCAAGGCCGCAGACCAGTATGACCGCAGCGATTATCAGGTTACGCGACTTCGTAAAGTCCACCTTATTCTCAACGATATTACGGACACCTATAGCTGATATCATTCCGTAGAGCACAAAGCTTATACCGCCTATGATGGCCGTGGGCATGGTTCCGAATACCTGTGCCATCTTGGGTATGAAGCCCAGCACTATCGCGTATATTGCCGCAAGACGTACCACCTTGGGATCAAATACCCTTGAGAGTTCCAGCACGCCTGTGTTCTCACCGTAAGTTGTATTTGCAGGGCCGCCGAACATTGCAGCTAAGGATGTAGCCAGGCCGTCCCCCATCAGGGTACGGTGAAGGCCCGGATCCTTTATAAAATTCTCCTTTGTCGTAGCCGATATCGCTGAGATATCACCCACATGCTCCATCATGGTAGCCAGAGCTATCGGAGCCATGACCAGTATCGCCGTCAGATCAAATTTTGCGATCAGGAAAGGCGGCAAGCCTACCCATGAAGCTTCTGCTATGGGCGCAAAGTTAAGGATAGGACTTCCGTCGGCATTTAACATTCCCGCCGCATTAAGTATTATCGCTGCGATATAGGAGATCACCACGCCCATAAGTATCGGGATGATCTTAAACATGCCCTTGCCCCAGATATTAAAGATGATGACTACAGCCAATGCTATCAGCGCCAGCGGCCAGCATGCCGAAGCGTTGCTGACTGCAGAGGGTGCAAGGCTTAAGCCTATGCAGATGATGATGGGTCCCGTAACAACCGGCGGCAGGAAGCGCATAACGGTCTTAACACCCACCAGACGTATTATCAGCGCAAGTACCAGATATAATGCCCCCGCTACCACTATACCGCCGCAGGCGTAGGGAAGCTTCTCACCGTAGGTCATATCCGCAAATTTTCCCACGTTCAGCTCTGCCACAGTGGCAAAACCGCCCAGGAATGCAAAGGACGATCCCAGGAATGCCGGGACTTTAAATCTGGTGCACAGGTGGAAGAACAGCGTGCCCACACCTGCAAAGAAAAGTGTAACCTGCACCGAAAGGCCTTCCCCGTGGAAATAGGAATCCACCAGTATAGGGACCAGAATGGTCGCCCCGAACATCGCGAACATGTGCTGTAATCCCAGGATAAGCATCTTGGGAAGTCCCAGCTTTTTAGCGTCTTTGATCTCTTCCGTACTCGAATTCATAAACCGGCCTCCTTTTCAGATTCTTCAATTGTTCCGGAATGGCATTTATGCCAGCGCGCTGCTTATATCTTCTTTCATATCCAGCACAGCTGCCCTTGCTGCATCCGCATATCCTTCCGCACCGTACTGTGCATATTTCTCCTGCTGCCATGCACCTATGATGCCTCTTGATGAGTTGATGATGGCTCCCAGGCCATCCTTATTGAAGAAATGTACAAGGTCTGCGCCCTTGCCGCCCTGGGCTCCGTAACCGGGCACCAGTATGAAGTTCTTCGGCATGATCTGCCTTGCGATCTTTCCCTGTTCGGGATAGGTAGCGCCTACAACGGCTCCCACATAGCTGTATCCGTTCTTTCCCATGAGCTCACTGCCCCATTCCGCTACCTTCTCTGCCACATTGCAGAAGAGTTCCTTACCGTCTATCATGCGGTCCTGGAATTCCCCGCTGGAAGGATTGGAGGTCTTTACCAGCACGAAGATACCTTTCTTTTCCTCACCACATACTTTCATGAAGGGCTTTACGCCGTCGCTGCCCAGATAGGGATTGACAGTTGCAAAATCCTCATCAAAGCCCCTGTATTCTTTTCCACCCAGGACTACCTTTCCCAGATGTCCCTGCGCATATGCTTCCGAAGTAGATCCTATATCGCCGCGCTTGATATCGCCGATCACTACCAGATCCTTCTCCTTGCAGTATTTAACAGTCTTATCGAAGGCCATCAGTCCGGCTATACCGAAGGTCTCATACATCGCTATCTGGGGCTTTACAGCGGGGACGATATCGCATACCGCATCCACTATGCCCTTGTTGTACTCAAAGAATGCCTGTGCGACGCCTTCCGGATTCTCCCCCGCCTCGTCAAAGGCCGCCTTGAGTATCTGGGGCGGGACCAGCTTCAGAGTAGGATCAAGTCCTACCACTATGGGCGCTCCGGTCTTTTTGATCTTTTCGATGAGTTTGTCGATCATTTGTCTCTCTCCTTTTCGCGTTGTACACCTCTTATTTACCGCATGCTATTATACTACATCTGCTGCGCTCTTGCCACAAAAAAAAGCGGCCGTACAGCCGCTTTTTTTATCAACTCATTTTACCATCATACTCCTACCAGAGCCGTTTCCTCAACATATTTTGTAATGTTTGAAAGATTAGCATATTTCTTTACCTGGTCTTTGTTTACGATGACCAGCGTAGGCGCCTGACGTACTTTGTATTTATATGCCAGTTCCGGATTCTCCTCCGCATCCATCAGTATGTAAGGGATATTTGCAAGGGCTTCCTTCGCAAGCTTGCAGTTAGGGCAGCTCTTTGTTGTGAAGAGATAACGTATCTCTTCGGGCTGTGAGAACTCAACAACAGGTTCATCACTGTCCATATCGCTCATGGTGATCACTGCGGCAGCAGGTCTCTTCAGTGAAGAATTAGCTATATCATACTCAACCCTGTTCTCATATTCCTGAAGCTTACCGTCGTTCCAGTTCTGTACAGGACGGTAATATCCGGTGATCCTGGAGTATACCTCGGTCTTTCTTCCGCAGTGGGGGCAGACAGGTACTTCGCCTGCTATATAGCCGTGATCCTTGCAGATGGAATATGTGGGCGATAAGGTGTAATAAGGCAGCTTGTAATTCTCAGCTATAGTACGTACCAGCTTCGCTGCTGCTTTCCAGTCAGGCAGCTTCTCACCCAGGAATGCATGGAATACGGTTCCCGATGTATAAAGGGTCTGCAGCTCATCCTGGATATCAAGTGCATCAAAGATGTCTGCCGTAAAGTCAACAGGCAGGTGGGATGAGTTGGTGTAGTAAGGTACATCCCCTTCATGACCTGCGGTCTTGATAGCGGGCCATTTAGCCTTGTCGTGCTTAGCCAGACGGTATGAAGTACTCTCTGCGGGAGTAGCTTCCAGGTTGTACAGATCACCGTAAGCTTCCTGATAATCGGACAGGCGCTCACGCATGTGGTTGAGCACTTCCTTTGTGAAGGCCTGGGTCTTGGGGCTCGTCATATCGGCACGCAGCCAGTTTGCATTAAGTCCCACTTCGTTCATACCCACAAGGCCGATGGTTGAGAAGTGATTGTCAAAGCTTCCCAGATATCGCTTGGTGTAAGGATAGAGTCCCTCTTCCATAAGCTTGGTGATGACGCCTCTCTTTACACGCAGGCTTCTTGCAGCTATATCCATCATACGGTTGAGTCTCTTATAGAACTCATCCTTGTTAGCAGAAAGATATGCGATCCTGGGCATATTGATGGTTACAACGCCCACGGAACCGGTGCTCTCACCCGATCCGAAGAAACCGCCGGTCTTCTTGCGCAGTTCTCTCAGATCCAGACGCAGACGGCAGCACATGCTTCGTACGTCACTGGGTTCCATATCAGAATTGATGTAGTTTGAGAAATAAGGCGTTCCGTACTTTGAAGTCATCTCAAAGAGCAGACGGTTATTCTCTGTATCCGACCAGTCGAAATCCCTGGTTATGGAATAAGTAGGAATAGGATACTGGAAGCCTCTGCCGTTGGCATCGCCCTCGATCATGACCTCTATGAAGGCCTTGTTAACCATATCCATTTCCTTCTTGCAGTCTTTATACTTGAAATCCATCTCCTTACCGCCTACGATAGCGGGAAGCTCAGCCAGGTCGTTGGGCACGGTCCAGTCAAGTGTGATATTGGAGAAAGGTGCCTGGGTTCCCCAGCGTGAAGGTGTGTTAACACCGTAGATGAATGTCTCTATGCATTTCTTAACTTCACTGTAGCTTAAGTTATCTACCTTTACAAAAGGTGCCAGATAAGTATCGAATGATGAGAATGCCTGTGCTCCTGCCCATTCATTCTGCATGATACCCAGGAAGTTTACCATCTGGTTGCAGAGAACGGAAAGGTGAGCTGCGGGAGCCGATGTGATCTTGCCGGTGATACCGCCCAGACCTTCGGTGATCAGCTGCTTGAGCGACCATCCTGCACAATATCCGGTAAGCATTGACAGGTCATGTATATGTATGTCGGCATTTCTGTGTGCCTCTGCTATCTCGTTATCATATATCTCGGAAAGCCAGTAGTTCGCAGTTACCGCACCTGAATTGGAAAGGATAAGTCCGCCTACGGAATAAGTAACTGTAGAGTTTTCCTTAACGCGCCAGTCTTCAACTTTAACGTAGCTGTTTACCACATCCTTGTAATCGAGAACCGTGGACTTCATGGTACGCATCTTCTCGCGCTGCTTACGATACAGAATGTACGCTTTTGCAACCTCGGTGTAGCCGGCTGTCTCCAGAACTTTTTCTACGCTGTCCTGGATCTCCTCAACCTGGATCTCGCTGTTCTTGATCTTGGGCTGGAAATCAGCAGTCACACGCAGTGCGAGCATGTCGATGATATCGTTATTGTACTGCATCTCACAGGCATCAAATGCCTTCATCATCGCATCGCTGATCCTGCTTAAGATAAAATCTGTACGCTCTCCGTCTCTTTTGATAACACTGAACATAGCTTACATTACCCTCTCTCTTTACTATTCATCCCTCATAGTTTCCGGCCCTGTCAAGTTATGTAAACCACTTTTGAGTCGTACCTGAAGCAAAACATGCTGTAAAAACTATCATTTTCAGGCTTTTTTAAGTGTAATCCCTTACTTAGAATCTTTAGAAAAAGGTGTTTACATAAGTCTTTCCTTGACCGTGCACGCTTATAATAACAAAGGGATGATAAAAAGTCAAGCCGCAAAACACAAGATATTATGTCGACTTGTGCCCCGAACTACCACATCTTGTTGGGCTTTTGTTGAAGATAGAAGAAAATTTATGTTAATTTTTGGTGCAAATTATCAGCGGGTAGAAAGGAATGCATATTCCCTGTCCAGATCCTCATTACTGCCGTATGTTTCCATGTATTCCGCCAGCAATACCCTGGCTTTTTCATACTCTCCCATATACTCATAGCAGGCTATCTCATTAAGGCACAGCTCCTGCATGCAGGTATTGTTCTCTTTGATCTCCTTGCCCTTTTCAAAGGCTTCCAGTGCTTTGGCATAGTCGCCCTGATCCACATAACATAAGCCCAGCCTGTCACAGATCTGGGCATCATTATAATCCTCCACATACCCGCTGTAGGCTATGGTGGCATAATCATACTGGCCCTGCATCTTGTAGCATTCGCACAAAAGGCTTATGAGCTCCGCCCCGCGTTCCGCATCAGTCTCCGTGCCTCTGGCGCGTTCAAGATAATTGCAGGCCCTTGTATATTCACCCGTGTAATAGCACAGCCGCCCCTTGTCATAGTCGCTCATCAGCTTCTGGTCTCCGGCCTTTACTATATCCAGATAGGTTTCCGCCTGTGCCACATAGTCATGCTGCATCATGCTGTCATAGATATCAAGATACAGGGAATAGTCATTCTTCTTAAGTGATGCGGCACTGTCAAAATCAGCCATGGCACCTTCCACGTCATTAAGACAGAGCCTCATATTCCCGCGCAGGAAATAAGCCCTGGTCTCCTTGCGGCGCAGGTCGGTTATGGCATCATAGCAGGCTATGGCGTTATCATACTCTCCCAGCTTGTAATAGCAGATAGCCATATAATAATTGATATCGAATTCCAGCTCCCCGGGATACATTCCCGCTTCCGACAGCGCTTTTGAAAAAGCCCCCAATGCCCTGGCATATTCCTCCCTGCCCATGTAGGCCAGGCCCATGCCCCTGTATACCTGTTCCTTATCGGAATCTATCCTGAGAGCCCCGGAGAAATCATCAAGCGCAGTTCTGTATTCCTGCCTTGCAACAGCCTCCATGCCTTCTTCAAAGAGCGTAGATCCGCCCTTACCGCAGCCTGTGAGTACTGCTGCCGACGCAGCCGTTATCATCAATATATATTTCAAGTCCTTACGGGACATTGACGGTTCCTCCGTAATGTAAAGCATTTCTTCTGCATATTTTAACACAATCCTCCCCTTAACGCCACGCCTTATTTATGCTAATATACACCCATGATACATGAGGACCAGATAATAAGAAGCAGGCGGCGTTCCATCGCCCTCGAAATAGAAAAAGACGGCCGTCTCACCATACGTGCCCCTTACCGCACTTCCCTTGCCGAGATAGACGCCTTTGTCATATCAAAGCAGAAATGGATAGCCGAGAAGCAGGCAGCCGCAAAAAAGCGTGCCTTAAACACTCCCGCCCCCACATGGACGGAAGGCAGTTTCATGCCTTTTTTAGGACATCAGATAAAGATCTGTTATCATGACCGTGATAACATAATTGCAAAAGGGATAAGCGTCACGTCTGAAGAAGACCGGCATCCCGCCGAATTTGACATCCGCGCGGATCAGTGTATCTTCCTGCCTCATCCCCGCCTTCGTGAAAAAGCATTTAAACTTTCCTACAATCCGGATCCCGAAAAAGAGATCCGCCAGAATATGCTCATGGTCCGGGAATGGTATAAACAGGTGGCTCTGCCTGTACTTAAGAAGCGTACGATGTATTTTGAAGAGATCTCCGGCCTGCGATGCCACAGCGTAAAGATGTCCTCTGCAAAGCGCAAATGGGGCTCCTGCAGTTCAAAGAAAGAAATACTCTACAGCTGGCCGCTCATCTGCCTTTCATTCTATGAAGCAGACTACGTTATCGTCCACGAGCTGACCCATACCATACATATGGACCACAGCAGGCAGTTCTACGCAGACTTATCCCGCATCCTCCCCGATTACAAAGACAGGGAAGCCTCCCTGCATGAACATAACGGGATACTGACCCTGATCTGACCTTCCTCAGGGTGTTTCCCCGTCAGACGGTCCCGATTCTCCTGCTGCCGGAGTTTCAGCCGGAGTTCCATCATCTGCGGGAGTTTCACCGCTGCCCCCGTCACCTCCGGAAGTTCCGTCCGCAGCTGCATCCTGCTCCCCGTTTTCCTGAGTTTCATCGGAAGCCTCCTCTTCATCTTCCTCTTCAGTTTCTTCCTCAGGCTCTTCATCCTCCGGGAATACATAACCGCCGGGACTCCTCTCCTCATATCTGAAAACTTCGCGCATCCTGGCATAATATGAGAAAAAGTGATATCCGTAGTCGTCATAGCGCCATGCATAACCCCAGGGAGTGCCGGTAAAAGCATACATACAGTCAGGGTTCTTTTCTGTGAATTCTTCGATCACCTCTTTGGATATGCCGTTATCAATACAGCTGAAACGTTCAAGCTTCATATCCATGACCGGGCTTATATCACGTATCCCGGTATTGCTGATATTAAGATATTTTATGGAATCCAGCCCGGCAACAGGGGAAATATCCTTAAGCTTTACGCAGTTTACAAGTTCCAGCCAGGTAAGATTCTTGCAGTTTTTAAGCGGCGTAAGGTCGCTTACCCCCGCAGATGAAAGTATCAGGCATTCCAGGGCAGGCATGTTTGCCGTAAACGAGATATCACTGATCCCTTCATCATGTCCCAGATCCATATATACCACATCTGTACAGTATTTAAGCGGCCCCGTCATCTCATCCGTTATACCGTGGGTCATACGTATGATAGGATAGTCCGTAAGGGCCGTTTTGTTACCCACATGAACCCTCCAGACTACCCGTATATCAGGGAAATCCTCATTGATACCGGCCATCACCTCATCATCTATGCCACATTCATCAAGGACAAATCGGGAGCACTTATTGAGGACTGACAATGCCTTACGGATGTTTTCCTCTCCTTCGTTCCCAATCTCAATATCCTTATACTTTATCTCATTATCCGAAAGAGATATACTCTGATCATACAGATCAAAGCTGTAAGTGAACAGCGCATCCGGCGCGGCATCCGTAAGCAGCGCCACATCATCAAGCGAAAGCTGTGAAGAACCTTCTTCATCCATGAGCACTATCTCTTCAAGCTCCGGCATATCACGTATGGTATCCGCTATCTCCGGTATCTCCTCCGTGGCGCAGTCCGACAGATCAAGATACGATATGTTTCTGTCATATTCGGTTCCGTGTATGAACACCGTGGCAGGAACAGGATCCGGTTCCGGTTCAACGATCTGCTCCTCTTCCGCATTTTCACTCACCGTTTCAACTAAAGCTTCAGTCTCCGGTACAGTCTCTTCTTCAATATGCTCCTCATTTACAACGGGTGGCTGCTGTCCTGATGTACAGCCTCCCGCTGATAATATAATGATCAATGCGGATATCAATATCAGTCCGTGTTTCGCTTTTGTCACATCCCCACCTCTTTTTTTCAGAATAACAAGCTGCATTATAACACCTCCGGTCCGTCTGTACAACAAAAGCTGTAAACGGCAGCACCGCATACAAAAAGGGACTGTCACCCCGTATGATACATATCATCAAGGCGGCAGCCCCATAGTATTACTTTTTGTTTTTAGTCAGACCCGCGCTTTTATTTTACGAGTTTCTTTGCGTTGATCTTTACCTTGAAGGTCTTGATACCGCTGTACTCACCTACGCCCTGAAGAGTAACGGTCATGGTACCCTTATTAATGTTGTTCCTGTAGGAAACCACAATAAAGTCCTGATCGTAAACCAGAGTCTTCTGCTCCTTCGCAGCTTGCGGTAAGGGCAAAGCTCTTATTCACAGATGACCCCGAATGACCGGCTTATCAGAATCTGATAATAAAAGCTGGGCCAGCTGGATTCGAACCAGCGAATGCAGGGATCAAAACCCTGTGCCTTACCGCTTGGCGATGGCCCAACGATCATATGGCCCCTGAAACCTTACGGAGCCCCGAAGTTTTGTGGGAAAACCCCGGATAAAAGAAAAGGTCCCGAACTTGTCGGAACCCGCAGGGTGGATAGAGGGACTCGAACCCTCGGTCTCCAGAACCACAATCTGGCGCGTTAACCAACTACGCTATATCCACCATATAATGCCGGCCTTCCCGGCGAACGTGCCCAAAGGGATTCGAACCCCCGACCCACGGCTTAGAAGGCCGTTGCTCTATCCAGCTGAGCTATGGACACACTCCAAAACATGTCGGGGCTTAAAACCCGCAACTCGTGTATTATCTCAAAATCTTACACAAATGTCAAGGATTATTTATCGCATACTGTATAATCCGCTATCTCCCTTTACCAGGCGGGCAAGCCACTTCTTAGCTCTTTCCTCACCGTGGTTTGCTGCCTTTGAGAAATGTCCGGCTGCTTTGGTAAAATCGGGACCTCCGTCAAAAGGAAGGGTGCAGTAATATCCAAGTATGAACTCTGCCTTCTTCTCTCCCTCCTCTACAGCCTTCTGGGCATATGCGCAGGCTTCCCTGAGCATTTCCTCTGTAGGCTTGGTACCGAATTCCTTATCGGGATCTGCCAGGCAGTATGCTATACGGTACATTGCAAATCTGTCGTTTGCCACACGCTCAAGAAGCTTCTTATACCAGAATACAGCCCTCTGTGCATCCTTCTTAACGCCGGTTCCGAAATCATAAGATATCGCCACGTTACGGATACCCTTTTCGTAACCTGCTTCGGCAGCCTTGCTGCTCCATTCGAATGCTTCCTTGGCATCCTTCTTAACACCGTCACCATACATATAGCACTGTCCAACCATTGCCATGGAACGGATGTCGCCCATCTCTGCGCACTTCTTGTAGCAATTGAATGCGTCGGGCAGACTCTTCTCAACTGTGATGCCTTCTTCAAACACACGCCCCAGATTGTAGATAGCACGTACCTTTTCTTCCGGATGAGCCGATACATTGGGATCTGCTATAGCTGCTTCCAGCATCTTCTGCAGAGCACCGGATTCCTCCGGGATATCCTTACGCTTTCTGAGCATCCATTCAACATAATAAACAGCAGCCCTGTTCTTGCCATGCAGAGCGGCATCCTTGATAAGGGGCTCAGCCAGCTTAAACGAACGCTCATTGTAATACATTACACCAAGTCTCTCTACCACCGTATAATACGTTCCTGCCAGATCGGATATGGACGGTTTCATCTCGGACTTGTTGAAATATTCATTAAACTTATCCAGTGACGCTTCAAGTTCATTACGACCGTTTTCTATAACCGGCTCGCTCTTCTTGATAGCCTTCTTGCCTAATGTATCTGCCTCTTCACGCAGCGTCTTGATCATGCGCTCACGTTCTTCGGCTGCCTTACGTGCTGCTTCTTCCTCCGCACGTTTTCTGGCTTCTTCAGCCTTGCGCTTTGCTTCTTCCTCAGCCTTCTTGGCTGCTTCCATAGCTGCCTTACGCTCAGCTTCTTCTTTACGTTTCTTTTCTTCTTCAGCTGCTTTGCGCGCAGCTTCCTCAGCCGCCTTACGCGCCTCTTCTTCCTTGCGCTTCTTTTCTTCTTCAGCCTTCTTTGCTGCCTCTGCAGCTGCTTTACGCGCTTCCTCTTCCCTGCGCTTCTTTTCTTCTTCAGCCTTCTTTGCTGCTTCTTCGGCTGCCTTACGCGCCTCTTCTTCCTTTCGCTTCTTTTCTTCCTCAGCCTTTCTTGCTGCTTCTTCGGCTGCCTTACGCGCCTCTTCTTCCTTACGCTTCTTTTCTTCCTCAGCCTTTCTTGCTGCCTCTTCGGCTGCCTTGCGCGCTTCC
>JAFYCS010000066.1 GCA_017539565.1 Lachnospiraceae bacterium
CTGCCAATGTATACATGAACCCGGCACTCATGACCAGGAGCGTAGCTGCAATGATCATAAAGATGCACAGTACTATATTAAGTCCCACTTTATCCTTAAGGTCTTTTTTTAACATTCTTAAATACATCTCACTACCACCCCATCTCGTCCAGCCATTTTCTGAGTTTACGTTCCCGCTGCATCAGTTCTTCACGCCCGTCGGAATTACAGCTCTGTTCCTTAACCTTTCCAAGCTTAAGTTCTCCCTGTATATCACCGTCCATCAGATAGATTATGCGGTCGGAGCTGGCCGCAACCTTTTCGCTGTGGGTTACCATCAGTATCGTGGTTCCTGCTTCATTTGCTTTTATCATCTCTCCCAGGACCTCGGTAGAAGCCTTGGAATTAAGCGCGCCCGTAGGTTCATCAGCAAACAGTACTTTGGGAGAGTTGATCAGCGCCCTTGCAAGACAGGCTCTCTGAAGCTGTCCTCCGGAAACCTCCGTGATCTCTCTTTGCGCTGTTTCGATGATCCCAAGTCTTCTCATCAGTTCCTCAGCATTTTTGTTTACTTCATCCCTTGAAAGAAGTTTTGCCTGATATCCGGGAAGCACTATATTATCCATGATGCAGAGCTTTTTCATCATATACATCTGCTGGAAGATGAACCCCATCTTAAGAAGCCGCAGTTTAGTCAGCTGCTTATCATTCATCTTTGAGATATCCTCACCGTCAAAAATCACAGTCCCCGCAGTCATACTGTCCATTCCGCTTATGGTATAGAGCAGCGTGGATTTACCGGAACCGCTGGGTCCCATGATAGAGACGAACTCACCCTCCTCTATTTTCAAATTGATATTCTGCAGGACATTGTTACTGTATCCGTCGACTATATAAGTCTTGCACAGATCTGAAGCCTGTAATACTGTAGCCATTTTCATACCTCTCCTTTTAGATCCCTTTACTCTCCCTGCCATTGTGGTGCAGCAAAGTATCTTCTTCATCTTACGATGTCACTCTAACATTCCATTTCTTAAAAAATCTTTAAGTTTTAAAAAAAATTATAAAGAACAGGAGCCTGCTTTTATCAGCAGACTCCCTTACTTAATCCTTATTTAGACACTGTACACTCAGATGTTTTCAAGCAGCCTTTCCAGAACAGCCGCCACGCCGTCTTCTTCATTTGAAGGTGCAAACGCATCTGCAGCTTTCAGTACCCTTTCTATCGCATTGCTGACAGCAATCCCCAAACCCATGCCGGTTATGCATTCACAGTCATCATTATCATCACCGAAATATACGGCAGAACCTGCATCTGTACCCAGGCTGTCCAATACAAGCTTTGCACCGTTATACTTAGTGGCTGACCTGGCCATTATCTGATAAAGCCAGCCTTCGGAAACCGAATAATAAACTTTATCATCCAAACCGTGAGCATCTATTACACCACATACACTTTCTTCTACAGACTTATCCTTTTCCTTTGCCGATACAAGTATCTTATACAGATCCCGCTCCTTAAGCAGGTCCGGCAGGTCACTGCGTCCCGTAACACCCCATTCGGGCATCGATACATTGCCGTATATACCGTCACTTGTCTCAATTGTTACGATCAGTTCTTCATCAGCAAGCAGATCCTCAAGCAGCTCTGCCCCTGTCTCATGATCTATGCCATTATTGATCACCTTATCGCCTATCCTTATCCCGGCGCCATTCAATGTGATAAGGGCATCTGCTATTCCCAGCTCCTCATACATGGTGACAGCACGTTCCGGTCTCGCGCTGCATACAACGATCTTAATCCCCTTTTCTCTGCATCGCCTGAGTATATCCATTGACCTGCCGGAAATAGTTTTATCGTTTCTTAAGAGTGTTCCGTCCAGATCGGTGAAAACAACCGATACACGTTTTTTTTCCCGGACATACAGCGGAACATAATTTATATCTGTTCCGGTATCTGTCAGTTCCGTTATCTCCATAGGATCCTCTACCTGTATAAATCCGGGCAAACGTGAACAGGGCTGTCCTGAATCTTCCCTAAGATACCACGCGGCCTGCACAGGGTGCATGCCTGTTTCCCCGGCCATCTCAAGTTCACGTGAACCTCCGTCCCCGACATACAGACATTCGCCCGGAGCCAGTTTAAGCTCTGCAAGACAGCTGTCATATATAAGCTTCTCCGGCTTGCAAACTCCATGCTCACAGGAAAGGATAAGCACATCTATATACGGAAACAGGCAGCTGTTTCGTATCGCGGCTGCCTCTTCGTTATAGCAATTGCTGATAACAGCAATCTTAATACCCTTTTCTTTCAATGCTTTCAGCATAGGAATAACAGCAGAGTGCAAAGATTCTTCTTCAAAAACTTTTTTCTTTGTATCTATACGTTTCTTTATGATCATCCCGCAGAGCTCATCAGAATAACGCCCTACCCGTTTAAGGGTATCGGCAATACATTCCTCGGAAGTCCGCTTTCCGCTGCTCCGGTCATACTCGCTTTCCCACCAGACCTTCTGGAACACATCCACCGGGATACCTGCATCTGTCGCCATATCACGGCTGAGATAACGGTTGCCCGTAAGTGTTACAAGAGTTTCAAATACATCAAAAATAACTGCTTTTATATTCACTTTCATTCTCCCATACGATCATAATGATAAGCATTATAACATATACCGTCTTCCTGCCCCGCAAACACGGTGGTTTTGAGGCTTTCAATATCAAGCTGTGTATCCGTACCATAATACATCTTATCAAAATACTTTATTATAAGCTCCATGTCTTCATCTATAACAGCATGTCCGAGTTTATGAAAATGAACAACGAGATGTTCACGTAATCCTTCCCGTTCATAAACCTCATCTGCTCTTTTATAGCACTCCCACATCGCAGGTGCATTTACCCAGTCTTCTCCTGTATAAGCAGCAATGATAAAATAATAATTATTATTACCTATCGCCGCGATAGGTAAATTCTCCTGTTCCATGGAAATATCTTCCGGATTTTTATACTGCAGGAACTTATCATTAAACCAGCCTCTTTCACCTTCCGACTGCAGACAGTCTAAGGGTTCGTTCTTACCGTATGTATATTCTGAGGGGCCGTCTGCTTCACTCAGATCGTATGTTTTCCCTTCAGACTTATAAGTATATAACGCAAGACCGCCTGCGCCCGAACATGCAGGTATTGTCATCCTGAATCTTTCATCAAATGCTCCGCATACTGCCGTTGCCTTTCCCCATCTGGATACTCCCGTCACCATTGAGGCTTCTTTATCCAGAAATAAATCTTTATCAAGCCCCGCATATACAGCATCCAAAACTTTTGATGCTCCCCAGGCCCATGCCATCAGAACCCCGGTCTGATCCTGCGCCTTTTTTCCGTACGGATACAGCTCGTAAAATGCCCCGACACGGCTTGTATCATCGGCAGCTATTGTTTTACTGTCCATGAAGAATAAAGCATATCCATGAGATAAAGCAGTTTCTGATGAAGAGATGGGATGCATACAGACGATAAACGGCGATCCGTTCTTATACTTTTTCCGGTCTTTCTCTTCCGGAAGATAAGCATGTATTACAAACTCAGTATGCTTATCTTCAGTATCAACATTGATCCTGATGAGTTCTCCTCCGATCACTTCAAAAGGATTATGCTCTCCTTCTTCCATAGCTTTCGGATCTTCTCCCAGACGTTCGTATGACACATTCTCCCCTTCACGCCAGATACCGTACATATTTTCTCGGTAAAACTTACGAATCTTTTCTTTATTAACACTCATCGGTAAAGAAACTCCTATTAATCTTTGTGATAACACAGACTGTATCTGGTCACTCCGTTATCTGCCGTAATGGTATTATAAAGCTCACATCCCAGATGTTCATACATAGCTGCATATTCTTTCATGTCGGTATCAAACAAAAGGGGCAGATGCATCTCATCTGCCATTTCCTTTGCATAGGTAACAAGTTCCGAAGCTATCCCTTTTCCCTGATACTGTTTATCCACGCAAACCATAAGTGCATCTATATGCCTTTGCTTTGCATACTGCCCGTTGGCACCGCTAAGCTGGTTTGCATATTGCAGCAGGCTTTTTATCCTTGCATATCTGATACGGATAAGCATTTTTATGAGCATTACAAGGATCATGAATTTAGGTTTACCGGCTGAATCTTCCAGACCTATATATCCGGTCATATCATCGTTGACATACAGTTCCCCGGCTTTATATACATAATCCACATATAAAGACATATACTTAAGAACGTCTTCCCGGCGTTCTTCTTCCGATCCCCAGTTATGAAAGAGCTCGTTACTTACAAACGCCTCCCCCACCTGTCTGCGGATCTTATCCAATTGTTCTTTCGATAAATTTTCTGCCCTGTGTATCATATTGATCTAATATGTATTCTGAGATCTGTTTATCGCCAGTACGACCAGGCTTACAACTGCGCAGATACCGGCCGCTGCGCATGCAAAAATCTTTATCAATAACTGCAGGAATCCCAACCCCATCTCGGCATCAGGTATAAGGCTGAATGCTATGGGGATATGCTCAAAGACAAGGAGCATTATCAGTATATAAAGGATCATGTTCGATGTAATTATCAGACATGTATCCTTAGTATCGAAAAGTTCCGTTTTCTTACTCATTACCGCAAATACTATCTGTGCAAGAACTGCAGGAAAGCCTGCAAGAACGATAAATGCTATATTTGTCTGTATCTGGCTCCTGTCGCTTATAGTTGCAAGGATAATACACTGCAAAGAATATGTAAGAACTATATCAATGAATGTCAGCAGAAGAACAGATATAACTGCCTTTACTGTTTTTTCCGAAGTCATTTGTGTTTCCTCCTCATGCAAGCATTTTCATAACTTATCTTTTAGCGTGGCAATAAGTTCCAGGTCCGCCGGCAGCCATCTGACCGAATCCAGAGTATCCTTTGTCAGCCACTTTGCCGATTCGGCTTCCTTTAACTCAAGCCTGCCCGAAACCACTTTTGCCAGGAAGCAATCCATGGATAAATGGAATTCGGGATAATCATATTCGATGGTCTTCAGCAGTTCACCTGCTTCGATACGGGCCGTAAGCTCTTCTGCTATCTCCCGCACAAGCGCTTCCCGGGGTGTTTCCCCGGCCTCTATCTTACCTCCGGGGAATTCCCACCAGCCTTTATATGCCCCGTATCCGCGTGCAGTCGCAAAAACCTTCTTCACGCCATCACTCTCATCGATGATCACCGCAGCCACAACCCGTATATACCTGTTAACTTCTCCGGCATCCGATATACAGACTTTCTTTCCTTCCTCTATACCCTGTTTCGCGATAAATGATTCGGGAAGTTCTATGTATTTCTCCGGCATTGCATTGTCCGAAAACGACTTAAGACGCAGCAACGCATAAGGTTCATTCCGGCCTGTTTCCTCACAGCCGAAATCTGCCTCCGTGATCTGCTCTACCGTATATATTTCAAGTTCTTTATCAAACATTACCATTCTTTCCCGGTATCAATACTTATTATGTACCTTTTCCGCAAAACAGAACAGGTCGCTGACGTCTATCACCGTACCATCATCCAATACTGCTTTTCCGTTCATCTTTCCGAAAACCTGATGCTGATCGGACATGATCACTTTAAAGTCCAGGCAGGCAGCTCTGTCAAACATAGGCGTGAACTCCATCTCGAAACGCCCGTCCGATGAAGTTATAGTCCATTTGTCCAGATAGGAACTCTCCGGGATATGAAACTCCACATCATCTATCTTATGAGCCTTACCGTCATAGAATATCACATTCTCACTTGCGGCAGAGGTATTACCAAATCCGTAACCTATATTAAAGCCGAAGGCCTTTCCGTTGATATCGGCATTTCCCGATCCCCAATACCAGGTATTATCATAAGTCCATACACCGCGTCCCCAGTCAAGTGTCCCGAAATTCTTAGAAGGATCGAACTCATAACGTTTCCCGTCAAATTCCATCCACCCCGATGCGCGCATGCAGTTGATCTTCTGATTATAATAGAAAGCATGTTTTTCATCCCAGGGCGTAGCTATTACCATCCTGTCCATATCCGGCTGTCTGAGTTTTATATCGCAGCTGAAATCTTTACCGTCTTTAAACTCTTTGAACCTGCAGCGTATCCTGCGGTATCCTTCATATACGTCAAAACGCATTTTCAGCCGCTTATCGCCGTACTTTACAGATCCTGCCTGCGGATCCTCCGGAAGATGTAATCTCCCCAGCGGAAGTACGTTAAGTATAGTCTCTGTATGATCAGTACAGATCTCCCCTGTAAGCAGCATCGTTACAGACTGCAGCCCGACATAACCATCATCCGATATCGTAAACGCGGCACCAAAACCATCTCCCAGAACAATATAATAATCCCACTCTTTAATGCGGAAAGCAGGTGCTTTTATCATTCTGCGTTTATATCTCTGTACCATCCTGCGTGACCAGCCGGGCTCGCGTATCTCACCGTTGTCGTCAAGCAGATCCTGAAACTCCGTTACTTCATGATTTCTTCCCATAGCTTAAGTCCCCCCCGTATAATATGTATTATTATAAATGGCTGATATAGTGTGTCAAGTAGACCCGCTCATCTTGACACACTAACCCGCTATGATATAATTTTTATCGTTATCAATAACAGACAGGGGGTATGATCAAATGAATGCAATATTAAGACAGAAGTGTGAACTGCTTGCAGATAATTATACTCTGATCCACAAAGAATTTATGTGGGATTTTGAGATAATGAGTGTTGTGGCAGCAAACAGTTATATGAACGCAGGAAAGAAGGCTGACACTGCCAAAATGAAGGAATGCAAAGCGCTGCTGGCACAGAAGCAGGGTATCTTCTCCGAACTGCGCAGTACCATAGAGCTTGCCCTGCTTTCCAAGATGGCTGTAGAGGACAATCCCGAAGCTTTTCTGGATGAAGTTATAGGTGTATATGAAAAAGTTAAAAAGGGAAAGATCTTTTCAAATCCTTACATGGTCCTTACCGCGCTGATCATAGTAGAGCAGCACAAAGTAGGCCAGGCTGAAGAGATCATCAAAAAGATGAGGACTATAATGAAGAAGATGGAGAAGGAACATCCCATCCTTACCGGAAGCGAAGATATGCCTTTTGCCACCATTATGGCTCTCAGTCCGATAGACGTTGATAAGATGATAGCTGAAATGGAAGAATGCTTCGAGATCCTTAAGAAAAAATTCCCCATGCACAAAGATGCGGTACAGGGCCTGTGCCAGGTCCTCAGCTTAAGCGGCAGCAATACCGAAGAAAAATGCAAAAAGGCAGCGGACATCTTTGACGCATTAAAGAAGAAGGGTGTTAAGTACGGAAAATCCACCGAGCTGGCGGCACTGGGTGCGCTGGTGGATCTTAAAATGGATGTGAATACCATCGTACAGGAGATAAGCGAATGCTCCGATCTCCTTAAGACCCATAAGGGCTTTGGCAATCTGGCTCTCGGTAAAGAATACAGGGCCATGTTTTCCGCCCTGCTGGTAGCCCAGGAATATGCTACACCTACAAACGGCCTGAGTGCCGCTACCATCGGCAGCTCCATTGCCGTTACCATAGCCGAGGAGATCGTTATGCTGATAATCATCTCCAGCTGCGCTGCAACAAGCGCTGCCAATACCGCAACACACGGCTGATCTAAAAAGAGCCGGGTATCATTC
The DNA here is from genome assembly GCA_017539565.1 of Lachnospiraceae bacterium. GTDB lineage: Bacteria > Bacillota > Clostridia > Lachnospirales > Lachnospiraceae > NK4A136. The sequence goes on from JAFYCS010000066.1 coordinate 7,679, forward strand.
ACATTTTGCCTTCAGCAAAGAAGATACCCGGCTTTTGTTTATTTATTGCCTCTTACTACAGTCTCATAAACTCTGTAATCAGCATTTGAGTAACATACGATATTTACCTGCATGCCATAGTCTTTATGCTCATCAAGCCAATTGACCACGGCTTTTATTGCTATCTGTGCAGCTTCCTCCTTCGGATAGCCGTATACCCCCGTGGAAATACCGGGGAAAGCTATACTGTGGATATCATTCTGTGATGCCAGATCAAGGGACCCGTAGTAGCAGCTGTACAGTTCAGCCGCATCCCTGCTGCTTGCCGAGTATATAGGCCCTACAGTATGGATAACGTATTTAGCCGGCAGATCATAGCCTTTGGTTATCTTTGCCTGGCCTGTCTCACAGCCTCCCAGGGTCCTGCACTCCTCAAGAAGCTTCGGTCCCGCTGCCCTGTGGATGGCACCATCCACGCCTCAGCCGCCAAGCAGGGTTTTGTTGGCCGCATTTACTATAGCATCCACTTCGAGGGTGGTTATATCAGCCACCATGAATTTTATCTCATTTTTCATAGGTAAGTTCTCCTCTTAAATTAATGACGTCTATATTCTAAACTCACCAAAGTGTCGGGTCAAGTATAAGGTTTTTGGGGTAGAAAAAAACAGAATGTATGGTATAATAGCAAAGTTGTTTAATGAATTATATGAATTTGGATAATTGAAATGGTAAAAGGAAGATTAATAGCTAAAGACAAACAGTTTTACAAAGCCGTGGCGGCTATAAGCATACCTATCACACTGCAGTCGCTTATAACCACCGGCGTTAACATGATGGATACCATAATGATCGGCAAGATAGGCCAGACACAGCTGTCGGCAGTGTCACTTGCCAACCAGTTCATTTCCGTATTCCAGATATTCTGCATGGGTATAGGAATGGGTGCCTCCGTGCTGGTATCAAGATATTTCGGCATGCAGGACCGGAAATCCCTCAAAAATACCGTAGTTATCATGGTAAGGCTCTGTCTGGCCCTGTCAGCCCTGTTCTGTCTGGCCACCTTCCTGTTGCCCCGTCAGATAATGCTGATATATACCGATGAAGAACCCATAATCAGATGCGGCATCAATTATCTTAACTGGTCTGTAGTGACCTATTTCCTGCTGTCGCTGTCACTTACCTGTACCATTATCCTGCGTAATGTGGGCATGGTACAGATCCCGCTGATCACTTCTATAGCAGCCTTCTTTATCAATGTAGGCGCCAACTATATATTTATCTTCGGTAAATTCGGCGCTCCCAGAATGGAAGAAGCCGGTGCCGCGCTCGGTACGCTCATAGCCAGGATATTTGAATTCTGTGCGATATGCGGCTACCTCTTCCTTAAAGATACCAGGATCAACATACGTATAAAGGATCTGTTCGGGAAAGTCGGCAAACTCTGGAACGAATATATCAGGATAAGCATTCCGGTACTTATCAGTGACGGTATACTGGCTCTCGGAAACAACTCCGTAGCCATGGTAGTCGGACGTCTTGGGGAAAATTTCGTAGCCGCAAATGCCGTTACCACCGTAACCCAGATGCTCGCCTCAGTCGTTATACAGGGCTTCTCACAGGCCGGATGCATCATAACCGGCAAGACTCTGGGAGAGGGAGACAAAGAAAAAGCCCAGGAACAGGGTTATGCTTTCCTGGGACTCGGTCTTTTCTTCGGACTGCTGGCCGGCGGTATAGTATTGCTCATATCACAGCCTATGATCAACGCATATAACCTGCTGGAAGAGACCAGACATATCGCTTCACAGCTGATGCTTTCGATCAGTATGATAATCGTATTCCAGGCTACCAACAGTATCATGACCAAAGGCGTCCTCCGCGGCGGCGGCGATACAAAGATCCTGATGCTTGCTGACAATCTGTTCCTCTGGGTTGTATCTATACCTCTGGGTATACTTGCAGGACTGGTCCTTCATCTGCCTGCATTCTGGATATACTTCTGTTTGAAATCCGACCAGGTACTTAAGACCATCTGGTGCGTTATCAGACTTAACAGCGGTAAATGGATCAAAAAGATAAAAAGCGATAAAGAGCTTTAAAGCTGATCCGCAGATACGCTGTTTTCCGAAACACCGTCCGCATATACAGGATCGATCACGTTATTCTTTACCATGTTGCGCATGGCGTTGTAGCGTTCACCTTCGCGCCAGCCCTGATCGACCGATCCCGATCCGCTGGTGATCACCTTGCATTCCGGATATAATCCTTTGAGCTCCGCTATCTCTTCACGCGGGATAGACGTGGAATATACCCAGAGTTTCTTAAGATTGGGGAGATCCTTTATACCTTCCGTACTCTTTATGGGATTATGGCAGATGTTAAGATCCTCCAGCTCTTTCAGATCTTCCAGCGCACTTATATCTTCAACGCTATTGGCAAATATCTCAAGATAACGCAGCTTCTTACAGTTCTTAAGCGGTGTGATATCCTTAAGCCTGACTCCGCTGCCTGCATATGAAAAATTATCAACGATAATGAAGATCTTTAGTTCCGGCATCCCCTCCAGAAAACTCAAGTCAGAGATATAATTATGCCCCAGATCAAGAGCTACCATATCATGGCAGTAACGGAGATACTGGGCTTCATCATTATTTATCCTGGGATCAGCCTCGCTTGCGCGCAGTGTCGAAAAGCCTACCGTATCGGTCGGTATAGTCCACTTCTTTATCTTTATATCCCAGATGATCCGGATACCCGGATGTGAATCCTGAAGCGCAGCATAATCTTCGTTTTTAAGACCGTTATCCTTCATGCTTACTTCAGTAACATCAGTCAATGCATCCAGAAAGGCCCCCACATCCAGCCCTGTGCAGTCAACACCTGACAGATCCACAAAGCTTTCATTACTGAGCACACCAAACTCTCCGAGATAAACCATATGCGGAGGGATTTCCGTAGGTGTAGAAGTCGGCGTTGATATATAACCTGTAATTGACGGCTGAATATTCTCCGATACGGTAAGGGAAGCATCATCTGCAGTGATCACAGAAGGCGTGGGCTGCGGAGAAGGCGGCTGCATATTATCCACAGGGGGAGTTGTGGTGCATGAAGAAAGCGTCAGCAATGTAAGTAATGTAAGTAATGTTATAAGAGTATGCTTTTTTCTCATAATTCAGTCCTTAAGGATCATACATCAGTTTTAAATACCCGGTAGTCAGGGAAGGAATAGGTATATTCCAGCGTATGTCTGAACACCATGGCAAACAGGTTCAGTAAAGGATTGGAATGATGCGCGTAGAAATAACGCTTTTCCGTCTGCGCACCAAACTTAAGCTTTGTCTTTTCCGAAGTCTGGCCGAAGTCGATACTGCTGCACCCATGATCTATGGCATATGCGACAATGTTAAGCAGCATGTACCAGTACAGGTCTGCATTATTCTCTCCCTCTTTATAATCCATTCCGCATAGCATAAATACAAGCTCATCATGGTTTTTCTTAAGAAGCACGAATCCCAGCGGTTTATCTTCTTTCAGAAAAACTATCTTCTCACCTTCACTCCTGTCAAAGAATTCCTTTTCCAGACATTCCAGTTTGTATTCCGACTTATCATATGTCTGCAGATACAGCGGATGAACATCATAACTGTCATCACTGAAGATCTGTTTTTTTATATCCGCGCAGTTCTTAAGCGCAAGCTTTATACGTCTCCTGTATGGACTTCGAAGGGAGTCCACAAACGTCTCTGCGGACGTATGCTCCTTTTTCAGATACAGCCTGCATGTAGGAAGCGTTTCACCAAAAGCCATGCCTTTCATCTCAACAGGCTTATCAATATTAAGCACCAGCTTGCAGCCTTTTATGGTCTTTATGTATCCCAGCATCCACTTAAGATCGTTGGTGATATATCCTCCGCAGCTTAACGAACAGGGAAACGCCACAGTGCGTATCTTAATAAACCACTGCGCCTTACCGAAGGTAAAGAGGTTCATCCTGTTCATATACGTACAGAAGAAAGCATAGTGCTTTCCGTCCTCGATATAATAATAAGTCTGCTCAAGAGGATTGCTGCGTCTTAAGAGCTTTAACATCCCCTCATGAAAAGGAAATTCAGCCTCCCCGTTATCGCAGAGTATATCATCACAAAAAGGACTGTTCTTTACGGCCTTAAGTACTTCTTCCGGATCCTCACTGATATATGAATTTATGCCGGCTGCCGTACTCATTGATTCTTATACTTTCTGTTAAACGCTCCCGTAAGTCCGGCCCAGTATATACGGGGATAATTTACGTAATAAAGGAAGTGGAACTCCAGTTTAAACAAAAGCATGGACATATTTGAAGGCCGCATCAGCACACTGGTGCCTCCTGTCCTTTTATATTCATAACGATAAAGTCTGTCTTTATTCTCCTCATATACAGGCGTCCCCTTAAAGGGAATGAGTATACTGAACAATACCCAGATAAGCTTCTCCCTGCGGATAAAATCATTTATCTTCATAAAATCCTTATGGGTAAAATCATAATTGATAACGAAGAGTCCCACGCAGACCATCTTGTGTTCCCTTAATATGGGAACAGCCTGTTTGTTTAATTCCACACTGGAGTTTTTATTATACTTCTCAAGCGTGGTATCCTCCACGGCCTCAAGCCCCACAAGCATATCCCTGAACCCCGCTTTATATATAAGGGGCATGATATCCCTGCATCTGACTATACTGTCAGCACGGGCAAAGATCATAAAAGTCTTTTTGCACCCGCTCTCAAGCAGCCTGTTACATATCTCGATAACACGATCGCGGTTTACCAGGAAATCATCGTCTATGATAAATATCTTATCATTATCCAGCGTAAGGATCTCGTTCATTACATCATCAACAGCCCGCTCTGCATATGTGCAGGAATTAAACTGTCTCGACACGCAGAACTTGCAGTTCTGCGGGCATGAAAACGCGGTTTTTAATACGGAGAATCTTCCCTTTGCCAGTACACGGAATTTGGAGAGATTATCATAAAAGAAGCTGCGGTCCGGCAGTATGCCGTAATCACTTATGGGGCCGCCTTTATCATTAGCCTTCCATTCTCCTTTATCTCTGAATGCAAAGCCCGAACAATCATGTAAAACTTTTTCTTCAAATTCACCCTTTATAGCCGCACGAAAAGATTCCAGACCGTTATCATAGCTGATATAATCTATATCATCTATCATGAAATCCTTAAAATTCACTATCACCTCCGGACCGCCTACCATTATCTTAACATCCGGCCGTGCTTTCCTGAGCTTATGGATCAGCTCCAGTACATACCATGCGGTATTGGACATTATCGAAAAACCCACAAGAGTTATGCCGTTACGGTCTATCTTTTTAAGGAGCCTTCTGAAACGTCCGAAAGGACTCTCTATACTTTCATCATGTATCATGCCCTCATGATCTTCGGCTTTTACACACGCCAAAAGATATTCAAGCCCAAGAGGCTCAAGACTGGCAACACGCTTATCATAATGTACACGTACAAACATGTATTTATGTTTCATCTGATATGAGCTTCTCCATATGATCGCAGAAATCCTGTACTGTTACGAACGAATGATAAGCATCCTCTTCTATCTCTACACCGAAAGTATCTTCAACGAGACATATCAGATCCATCAGTTCAAAAGAATCAAGTCCCAGGTCTGTCTTTATCGCAGAGGACGGAGACACATCTTCGATACCGTACTGTTCCTTCAATATCTGTTTCAGTTTTTCATACATGCTGTTCCCTCACTATCTTTGCCGAGCTGTTTCTTGCAAAGGGCTCCTCCCTTATCTCCCAATCATCTATACGCATGTAATACGGAAGGGAAGAATTGATATCTTCAACGGCCTCTTTAAGTCCTTCCCCCTGCTGATCGGCATTAAGCACTATCTGTGCAAATATTATACTGCTGCGTCCGTTCTTTTTCTTCGGAAACACCATGCTCTCCTTAACACAGGAAATAGCATTTAGCCTGCTCTCAAGATATTCGGGAGAAACATTCTTTCCGTTTTCAAGTATTATCAGGTTTTTCTTTCTTCCGGTAACATATATGACTTTCCCGTCCGTATAACCTATATCTCCGGTGGCAAAATATCCGTCTTTAAAGCACCTCTCTGTAGCCGCTTCATCCTTATAGTATCCAAGCATCACGCAGGGCCCCTTTACCAGGATCTCTCCGTCTTCCGCTATGCTAACTTCTATATGCTTCATTATGGTACCGGCACTGCCTGCCACATTATTCCCTGTACGGCTGACTGCTATGGTAGGTGAGCACTCGGTAAGTCCGTAACCGTTAAGTATGGTTATACCAAGCTCGTCAAAACGTTTTACATATTCCGCATCCAGTGCGGCACCGCCGCTTACAACAAGGCGCAGTCTCTTACACAGTATCCTGCCGAATAACAGATGACGCAGGTCTATACCTGCCCTGCGCAGGCTGTTGCTTATCCTGATCAGGCGTTTCAGTGTTTTATCCTTACCGCTTTTCTTAGCCTCACGCATAATACCGTCATACAGTCCCTCTATTACCATGGGTACCGCACCGAAGAAAAACGGATCAAAACAGCGTATATCCCGCAGCAGATGTTTTATCTCCGTATTAAGACACAAAGTAGTACCGTTGTATAATGTGGCAAGTATGCATGGATTAAAACCATAAGTATGGTTCATCGGCAGGAATGCCAGTGTGGTATCTTTAAGTATGTTGTTTTCAAGCGTACCACGGATATTGGTTATAACGTTATACTGGCTGAGCATAACACCCTTTGCCCTGCCATCGGTTCCGGATGTAGAAGCCAGTATCGCAAAGCGGTCTTTGTCTGTATCCTTTACCTGTTCAAAAAAGCTCTCCGCGGTACTCTGAATACTGTAATCATCTTTATCGATATTTATGCATCTTACCTCATCGGCATACTTAAGCTTCTTTTCTGTCTTGTCTGTGTAAAAAAGTATATCGATATCAAAAGACCTGATCACCACCGCCAGATCTTCTGCAGTCATCTCCTTATCAAGCGGTACTATAACATTGTCAAAAAGCGAAGCCAGGTATATGAGTATGTATTCATATCTGTTTTCGGATATTATACCTATGTGCTTTCCGCATACAGAGTTCTGTCTGTAATAAGCATATATCGCAGCGACACGCTCCGCCAGCTGTGCATAGCTGATATCGATGATATCGTCTTTTTTCCTGTAGCGTATTGCAGTCTTGCTTCCACTGCTCTCATAACGGCCTTTAAGCATTTCATAGAAGTTATCATATATCACCGTATCGAGATAAGGATAATCTCCTTTAGATGATGTTAGGTACGATCCCATGTTTTATATGACTCCTGTAAAAAACATTTACGCCGAGATAGAACAGCGCATTTAAAGGTCTCTTCAGAAAAGTACTGCTGAATATGGTACGTTTTAAAATACAGGGATATGAGTACACTTTATTGTACAGTTCCCAATATGCTTTTGTCAGTTCCTCCGGTGTCATATTCTTCGGATAATGCACGGCCTCGCAGGAATTATAGGAATACATGTCCGTATTGTATATGCGGTCCTGTTCCTGCATCTCCTTATAGTACTGCGTTCCCGGAATAGGTGTGAGTATGTAAAAACGCGGTACCGCTATCTTGTTATCTTCGATAAATTTAGCGGTCTCCCTTATGGATTCAAGAGTATCTCCTTCAGCACCCACAACCATCTCTGTCGATATATCGATGCCATGCTTCCGTATGATCGATAATTGTCTGCTGTACTCGTCAGGATGAGCCCAGCCCTTCTGCATTCCCAAAAGACTCTCACGGCTTATACTCTCAAGTCCGAAGCTCATTGCATAGCAGCCGCTCTCTGCAACTGCCGTAAGAAGCTCTTCATCCTTTGCTATATCTACGGAACACTGGGTCATCCAGTGCATCTTTAACTTCTTTATCTCCCTGCACATCTCAAGAGCATAATCCCTGTCGGAGAACAGATTGTCATCCAGTAAAAGGAACTGTTTGAAGCCAAGTTCCTTTACCCTCTTTATATCCCTCATAACATCGGGAATGCTGCGTTTTAAATACTGTCCCTTATACAAACAGTAAATGGAACAGAAGCTGCAGGTCTTCGTGCAGCCGCGTCCCGCCTGCACCGGCAGGAAGTTTCCGATCTTTTTTTTGAGTATCAGCTCGTATCTGGGCAGCGGTGTTTCCAGTTTGGTAAGCTGCTTTTTATAAAAATCCTTGAGTGTTCCGTTAAGATAATCGTTTATCATCTCACCCCAGGTTTCTTCCGCATCGCCTATCATCACGCTGTCGCCGTATTTCTTGGCTTCCTCAGGCATCAGCGATACCATGTATCCACCCAGGATAACGGTCTTTCCAAGCTCTTTAAAACGCTTGGCTATATCTATGGTACGCATTACGGCATGACCCATGCTGCTTATGCCGATAAGCTCCGCATCGGTATCAAAGGGTACATCCTCTATGGTCTCGTAACAGAGCTCCACTTCAAAATCATCGGGAGTAAGCGCTGCCAGTAAAGGCAGTGCCAGTCCCACAAAGTACAGCCTCTTTTTCTTTACCAGCTTGCCGTACTGATCATAAGGCGTAGGTTGTATCAACAAAATCTTTTTCTTCAAGCTCAGAACCAGCCTCTTCTTTTGGTATCATAGGCAGTACCGAAAAATGTCCTGACCATTATCTTGGGATAAGTAAGTACGTGTATCCAGTAATACCTGAACATATACTCAAAGGATGACATATTAGTGGGCTTTAATGTTATATGCGTTCCGTCCAGTCTCCATGACTTGAAATTCTTAACCTTATCCTTATATTCATCATATGCATCCGTTCCCTTGTAGGGCGTGAAGATACCGAATATGACCCACAGGAGATTATTATCCTTTATGAATTTCATAAGTTTATGGAAGTCTTCACGTGTTGCGGTATAGTTAATGACGAAAAGACCGTTGCATACCAGGTTATTATCATGCAGGTTCTTTATAGCCATGATGTTATCATTCTTTGAGGTCTGTTTATTGTACTCATCCAGAGTCTCATCGGAAATAGCTTCCAGCCCGACTAAGATATCCCTGAAGCCTGCTTTATAAGCAAGAGGCAGGATGTCCGGATTGGCAGCCAGGAAGTCCGCCCTGGCATATGCCATAAAAGTCTTCTTTATCCCGCGTTTTATTATCTCGTTACAGAAATCCCTTACTCTGGCTTTATCAAAAAAGAAAGTATCATCTACGAACCAGATCTTATCGTGGTGTATCTCTTCTACTTCATCCACCACTTCCATTATGTTTCTTTCGGTATATTCGCCGCTGTTCATCTTGGTACAGTAACAGAACAGGCAGTTGTAAGGGCAGGAAAACGAAGCCTTACTGAGGGCATACTTTCCTTTCATAAAGATATAATTCTTTTTAAGACCGCGGTAGAATGCCGATCTGTCAGGCTTATTGATAAAACCGCATACAGGCTGCCCCTTTTCTTTTGTGATCCAGCGCCCGTTTTCTTTATAACATATACCTGTCAGGTCCTTTAATCTGTCAGGAGTAAAGCCGTAACGCCACATTTCTTTTAATGTAGCCAGGCCGTTATCGTGATATACCAGATCAACATCATCCGTAAAGAATTCGCTGTAATTAAGCTCCGCTTCCGGACCGCCCACCATGATGGTTATATCAGGAAAGATTGCCTTGAGCTGCTTTGCACGCTTATTTATATAATCAACAGTATTGGCATTAGCATTGAAACCTATAAAGTCAAACCTGCCCTCCTTAATGATCCTGCACAGACGGTAAAACCTGAGAGTCCAGGGAAACTGAAACTCATCATGTATCCAGCAGGGAATCTTAAGATCCCGTGCCAGCCCGGCCAGATATTCGAGACCCAGCGGTTCCAGATTGGCCACAAGTGAGTAATACTTAGGTCTTATCAATAACACCCTCGGCTTTTTATGTGACATTATCTGCCTCCGATCAGCTTCTTAAAATACTGTATATTAACCTTAAATGCTCCGACACTGAGCTTGAGTGTATCATGCAGTCCGTATTTCTTTACCATATACCAGGCACTGGCGGGATTCACCGTGATCAGATAATACAGAAGTATGGTATACCAGTAATATCTGCGTACTGATATGTTATCGGGCCTGACCACAAGATGCGCCAGATCCCATTTCTCGAATTCATCTTCCCTTACAATAAACCTCGGCCGGTATTTTTCGTATATCTCCGTTCCCCTTAAGGGCGTCAGCGGCTGGAGATTTACAAATATCAGCCCAAGTTTCTTTATCCAGCGGTAGAGTGCTTTAAAATCTTCCTTTGTCCAATCCAGTCCCAGGATAAACGTACCGTAACACTCTACATCATACCTCTTGAGGATGGCCGCTGCTTTTTCGTTAATAGCAACATTGGTCCTTTTATTGTAATCATCCAGCTGCTTGCTATCGCAGGATTCGAGTCCCACTATCACTGCACGCAGTCCCACCTGTTTGAAACGTCTGATCACGTCTTCGTTGGCAGCGATAAAATCCGCTCTTCCGTATATCAGGTATTTCTTGTGTATATGCTCCTTCTCGAGCAGATCACAGAACTTAAGGATACGCTCGCGTCCAACAAGGAAATCATCATCCACTATATAGATCTCTGTCTCCTTTATCTGCTTAAGCTCGCAGACTATATCTTCCAGAGTCCTTGCAAAATACTGGTCATCGGTTATCTGTCTGCAGAAGCAGAACTTGCAGTTATAAGGACAGCCGAAGGAAGTCTTTATCAGGCTGCAGTTACGGTGGAACATATAATAATACTTAGATCTGTAACGTCTGACTTTATTCCTGTCGGGATACAGATACTTAAATGCAGTCTCTTTTTTGGGCGGCTTTGCGCCCTTATGATATACGCATTCCGGCTCTTTATTCTCTTTACCCTCTATCTTATTAAGTATCTCGATAAAGGTACGTATGCCGTTTGCGCGGATGATGTAATCAATATATTTTGACTCAAAATCACCGGGATTGACCTCCGCATGCACCCCGCCTACAATGGTCACGATGGACCTGTCAAAGCTCTTAACCTGCTTTGCATAATCTTTTATGATATTGACATGGGCGATGTATCCCGTAAGCCCCACGACATCAGGCTTTAAACGTTCCAGGAAATAAGATATGGGTCTTTTCTCCAGGATCATATCGATTATTATGCATTTATGACCCAGTGCCTCGATGTTTGAGGAAATGTATTCCAGTTCCAGCGGCTCACAGATCATAACATTCTGCAGGCCTATGGTCTCCTTATGGGGCCTGGGTCTTATCAGAAGTACTTTTAATGACATTTAAATATCCTTTTCAAATACAGAGTATCTTTTGTACAGCCCGCCGCAGGTAGCCCTGCAAAAGCTGTTGGAATCTTCGTTATCTTCCATGATCCAGGAAGTCTCAACGCGGGTAAATCCGCGTCTCTTAATGATCTGATATGCGCTGTTTATGAGTCCCATCGGCAGGCCTCTTCCACGGTACTTCTCCAATACACCGTATTCCATTACCTTTGCGGTCTTTATCTTACCTGCCTTTAGTTTATTTCTGAAGAAATGCACCGTACCGAAACTCTCACCGCGCGCAGCCAGCTCGTTAAAATCCGGATACCACATGATAAAGCCCACAGGCTCATCTTCCCTGTATGCGTATATGATGGAATCCTCCTTCATGAACATAAACAGTTCTTTGAGCATCTCCTTATCATCTTCGTATTCTCTTTTATAATAATAAGGATGTTCGGAAAAACACAGATTATTAAGATCCGTATATATCTTTGAGTCCTCATCAAAACGCCTAAGGTCGAATTTTCTGAAACTGTAATTCTTCTCAAGACGTTTTATTATATTAGCGTACTTTGACAAAGGATCTTCCAGCGGATCGGTCAAATATGAATTGAGCCGTATCTCATCAAAACCGGCTTTCCTGAAATATCCGGGATAATACATGGGATTTCCCGGAGACGAAAAAGAATTGCGCTCATCAAAATGCGAAGCCTGGAGTCCCAGACCATAATTCACATGGCCGTTAAGCCCCACCACAAGCTTCCTGCAGCCAAGACGTCTGCCATACTCACAGACGATGTCACAGAGCATCTTAACGGCCTCCTCCGCATGGGGAAGGCTTTCAAAAAAACATAACTGTACGTATCCGGGAAGCCGGGGTGCATATACTATCACCCCCTGACATAGCACCCCGCCCTCATCAGACATAACATTTACGGGGTAATACTTTATGCTTTTATTAAAGTTAAGCTTAGCAGAAAAGATCTCGCAAAGCATAAAATAATTATCGTCTATATAGCGTTTATTTCCGCTGTATATACTTCTTCTGAAACGAAGGAAATCCTTCTGTTCTTTTGCGGTTTTTGCCACTGTAAGTTTCATAGACAATACCCCTGTATATGTTTTAAGTTATATCAAAAAAAGCCCTAAAAAACAAGTCAACAGCCGCTGTTGACGGCTGTTGGCGATAAGGCTTTTCGTTAATGATATGTAGCACTCAGGTAAGTGCTGCAGTGATTATAGCCATGGAATAAACCTCAAGGGCATTACAGCCTCGGGAGAGGTCATTTACCTGTGCGTTAAGGCCCAAAAGTATGGGACCGTATGCTTCGAAATTACCCATGCGCTGGGCTATCTTATAGCCCAGGTTTCCGGCGTTAATATCGGGGAAGATAAAGGTATTTGCATAACCCGCAACCTCACTTCCGGGCGCTTTCTGCCTTGCCACACGGGGTGATACGGCAGTATCAAACTGGAACTCTCCGTCTATGGGCACATCAGGGAACTCCTCCTGAGCCTTGAGAGCCGCGTTCTTCATCTTATCCACGGAATCACCCTTACCGGAGCCCCTGGTGGAGTAGCTTAAGAATGCCACCTTGGGATCTATGCCGAATATGCGCGCACACTTAATGGTCTCACCGCATATCTCCACCAGCTCATCCTCAGAGGGCTGTATATTTATTGCGCAGTCTGCCATAGCCAGCACTTCGTTCTCACCGGTAGCACCGGGACGTACAAGTATAAAACAGGAAGATACGATGGAATTTCCGGGCTTTGTCTTGATTATCTGCAGAGCAGGTCTTACGGTATCTGCGGTCGAATAGGTTGCCCCGCCAAGAAGGCAGTCTGCTATACCCATCTTAACCAGCATGGTGCCAAAGTAATTACGCTGCAGCATCATCTTCTGGGCCTTCTCCATTGTAACGCCTTTTTCCTTACGGATCTCGTAGAATTCCTTGGTCACTTCCTCAAGACGCTCATAATTCACCGGATTAATGATCTGTGCTCCGCGTATATTATAACCTGCCTCCTCTGCTGCATTGGCCACTTCCTTTTCATCTCCCAGCAAAATCGGAGTAAGGAAATTACTGGCCAGCAGACGGGATGCTGCTTCCAGTACGCGGGGATCCTCACCTTCGGTAAGTACTATCGTCTTAGGGTTTTCCTTCAGTTTCTGGATCATTGCGCCAAATCCAAACATCCTTTTATCCTCCTGAATCTATATCTCTTAATAATGATAAAGCGTGATGTAAGCGCTTACTTTGCTATCTTATCACATTTGCTCTTATCAGGCAAGTGCCTGCTCTATGTTTACCGCCGGAAATATATCTGCTGTTACGGTTTTACCGTCAGTGTGAACGAAGATGTATACTTCTTGTTCGTGGTCTTCCATGTTCCGTTCAGCTTAAGCTTATATGTCGTCTGTTTTTCAGGCATATTCCCTTCCCATACGATCGTAATAATACCGTCATGATAGCTGCCGGTATAAAGCCCTTTCTTTGAAAGATTGTCCTGCGACTCCCCTATGATCATCTCCGCACGACCGATATCCCGGGACAGATCGATGGTATAAAGCTTTTGGATAATGGTATCCGCATCCGTATAGAAGCTGTATGTATAGGTCGCGATCACGGGTATGTTCACACTCACCGATGCTGCATCTCCGCTCACCGAAGCCGGCACGGCAAGGCTCGCATTCTGTACATCCAGCTTTACATTACCCTTGACAGGTATGATCCTGATCTGACAGGGCAGGATCGTACCGGTAGACATAGTAATATCGATAGTTATCGTCTCTTCTTCCGTATGCGGGACAAAATCTCCGTTGCTCGAAAGCTCGATACTGCTGCCGTTCCAGATCACATCATAAGCAGCCTTCTTGCCTTCCTCTACATGAAGCGCTACATCAGAGACCTCGCCGCCATATCCGTTTATCACAGGCTTAAGAAACAGATTTCCTCCCATAAAGGCATCTATCTTTCCCTTAACCTTCATTTTTACAGCCTTATCTGCCTTTATGTCCACGACTTTCAAAACAAGCGTTGACGGCTTTTTAATCCCTTCATATTTCACAAGAATCTTGTACTTTCCGGTTTTCACATTCTTTTTTCCGCTGATGCGGATCACATCCTCATCCAGTTCGGCCGTTACGCCTTCAGGCAATGCAGAATTATCCAGACTCAGCAGTTCCGGATCCACTGCCATACCGCCCTTAAAGCTTACGGTCACGGATGCTTCCTCATTCTCCACACTATTATTGAGTAGTACATTCTTAACAGAGAAGGCAAGCTTTGCCGATTTCTTGTTTTCTTTTATCGAATAAGGAAGATAAACATACGCCCCCTTGAGCCAGTCTGTGTTGCGCAGACGTATATATGCCTTTACTCCCTTATATGCCGTAATAACAAAGGTCTTATCCTCCATGGAAACACTTGCCGTTGCTTCATCCACAAGGGCATATTCCTTACCGTTTTTCGTTACCAGATCCGCTTCCCATTCTCCGCCGAAAATTTCCGGATCCAGCGCACCATCCTTTTCCGTAACCCTGAATACTGCTGCATTCCCGCTGGCTGATGCTGAATACAGAATACCCTTGCTGGAACTCAGTTTATACTTCGGTAATTTTGATTTAACCTTCAGAGTAAAGCTTATGGTACAGTATACCGGTTCACCATTGTCATCCGTCTCGTGCATATCGCTCTGGATCCGGAGCTCACATTTACGGAGTACGCTCTTCTTTACAACAGTCTGCGCCGTTGCATAATCCACATCATCCTTAAGCCGGATCCCGACTGCAGCATAACCGCTGCCCAGATGTATCTTTCTCTCGTCCACTTCACACAGTTCAAAATACTTTGCTGCTTCTCCTTCCAGGATAGCCGTCTTCTGGTCGGCGCTCACGCCCGCGCCCTCGATGCTGATCACCGCATACTCATCGGTATTGAAGAGCTGGGGAACCGTCACCTGCACAGCCTTAAACTCCTTCTGTGCCGCAGGCTGGTTTGCCGAAACCTGGGGGATCGGATATCTTGCAGTATAGATCACATAAAGCGTCACATCACCGCTCGTGATATCCCCGTCCTTACCCAGGGTTTTTACCGTTTTCTTATTCTTCGCGCTGCTTGAGAAGCAGAGCAGGCGGTTATACTGTGAGAAAACAGGATCTATCTCGCCTTTGTTTATCTCTTCCGGCGTGGGCAGCACCAATGTTTCCACTGCATTATAATACTCCGGCAGCACTTTCACGTCAGGAACTTCCCCGCTTTCCTTAACGATCGTAAACGTCTCATCCTCCGCGATCAGCTGTTCCAACATCTCTTCACCGGAATAAAGGCCGGAAAGGCTTTCCGCCTTTTCCGGATCAGCTGAAACGTTGATCCCCACATAGCTGATCTTAAAATGCTGCGGCTCCCAGATACCATAGAGCGTAAGCTTTTCCCTATGGTTCCCTGTCGTTATCAGGTATTTTCCTTCTTTATCGCCGCTTCCGACAGCTGCATCCAGGATCTCGCCATTCCCGAACTGATATCTCCAGCCGGTGAAAGTAAAGCCCTCCGGAGAAGTTGCCGGCTCCAGCTCCAGAACATCGTCTCTTACATAAGCAGTAAGCTCATCATTAGGATTTTCAATACCGGTAATATCATACTGCTCGATATTTGCAAAGTTATAGCTGATAGAAGTACCGGTCCGCCAGTTAGCTTTCATACGGATGATCCCATCTGCCTCAACATGTGTCGCGATCTCACTCATCACGTCACTGATCTTTGCATCATGGGCAAAGTATTTTGTTACCTTTCTGTAACCGGTCTGGGAAGATCCGTCATCATCTAAATATGAATAGGACTCTGACCAGCTGTAGCTCCAGGCTTTCGTAAATCCTGCGGTTTTTCCTTCTAACAGATATACGAAAGGCGCAAGCTTCTCTTCGGAACCTTTGTCAAATTCCTGCGTAACGGTACCGTCCTCCCCTTTCTCGATCCGGGAATTTGCTGCAGCTGCCAGTCTTTTTTCCGTATATTTGGACAGACTTACATTCTTATCCATTACATAGATCATCTTGTACCCCGTAGCATTGTACGGATTATAATCACTATCATACAGTTCTGCAAGCTCTTTCAGGGACATTTCGGGCTCATCCTGCCCTTCATCCGGCAGTGTGTTACCTTCCCCGGTTTCCGGTACCGGGATCTCATCCTCATCCGCTGCCATCTTCCCATCCCCGGAAAAAACAGGGATCGTATCCGCTGCGCTGACCGGCATACCGGTAAACAGCACAACAAACGCGAGAAGGATACTCAATAAACCTCTTGTTCTTTTCATCTTCATTTCTCCTCCTTTTCTTTTCTGAACCTGTAGACCGGGTATTCGTCAACCGTTCCTATTTTTTTCACCAGCATATCTCCGTAGTGATCATAAAGATACACGTAAAAAAATTCGCGAAACAGGCTGTCTTCACTCATATCCAGAAGATATACCTCATCCTTTTCCACCAGTGCACGCACAGGATTCTCTACCTGCAGCTCACGAAGGAGACTCAGATAATACTCCTGTCCGTAACACCACCAGCCGCTGCTCAGATAATGCCGGAAGAACTCGGATGAAGGGAGCTTTGCCTGATCCATGTAATGCTTCAGCATCCGGTTCCATCCGTACATATTATCAAGGATAACGCTGTCTTCCTCTTCTTCTTCCCCCCAGCCGCATACCAGGTATCGTATATCCGTGCCGTAAACCGCGGAAAAGCTTTTTTCCTCCGCTCCTTTTGCTGCTGAACATACCGTCTCGAAACGGTGTAATCTTCCGGAACAGATCAGGCAGACCACCGCGGATATACCCAATAAGAGCGCGGCACTCATTCCGATGATCTTAAAGGCTTTTGCGTCCGTCCCGCTTTTTTCCGAATGATCCCCCTCTTCTTTGCCTGTAGGATCCATCACACAGATTGTTCCAAATGCTGCAAGGATCACGCACAACCAAACCCGGCTCGGTGCCCTGCCCAGCATAACAAAAAACAGGATGATCACGATACTCCCGGCAAAGGTCATCAGCAGCCCGATCCATGCCTTACGCTCCGTAAAGCACTTCACTCCCGCAAGAAAGAGCAAAAAAAGCAAAGGGATAAAAACCTCCAGTGGGTAATACCATATCACTTTGCCCATGTAATGCAGCCCCCGGGCTATACCCATAAGATCCGGATCAAAGCCTCTCATGCTTCCGGCATCGGCCATTCGCAGAAGGTTTTCCCTGCTAACCAGCTCGGTATCCGCATACATCCATCGCCTGGCACCCTTATACAGCAGCCTGTCCAGATCGCTTGCCGCGTTTTCTTCCAGCATATCCCAGCTGCGCATGGGAAAATCAACAACCTTTACCCGGGCTTTGTCATATTCCCAGCCCGATTTCCAGGGCTCTATGGAATAAAAGACCGCACGGCTTCCCAATATCAGAACGATCCCGATGAGCAGCGGTAAAAGGCGGCGGAGAACGGACAGCCTTTTTTTCACACTGTCTTTTCCGCGAAAAACGCTCATCTCACAAAGCGCCTCCAGGCCGATATAAGGCAGGAACAACAAACCTGCCTGATGGCGAAGCATCAGCCCCAGCAGAAAAAACAAGGTTCCGATGATCTTCCGTCCCTGCTTTTCTTCCGGATCGCCAAAGAGCCCCAGCATTCCCGTAAAGCAGAAAAAAGCCGCCCAGACGGTATAATTCACATTCCAGATCTCGATCCCCCAGGCCAGATACACTACAGCCGCCCACAGCAAAGCCCTCTGCGTCTTTCCCGAATACCGTGTCCTGAAGATCGTGATCATGAACGCGATCGCTGCGATCAGCAATACATGAATGCTGAAGGTAAAACAATCTGCTGCAGGCAAAACAAGCTTTACCAACCCCATCATCACGCAGAGTAAAGGATGCTGATACTGGCAGAGATTATTGTTTCCCAGAAGCCCGTTTACCACGATGGCAACGTAGTAGTTATCCCAATCGTCATACAACCTTCCGCTGATGCAGAAGATCATATACAGAAGCAACGCTGCCCCCCAGGGAAGCAAAACCTCGTATCTGCCTAAGGAACTCCTGCTGTTTTTCACGGTTCAGCTCAATACTTCGCTCAGCCCAGAGCCTGTTCGATATCTGCGATAAGGTCTGCTTTATCCTCAAGACCACAGGACATACGCACCAGACCTGCAGGTATGCCTGCGGCAACAAGCTGTTCATCTGTCAGCTGACGGTGAGTAGAGCTTGCAGGATTCAGACAGCAGGTTCTTGCATCAGCCACATGAGTCTCGATCGCTGCCAGTTTAAGTTTCTTCATGAACGCTTCAGCTGCCGGTCTGCCCCCTTCAAGTTCGAAAGAAACAACACCGCATCCGCCGTTTCCGAAATACTTCTGTGCCCTCTCATAGTAGGGATCGCTCTTTAAGCCGGGATAGCTTACCTTCTTTACCTTGGGATGCTTCTCAAGGAACTCGGCTACTGCCGTTCCGTTCTCAACATGCTTGGGCATACGTACATGCAGTGATTCCAGACCAAGGTTCAAATAGAAAGCATTCTGGGGAGACTGTATGCTTCCGAAATCTCTCATCAGCTGAGCCGTTGCCTTGGTGATATATGCACCCTTGCCGAACTTCTCCGCATAGGTGATACCGTGATAGGAATCATCGGGAGTGGTGAGTCCGGGGAACTTATCCGCATGTGCCATCCAGTCGAAGTTTCCGGAATCTATGATCGCACCGCCTACAGCAACACCGTGACCATCCATGTACTTGGTGGTGGAATGTGTCACTATGTCACAGCCCCACTCGATAGGTCTGCAGCCTACAGGTGTGGGGAAAGTATTGTCAACGATAAGCGGCACACCATGAGCATGTGCTGCCTTTGCAAATTTCTCTATATCCAGCACGGTAAGTGCGGGGTTTGCTATAGTCTCACCGAATACCGCACGTGTATTGTCCTTAAACGCTGCATTAAGCTCTTCCTCAGTGCAGTCGGGGCTTACGAAGGTCACATCGATGCCCATCTTCTTCATGGTCACTGCGATCAGGTTAAAGGTACCGCCGTATATTGATGAAGAAGATACTATATGACTGCCGCACTCGCAGATATTGAAAAGTGCAAAGAAGTTTGCCGCCTGGCCTGAAGATGTGAGCATTCCAGCCGCACCGCCTTCCAGCTCGGTGATCTTTGCCGCTACATAGTCATTTGTGGGGTTCTGCAAACGGGTATAAAAATATCCGCTGGCTTCCAGATCGAAGAGCTTACCCATGTCTTCGCTGGTATTATATTTGAATGTTGTGGACTGGATAATGGGGATCTGGCGGGGTTCGCCGTTACCCGGTGTATATCCTCCCTGTACACATGTAGTTCCGATCTTTCTTTCTGACATTTATGTCTCCTCCTCAGATATTTATTTATCAGGCTTTTTTTCAGCCTTGTTTTTCTTATTTGCTTTCTTTTCTTCTTTCAGAAATTCACGTTTTTCCCTGTAGATCTCTTTGATCTTTTTTTTGACCATGGAATGATATCTGTCCAGCTCTGCGATATCATTTGTATCTCTCAGTATGCCCAGATACTGGATCAACAGGTTAAGATCTTTTAACAGTTCACCCTTCATTTTCTTTCCTATCACCCTCAAATAAAACTGTGGTCTATTGTATCATTTTGGGCATTGAAATGCAAACCGGCTATATGTTTAATCGAACATCCCGGCTGCTTCCAGATAGATAAACCAGGAAGAGTAATTGATGATCAGGAATACCACTCCCGAAAATATCCCCAGTATTCCCAGTATTATCTTGTTATCCATCAGATCCAGCGCTTTAGCATGAAAAGTGGTACCGTGCTCATCTGTCCTTCTTAAGGCCAGGTCAACTATGACAGTCCACAGCAGGGCCACAAGATAAGCCAGTATATAAGGTATGAACATCGCCAGGAAGCTTATCAGGAGCCTTATACAGCTGTATGCAACGGCACGCCACAACACGTCGCGCATTTCCAGCAGGAAGAGTTTCCTGAACAGGATACCGTCACTCTTGAATATGATCGCCACCAGCATCAGCCCCTCAAGGATCATGGCAATCCGGACCAGCTTCCCTACCATTCTCGATTCCTCAAGATGTCCGTCATAATACCTGTAACGGGCCGATATCTTTCCTTCCGACAGGTGCATGGTACTGCCGACCAGTACTTTATTGTTCATTCCCTGGATAAATGACGTTATCAGAAATGCGATCACCAGAAGTGATCCGCAGGCTTTGGTCTCAAGCTGGAACTTTGTTATTATCACAGAAAAACGTTCCTTAAAGTTTAAGAAGAAACCGTCAAAGCTGCGTTTATAGAGTTTCATATAGGTTTTCCGGACGGTACTCCTCTCCTCCTCCGAAAGAGTCGCTTTAAGATCTACATCAAGCATGTCATCGAAGGTCTCCGTATAAGCCTTTACCTTTTTCTCAACCTTTGTCTCTTCTTTTTTTGTGTCATCTTTACTGCTGCCTTTGGTATCACTCTGCGATGCATATACATGACCGCAGAACATAAGCGGAATGAGCAGTATCATAATGATCACAAGTATCACTTTACGTCCCATTGTTCCCCCCATACAGCTGCATATAAACTCACATTATAAATCAGATTCTATCACTATACGGGGTAGTCAGCAACAAAAAAAGGAACGAAGCAAGTGCTTCGTTCCTTTGTGAGTGAGCCACGGGGGAATCGAAC
>JAFYCS010000067.1 GCA_017539565.1 Lachnospiraceae bacterium
CCTCGAACCTGCTGATCTATTTCTTTAAATATGATATCGGCGGGGAGGGCTGGAATGGGACCTACGTTCTCTTTAACACCTTTGGCGGCGGAATGCAGATACTCTCAATGATGGTGGTCTATCCGCTGGTAAGAAAGTTTATGAGTGTTACCAGAGTATGCTACATGAGTTTCTTCTTTGCCATCGGCGGCTATGCGGTGCTGCTGGTAATGATGATGGCGGGAGTAAAGAGCCTGGGGCTGCTGCTGATCCCCGGTTTCTTCGTCTTTGTGGCATTCGGATTATTAACGGTGCTTACCACGGTATTTCTGGCCAACACCGTTGATTACGGTGAGCTTAAGAACAACAGGCGTGATGAATCGGTCATCTTTTCCATGCAGACCTTCGTGGTGAAGCTGGCAAGCGGTGTGGCTGTGTTCATAACAGGTATAGCGCTGGATATGTTTAACATAAGCCAGAATTCCGAAGGAGTAGCCAGCGCATCGGAAGTGTCAAACGCCAACCTTCCGGGCCTCAGGCTTACAATGACCGTACTGCCTATTGCAGGCATGCTCTTAGCGCTCTTCATTTTCTTTAAGAAGTTCATACTGACCGAAGAGAAGATGAAGGAGATCAACGAAGAACTTAAGGGGCGAAGGGCATGATAGATATAATCGAAAAGGAGAGCGGAAGGCCTCTCTTTATCTTAAATACAGCCAACACTACTTATGCGTTTAAGCTTTTGGAAAACGGAACGCTTGAACACCTTTATTACGGGCCGGCCATTGACGTGACAAGCTCTGACGGGCTCTGTGAGCATCATGCGTTCCCGCCCGGAAACAGCAGTATCTACAGCAGTTTATACGGAAACTTTTCTCCGGAAGATATGCGTTACGAGTATTCAACTCCCGGTAAGGGTGATATAAGGGAGCCTATGATAGAAGCGGTATACGCAGACGGCAGCCGCACTACAGATCCCGTATATGATTCCTATGAACTGGTAAGCGGCAAGCCGGAGCTTGGGACCATGCCTTCGTCATACGGTAAAGATGATGAAGTGGAGAGTCTGGTCATAAGCCTTAAGGACAGAAACGGTACGCTTAAGTTTGAACTGATATACAGTGTATTCGAGGCAGCCGACGTTATATGCAGGCGGCTTAAGATAGTTAATAAAGGTGATGGGAGCGTAAGGATAGAAAAAGCCCTCAGCATGCAGCTTGACATGGATCCCGGAGCGTATGTGTTCCATTCCTTCACAGGGGCATGGGCACGTGAGATGCGAAAGAGCGATATTGCGCTTAAGGCAGGAAAAGTATCGCTGTGTTCGCGGACCGGCAGCAGTTCCAATCGTGCAAATCCTTTCTTTATGATATCAGAAAAGGGAACGACGGAAGACTGCGGCATATGCTACGGCTTCAATCTGGTATACAGCGGTAATCATTACGAGGCAGCGGAACGTTCGGCGTACGGAAAACTCCGTGTGATGAGCGGTATATCTCCGGAAGGCTTTGAATGGATACTTGATAAGGGTGAGATATTTGAAACACCGGAAGCGGTACTGTGTGTCAGCGACAGGGGCTTCGGTGAACTGAGCCGCAGGCTCCACCGCTTCGTACGTGATCATATAGTAAGGGGCAGATGGCAGCATAAGAACAGGCCGGTATTGTTAAACAGCTGGGAGGCAGCATATTTTGATATTTCGGAGAGCAGGCTCGTAAACCTTGCAAAGAAGGCAAAGGCTGCAGGCATAGAGCTCTTCGTTATGGATGACGGATGGTTCGGAAAGCGTGATGATGATACTTCTTCACTGGGGGACTGGTATGTAAATAAAAAGAAACTGCCCCATGGTGTTAAAGGTCTGGCAGATAAGATAACGGAGCTGGGACTAAAATTCGGTATCTGGGTGGAGCCGGAGATGGTGAACGAGGACAGTGAGCTGTACCGTGCACATCCGGACTGGGCTATGCGCATCCCGGAACAGGAGCATTCCACGGGACGCAATCAGATGTTTCTGGATCTGGGCCGTAAGGAAGTGCAGGACTATGTCATCGACAGCATGAAGGAGCTCTTTTCATCGGCAGACATATCCTATGTGAAGTGGGATATGAACAGAAACTTTACCGATGTGTATTCAGCGGCATTGCCGGCGGAAAGGCAGGGGGAGGCTGCGCACAGATATATACTGGGGCTTTACCGTGTGATGCAGACGCTGACCGGGGCATTCCCTGCGATACTTTTTGAAGGCTGCGCATCGGGCGGTAACCGCTTTGATCTGGGGATACTTTCATACTTCCCCCAGATATGGGCCAGTGATGATTCGGATGCGATAGCAAGAGTGCAGATACAGGAAGGCTACAGCTACGGTTATCCCCAGAGCACATATACAGCCCATGTATCCGATGTACCAAATCATCAGACCTTAAGAAGGACGCCTTTTGAAACACGCTTTAATGTAGCAGCGTCTGCGGTGCTGGGATATGAGTGTAATTTATCGGACTTATCATCGGAAGAACTGGAAGCTATAAAAGAGCAGGTAACCCTGTATAAAAAGTGGAGAACGGTATTGCAGTTCGGTGAATACTACAGGGGGAAAGGCTTTAAGGATGCAGCCGATAAGGATGTACTGGAAAGTGATGATAACGTCGATGCGGAATGGACAATAGTATCACCGGACGGAAACAAGGCGGTATGCGTGGTATTGCAGCAGCTGGTACATCCTAATACACAGTGGCTTAAGCTTACGCCAAAGGGGCTTGACGCCAAAAAGAAATACCGTATACGCTCAAGAGTGTTTAAGACTAATCTGAAGGATTTCGGCGGACTGGTAAATTATGTGGCACCTGTACATGTAAGACAGGATGGGGCAATACATAACATACTGGCAAAGTTTGTAAAGATGGAGACAGAGAAAGAATCACATGTTATGAGCGGCAGTGCTCTCATGCGTGCGGGACTGAAGCTTAAGTCGGCATTTTCCGGCTGCGGCTACAGTGATGATATGAGGTTTTATCCGGATTTTGCATCCAGGATGTATTTTATAGAAGCTCAGGAGGAGAAAGATGAGGGAACAGATAAGCCTGAATGATAAATGGGAATTCTGCGAAGAGTTTACTGAAGACATATTAAAAGCGGGCAAACTGGATAACAGTAAGGAAGTGCGTATCCCGCATACGGTTAAGGAACTTCCCTACCATTATCTTGATGAAAAGCTTTATCAGATGATGAGCGGCTACAGACGCGTTATAAAGGCTGATAAGTCATGGGAAGGAAAGCGTGTATTTGTCAGGTTCATGGCTGTGGCACACGGCGCTGTCGTTTATCTTAACGGAGAGCAGATATGTGAGCACCGCTGCGGATATACGGCATTTGAGGCAGAGCTTACCGACGGGCTTAAATACGGTGAAGACAATATACTGTCCCTTAAAGTGGACAGCAGGGAGGACCAGAATATCCCGCCCTTTGGGAACGTGATCGATTATCTTACATACGGAGGTATATACAGAGAAGTTTATCTGTGTGTATGCGATAAGATACGTATTTCCGAGCTTACGGTACTTCCGGAGGATCCCCACGGTATGATACTGCCGGAGGATCTGCTTAAGCATCGTTTTGACGGAGTGGTGGATCTGGATGTGGAACTGGATATGGGTGAAGAAGCTGAACAGGAGGAACTGGGCTTTACCTATGAGATAAGAGACCATAAGAATGGTACGCTTCTTCTTAAGCAGAACGCAGCATTGGATGAGACAGCACCACTGATACTTAAGGATGCCAGACTCTGGGACGTTAAATGTCCCAATCTGTATGACATAAAGGTCATACTGAAAAAGAACGGAGAGGTCATAGATGAAGCGGACGATTGCTTCGGCTTCAGACGTTCGGAATTCCGCGAAGACGGATATTACTTAAACGGAAGAAAGTTAAAGCTGCGTGGTCTTAACAGACACCAGTCTTATGCATACGCCGGTTACGCCATGCCTGCATCGATGCAGAAGCTTGATGCGGAGATCATGCGTTTCGAACTGGGACTTAATGCGGTAAGGACATCTCATTATCCCCAGTCACAGCACTTTATAAGACGCTGCGATGAGCTGGGACTCCTGGTATTTACTGAAATACCGGGCTGGCAGCATATAGGCGATCAGGCATGGAAGGAGCAGGCTTTCATCAATCTTGAAGAGATGATCGTACAATACAGGAATCATCCGTCGGTGATACTCTGGGGTGTGCGTATAAACGAATCCATAGATGATGATGACTTCTATGAGCAGACCAATGCGATGGCACATGCGTTGGATCCCACAAGACCTACAGGCGGCGTGCGTTATATCGAAAAGAGCCATCTGCTGGAAGATGTATATACCTTTAATGATTTCTCTCATGACGGGACTACACCCGGATGTAAGAGGAAAGCTTCGGTTACGCCGGATGTTTCGAAACCTTATCTTATAAGCGAGTATAACGGGCATATGTTCCCTACAAAAGCTTTTGATGATGAGGAACACAGACTGGAGCATGCACTGCGTCATTGCAGGGTGCTGGATGCCGTGAACGAAAACCGTGATATAGCCGGATCCTTTGGCTGGTGTATGTTTGATTATAATACCCATAAGGACTTCGGCAGCGGCGACCGCATATGCTATCACGGTGTTATGGATATGTTTCGCAATCCCAAGCTGGCAGCTTATGTGTATGCTTCGCAGCAGAGGAACAGGCCGGTGCTTGCCATATCTTCTTCGATGGATATAGGGGAGCATCCCGGCGGTAACAGGGGAGAAGTATATATCTTTACCAATGCAGACAGCGTAAGGATGTACCGCAACGATGAACTTCTAAAGGAATACTGTGTAAAGGATCCGAAGTATTCGCATATGCGTTTTGGTCCCATACTCATTGATGATTATGTGGGCAACCGTATGAAGGAAGAAGAGGGCTTTACGGACAGACAGAATGAGATAGTCAAGAGTGCGCTTAACCATATCGCGAGGTACGGACTCAATAATATACCCCTTGATATCAAGGTTAAGCTTGCAGAAGCTATGACCGTATACCATATGACTTTTGAAACGGCGTATGCATTGTATGGAAAATATGTAGGCAACTGGGGCGGACAGGCTACGACCTTTAAGTTTGAAGCCATAAAAAACGGTAAGGTAGTGAGAACTGTCACAAAGTCGACCACAGGAAAGCTTACGCTGGATGTACGTACTGATCACACGGATCTGGTCGAGGGCGACACCTATGACGTGGCAGCGGTAAGGATAAGAGTATGCGATGAATACGGTAATGTGCTGCCGGTATTCAATACGCCTCTTGAGATGAAAGCTGAAGGCCCCATAGAGATAATAGGGCCTAAGCGTGCACAGATCGCAGGAGGCATGGGCGGCACCTATATCAGAACTACAGGTAAGAGCGGCAGGGCTAAGCTTACGATAGAATTACCTGAGGAGTATTCATATTGTGGTGAACGCAGAAGCGAAGTGGAATTTAATGTAAGGAGTGAAGGATGAGCCGGGAGTTTTATAAAGTAAGGCCCGTGGAAATTAAGCCGGAGCGTTTTATCATGGCAGTTGTGCCGGGCTCAAAATCTATTACTAACAGAGCGCTTCTTCTGGCTGCAATGGCAGAGGGTGAGAGCATAATAAAGAACTGCATGAGCAGTGAAGATGCTGCAGTATTCCTGCAGGCGCTAAAGGATCTGGGATTTGAGATAAGAGAAAGTGATGCGCCGGGCAGCGCTATCGTAAAGAATAAGGATATAACGATAAAGGGCTGCGGCGGTGATATCCCCGTAAAAAAGGCAGATATATATGTGGGCAGCGCGGGAACTGCGGCACGGTTTCTTTTGGCAATGCTGGCATTCTCCGACGGAGAGTATTTTATCGATTCATCGGATCAGATGAAGGCCAGGCCCATGGAACCGCTGATAAAAGCCCTGACGGGAGCAGGAGCTATAGTGGAGTGTACGGAAGAAGAAGGACACTTTCCGTTAAGGGTTAAGGGAAATGCAGGAGTGTTTCCCGAAAGGATAAGTGTTAACATTGAGAAGAGCTCCCAGTTCCTCAGCGCTCTTCTGATAGCGGCGGCAGCATACGGGAAAAAGGTCATTATATCCGCATCAGGCAGTCACGGACTTGCGTATGTTGAAATGAGCGCATCAATGATAAAGGATTTTGGCGTTAATGTGAAAAGCGGATTATTCGGCAGCCAGTATGATCCTTTTAGAGGCTGGCAGTTTGAAGGCGGAGAAAAGCTTAAGGGACGCGAATATATGGTGGAGCCTGATATGTCTGCGGCTGCGTACTTTTATGCGGCAGCAGCTATATTGGGGTGTAAGGCGCTTGTTCCCGGCGTGCGGCTTAACATGCTGCAGGGCGATACGGAGTTTTTGAAGCTTCTGGAAAAAATGGGATGTACCCTCTGTGAAGGAGAGGAAGGAGTTGTGCTTACCGGTCCGGAGGGCGGGGAGCTTAAGAGCCCCGGTATAGTTGATATGGGGGCATATTCCGATCAGGCACTTACTTTAGCGGCATTGGCACCTTTTGTTAACGGCGCTGCAGCGATAAAGGGCATCGCGCATATACGTCTTCAGGAATGTGACCGTATAGCAGCGATAGTTAAAAACCTGACTGCGCTGGGTGAAACCTGTGAAGAGCGTGAAGACGGAGTGATAATGCGGCCCGGAGAACTGCACGGAGCAGAGCTTGAAAGCTTCGGTGATCACAGGGTTGCGATGGCATTTGCGCTCTGCGGTCTGCGCATCGATGATGTGACGATAAAGGATCCTGACTGCTGCAGGAAAACTTTTGCCGAATACTTTGAAGTATTAGAGGATGCGGTAAATGGAGATTAAGATCAAAAGACGCAGTGGCGTTCAGACCACTGATATACATGAAAAAGACGGTGTGGCCTGGATAAGCTATAAAGCCCTTGATAAGATACCCTGGCTGATCAATGCATTTTCGACGAGGCTGGGGGGAGTAAGTGAGGGCATCTATTCACAGATGAATCTGGCACATACCGTTGGCGATGATCCGGAACGTGTTCTGGAGAACCACCGTATCATAGGCAGGGCTATAGGCATAGCAGCAGAGGATATGGTCCTCGCGTGGCAGACGCATACGGTGAATGTTATGAAAGTGGATGATACATACCGCGGTATGGGTATAGTTAAAGACAGGCCTTACCGTGATGTGGACGGTATAATGACAGATACGCCGGGGCTTTGTCTTCTTACTTCTTATGCGGACTGTGTTCCGCTTTATTTTGTGGATCCCGTTCATAAGGCTATCGCGCTGTCGCATTCGGGCTGGAGAGGGACCGTCGGAAATATCGCGCGTAATACGATAGAGGAGATGAAGAAGAATTTCGGCACTGATCCGGCAGAGCTCATCGCCTGTATAGGGCCTTCCATAGAGGCTTCCTGTTATGAAGTGGGAGAGGATGTGGCTGAGCCTTTCAGGGAGGCTTATACCAAAGAAGAGAGCGAACGGATACTTACACCGGAAGCAGGAAAGGAGGGAAAGTTTTTCCTGGACCTGACTCAGGCTAATGTGTTTAATTTTATCAACAGCGGGATCAGAGAGGAGAATATCCACAGGCCTGATCTGTGCACGGCCTGCAATGCATCCTGGCTGCATTCCCACAGGGCCAGCGGCGGAAAGCGCGGCGGTATGTGTGCATTTCTGGCGATCAAAGGAGGATCATAATGTATAGTGTAAGACGTGCGGAGGAAAGGGATATACCCCGCATACTTGAACTGCTGGTACAGGTTGATATGGTACATCATAACGGTCGTCCGGATATTTTTAAGGGACCTGTCACAAAATATACCGCGGATGAACTGAAGGAACTGCTTAAGCATGATAAGGATCCGGTGTTTGTCTGCGTGGATGAAAATGACAGGGTGTTGGGACATGCATTCTGTGTGCATAAGCAGGCGGTGGATAACAATGTCCTTACTGATATCAGGAAGCTTTATATCGATGATATCTGTGTAGATGAGGAAGCGCGGGGGAAACATGTCGGAAGCGCGCTCTATGAGGCGGTAAAGAAATATGCGCAGGAAAACGATTATTATCATATTACACTTAATGTCTGGACCTGCAATCCTGTCGCCCGCAATTTCTACGAAAGCCTGGGCTTTGTACCCCTGAAGACCGAGATGGAAGTGATACTGTGAGGACATGGGGACGGTCCTACTGTAATAAAAAAAGATCCTTCGCTTGCGCTCAGGATCTTTTTTGGGGATTATTCTTCTATTACCTCTTCTTCATAAAATCCGTCATCTTCGGCGGGGGCAGATATAATTTGGAATACTTTGCCGGAAGCATCGGTTACCGTGATACCGAGATGAGGGCCTGTGGAAGCGCCGGTATTGCCCAGGGTTCCGATCTTACCACCGATATCTAAGTGATCACCTTCAGATACGCAGATCGTATCAAGATGAGAGTATGTTATGCAGGTCCCGTTAAATTCTGTCTCGACGTAATTACCGCGTTTGGTATCAAAGCCTGTTTTTGTAACATCGCAGGTGAGCATTGAGATGACATCATCACCGATGGTCCCGGGAATTGAAACATAGTGTTCCGTATTATCAGGGTCATCCATAAACGATTCATTCGTAAGGAAAAAGTGTTCTGCATCGCTTACAACAGGCCATGTCCAGTTTATGTCTTCGCCGAAGAGACTCAGATCAACAAGTCCATTGGCATCATTGAGATCATCAAAAATGGCCAGATTATAGGTAGTAGTAACATCTGATAAGTCATCGGGAGATTCTGCATCAACTGTGATCTCACTTTCTGCACCTTGATCATCATTGTCAGCGGCAGGTTCATCGTCTGTATTTCCCTGATCATTTTCGACTGACTCTGTATCAGCAGTTTCTTCTGTTTCCTCAACTGTTTCTTCTATGCCTTCATCACCGTCTGCCAGCATTGTTTCTGCAGCTCCCTGCTTATCAATGCTTACCTTGTGCCATACCAGCCCCAGACCAACCAGGCAGATGAAACCTGCAGCAGCAGCTATGAAGCGGCCTGTCCATGCAGGCATTTCAAAGCTTTCTTTTTCCGGAAGCTTAACTCCGGTTTCGTTTTCAAAACGTGCTTTTATATGATCCATGTTTTCTTTTCTCATTTTCATATATTTATCCTCTTTTCAGTAAACGCTCAGATCGCTGAGCATACCTTTAAGTTTCTTTTTGGAACGGAAGAGTCTGTTTTCAACTTTCTTCTTATCCATGCCCATTTCTTTTGCAATCTCGGCAGGTTTCTGTTCGTCGTAGTAGCGGCGTTTTACGATTTCCCGGTCTTCTTCGGGAAGACGGTCAAGGCATTGATCCAGATCGTATCCGTTTTCATCTGTTTCTGCCGGTGCTGCTATTTCGGGTATCTCATCCATAGGCTCTTCCCTGCGTGCTCTGATGGAACGCAGGCGGTCCAGCGCCTTGTTTTTTACCATCACGCACAGCCAGGTGGAGAGCTTTCCGCGGCTTTCATCATATTGTTCAGGTTTCTGCCACAGGCTTATAAAAACATCTGCTACGCATTCCTCTATATCTTCCTCGGAAGAGGTGAGTATTCCGGCGGCTGTTTTCCAGAGCATGCGGCTGTATTTATTCATTATCGCCGCTATGGCTTTTTCATCGCCGGAGCGTATCAGCCTTATGGCGTTTGCGTCGGTCATAATAAACTCCTTTCGTTTGTTTTTTGACCCGGTCATTATATTATACGAAACGCACTGAAAAAAACACTTACATTTTAAACAAAAAATGTTGACAAATAAAAAAACGGGCGTTATGATTGTATATATCCGATATATACAATATGCATAGTCAGATCCGGAGGTAAACAATGGAATACGAAAATGCCATAGAGATAAAGAATCTGGTCAAGAGATACGACGGCTTCACCTTGGACAATGTGAGCATGACTGTTCCCAAGGGAAGCATCATGGGTTTTATAGGGCAGAACGGTGCGGGCAAGACCACGACCATCAATTCGCTGCTGGGCATCGTTAAGCCTGATGAGGGTGAGATAAAGCTTCTGGGGCTGGATGTGAAAGAGCATGGGGATGAAGCAAAAAAGGAAGTGGCCGCGATCTTTGATGTGCTCCCCTTTAACGACGATCTGAACGCAACGCAGATCGGCCGTATGCTCAAGGGCATCTGGAAAGAATGGGATGATGAAGCTT
This sequence comes from Lachnospiraceae bacterium, assembly GCA_017539565.1. Classification (GTDB taxonomy): domain Bacteria; phylum Bacillota; class Clostridia; order Lachnospirales; family Lachnospiraceae; genus NK4A136. The sequence continues at coordinate 10,174 of JAFYCS010000067.1, forward strand.
TTCGTAAATATATGGAACGCTTCCAGCTTCCCTTTAAAAAGAAGGCAGGGGATTTTTCGAAGGGCATGAAGATGAAGCTGCAGATCGCCGCAGCTTTATCACATAACGCAAAGCTTCTGATAATGGATGAGGCAACCACCGGCCTGGATCCGGTGGTCCGAAACGAGATCCTGGATATCTTCCTTGAATATCTGCAGGACGGGGAGCGCTCGATCCTCATGAGTTCCCATATCACCTCGGACCTGGAGCATATCGCTGATATGGTCACATTTATAGATAAGGGAAAGCTGCTTATCAGCGGCGTCAAGGACGAGATCCTGGATAACTACGGAATGGTAAAATGCAGTAAGACTGATTTTAACGGATTTGCAAGAGAGGACTATATC
>JAFYCS010000068.1 GCA_017539565.1 Lachnospiraceae bacterium
CCACCTCTTCCGTACGCTTCTTTTCTTCCTCAGCCTTTCTTGCTGGCTCTTCGGCTGCCTTGCGCGCTTCCTCTTCTTGCTTCTTCTGTTCTTCTTCGGCATTCTTAGCTTCCTCTTCAGCCTTCTTTGCTTTTTCCTCGGCTTCTTTCTTAGCCGCTTCTTCCTTCTTCTTTTCTTCCTCAGCCTTCTTAGCTTCTTCTTCCTTAAGCTTCTTTTCTTCCTCGGCCTTTTTCTTCTTTTCCTCTTCAGCTTTCTTTGCTGCCTCAGCCGCTCTGCGCTGCAGATCTTCCTGACGCTTCTTCTGCTCAACAGCCCTGCGTGCAGCTTCTTCCTGGCGCTTCTTCTCTATCTCTTTTCTCTGTGCCTCTTCCTCGGCACGCTTCTTTGCTTCTTCTGCTTTGCGTATAGCTTCAGCTTCCTGATGCTTCTTCAGTTCCTCAGCCTGATGCTTTTTCTGCATGCTGACAAGAAGAGCAACCTGCTCCTCCGCACGCTTCTTTTCTTCTGCCTGCTTGCGTTCAGCCTCTTCCGGGCTCAGTTCTTTTTTTACTTCAACCGCAGGAGATGCCTCAACCTTATCCTTCTTAGCCTCCGGACGGTTCTGTGCTGCAGCTTCTGCCGCTTTCTTTTCTTCTTTAACGGCATCCTTGTTAAGAGGCAGGGTTGCCGGTGTATTCTCTTTATCGGCCTTATTATCCTCACCGCTCAAAGGCAGCACTGCAGGCGTAGACATAAGTGGAACAGCTGCTCCGGCATTTTCAGTATGTTCTTTCTCAGCTTCCTGAGGCTTGCCTGCTGCAGGAGCCGCATTTACAGGTGCCGCATTTACAGGAGCCGCATTTACAGGCGCTGCATTTACGGGCGCCGCATTAGCAGGTGCTGCTCCGGGCATAGGTGCTGCTGTCTGTACCATTCCGGGTGCAGGCGCTGCGTTCACCGGTGCCATATTAACGGGTGCAGCATTTACAGGTGCTGCTCCGGGTATAGGTGCTACTGTCTGTACCATTCCGGGTGCAGGCGCCGCGTTCACCGGTGCCATATTAACGGGTGCAGCATTTACAGGTGCTGCTCCGGGCATAGATGCTGCTGTCTGTACCATTCCGGGTGCAGGTGCCGCATTCACCGGTGCCATATTAACAGGTGCAGCATTTACAGGTGCAGCATTTACAGGTGCTGCTCCGGGTATATTATTGGCAGGAGGCATGGGTGCGGGTGCTGCTGCTACAGGCGTTCCCATCGGCTTAGCTGTGGGTGCCGTGATGGCAGGTCCCTGCTCCATTCCTGCTACAGGCATAACATTAGAGATCAGAGCGCCGCCTCCCATAGCGGGTGCTGCCTGATGCGCCGGCTGGGGCGCAGGCTGTACCACCTGTCCCTGCATCGAACTGGGTGCTGCCAGCATGGGATTGTTAGGTGCAGACTGTATCTCCTGTGTCTTCTGTTTATTAACTTTCTGTTCGGATACAAAATTAGGAGCCTTGGGTCCGACATCCTGTTTAACAGGTGCCCCAAGACCTGATGAAAACTCATCCGCACTCTTTAAGAAATCGAGCTCGGGAGCCTTAGGTGCAGGCTCTTCTTTTTTCTCATCAAGAAAAGATAATGAAATACTACCGTCACACGGCTTACCGCAAGACCAGCAGAACTTTGACTTAAGTTCAAGTGCAGCGCCGCAATATATACAATTCCTCCCCTTGGATGTAACACTCGATCCAAAAAGATTCGTCTTTGTTTCTGTGAATTCAGCACAACCGCATTTCTTACATACGCGATCCATCATCCCCAGTTTATTTCCGCATTGCGCGCAAACCTTCATGTTAACCTCATTTCCGGCAGATGCAATAAAAAATACAACTGCCCCACCCCCGTGGTCATTATGTAAGTGCAGAATCCTGCCAGTTCATTATATTATATAGATAAAAAATATTCAAGAAATATGAGGGAATTTCTTAAGTTAAAACCGCGTCCGTATTATGTTAACAAACAGCTTATTCTATGGTTACATAAAGCTGACGTCTGCCGAATTTGACTGCATCTTCATGGTTCTCGAAGTACATGTCAATATGATTGCCCTTGATCCCGCCGCCGCAGTCCTCTGCGATGTAGGTTCCCATTCCTTCGATAACGACATGGCTGCCGTAAGGGATAACCTTGGGATCAACCGCTATCGTGCGGCCTTCCATCGGCTCTGTACCGGTAGCTGTATGTGCGGGACGTCCGGTGACTTCAGGAGAATAAGCCCCACAGCAGATACGGCATGAGCAGTAACTTGTTATTGTAAAGAGTACGGCCTCACCGTTAAGACGCGCGTACTCAACAGAATTCATAAGATCATCGCCCAGTACGTAACCTACCATACCATCGTACTGAACCATAGCGTATCCGTCCTTCTCTCCAAGGAGCATTACGCTGGTACCTGCAGGAAGAGATGCCAGAAGTCCTTCAGACTCTCCGGGCATGTCGCGCATCGAAGTCTTAACACCTATCTGATAACTGATCTGCTTCTTTTCCTCACCTGCGGTCTTCTTTTCCGTAGCCATTGCCTTGGTAGCCGTTGCGGTAACGGTCTGACCTCCCTGCATACCTTCACCGCCAATCAGTGATACCTGCTGCATGGGCATTACGGAATTCCTGTTAACAAGATTACGCCCTGTAGGATTTACCTCTGAATATTCAAGGCAGGTAGCCAGTACATAACCTTCGGTATCACCATATCTTACATGCAGGAAGCCGTTCTCCCCGCCGTCTATATATTCGACAACATCACCATTAGTGAGCAGTGCAAGTCTTGAGCTGGCTGCGGTAGCTTTTTCACGGAAGTTAACGCCTGCTGCTACCCTTATCTTAACAGCCTGCTTGCCAGCCGCCATCTCAAGAGCGATAGCCTTAGCCTGTTCTTCCCTCTTGGCTGCGGCATCTTTAGCCATGTTCATTGCATCGTCAGCAGTGATAACGTTGCTCTGTACTTCAGTACGGACAGCTTCCGTCTCTTCTCCGGGCACAAAGATCTGCTCAGCCGAAACATAACCCTTGGTTCCGTCGTATTCAACCAAAGTGTATCCGTCTTTCTCTCCGCCTATCATACGAACCTGTGCGCCTTCGGGTATAGTCATGATCCATGTACCTTCTACTGAAGGTGTCTTACGCAGATTCGAACGTCCGGTAATAGTATAGAGTTGTTCATCACCTACTGCCTGGCATTTCATTGCAGCTGCACCCATACCGGTGAACATAAGTAATGATGCCAGAACCAATAACCTTTTTTTCATTTCGCTCCCTGACGATGTAACACTGTCGTATTAATTCGTAACATTTCTGTAACTTTTTTGTAACAATTATAATACTTTCTTAAACCAGTTATGTCAAGCGCCAGATGTAGCAAAATGAAATAAGAAAAAGCCACATATTGTGGCTTTTTCATTTGATCAGGATCTTATTGAAAACATGCGGCGATTTCCTGTACTGCTCTCTGTTCGTCGTCGCCTTCCGCTATCAGGTCAAAGCTCGTCCCTCTCACAAACCGCAGGATCGTCATCCCCATGATGCTCTTCATGTTGATGTTCTTTTCCTCGGATTCGATGTGCAATGAGCAATCGTAATGGCATGCTGACTGCACCAGGTAGGGAATGATATCAGTCCCGAATTCCTTTTCGACATTGATAGTCTGTTTGATCATCCTTACTTACCATCCTTTTAGAATAGTTCCCCCAAACCCCAATAGAATGATCATCTTCTCTGTATGTCGGCATAAAAAAATGCTGAACCCCTCAGCATTTTCTCAGAGCGATAGACGGGACTCGAACCCGCGAGCTCAACCTTGGCAAGGTCGTGTGCTACCAACTGCACCACTATCGCATCTGCCCTCACGGACAATGAGTATTCTACTTCATCCGCAGGCATTTGTCAAGCACTTTTTTTATTATTTTATTTTCATTGTGTAAATGCGCTTAAGTGCCGTATCTACAAGCTCTTCGGAGATCGTTCCGTCTTCTACGGCCCCCAAAAGTGCGGTTCGCGCTTCGTTAAATGCTATCGTACTGCGGACATAGATCATATCCGCTCCGGCAATAAATGCCTTAAGGGCTGCAGCGCCGGGAGTAGCCGATGATGTACAGGCCACCTGGTCAAGCGGTGCGCTGATAACTACGCCTTCAAACCCCAGTTCGTTTCTGATCAGGTTTGTCACAATCTCTTCCGAAAGCGTACAGGACGCATCACCCGAGCCTGCATTTGAAGCAACAATATTGCTGACCATTATCATATCCGCACCGGCTTCGATCCCTGATATAAAAGGCTTGTATTCACATTCTGCCAGTTCCTCAGTACTCTTATCCGTGCTTATGGCGGCGTTATCGGGATCAGATGCTGCACCGCCCTCACCGGGGAATGCCGCAAGGCAGCTCAATACACCGCCGTTCTTAAGTCCCTCAACAGCCGCCGCTGTCATGGAAGCCGCTATATCCGCGTCGTCTGAAAATGCACGCTCTCCCAGATATGAATTCTCTGCGGTACGCACTGCGGCCTGGGGAGCCAGATCGCCGTCTATACCGAAGCCTGTCAGATACTCCGCTATTATCTCATAACTCTCCGTAACATTCTCCCTGTTCCCGGTCTCTGCCAGTTCCTTTGCACTGGGCTGGGGATCAGCTTCCTCGGCCTTACCTGCAATAGCAGAATACTTGCCTTCCTCATCTATGAACACCAGCATGTCACGGTTATAAACCTCATGATACATTTCTTTTGTGGTGGCAACCAGTTCCCTGAACTGATCGCTGGCGACCACGTTTTTGTTAGCGTATACTATACCGCCTACAGCAAACTGCGTGAGTGCCTCCCTGGTGCCGTCTCCCGCCATCGTAGCGGTTGCCACACCCGTTATAGCCTCAGGGCTTACAAGGAACAGTCCGTCTATCTTCTGCTCCAGGCTCATGTCGTCTAATAAAGCAGCTATCTCCGGATCCTCTTCCGGCTCTTCAGGCTCTTCAGGTTCTGTCTCTTCAACTATCTCATCTATGGATTCGGGCGCGGTGATAACCGTGCTCTCCGCCGGCTCTGCACTGTCTTCAGAAGCTGAGTCAGCTGATACCGTATTATCCGGCTCCTGTGCCGCAACCGGCTTTTTATCCAGCATCCTGCCAATGCTGTCTGTTGCGATATAAGCTGCAACTCCCAGTACACACATCATGACTACCAGGCCTACCCAGCATAATATCTGATTTGTTATCCTGCGTTTATGTCTATATGCTCTTCTCTCAGAATCATTATTATCCATATCACCCTCCACGTTATGTAAACAGCTGTATAATAACACGATAATGTGATATTTGCAAGCTTGAATACAAATTGTTGTGATGGCAGGTGTTTATGAACACATGATGAAGGCCCCTGCAGATCTTTGATCTCTATCTGCAAGGGCCTTCATACTGACTCATTGTCCAATGGACCTTACCTCCTTGGTGAATTCTGAAGTCTTCGTCCGTTCCCCGGTTTTACGGCGGACATCCCATATTCTGTTGACCTGCTTCCCGATCTCTGCTCCCTATCATCCTCCATCTTTGCACTCATGCTGCAGCGGTTGTAATATTTGCTTCGCTGCTTTCAATTCGATGAACCTTAAATAAGTCGCTCGATCCGGTTTCCTGTACCTATTGACTGCTTCATGCGGATGATATGATCAACTTGTTACCTTAGAAAACTCATCCTGCGTCTGCGCAGTTCATGGTACATTACTTAATGTGCGGGTGGACCATACCTCTCTTTCAGTGTGGCGGGACTTAAGCCCTGTCGTTTCCTGTTATTAGTGTAGGGCTCCTTCAGTCCCTTCTCTATGTTTATCAACAAGTGTTTTCTTGTTGTTATGTGTATATCTTATCATATTATTTTAAATTGTCAATACTTTTTTGAAATTTTTTTAAAGATTTTTACATTCTTTGAAAATGCATAAAAAAAGCGGGAAAGACAGGCTTTCCCACTAAGATCCTTCGCTTCGTTCAGGAAAGTCACAAGAAGGGGCCCGCCTTTTGGCATTAGGAAGGTCCCGCAACGTGGGAGGTACCTGATGCCGCTTAAAAGGTGGGAAGATCGTCTTGTGACCCCTTTCAGGTCCGAAGATAACCGCTCAGGATTATCCGCAGATTACTCCTCTAATCCGAAGATGTCATGAGCTGCATTCATTGCCTTCTCAACTTCCTTCTCATCGATCAGCACGGTAACGCGGATCTCTGAAGTGGAGATCATCTTGATGTTGATGTTTGAATTGTAGAGGCATTCGAACATCTTTGCTGCAACACCGGGGTTGCTCATCATGCCGGCACCTACAACAGATACCTTTGCAACGCCCTTCTCGCACTCAAGCTTCTCATACTTAAGTCTTGCCTTATTCTCCTCTATTACCTTGATAGCATCGTCAGCATAATCACCGGTAACGGTAAATGCTATATCCTGGGTACCGTCACGTCCTACAGACTGCAGGATCATATCAACATTGATGTTTGCCTGAGCCAGGGCGTCAAACAGTCTGAACGCAGAACCGGGCTTGTCGCTGAGTCCTACAACTGATATCTTAGCGCAATTCTTATCGGATGCTACACCGCTTACTAACATTCTTTCCACTTTTACTTCCTCCTTCACTACTGTGCCTTCTTCATTTGTAAGGCTGGATCTGACTACCAGCGCAACTCCGTACTTCTTTGCCAGCTCTACCGAACGGTTGTGCAGGACACCTGCGCCAAGAGTCGCCAGATCGAGCATCTCATCATAAGTGATCTCGGGCAGCTTGCGCGCCTTCTTTACCACTCTGGGATCAGCGGTGTATACGCCATCCACATCGGTATATATCTCGCAGGCATCAGCCTTAAGAGCTGCTGCCAGAGCCACAGCCGTAGTATCGGAACCGCCGCGGCCCAGTGTTGTATAATCACCGTACTTGTTGATGCCCTGGAAACCGGTAACGATAACGATCTTCTTCTGATCCAGTTCATGACGGATACGCTCGGTATCGATCCTCTTTAAACGGGCATTGCTGTAGTTCGAAGTGGTATGCATAGCCACCTGGAACGCATTGAGAGATATAGCAGGCACGTTCAGTGTGGCAAAAGCCATAGCTGCCAGTGCTACGGATGTCTGCTCACCGGTTGTCAGCAGCATATCCATCTCTCTTCGCGAGGGCTCGGGATTGATATTCTTCGCCATCTCGATCAGCTCATCGGTCATCTTGCCCATGGCCGAAAGCACAACCACTACATCATTTCCTTTTTGGTATTCGTCAGCACAGCGTCTGGCCACATTGAGGATCCTCTCCTTGTTAGCCACGGAGGTACCGCCGAATTTCTTTACGATAAGCATAATTTCCTCCCCTTACATCCTTATATATCCGACCACGCCGTTTAACGCAGCGATCGTCTTCTTAAACTCGCCTTCGGCCATGGACTCCGTAAAGAAGCCCGTCTCTCCGCCGGCTACTCCTTCGATAACACGGTCTTTAGTCTTTACAGCTGCCTTGAAAGCATCTATGCTCTCATTCTTTACCCTGACAAAGTAGCTCTGCTCAAGTTCGTTGATATCGGATAATACAGCCTTCTCTTCAGACCAGCCGCAGTTTATCGTCTTTCCTATATTATTTGCGCATTCAACTGCATCGCCCACTACTGCAGATGCGGTAGCCAGCTTGCCTGCCCCGCGTCCGTAATACATGGAATCATCCAGCATATCCGAATGGATGAGTACCGCATTGAACACATCCTTTACCATAGCAAGCGGATTTGAATTATCTATCATCCTGGGACTTACGATGCTGTAGCAGCCACCGTTCTTAAACTCACACTTTGCAATGAGTTTTATGCTCTTATCCGCAGCCTTTGCATATTTGATATCCGTAATGCTCAGATCCTTTATACCTTCCATAAGTATCTGCTCATAATCTACTTTCTTTCCGCACACAAGAGATGCCAGTATGGCGATCTTGCGGCAGGGATCATGTCCCTCTATATCGGCAGTGGGATCCTTCTCCGCATAGCCCAGCTCCTGTGCTTCCTTTAATGCGGCATCAAAGTCCAGCCCTGCAGTCTCCATACGGTGCAGTATATAGTTGGTCGTACCGTTTAAGATACCGCAGATTGACTCTATATTCTCGGCAGTAAGCGCTTCGTTGATGGTCCTGATGACGGGAATACCGCCTCCGACAGACGCTTCAAAAAGATAGCTGCAGTTATTCTCTTTAGCTGTACGTGAAAGCTCTGCGCCGTACTTCTCCACCAGCTCTTTATTGGAAGTACATACACTCTTGCCTGCTTCCAGGCATGCCTTAGTATACTTATATGCAAAAGTCGCCCCACCCATGGTCTCGCAGACGATCTTTATCTCGGGATCGTTTACTATGGGATCAAATTCGTGAATAACCCTGTCTTCATAGGGATCACCGGGGAACTCTCTAAGATCAAGTATGTACTTTACATGCAGGCCTTCACAACGTTTCGATATGGCATCGCGGTTGTTCTCTATTACTTCCACTACACCGCTACCTACCGTGCCGTAGCCCAGTACCGCTACTTCTGCCATTTATTCTTCCTCCATATGAAAAAAGCTGTCAAAAATACTACCACAATTATCTGTACGTGGCAAATGTTTTTTTTATAACAGCTTTTGAAGTGCAGCTATATGCTTTTTTACTTCCATGAGATAACGTTCCGAAGAGAAAACGGGTGAACGGTATCCGTCGTTCATAAGCGCTTCAATGCTGTAATCCAGCATATCTATGAGAAGCAGATAATCTTCGTGTGTTGTAAGCGCCGAGTAGTCTGCCTGCATCATGATCTTTGATACAGCCTCCGCATATTTCTGTCGCGGCCCCCTGATGAGTTCGGTCACATCCGGATCCTCTTCCCTGATGATACTGTAGAGGAACAGCGGCAGATACGGATACTTTTCCATCATCAGCATCTTGCATTCTTCTATCTCATAACGAAGGGTAAAGTAATCGGTGCCGCTCTTTATCTGTGCCATGGACAGCTCCAGCATCGCATATTTAAGTCCGTAGCTGGAAACAAAGGAATACAGCCCCGACTTGTTCTCAAAATAATGGAACCAGAGTCCTTTGCTGACTCCGCATACCCTTACCATTTCATCCGTGGATGCATGCCTGTAACCGTACTTTGCAAAGATCTGCATCGCACCGTTGATCATCTTGTCCTGTTTCTCTTTTTTCAGCGAATAAAACTTCTCGTTCATAATCCCTCTTTGAATTGACCGTGCCGGTCCACGCCTATATTATCATATTCCCACGATTTTTCAACTCTATCCCTTTTCTTTTTTATGCTTTTGTATTAAAATATAGTAAAATCTTTTTTATGAAAGGAGTACGTGGATCATGGCAAAGAAACTTGGAGGCTTATTAGTGTTCGGTCTGGCTGCCGGTGCCGCTGCTGCCGGAGTATATCATTATCTCCAGACCAGAGAGAAAGAGCTTGCAGACATCGATGATTTCGATGATCTGGATAATATGGAAGAAAAGAGCAGCGAGCGCAGCTACGTAAACCTTGACAGCGTTAAGAAATTCGCAGGAGATGCTGTAGAAAAAGCAAAGGAAGTTGCTAAGGAAGCAGTTGAGACCGTTTCAAAGACCGTTGCCGACTTAAGAAAAGATGACGAAGAAGAAAAAGACGATAAAGATGATGTTGAAGTCGTAAAGGGTGACGAGAAGAAAGAAGACGAAAAATCAGAATCCGATGACAGCGAAGATTTCTTCGATGACAACGGAAATGATGAAGACTAAGACGTAAAAACCAAAAGATCCTTCGCTACGCTCAGGATGACATAAAGGAGCAAAGCGAAGGATCTTTTTTTATACCTTCCTTACCATCAGTTCCACGGTAAAGCCGTTATCATTATAGTATTCCATACCGCCGCCCATCAGGTTCATGTATCGCTTCACCAGATATAAGCCCAGGCCGAAGCCGTTGTTTTCCTTGGCATTGCTGCCGCGGTAATACTTCTCCGCTATGAGGGGCAGATCATCTTCCGATACTCCGGGCCCGCTGTCACTTATCCTTATGCAGATAAAGCTGCCCTCTTTTCCGTCAGCCATCAGGATGTCGTCCATACGGTCGAAATTTACCTTTATCTCCGTACCTGCATATTTGTGACTGTTGCCTATGATATTATCGATGACCTGCTCCATCCTGAGCCTGTCCATCAATACAAGGCAGGGCGGTATGTGGTCTTCTATCGTGATCTTTCCGTAACCATCCAGTTTTCTGATAAACTCTTCTATCTCAGTGGAATTTTCTTCCTCCGCCCTCACCTCGACAAGCTCAAGGTCCTCCATATTGGCATGCATCATCTCTGTCATAAGGGAACCTATGGTATCTGCCTTTGACGCGATAACTTTAGTAAGCCCCATAGCCTCATCAGCTCCCTTCTGCACGTCTTCGGGAGTACCGGCAGCTTTCATGGATCCCAGTTTAAGATCCAGCACTTCCCCGGTAGCTTTTATAACAGACAGCGGCGTCTTTATATCATGACTTAAAGAAGCCACCAGCTCTTTCCTTGCTATCTCCGTTTCGATCTCGCGCTTTCTGGCTGCCTTCAGTTCTTCCCTCATGATATCAAAGGCTTCCGTAAAACTGCCGAACAGATTTACCCTGTGCATGGGAAGCTTGACATCCAGGTTTCCTTTTGCTATCTCCCGTGAGAAATCATCCAGTTCGCGAAGGGGCTTTACATAAAGATAATAGATCAGTAACAGCAGGAGATACCCGCTTATAAGTACTCCTGCCCAGAGCATCATGGATGCTTTCAGAAAATCACTTTTGGTTTGGTCAAATCTGTTGAGTTCGTCCTTCCAGGCGATCTTTCCCAGGTATTCGCCTCCCGGGGCAAAATCCAGCACAAAAGCATATGCGCTGTAAAGCTCTGCCAGTTCCGGATCATCCAGACGTTTTGACATAATGATAAAGCAGCCGTACTTGGTTTCCAGTCCTTCTTCGGGCATTCCCTTCAGAAAGTCCTCCTCCGCCTTATACAGCTGATCGTTATAAAAAACGATATCCCTTTTTGTATATGTGTATTTCCTGCTCACGCCAATAAAGATAAGCGCCGCAGCCAGCATGAACAGGGTAAAGAAAACAGCTAAATCTCTTATTGCTTTCATAGCTTAAGATAATACCCCGTTCCCCAGACAGTCTTGATATATTTAGGATTCTTGGGATCCTCTTCTATCTTTTCCCTGAGCCTTCTTATATGTACATTCAGGGTAGAATCACTGAAGAATGTATCTCCCCATACTTCATCAAAAAGATCTTCTTTTTTGACTATGGCATTCTTATGCCTGTACAGGCAGTCCAGCAGCGCGTATTCTTTGGCTTTTAAGTCAACCCGTCTGCCTTCTACCATGACCGACATGGTTGCCGGCTCAAGCTTAAAATCCTCCGAAGCCCCACTGCCGGGAGTTTCCGCCGGCTGAGCCGCTGCCGCCCCGTAAGGCTGCTTCATCTGTTCCAGTCTCTTTAATATGATCTTTACTTTAGCCAGCAGTACGGAAAGGCTGTAAGGCTTTTTAACATAATCATCTCCGCCGATGGTAAGTGCTATCAGCACGTCATCATCACTCTGTCTTGCGCTGATAAACAGTATGGGAAGCTGCATATCCTCCCTGAGCTTCCTGCAGACATCGAAGCCGGAGCCGTCGCCCAGATTGATATCCAGAAGGATCAGATCCGCAGTATTCTCCTTAAAGAAGGCAAAGCAGCTCTCCTTACCGTCCACATATTCACAGCTTAATCCGAAGGCCCTGAAGTATTCAGCCGTCATACGGGCCAGATCGGTCTCATCATCAACTATCAGACAATTATAATGCATATCCCTTTTACTCTTCCGTTATCATCTTAACGGGCTCAAGCTTCTTGATCCTTCTTCCTGCAAAAGCCGCAGTTCCCATAGCCACACCGATTATTATGATCGTAGCTAATATATAAGATTCGGGTAATATTGTAAAGTCCATTTTCCTAAATCCGCATATCGATAACAGGAGCACTACTACCTTGCTGCTTAAAAAGCCCGAACTTATAAGTCCCAAAAACGTTCCGATCAGAAGTGCCGGGATATTTGAGAACATGACCTGCGTTATCAGCTGTCCGGAAGTATACCCCAAAGCCTTGCTCACTCCCAGATCCCTCCAGCTTCTGGTTATCTGGGTCCTTACCACCAGTGCTTCCACAAAGGCTACTATGATGATGGTCAGAAATGCTATCAGTACCGCAACAACCTGAACGCCCATCATTACCGTACCGATGGATGCCCTGACTTCTGCCATGAAATCATACACTTCCACATCAGGATAGGTCTTAGCAAAAGCCTCCTTAAAATCCTCCAGCGTATATCCGGCCTTAAGCTTTACAAGCCAGCTGTGGCCGTCAGGTTCGCCGGTCAGTTTCTCCAGGCCGTCGAAGGTCATAAAAGTCATCATGCCCATATTGTTCAGGGTCTGGCAGATACCTGTCACGATATAATGATCTTCTTCCAGGCCGCACTTTGCCGTTACCGTATCACCTACACTGATCTTCATACGATCGGCAGCATTTGTCGCAAATACAACCTCGTTATTATGAAGCGGCAGCCTTCCTTCCACCATCTGCAGCCCGGATGTGGTCTCTATCTTTAAAGCCTTGCAGTTTATGATCTGCTCTTTACGGACTTTACCGGATGTATAAGAAACAGACTCCCAGCTCTCTCCGTTCATACTCTCTACCATGCCCATACTTCTGATATTCTGGGCCATGGCGTCATCACCGTACACATCGGCGTCGGCAGCTGCATATCCCGCCATACCCATAAGATAAAGCTCATCCGTAAAACTGTCACGCATGCCAAAACCTATCATCGTTGCCACAGTCAGTACAAAGGCTATGAACACTATACCCAGCTGGGAACGGAATTTGCCGAAGGTTTCCTTAAGCGCTATTACAAAGGCTACCGGGAGCGCCGTCTTTTCGAAGCTGAAAAGATTTTTCTTGAAATTATGTGTATTGATACCGCCACGGAGCGCATCCAGTACTGTGGTCTTGTGGTAATCCCTGCCTATGACCAGCGTCATCAGGGCGACCGTCACACACATAAATACCATTACCGCTACCGAAAATACCGCATTAACAGGCTGGTTCCAGCTGAGTCCCAGTGTTGCCAGTATCACAATGCCCAGCTTATCTACCGTAAGCATCCCCACTGCAGCTCCCAGAAGACTTCCTGCAAACACCACTGCCAGAAGCTGTATAAGAAGGATGAGGACCATTTCCTTTACCGTATAACCGGAGGCCTCCATGATGGCAGTATTTTTCATATTTGTCATGATAAAGTTCTTGATACTGAAATGCGTGATCACCAGTGCTACCGCAAAGATTATGGTCGCAAACAGCAGCACGATAGCTATAAATATCATGGGAAGTATCATGGCAGATGTCCTTAACATAGCATAAGGCACCGCATTGCTCAGGACTCCGCTAAAATCCGGATGTTCTGCCGAATACCTTAGATACCAGTCCATATACTCATTATACAGCTCCTCATCTATACCGCTCTCTTCAAGGTGTTTTTTGAAAACTTCGTCAGTATATTTGATGCTATACAGCTTTATCTCATAATCGGTCATCATATTGTCAAAGGAAAGCTGCTGATACATCCTGTCCGAAACATACATAAGATAAACGCCCATATTCAGCGGGGAACAGAAGAAGGTATCCTCTGCAAAGCCGGCGACCTTCAGTTCATAGACGTTATCACCTTTTTTAACCTCCATGTAGTCACCCTTTTTGAATTCCAGCGACATTCTTGCAGGGAGCACCACATCATTTCCCCTGAGTGACTTTGTATCCATGCTGATCTTCTGTATCGTTCTTTCCTGATCATAGGATTCAAAATACATAGGGTAATCGGTCCAGGCCTTATCACCCTTATGTCGGAATTTGGTATTGCTGAGAGGCAGGATATCCAGCTGCTCAAATTCTTTTACGTATTCGTTTCCCGTAAGTATCTCTTCCAGCTTGGCTTCGCCCACTTTGTCATCTGCCATGAGCATCATAAGATCCGCACCATTTATCTCCTTATAAACGGTGTCCAGGACATTACTCGTACCGAAGAGGAAACTTAAACTGATAAAGATAAGAAATGATGCTATAAGAGTCATCAGAAGGAAAGTGATCATATCCTTCTTCTGCTTTTTTAGATTATTCTTAGCGATAAATAAATATCTGAACATTATTACCACCCCATATCCTGAAGGAAGTTCTTAAGCTTTGCATGTCTTTCCTTCGCCTTCTCTATATGCGGATTACTCTCATCCTTATAATCACCCACATATTCTCCCAGCTCTATCTCATCGGATATAACACCATCTGCAAGATAGATGATCCTGTTACCGCGCTCCGCAGCCTTTATGGTATGTGTTACCATGACTATACTCTGGCCTTCATCATTAAGCCCCGATAAGATATTGAGCACGTTCTCCGTATTCTGGGAGTTAAGCGCGCCGGTAGGCTCGTCTGCAAAGAGCACTTCCGGGCTGTTGATGACCCCGCGCACTACCGCAACTCTCTGCTGCTGTCCGCCGGACATCTGGGTAGGGAACTTGTTCCAGTCGTTCTCTTCTATCTCCACACGCTTAAGCAGCTCCTTTGCCTTTGCTGCCAGCTCTTTCCTGTTGCTGTGCTTTAAGAGCCCGCATACCATGATGTTATCAAGCGCGCTCATGCTGTCGTTTAAGTAGTTCTGCTGGAATACGAAGCCTACATGGTTTCGTCTGAACATTGCCAGCTTATCATTGTTGTACTTGGAGATCTCCGTCTCCTTTGTCTTATCACCGTCGGCGGTATAATAAGTTACCGTGCCTAAACTGGGCCTGTCCATGCCGGATACCGAATACAGAAGTGTTGACTTGCCGGATCCGGAGTTTCCCATGATGACTGTGAAGTCGCCCTTATATATTGACAGGTTTAAGTTCTTTAAAACATGCTGCTGTATGCTGCCGTTTGAGAAAGTCTTTGAAAGGTCTTTAACCTGTATTACTGTCTGCTTGTTTTCCATCTTATCAATCCACCTTTACATTAGCGCCGTCGGTCAGCTCCTGGGTGTCATTCCAGATTACACAGTCACCTTCGGAGATGCCGCTTATAACTTCTATCATATCATCATTTCTCATTCCGGTCTCAACATATTTCTTAACAGCCTTCTTATCCTTACTGACGAATACGTAGTCACCGGTCTCATCGCTCACCAGGGCGTCCAGAGGGATACGCATTACATTATCAGCCTGTGCGGTATTGATCTTTGCCTTAGCCTCAAGACCTAAGATTATATCTTCATCAGGATCGTCAAGTTTGATATCCACGTCTACACCGATCTCGTTTTTTCCGGTCATGTGTGAGATGCGCTCTACCTTACCGCTGTATTCCTTACCCTTTATCGCAATGCTTGCGGGCTGCTCGGAATGCATATTAACTATATCATATTTATTTACATTAAGTCTTACCAGTACGGTTTCGGTTGAATCGATAGTCATGAGCTGGGTTCCTTTTGCTACATATGCATCTTCGGTTACGTTTACTGCAGATACCACACCGTCATACTCTGCTCTTATGCCTTCCTTTGCAGCTTCAAGCTCAGCAATCTTCATTCCGCTCTCAAACTCATTTGCGGCCTTAACTGCTTCCAGCTTATCCTTATCAGCCTGGGTCATGGTAGCCGTAACGGTGGATGCCTTCTGGCTGGTCATCTCTGCCTTATATTCCTGGCATGCTGCCAGATGCAGGCTTAAGTCATTAAGTTCTTTCTGCATCTCGATCAGTTCGTAGTTTGACTGAAGCTCTGCGGTATTGGTTGCGATCTGCTTCTGCAGTTCCTCATATTCTTCCGAATCCGGCTTATCAGACCACTCGATCAGTGATATCTGAAGTGCTGCTCCGTGATCCACCAGCTCTGCTTTCTTATAAGCAATGTCACTTTCAAGCTGTGCTATCGCTGCCTGATAATCACTGATCTGTGTATCCAGTACCTTAAGGTTTCTCTTAGCTTCTGCGTTAAGTCCTGCCACTCTTGAGTCTGCCTGCATTGCACTGTTGTAGCTTTCCAGATCCACTGCTGCAGAATAATTGGCAAGTGTTATCATATCATCGATCTTTTCGGTATCGAAGCTTACCAGCAGATCGCCCTTCTTTACTGCATCCCCTTCTTTTACATATATCTTTGCAATCCTGCCGTCAATGGCTGCATAGCAGGCCTGCGCATCTTCCGCTTCCACATTGCCGTTGATCTCAAGAGTCTGTACGATCTCTCCTCTGTCTACTATGTAGGAAGTCACAGCCATAGCTGCGTTTGAATACATTGTCAGGCCGCCGATGCCTACTACTGCAGCCGTTGCCACGCCCAGAATTCCCATAACACTCTTCTTTGATATCATAACTTTTTCCTCCTCGGTTTATGTTATATAAAAAACTTCCGTATCGCTTTTGCTGATACTAATGTATCGCAAAGTGATACGGAAGTCTTGACATGATCCTTGCACGATCATGACATATTTCTATCCTAATTCTTAACTGTTTCTGAACCGGGG
>JAFYCS010000069.1 GCA_017539565.1 Lachnospiraceae bacterium
CCTCTTTCCGGCTCTCAGAATCCGATTTTTCTTATTACTTCTACCAGATTTCTGCCGTATGTCTCCGCTCCCAGACAGTTAGGATGAAGATTATCTTTATAGTATTCCGGAAGATGCGGCACAAGCTTAAACCCGTCCACTACAGTTACATTCCTGTATCTGCCGGCTATTTCTTTTACGGTATTACAGAACTCCGTGAATTTAGGGCGTGCATCCGGGATATCCCCTCTCCAGATAGGTGAGATGCAGAGGATCGGTATATCATTGCCGTATAAGCCGGTCAGAGCCTCATAATACTCTTCCACTGCCTTTCTCCCATCTTCTGTCCAAAACTGATTTGTGCCCAAAGCTACTATTATCTTATCGGGAGTGTAACCTTCCATCTTCATGAGGGACTTTTTGTCATAAATATATCCGCCAATACCCTGATTGATGATATCATAATTAAGCAGTCTGTTTGCCACACTAACATAAGTCTCCGCAGAACGGTCGGGTCCGTACCCCTGGGTGATGGAATCACCGAGCCAGAGTACCTTTTCATTCTTATCTGCAGGCATTACCGATGCATCCGCCTCAAAGTTCTTAATGCCCGCGGTTGCATCAGCCGGAAGATAGATTATAACATCTTTACTTCCTTCGGGAAGTTCAAATTTTATTGTTCCTTCCTCTGGAATATCTTTTACATACCGGATGTCTGTGATAAGTCCGTCTACACACAGCTCGAATGAATCCTCAGAACCTTTCCAGAAAAACTTATAATCAAACGAAATGTTCCGTGCCTCTGTAGTAAACTCCAATGTCTTAGCCGTAGATGCAGTGCATCTTTCATACCAAAATTCAAATGCCTCTTTAAAGTATGCGATCTGCTCCTTGGTATACTGGTAAGACATCAGATATCCGTCCTTTTCATCAAACGAATACGCCCCGAAATAAATGTTTTGCAACTCTGTGTTAGTCATGTGCCTTCTCCTTTTCCTTTTTCCCTTTTTTATGATTTTTTCGCCCCGCCTGCACAGAAGGGTGATTCATAAATATTACCGTGTACAAAATAATTATATGATCTGCAGCCGCCTCCGCAATATTCGCCGAGCTCGCATTCTGCACATTTGCCTGTAAGCTTATCCTTTGAAAACTTACGGTTATATGCGAAGTTATCCGGGTCCTCCCAGATATCTTTAAGACTCATCTCCCTTAGGTTTCCTTCATTGAATGCGGGGTCATACATTGATTCACAGCCCCTGACATTTCCTACACTGTCTATACCTATGGAGGTTATGCCTGCAGAACATCCCCTAAAGTATGCTTCCCCGCTTAAGTTACCGCGTATGGAGCCTTCCGCTTCGGTAAAGTACCCGATATTGTCTGCCACACCCATAGCGAAAGGTGCTTCGTACATATGTGAGGTTACGAAGTTTATAACCTCCAGCATGTCAAACCTGTAATCTATCCCGTTATTTGCAGCGTTCCCCATGGGTGAACAAGCCTGGAGCTGCCATGCATATATGCTGTATTTGTCAAGAATCCCGTATAGCTGCTCAAGATACTTCACATTCTCACTGTTAAGCGTACTTATGACTGA
>JAFYCS010000070.1 GCA_017539565.1 Lachnospiraceae bacterium
CCAGGCGCAAGGCCCTCATGAGGGCCTACACTTCCCTTGAAGATATCAAGAACGCCACCATCGAAGATCTCATGGAAAAAGCCGGCCTGCCCCGCAATTCCGCCGAGGCAGTCTACAACCACTTCCACAACTGAAGCCCGGGGCCTCAAGCATATTCAAGGTGGGGATAGCAGGGCCATCCCGGTGGCCGTACTAGGTCTTGTGGTTGTAAATACATGAAAATGGAAGTATAATATTGGTCAAATGCGTTTAAGGAGGTACATACATGGCAAGCATTAGTCTGCAGCGTCTTATAGATAAGCAGAGACTCACGAATCTTACGGATGAGATAGATATCAGCAATATCCGCATAACCCAGCCGGATATCAACCGTCCCGCCATACAGCTGGCAGGATATCTGGAGCATTATGATGCCACCCGTCTGCAGATAGTGGGCTTTGTCGAGTATTCATATATGGAGCAGATGAAGGAGGAGGATAAGAGGGAGCGTTACGAGAAGGTATTATCCCAGTCAACACCGGCCTTTGTATTCTGCAGGGATCTGCAGCCCGATCCGCTGTTTAAGCAGATCGCTATAGAACATGGCGTACCCCTGTTATCGACCTCAAAGGGCACTTCGGTGTTCATGGCAGAGGTCATCAGATGGCTGAATGCAAAGCTGGCTCCCTGCATGACAGTGCACGGCGTGCTGGTAGATATATTCGGTGAAGGCGTGCTCATCACCGGTGAGAGCGGCATTGGTAAGAGCGAATGTGCTCTGGAGCTTATCAAGCGTGGACACCGTCTGGTAACGGACGATGTGGTGGAGATCCGCAAGGTGTCGGAGGAAACCCTTATTGGTACTGCACCGGCGGTAACCAAGCACTTCATCGAGATCCGCGGTATAGGTATAGTTGATGTTAAGATGCTCTTCGGTGTACAGAGCGTAAAGGAAGACCAGGAGATCAACCTGGTGATACGCCTCTCAGAGTGGTCAAAGGATCAGGATTACGACCGCGTGGGCATGGAAGAGGAATATACGGAATATCTGGGCAACAAGGTGGTATGCCACAACATACCCATCCGTCCCGGCCGTAACACGGCGCTGATCTGCGAGTCTGCAGCCGTTAACTACCGTCTTAAGAAGATGGGCTACAATGCGCCCCAGGAGCTTTACAAGCGCATGCAGGCAGCCCTTGAGAACCGCGATAAGTTACAATAAAGCCGCGTATATTAGGAGGAATTCATAATGTCAAAAGCAATCTTCGGAGTCGACCTTGGCGGCACCACCGTCAAGATGGGACTTTTTGATACGGAAGGCAATGTAAAGGAGAAGTGGGAGATACCCACACGCAAGGAGGATAACGGCAAAAAGATCCTGCCTGATATCGCTGCATCCATCAAGAGCAAGATGAACGAGCAGGGTATGGAGAAGAGCGACGTTGTAGGCGTGGGTATAGGAGTGCCGGGACCTGTTGACGGTAACGGCGTTATATATAAGGCAGCAAATCTGGGCTGGGGAGAGTTTTCCGTAAAAGAGGAACTGTCCGGATTACTGGGAGGCATTCCCGTTGAGGCCGGAAATGATGCAAACGTTGCAGCCCTTGGAGAAATGTGGAAGGGCGGCGGTGTCGGATATAAGAACCTGGTGGCAGTGACACTGGGTACCGGTGTCGGCGGCGGTATCATCGTGGAAGGAAAGATCCTGACCGGTGCTACCGGAGCAGGCGGAGAGATAGGACATATCCATATCGTGGATGATGAGCCCGATGCCTGCGGCTGCGGCAATCACGGCTGCCTTGAGCAGTATGCTTCCGCTACCGGTGTATCCCGCCTGGCAAAGAGAAGACTTGCAAAGGATGATAAAGCTTCAAGCCTGCGTAACGGCGATCTTTCCGCGAAGGCAGTATTTGATGCGGTAAAGGCCGGCGATGAGGTGGCAAAGGAGATAGCTGTACAGTTCGGCCACTATTTAGGCAAGGGCCTTGCAGCCATCGCCTGTGTGGTCAACCCCGAGATCTTCGTTATCGGCGGTGGCGTTTCCAAAGCAGGAGAGGTACTTTTCGAATATATTAAAGATGAATATAACAAATATGTGTTCCATGGCAGCAGGGGCGTGAAATTTGCCCTGGCTACTCTTGGAAATGATGCCGGGATCTACGGTGCCGCAAAATTAATGCTGGATGTTGAGAAATAATTGAAATAAAAATGGATTCCGAAGCATTCATATATGAGAAATTAGCAGATATCGCAGGGGAAGGCAGTGTACTGGAGCATGAGAGCATGAGCAGTCATTGCAGTTTCCGTGCAGGCGGGGAAGCACGTTTTTTTGTGACTGTGCAGGATGAGGACAGGCTTTTTAAGCTGATGGACTTTATCGAAGGCAGGGAGCTTCCCTGGTTTTTATTGGGAAACGGCAGCAATCTCCTGGTGAGCGATGCGGGGTACGACGGTATCATCATACGCCTTGGCAGGGGATTTGAGAACATCAGTGTTGAGGGCGACAGGATAACAGCCGGAAGTGCGGCGATGCTCTCACGCATAGCGGCCTTTGCGGCGGAGAATTCCTTAAGCGGTATGGAATTTGCCTCCGGTATACCAGGCAGTCTGGGCGGAGCCCTTACCATGAACGCCGGTGCCTACGGCGGCGAGATGAAGGATATTGTTGAAGAGGTCCGCATATACTTCTGCGGCAGCGGTGTGACAGCCGCAGACAATGCTGCCATGGAATTCGGTTACCGTAACAGCCTTATAAAGAAGCGCCGCGGTATCGTGCTGGGCAGCAGTTTAAGACTTACCCCCGGCGACAGGGAACAGATATGCGCGAAAGCAGCGGAGTTTAACCGCCAGCGCAGGGAAAAGCAGCCCCTGGAATATCCCAGTGCCGGATCGACCTTTAAGCGTCCGGAGGGTAATTATGCCGGTAAACTCATATCGGATGCCGGATGTAAGGGAATGTGTGTCGGCGGAGCCTGTGTTTCCGAGAAACATGCAGGTTTCGTGATAAATAAAGGAAATGCTACGGCGGGCGATATCTACAGCCTTATGTGCAAAGTACAGAAAAAGGTCAGGCAGGACTTTGACGTTATGCTTGAGCCGGAGGTAATACTCCTGGGAGCCTTTGAAGAGAATGAATGATCTACGCAGACCAAAAAGAAAAAGAGAGCTATACTTCGATATTCTCTGGGTAATAGCTATCCTCTTTCTTATATTCTCGTTTTCGGACGGGGTCAATGCATATATAGACCTGCAAATGGGTACTCTGCCTTATTATCTGAGCCTGTTTGTGGCTCTTTGTGTACGCTTTCCGCTCTGGCTGTGCCTGATGATAAGCGGAGCCATACTGCTGGATATGCACGAGGCCATCAAGACCTTATGGCGCAGGCGTATACTGCGCGTACTTATAATACTGATAGTCTTTTCGTTCCTGTATTATCTGGTGGACTGTAAGGCCGGCAGGGACACTTTTGACCTGACCCGTTTTATCCCGGATCTGTATAACAGGGAACGTATCACCCAGTTCTGGTATCTGTATGCAACACTGGGCTTTCTGGTATGTCTGCCCTTTATGCGTCCCATGGTAAAGAATATGCGTGATGAGGACTTTATCTACCTCATTATGGCGGTATTTGTTCTTTCTTCGATAATCCCGCTTTTCAACCAGTATGTCCTTATGGACAGATATACCTATAATCCCAGTTTCAAGCTGGAGTGGATAACGGAGGTCATATTCATCTACCCCGTGATGGGCTATTTCTTCCATCACAGGATGAGCGTGGACCGCTGCAAGCGGCTGGCTCTGATACTGGTACCGCTGGATATCCTGTGGCTGGCATACAATACGTACATCCTGTCCAACAGGGGCGTATCCATGGGCGACTATGTTATGTATCCGGAATATCACAGCAGCGTAACGATGCTTCACTGCGTGACCCTCTTCGTAACCGCGAAGGCGCTGTTCCGCCGCAGGGAACACAGGGCCTGGGAGCGTGTGATAGGCTCTCTTGGCGGATGTTCGCTGGGCATCTACCTGCTTCACGGGTTCTTCCTTGACGGCAGGATCGAGATAATAGAGAATGTCAGGCTGGCAGTATGCGGTGAGCCTGAAGGGCTGGGAAAGATCGCAGCAGCACTTCTGTGGAGCCTGATCGTATATCTTGTCTGTTATCTGCCGGTATGGCTGCTGCGCCGTATACCGGGATTAAGAGACCTGACCTTATAGCGGAGGAGAATTATGCGTTTTGTCATAGTCACGGGCATGAGCGGCGCCGGAAAACAGACGGCGATGAAGATGCTGGAAGACATGGGATTCTACTGTGTCGACAATATGCCCGTACCCCTTATAGATAAATTTATCGAGCTTTTTTCAGGCCCCGGCAGCGAGGTTTCAAAGGTTGCCCTGGGACTGGATGTGCGTGCGGACCAGGATTTTGATGAGGCCGAGCGTACCCTCCTTGCCCTGCGCAGGAAGGATTATCCCTTTGAGATAATCTTTATGGATGCTGACGACAAGGTGCTGATAAAGCGTTATAAGGAGAGCCGCCGTGTGCATCCCGTAGCGGGCAGCGGCAGCCTGGAAGAGGGCATAAAGCGCGAGCGTGAGATACTTAAGAATGTCAAGAATATTGCTGACTATATCTTTGACACATCAAACCTTCTGACCAGGGTGCTCAAAGAGGAGCTGGATAAGATCTTCTTACAGGATGGGGAATACGCAAATCTGATAATCCGTGTGCTGTCCTTTGGCTTTAAGTACGGCATACCCGCAGATGCGGATCTGGTATTTGATGTGCGTTTCCTGCCCAATCCTTTTTATATCGATGAACTCAAACTCATGACGGGTAACGATGCACCCGTTCATGATTATGTTATGAGCTTTCCGGAAGCGGGAGAATTTCTTGAGAAAGTCAGCAGCCTGCTGCAGTTCCTGATACCCAATTATGTCAAGGAAGGCAAGCATCAGCTGGTAATAGCCATAGGCTGTACCGGCGGCAGGCACAGGAGTGTGACCCTGGCGGGAGAGATATATCAGAGGCTTAAGAACCAGGGCAAGTACGGTATTACGATCACCCATCGTGACGAGAAGCTTTAAGGCGGTGGTCTGATGTCTTTTTCATCTAAAGTAAAAGAAGAGATGGCGGCAGTCATTGCCCCGTCCAGACATTGCTGCATAGCCGAAATGGCTGCGTTTATCGCGGTATCCGCAGAAGTGGACGGCGGAAGGATAGTGTTTGGCGGAGATCCGGATCACTTCAAAAAAAAGGTCTTTACTTTACTCAGAAAAACATATAACATAGAACGGTATGACGAAAGCAGGGGACTTTCGGGCGCAGAAGCCGCGGAAGTTCTGGAGTCGGTGCATTATCCGGAGATGAAGGGAGGCGCCGTTTCGGAACTGCTTTTGAAGATGAGCTGCTGCAAACGCGCATATCTGCGCGGTTTCTTTATTGCAGGCGGTTCAATGAGCGATCCCGCCAAGGGATACCATCTTGAAATGGTGTGTAACGGTGAAGAGCAGGCATCCCAGATAAAGGCGCTGCTGGAAGGCTTTGATATCAAGGCCGGGAGCATGCTCCGTAAAGGACATCACGTGGTCTATCTTAAGGAAAGTGAAGCCATCGCTGAGTTCTTAAGCATCACCGGGGCGCATCTGTGCATGATGGATCTTGAAAACCTGCGTATCGAAAAGGGCCTGCGAAGCGATGTTAACCGCCGTGTTAACTGTGACACCGCAAACATTAACAAGTCTCTTGCGGCGTCTGCCAGACAGGTAGAGGATATCAGATACGTAAAAGAGGTTATGGGGCTGGGGAGATTGCCGGAGAAGTTAAGACAGGCGGCTGAGCTGCGTCTGGAGTATCCGGAGCTGAATCTAAAGGAACTGGGAGAGATGCTGGATCCGCCTGTAGGCAAGTCCGGGATCAATCATCGTCTTCGCAAGCTTCAGGCTCTGGCGGAGGAGTTCAGGAAAAGTGAAGGATGAGCATACTCAAAAAGTCATTCTGAGCTTACTCTCATGTCATTCTGAGCGAAGCGAAGAATCTTATCATTAGTATTTTAGGAAGGAGTTATGTCATGGAAAAACTCGTAACTGTCGGAATAAATGAGGGCATAAATGCTGACATTGTCAGCCTGCTGGTGCAGACAGCCTGTAAGTATGACAGCCGTGTGTACTTAAAGGAAGGTGAGCGCCGGGTCAATATGAAGAGCATAATGGGTATGATGAACATGGCAGTAAGCTGCGGTACGGAAGTACTGGTAATAGCCGAAGGCAGCGATGAGGAAGAAGCTGTGGCGGAAGTGGAAAACATACTTACCGGCAGCGACAATTGATCAAAGGAGATAAATAAAATGGCACAGAATCCTGTAGTAACGATAACAATGGAAGACGGAAGCA
This sequence comes from Lachnospiraceae bacterium, assembly GCA_017539565.1. GTDB lineage: Bacteria > Bacillota > Clostridia > Lachnospirales > Lachnospiraceae > NK4A136. Next base: position 6,377 of record JAFYCS010000070.1, read on the forward strand.
TTATGAAGGCGGAGCTCTATCCCGAGATAGCTCCCAATACCGTAAATAACTTTATAAGTCTTGTAAAGAAGGGTTTTTATGACGGACTGATCTTTCACCGCGTGATCAACGGCTTTATGCTCCAGGGCGGCGATCCCAACGGAACAGGTATGGGCGGCCCCGGATACAGCATTAAGGGTGAGTTCTCCGGTAACGGCTTTAAGAACGATCTTAAGCATACTCCCGGTGTACTTTCCATGGCGCGTTCCATGATGCCCAACTCCGCAGGAAGCCAGTTCTTTATCATGCATAAGACTTCACCCCATCTTGACGGCCAGTATGCCGCATTCGGTAAGCTTACCGAGGGTATCGAGGTAGTTAATAAGATCGCCGAGACCAGAACAGATTATAACGACCGCCCCCTTCAGGAACAGAAGATGAAGACTGTTACCGTGGAGACTTTCGGGGTAGATTATCCCGAGCCGGAGAAGGTCTGATACGGCTTATAAGCCGCTGTTTACAGGGCAGGAGAGGGAGTTTGCTGCATGAATAAATAAGATTTTGTAGCGTTCATATTTTGTTCATAAATTGTTTTATTTAAGTTTATTTAATTATCATTTTAAATACATTTTTATATTATATGATTACATCATCAAAGGACAGAACAAAAGAAAGTCCTGAGAAACCGAATAAGACATTAACAGCAAAACTTTTTCATAATTTATGCCAGGTGGATCCGCAAAGATCTGCCTGGCATCCTCCCTTTTCTGGGGGTAAAAATTCCGGAGATAATGATAAAAGTGATATGGAGCCGGGAATGAGGAAACTTCCCTTTTCTGCGGCCGTACTTAAATGGATCGCGCTCATTACCATGATCATCGATCATGTGGGGGCATCGTTCCTTAAATACTACTTTATCGCACATGGCAAATATGAGCCCTTAAAAACAACTTATGAAGTATTGAGGGATATAGGCCGTATAGCCTTTCCCATATATATCTTTTTGCTGCTGGAAGGCTATATCCATACCAGAAACGTAACAAAGTATCTGCTGCGTCTGGGAATCTTTGCGCTGATCAGCGAGATCCCCTTTGACCTGGCCTTTTATAACGAGGTATTCCACTGGGACAAACAGAACGTGTTCTTCACCCTTTTTATAGGGCTTGTGACGGTACATGCCATGGACAGTATAGCGTCCCGGGGAGGCATGGAGTCGGCAAGAGGCGGACCGATGAAGGAAAAACATCTTCCGCCGCTGTATTTTGTACTCTGTGATATCGGCCTGGTTGCCGCGGCGGCCGGCCTGGCATATTTTATGAAGACCGATTACAACGGTATAGGCGTCTGTGCCATCTGTGCCGTATATCTGCTGCGTAAGTACCGCTTAACGGGGGCCCTGGCCTGCGCCGTGATACTCATGGCTTCATCGGACCGTGAGATATTTGCCATCGCTGCCATCATACCCATCTCTTTATATAACGGGAAGAAGGGAAAGCAGCTTAAATACTTTTTCTATCTGGCATATCCGGTGCATCTTCTGATACTTTATCTGCTGCGTATCCCCTTCGGCATCTGATTTGATAATTTACATAATATGTGTTAGGATGTAGTGATGCAGAACATATTGATAGTCCACAATCATTACCGCATCCCCGGTGGTGAGGATACGGTGGCGGAAAACGAGGCTAAGCTTCTTGCGCTGCATGGCCACAAGGTTATCCGCTATGAGCGCGACAACAGTGAGGATTGTTCAAAACTCTCACTCTTCTTAAATATGTTCTTTTCCTTCAGGACCTTTTGCGAAGTCCGCAGACTGATCCGTAAAGAAAAAATAGATGTGGTACATGTGCATAATACGCTGTTCCTGATAAGCCCGGCGGTCTATTACGCTGCGGTTTCGGAAGGTGTTCCCATTGTGCAGACCATGCATAACTTCCGCCTGCTCTGTCCCGCGGCCACATTCTTCAGGAACGGCCGTGTATGTGAGGACTGTGTAAAGCTGGGCAGTGCCTGCGCCCTTAAGGGCAGGTGTTACCGTAAAAGCCGCCTGCAGACTGCGGCCGTAATGCTCATGAACAGGCTGCATCTTAAAACAGGCATCTATAAAAAGGTCAATTTTATCTGCCTTACGCAGTTCAATAAGGATAAGCTCCTCATGTTAAACCGCGGGGCTGAAGTCATCGATCCCAAGATGATATTTATAAAGCCTAATTTCACCGAAAGGCCTGAAATTGAGAGAACACAAAAGCCCGGGGATCATTATCTGGTGCTTGGCAGGATAGAGAGGCTTAAGGGCAGCGCCCTTATCGCAAAAGCCTTTGCGAAGAACGGCAGGAAAGTCATATTTGCAGGTGACGGTGAGCAAAAAGAAGCTCTCGAGCAATATATTGAGCGTAAGGGCATTAATAACATAGAGTGTGTCGGAAGGCTTGAACATGATGAAGCCATGAAACTGCTGTCCTCAGCCAAGGCGCTGATAGTGGCACCCCAGTGGTACGAGACCTTCGGTATGGGAGTGATAGAGGCGTTCTCACTCGGTGTGCCCGTGATAGCGGCAGATTTCGGTAATCCCGCAAGCCTTATAACAGACGGTGTCAACGGCGTTAAGTTTGAAAACAGTGTAAAGGGCCTTAATGAGGCCATAGAGCGCTTCGAGTCCTTAGACTGGGAGGATATGTCAAAGGACGCCTATGAGGAATATGAGCGCAGGTATTCACCGGAGATGAATTACAGGATGCTTAAGGAGATATACGACCGTTTATGAGCCTTAAGAGCTTTTACTGGAAAACAAGGACTCTTATTTCCGGCGACTACAGGGAAGTGGAACGAAACTGTATAGCCGCAAGGAATGAGCGCGTCATCAAAAAGTATAAGGGCAGGGAAGACATATACTGCATACTGCGTCTTTATACCGATGAGGGAGGGCTTTTCAACTTTTTCCTTAAGGCTCTGGCAGGTATAAGCTACAGCGTGCAGAACGGATTCATCCCCGTCATAGATATGCAGACAAAGGAAAACATCTTCTTAAACAAGGCCGAACGTAAGAGCCGCAATGTCTGGGAAGATTTCTTTATGCAGCCTGCGGGCGTACACTTTGATGAAGTAAAGAATAAGAAGAATGTCCTGATACTTGAAAACCCCCGGCTTCCCGGCAGCTCCATGATGCAGCTTATGGCAATGGAAAAGCAGACGGCATACTGGCGAAAGCTGTGTAAGAAGTATATACACTTTTCTCCTGCTGTTGAAGAAGAGATAAAGAAGTATGCGGATGAGTACGATAAAAAGGACAGATGGCTGGGAGTACTGGCCAGAGGTACGGACTATCTGAGCAAAGGCGTGGGACATGCGGTACAGCCGGACATGGATACCCTTGCACAAAAGATACAAAGCGTAAAGGAAGAGTATAAATGCGACGGGATCTTTCTGGCGACGGAGGATTCCCAGATACTGGATGAGCTTAATAAAGCTTTTCCGGGTGAGATAATGAGAGTCGAGCAGAAGCGTTACCGCGGCAGGCAGGATGAGAAGCTTGGACAGAAAGCAGACTACCGTAAAGATGCGATAGCGATGAATATAAGCTACCTGGCTGCGATATGGTATCTGTCGAGGTGCAGCTGTTTCATTACCGCGGATACCGGCGGTGCGTCGGGGGCATATATCTTATCGGACGGTTATGAATATACCCACTGCTGGTTTTTGGGTACCATGGGAAGCACAGATGATGAGACGCTTGATATAAGCAGGATATGAGCATGAAAGCATTATTCAGAAAAGCAGTAATAGCGATGCATAAAAACAAGCTGCGTTCGCAGTCGGGCAGTAAGTTCTATCCCGGCAGCGATATAAGCAGGAGCACTGTTACCGGACCGGACTGCCGGATACACGGAAAAGCCATACGCTGCGTTTTAGAAGGCCGCAACGTGATCTACGGTGAGCTTTATGATTCGCATATAGGTTATGCGTCTTTTACATCGCCGCATACAAAGCTGGATTTCTGCAGGATAGGGAGATTCTGCTCCATAGGAAATTATGTGCATGTGGTAAGGGGCCGTCATCCTTCAAAAGACTGGGTCTCTACGGCACCCTGTTTCTTTTCCGACCGTAAGCAGAGCGGTTTTTCTTATGTAAAGGAACAGCGTTTTGAAGAGTTTAAATGGCTTGATGAAAAAAAGAAGATATGCATAGAGATAGGCAATGATGTATGGATAGGGGATCATGTGCTGATCATGGAAGGCGTGCGCATCGGTGACGGCGCCATAATCGCAGCGGGATCCGTGGTGGTAAAGGATGTTGAGCCCTATGCCATCGTGGGAGGTAATCCCGCAAAACATATCAGATACCGTTTCAGCGAAGAGGATATAGCATATCTCAAAGAGCTTAAGTGGTGGGATAAAGATCCCGCGTTGATAGAGAAGAACGCAAAGTATTTCAATTCTGTCGCACAGCTTAAGGAGAAGGGCGTATGGGAGTAAGAGAACCTCTGGATGTTCCGGTGGCGATGATAGTCTATAAAAGGCTCGATAAGACTAAGCAGAGCTTTGCCGCCGTGCGCAGTGTTGCACCGAAAAAGCTTTATATAATAGCGGACGGACCCAAGGACGCTTCGGATAAGATACAGGTAAAGGAAGTAAGGGATTTTATAGACAGCCATATCGACTGGGACTGCAAGGTATACCGTGATTACGCTCCCGTTAACATGGGTGCGCGTTACCGCATGCCTACAGGTATGGCCTGGGTCTTTAAAAAGGAAGACAGGGCTATCTTTATCGAAGACGATATCAAGGCATCGGCCAATTTCTTTTACTTCTGCCGCGATATGCTCGAGCATTACAAGAATGATAAGAGAGTGGCGATGATATCCGGATGCAATCTCTATCCCGGTGCGGAGTGCTTCGGTAACGACGATATAAGTTTTTCTTCTTTTGCACTTACCTGGGGCTGGGCTACATGGAGACGTGCATGGCAGGATTATGATGTCAATATACGTAACTGGCCTGCGCTTAAGAGAAAGAATATATTAAGCAAAGTCATGTCTGCGGATACCAGACGTTTCTTTACGGTAGTGTTTGACGATCTGCAGTATCACTGGTATAAGATCTGGGATTATCAGTGGTATCTGATGATGTGGAGCAATGACCGGCTGGGCATAGTACCGCGTTATAACCTGGTCAACAATATCGGGATGGGAGACGAAGCAGGCGAGCATCCGGGCGATACCACCGAGAAGATCGATCATATATCGAAGGTTCCGGTAAAGATACTCAACCTGCCCATAGAGTATCCCAAATGGATAAAGAGGAACAAGGCGTATGACAAGATGTTTGAAAAGGGCTTCTATACGGAAAAGATAGGGCTTTTTAAACGTATCAAGTATGCTATACGCGCCTCACATTATGAGAAGGTCTATAAAGTCATCAAAGAGATGGAACAGGATGAGGAGTACTTTAAGAATAAGCTGCAGGATAAGTATAAGCTGAGCCCGCAGGAACAGGCGATGAACAACGGTGACAAATACAGGCTCATTACTCCGAAAGAGATGATAAAGAGTGCAAAGAAATATGAGTCTTACAGAAAGAAACAGGAAAAGCTTTTAAAGAAACAGCAGGAGAAGAAGCAGTAAATGATAAGAAAGATATTTAAGATACTGGAGCCTGCACAGCGCGTCAAGCTGGTAGCAGTGCTCTTTATGATATTGATAAACTCAGGACTGGAACTGCTGGGTGTATCAGCCGTATATCCTCTTATCACTGCTGTCACCGATCCTTCTGCGATGGAGGACAGCAGGATCTTCAGTATCGCAAAAAGTTTAGTTCCGATAAATAATAACGCGGAGTTTATCGCATACTTTGCAATAGCGCTGGCTTTGGTCTATATCATCAAGAATCTGTATATCATCTGGATGAATTCGGTATTCTATCATTTCACCACATACAGCCAGAAGGATCTGGCTGTCAAGCTGACAGAGCAGTACCTGTATCAGGATTACTGTTTTCATGTTGAACATAATCTGGCGGAGCTGCAGCGCAATGTGGAGAATGATGTGAGCAATCTGTTTTCTACGATACTCAATGTATTACAGTTATTGGCAGAGTTGCTTGTTTGTTTTTCTTTGGTTATATATTTGGCTGTGACAGATATAGCGACAACTATATTAGTTTCGGTATTAATGGCAATACTCATGGGATTGTTACTTATCCTAATGAAGAAGAGGCTTAAGTGGCTGGGCATGATGAACCGAAGCAAATATGAGGAGAGGGTGCAATGGTTCATACAAAGTTTCAGTGGCATTAAGGAAATAAAGGCAGGTGGGAAAGAAGACTTTTTCATTAAAGGATATAGAGATTCGTATGAACAATACGCAGGAATATATTATGAGCGGAGTGTTTTATCAAATCTTTCTAAGCCATGTGTGGAGATGGTATGCATAAGTGGCATACTGATATACATGGCGGTCAGGATCTTATCAGGACAGGATACAGCATCATTTGTCCCGGTGCTTTCTGTCTTTGCTGTAGCAGCCTTTCGTATGATGCCTTCCTTTAACAGGATAGGCGGGTACTTGAGCAACATCATGTTCAACAAGGCTTCTGTCGATGCGGTGTTAAAAGACATGCAGGAGATGGAGAATCTCAAGAAAAAGAGAGAAAAGAAGAGCGGCGTGAGCATGAGCTTTAATAAAGAGCTCAGTATAAAGGACCTGACTTTCAGATATCCTTCAAGACCGGATGTAACGGTCATAGACGGCATCTCATTTGATATACCCGCAAAGAAGTCCGTTGCACTTGTCGGTCCGTCCGGGTCGGGAAAGACCACGCTTGCGGATATCATACTGGGTATCTACGATCCGGTTTCCGGAAGTGTATGCGCCGACGGGAAAAACATCCATGAATATGTCGATGCATGGCATGACATTATAGCGTATATCCCCCAGAGCATTTATCTTATGGACGGGAGCCTCAGAAAGAACATTGCTTTCGGTATACCTGATGATGAGATAGATGATGAAAAGATCTGGAAGGCACTTAAGGAAGCGCAGCTGGATGAGTTTGTGCGGCAGCAGCCTGACGGGCTTGATTGCTGCATAGGTGACCGCGGGGTGAGATTATCGGGCGGCCAGCGCCAGAGGATAGGTATCGCAAGGGCGCTCTATACGGAACCTCAGCTTCTGGTACTTGATGAGGCGACATCCGCACTGGACGGTGAGACGGAGAGCGCAGTAATGGATGCGATCTACCGGCTCAACGGAAGCATCACGATGATAATAATCGCCCACAGGATAACGACCATCAAAAACTGCGACATGATATACAGGATCTCTGACGGAAAAGCCGAGCAGATCAGTTATGAAGAGGCTTTGGGAAAAGCCCTGGGTGAGTAGTGCATGAAGACGAAGCGGATGGACGAGATACAGGCTTTGAGGGGCTGGGCATTTCTCGGGGTGTTCCTGCATCATGCGGCGTTTTATTTTGACTGGGGATATGTGGGAGTATCCGCTTTTTTTGTACTATCGGGTTTTTTTGCGACTATAAGACCCGGCGGGGACGAGAGGATCCCTTCGCCCTTTGACAGTATCAAAAAGGCTTTGCAGAAAACACTAAGGCTCTATCCCCTGCATATCGTGATGCTGTGCATGATCACTCCGCTGGTTATGGAAGGAGTTATATACAGCTGGCAGTTAAGGCCGGTAGCAAAACAGTTTTTGTTAAACGTTTTTCTTTTGCAGAGCTGGTCTCCCGATCACTACGATAACATATCCTTTAACGGAGTGACCTGGTTCTTATCAACCATGATGTTTTTATATATCGTGATCCCGTACTTCGCATATTTTGTGCGCAGGCACGATAAGCGCATAAGCCTGTTGATCGCGATAGTCACGATGCTCATACAGACAGCAGCCTGCGTTGTATACTTAAAAAAATACGGTATTGATAATATCAACTTTGACTGGTTCTCCTATGTGTTCCCGCCGGCACATCTTCTGGACACCTTTGTTGGATGTGTTTTAGGAAAGATATATCTGGAGAGTAAGGATGAGGAGCAGGAGCAAAGAAGTGTTAAAGCTACGCTGTATGAGCTGGTACTGCTGATCGCAACGGGGATCTTTTATTACTGGATGGAACAGCCGGAAGAAAACATCGTCATGGCGGCTCTTAAGAACCGCACCGTTTTATATATCCTTCCGGCATGTTTATGGATATGGGTTTTTATAAAGCAGAAAGGTTATATCAGTAAAGCATTAAGCATAAAGCCTTTTAAATGGCTGGGTGATATGAGCGGTGATCTGTATCTGGTACACTTTGTGGTGATACAGTACATATGGGATCAGCTCACAAAGCATCATATACGTTTTAAAACCGCAGGCAGGCCTCTGCTTAGTGTGTCGGGACTGGCTGTATCGGTATTGATCTGTATAGTGGTAAAGATACTCAGGGATATAATGAAAAGAAGCAGGAGTAAGGTATGAGCATTCATATAAGAAGACCGGACTGGTATTTTTATGCAGCGGGACATGTACTGCGCAAAAAAGTAAAGGTATTTGATAAGCTTCCGTATTCTGACAAAAAGATAATAAGTCAGGATGATATGTGCAAAGAGCTAAAGAAGCGTATAGCAGGTACAGAGCCGTTCATGGCCGCGAGGGTAGGCTTTACCGAGCAGGCTGTCATGCGTATCTTCGAATACCGTATGACAGACAAGTACGAGAAGATAATGAACAATCTGTATAACTGGTCGGGCTTCTTTCCCAATGATGTTTCGCTGGGAGTGCGGTTTACCGATATGATGAAGGAATACTTAAAGCAGGTGGACCTGTATGCCTGCAACATGGAATTTCTGGAAAACTATTTCATGAAGAAATATCTTCCGAAGGACAGCCTTTCTTGCAAGGGTTTCGGGATCTTCGATGTGTTTAAACTGAGCGACCCCTGGACAGCCGCACTTAAGGGGAAGAAGGTATTGGTGATATTGCCTTTTGATAAATCTGTGGAGCATCAGTATGCAAGAAGAGAAAAGATATACCCGGGAACGGATATACTACCGGAATTTGAGCTTAAAACATATAAGTCACAGATGACCATAGGCGGAATGAACGAGGACGGCTTTAAGGACTGGTTCGAAGCCCTGGATCATATGAATAAAGATATAGAAAAGATCGACTTTGATATTGCTCTGGTGAGCTGCGGCGCATATGCGTTTCCACTGTGCGCGCATATTAAGGAAACGGGCAGGCAGGCCATAAGCGTGGGCGGAGTTCTGCAGATCTATTTCGGCATACTGGGACGTCGCTGGGACGGATCGCGCTTCGGCGGAATAGAGCATATGCCGGAAGAATTAAAGCCTTACTACAGCGATAACTGGATCTATCCTTTAGAGGAACGGCCTGCGGCAGCTGACGGAGTAGAATACGGTCCATACTGGAAATGAATCCATTCCGGGCGCGCATTAGTGTCATCCTGAGCGAAGCGAAGGATCTTGATAGAATGACTACAGCCAAAACGCAAGAATATTATAATAAAGAGGAATAACGCACAATGACTACTTCCGTCGCCATGTGCACATACAACGGGGAAAAGTACATAGAGGAACAGTTGCGCAGTATTATCAACCAGACCCTGCCTCCTGATGAGATAGTGATACTTGATGATGTCAGCAGCGACGCCACCGTAGATATCGCCAAAGAGATACTTGCTAAGAGCGGTATCCAACATAAGGTCATGGTAAATGATAAGAACTGCGGGGTGCTGATATCTTTTGAAAAATGTATCTTAAGCTGCAGCGGTGATGTTATCTTTACCGCCGATCAGGATGATGTCTGGGATAAGGCCAAGATAAGACTCTTCATGGATGAATATGAAAAGGACCCCAAATGTGTTTTTGTTTTCAGTAACGGTGAATTGGTAGATGCACAACTCAGATCTCTGGGTAGTGATGTGTGGACGTCTTTAAATCTACGAAGAGCAGGGCTATGTGATCATATATCACAGGAAAAATACAGACAACTAATCATGTATTACTGGGCTGTACCAGGTACTATGATGTCTTTTAAGAAGAGCGTTATGGAAGAAACTTTTCCGATTCCCGTAGAAGGTGGTTGGCTGCATGACAGCTGGCTTGCAATAAATGCTCCGGCATTTGGTAATGTTGTGAGCATAGATAAGCCGATGACTTTGTACAGGCAGCATGGGAAGAATACCGTTGGAGTTATAGCAAGTAATCCGGATGATAATGAAGATGATATTTTACAGATAAGGAAAGTTCTTTTTTATCTGAAACGTCACGAATCACGATTAAAGCAACTGATTGAGTTGCGCGGGGATAAGATGCCCAGTGATTATCGCAAACATATAGAAAAGTATATACGTTTGTTTGAACGATATGATCACTATGAAGAGGATGGGAATATTAAGAAAGCTTTGTTCCTGTTAATGCGTATCATTGACAATGGTCTTTGTTCGTTTGACATCAGTCGCGGTGATGTGACGGCTTATTTATTACATTGCAGAAATCATTGAAATATAAAGGTTTAACGGAGGATAATAATGGTAGTTGTAAAAATGGCAGATGGACTGGGAAACCAGATATTCAGATATGTATGCGGATACGCTGTGTCTAAAGCAAGAAATGAGGATCTCGGACTGGATATAGCTGATTATACCTCCGATACATACAGGTCTTTTCAAATGGATAATTTTAATCTGGATGAGTATAGGACGATAACGTTTCCGAACAAGACCATATTCGGAAAGATTATCAGAAGGATAGTCAGGCCACTGAAATATCATGTTATCCATGAACAGGATGAGGATCTGTTTTCAAAGAAAATAAACAGGATATATTTAAATGGCTATTATGAGGATCTGAAGTTTTTTTATATGTGTGAAAATGATATCCGCAGGCAGTTAAGACCACGTTATGAAATGAGTAAAGATACATCCGACGCCATAGAGTATTGCAGATCACATAAAACATGCGCTGTTCATTTAAGACTAGGTGATCGCAGATATGATTCCCGTGAGTATTTCAGTGCTGCTTTGGGATATATCAAAGAACGGATCCGGGATACGGAATTTATTGTATTTTCCAATGAGATGGAAGAAGCATTTCAAATATTAAAACCCCTTTCGATAGAATGCAAAAGCATAGATTCCTTTGGAAAGTTTTCGGATATAGACAGTTTTTTTATCCTTCAGAGTTGTAAGCATCAGGTTTTATCTGTGGGTACCTACGGGATATGGGGCGGGATATTGAATGATAATCCGGAAAAAATAGTTTGTGTTCCGGATGGTGCAATGGCCGCCATTTCATTTCCGGGTGAATGGGTCAAGTTTTGACTGCTGAAGATATCTGTGATATATGATGCGCAATGATAAAGATATTATGGGTTCAAATATTGGGAAACAACTTCTGTTAAGCGAAGACAACAGC
>JAFYCS010000071.1 GCA_017539565.1 Lachnospiraceae bacterium
GACGGCAGCGAAGGCACAACGGGACTGCGCATCCATGAGCGCCTTGCCGGCCGTGACGATATTGAGATCTTAAAGATCGACAGCGAAAAGCGCAAGGATCCCGACGAGATAAAGAAGTTCATCAACGAGTCCGATATCACCTTCCTCTGCCTGCCCGACGCTGCGGCAACAGAAGCGGTGACATATGTTGAAAACGATAATACAGTCATCATTGACGCTTCCACCGCACACCGTACACTGCCCGGCTGGGCTTACGGTTTTCCCGAGCTCTCTGAAGAGCACAGGAACGCCATTAAAAACGGTAAAAGGATCGCTGTCCCCGGCTGCTATGCCAGCGGTTTTATCGGCCTGGCTTATCCCCTTGTAAAGGAAGGCATAATGGGCCCCGATTATCCCGTATCCATATTTGCGGCATCGGGCTACAGCGGCGGCGGAAAAAAACTCATCGCCGCTTATGAGGAAGAAGGCCGCGATAAAAAATTTGATTCCGCAAGAATGTATGCCTGGGGCCAGACCCACAAGCATCTTAAGGAAATGAAGGCAAAGACCGGCCTCAACAGGGAGCCCCTCTTCCTGCCCTTCACCACCAATTACCACAGCGGCATGATCGTCCAGGTACCTTTATACACGGATCTGCTGACAAAGAAAAAAAGCCCCGAAGAGATCAGGGATATGTTTGCTGAATATTATAAAAATGAGAAATTCATCAGGGTAATGCCTTTCGGCGCGGAAACCGAAGCCGGCGGTGCACTCTTTACAGACGCCTGCGCAGGCTGGGACGGCATGGAGATATTCGTAACAGGCAATGAGGAGCGCGCAGTAGTCGCCAGCCGTTTTGACAATCTGGGCAAAGGTGCTTCCGGCGCCGCCATGCAGTGTATGAACATCGTACTTGGCGTAGACGAAGCCACCGGCCTCAATATCTGATAAAGCATAAAAAAACGGCTTCGCTCATTGCGAAGCCGTACGTACATTGATCCTGAATGTCAGTGTCTTCTGACCTGTGTAATCACCGCAGCCGCGTACCGTGACTTTTGCAGTCCCCTTGTTGATATTATCGACATAGCTTCCCGGGATGATCACAAAATCTACTCCCAGTGTTAGCTTTTTCCCGTCCAGTACCGCCGCAGCTATCTGATCCTGCGACGTGATCTTTATCTGATTACCCGTATACTGCTGATCCTTAATGCTTATCGTTGCCTTGGACAGGCTGTTCGTCTTTTTGATGATCGTGTATTTGGTATACAGGGTCTCTGCACTGTAGCCTCCCTTTCCTGTAACGGCTACATAGATCTCCATTCCCGCCTGGGGCACATCGGAATCATCCACAGTGTAGATCTTCTTTCCTTTGCGGATATAATACTTGGGTTCCGTATAATCCCTTCCGGCCTTCAGCTGTGTACCGTCGATATCCACCACCCACAGCTTGGATTCAAATCCTCCTCCTACAGTCTTATCTGCCGCATACATCCTTATGTTATCGGAGAAGTCCTTTGCCCGAACCTTGTAATCTAGCTTTATGCTGCCTTCAAACTTTCCCATACCCTTTATCTGCATGGTTGCCTTTCCGACAGTCTTGTTGTTCTTGTAGCTCACCTTATAATCCGTACCTTCAGCCAGCGTGATCCCGTTAAAGGAAAGGCTTGCCTTTATCACCGCGCCATCTCTCTTATACTCAACCTCAGGTGTGCTGTTACCGCTGACTGGGGTGCCATCCTCATAATACAGGCTCATCACCGACTTTTCTATGGAAACACCGTTTATCCTGAAGCTCTTCTTCTTGACTCCGCTGTACCGGTTCTGCCCCTTTACCACTATCGTCGCTTTTCCCGGCATGATGTTATCTTCATAGCTTACCGAATAATCATCCTTGGTAAGCCCGGATACGCCGCTTATCACCGGGACGGGACAGATCTCTTCCCCTGTATATGCATAGCTCTTTTCTATGCCGCTTATCTTAAGTCCTTTTAGGGACAGGCCTTTTATCTTAAAGCCCAGACGCTTTTCACCGATGAAGCTGTATCCCGTCGCGGACTCCTGAGCATTACGTCCCCTTATCACAAGGTACGCCTTTCCCGGCGCATCCCCGCCTTCAATGCCCACGACTTCCACATCGTTCTCACTCAGCGTCTTACCTTTATACTTCAGGGTCAGTACATATTTCCCGCCCTTCTTGGTACGCAGGTTATTCTGTGAAAGGCTTATTGCTTCATATCCGTCCGGATCATATTCCTGATTGGGAATGGAAGTCGCCTTTACTTTGTTCATCATGACCTGCGGTATCTTCTGTCCGCTGACAGTCTGCTTACCGATGTAGGTAATATAGATCGTCTTCGTTCCGCTGTAATTTCCGCAGCCGCAGATATCAACGCTTACACTTACATTTCCGTATGCGTTCCCGGTAAAACCGCTCTTCGAATATGCAGGCACCGTAAAGTCTCTTTCATACTTAAGCTTGGTTCCGTGAAGGCTGACTTCCGGCTTGGGTTTCTGCTCTTTACCGGTATAATTCAGGGTGATATCAGGCGAATCCGCTTCTCCTATATCAAGCGCATTTATCATAAAGCTCTTGTTGAATACGCCGCTGTAATTCCCCTTTAAGCTGATCGTAACCACCGCTTTGCCGGCAAGCTTATTGTTGTAATAATCAACGGTGTAATCCTTCTTTTCCTTCAGCATCTGATCGGAACAGTATACCCGGAAGTCCTGCACGATCTTACTGCCGGTGTAGTCCTTATCTTCTATACCGGCAAACCATATACCTTCCGGTATTATGCCGTCTGCAGGCATATCCTCTTCCAGTACCATGGACGGAAGATCTTCAGCCTCTCCGTCTTCTTCCTGCGGAGGCTGGATTTCTTCCGGAACAGGCTTGACCTCTATCTCCTTTTTGGGCGCCTCGGTAGGTGTGGGCTCCGCGGGTTTATCCGGATTATCCCCGTCCGGTTCCCCGTAGATAGGCCAGAACTTATCACGCGCCAGGTCACCACGCTGCTGTGACTTGGCTATGGTATCAGCAGGCACCTCAAAATTCTTGCAGAAGCAGTATGCGCTGTACCATGCGCCGTCCGCGTCATTGGAAGTCCCCCTGATAGCTGCCATTGTATTGGGATAATCATTATCGGTCTCGTGCTTGAGATAATGCAGCTGGCCGTCAAGAGTATGCCAGTCATAACCGTGATCATTACAATAGTTCTTAAGCTTTTCCCAGCGTCCTGCATGCCACTGGAAAATACCGTAGCTGGTGCCGCCGTCGCCCAGTGCATCGGGACGGAAGGTAGATTCACTGAATGCATTGGTAAGGATACCTACAGCTGCTGCAGAATGCAGCCCCATATCGTTTCTTAAGAAATAATAGATAGCATTTGCATTTTCTACCGAATATCCGTCATCGGGATACTCAGTATCGATATCATCGGTCTCATAATCCATAAATACGATATCGGTGTCAACACCATAACGCTCACACCACTCCGGTGAATACTCCGCCAGTTCATTCGCTGAGACTTCATAATCCCGCTCAGTAACTACCGGTTCAACAACATCATCCGCATATACGGATGGTGCCAATTCCATAAAAACTACAACGGCACATAAGATCCATGCCGTTATCCTGCGACAAAACCTGATCATAATTTATTCTCCTCTTACTGCTTAAGTTGCTGCCTGAGCTCCGGTATATAACTGGTAATACTTGCCCTTTGCTGCAATCAGCTCGTCATGTGTACCGCGCTCTATAATGCGGCCCTGCTCCAGGACCATGATACAGTTACTGTTACGTACTGTAGAAAGCCTGTGGGCTATAACAAAAGTGGTGCGTCCGTGCATAAGCCTGTCCATACCTTCCTGTACCAGTTTCTCCGTACGGGTATCGATGGAAGATGTAGCCTCATCAAGAATGAGTACAGGCGGATCCGCAATAGCCGCTCTGGCGATGGATAAGAGCTGTCTCTGGCCCTGGCTTAATGTTCCGCCGTCACCGGAAAGCTCCGTATCATAGCCATCAGGAAGTCTGGTGATGAAGCCGTGGGCATTTGCAAGCTTAGCTGCTGCCTCCACTTCCTCATCGGTAGCATCAAGTCTTCCGTAACGTATATTTTCACGCACGGTACCGGTAAACAGATGTGTTTCCTGGAGCACTATGCCCAGCGAATGACGCAGGTCATCCTTCTTTATCTTGTTAACGTTGATACCGTCGTAACGGATCTTACCATCCTGGATATCATAGAATCTGTTGATAAGATTTGTGATGGTGGTCTTACCTGCACCGGTGGAACCGACAAATGCGATCTTCTGGCCCGGCTTTGCAAAAAGCTCGATATCATGAAGCACCATCTTGTCATCATTATATCCGAAGTCTACTCCGTCGAACACTACATCACCCTGAAGCTTGACATAGGTGGTGGTATCATCAGCCTTATGATAATGCTTCCATGCCCAGAGGCCGGTACGCTCACTGCTTTCCTTAAGCTCACCGTTCTCTTCAACAGCATTTACCAGGGTTACATATCCGTCATCCACTTCCGGCTTCTCATCAAGGAGCTTGAATATTCTGTCTGCCCCCGCAAGGGCCATAACTATGGAGTTGAACTGCTGGCTTACCTGGTTGATAGGCCAGTTGAAGCTCTTGTTAAAGGAAAGGAAGCTTGCCAGATCACCGATGCTGAGCGCAAAGGCTGATGCAGGATCCACTACCAGTGCAAGTATACCGCCCACAACCGCACAGAGCACATAACTTAAGTTGCCCAGCTGCGCATTTATGGGTCCCAGGATATTTACATACTTGCTGGCCTTATATGCGGAATCAGTAAGATTCTCATTAAGCTCGTCAAACTTCTCAATATTTATCGCCTCGTGATTGAATACCTTTACAACCTTCTGGCCTTCCATCATCTCTTCCACGAAACCGTTAAGGGCACCCAGCTGCTTCTGCTGCTGTACGAAATAACGGCTGCTGCCGCCGGCTGCCTTGCCCGTAGCAAAGAGCATCAGCACTACCATTATCATGGTAACACCGGTAAGCGCAGGACTTAAGAATATCATGCTTATAAATACGCTCACGATGGTGATCGCAGAGTTTAATATCTGGGGAAGGCTCTGGCTTATCATCTGTCTTAAGGTATCTATATCATTGGTATAGATACTCATGATATCGCCATGCGCATGGGTATCGAAATACTTTATGGGCAGCTTCTCCATCTTGGAGAAAAGCTCATATCGCATGTTATTCAGGGTACCCTGGGTCACATAGATCATAAGCTTGTTCTGGGTATAGCCCGCTACGATACCTATCAGATAGATACCTGCCATAACGATGATAGATTCAAGCAGACCACTGTATTCCACCGGCTTACCGGCAATGGAATCATTAAGCATGGGCGTGATATACCGGTCTATCAGCGTGCTCAAGAACAGCGTTCCCCTTATGGAACACAGCACACTTGCCACGATACATATCACCACCAGGATAACGTGTATAAGATAATCCCTGAACACATAGGAAAATACCCTGGCAAGTATCTTTCCCGGGTTCTCCAGCTTGGGCCGCGGCCCGCGCGGCATAGGCCCGCGGCCCATCTTTACTTCTCTGGGTTTGCTCTCTGCCATAACAGTCTCCTTCTATACCTCTTTAGTGAGGCTCATCAAAATCTCCGTTACCGGAGGTCTGTGACTCATATACATCCCTGTAAATATCATTATTTGCAAGCAGTTCCTCATGGGTACCGAAACCGTTTACCCTGCCCTCTTCAAGGACTATGATACGGTCAGCCTCCATAACACTGGATACACGCTGTGCGATGATCAGCTTGGTAGTGCCGGGGATAGCCTTCTTAAAGGCTGCCCTTATCTTGGCATCGGTAGCAGTATCCACGGCTGATGTGGAATCATCAAGGATCAGGATCTTGGGCTTCTTAAGCAGGGCCCTTGCGATACACAGACGCTGCTTCTGTCCGCCGGATACGTTGCTTCCACCCTGTTCGATACGGGTCTCATATTTTTCAGGCATCTTCTCTATAAACTCATCGGCGCATGCCATCTTACAAGCCTCAATGCATTCTTCCTCGGTGGCATCAGCTTTACCCCAGCGCAGGTTCTCCAGTATGCTTCCGGAAAAGAGCACGTTCTTCTGGAGCACCACGCTTACCTCATCACGTAAGAGGGCCATATCATAATCACGCACATCAACACCGCCCACCTTAACGGAACCCTGTGTCACGTCATACAGACGGCTTATCAGATTGACAAGACTGGTCTTCGCGCTGCCGGTACCGCCTATGATACCTATGGTCTCTCCGCTCTTTATCTCAAGATTGACATCCTTGAGCACCGGCGCACCGTTACCGGTTTTATTATATGCAAAGTCCACATCATCAAATACGATGCTTCCGTCCTTTACTTTCTTAACGGGATTTTCGGGATTCTTGATATCCGGCTCCTCATTGAGCACTTCGCAGATACGCTCACCGCTGGCTATGGACATAGAGGACATGACGAATATCATGGAGATCAGCATAAGGCTCATCAGTATGTTCATACAGTAGGTAAGAAGGCTCATCAGTTCACCGGTCTCAAGGATCGTACCCTGACTCTCTACTATGATGTGAGCGCCGAACCAGCTTATCAGCAGTATACAGGTATTAACCGTCAGGTTCATCAGAGGCCAGTTGGCTATTATCTTATTCTCTGCCTTTACAAAGAGCTTATAGATATTGTTGCTGGCTTTCTTCATTCGTTCTTTTTCATACTCTTCACGAACGAATGCCTTAACCACGCGGATGGAGGATACATTCTCCTGTACCGTGTTGTTCAGTTCATCATACTTCTTGAAAACCTGGGTGAAATACTTCATTGCCGAACGCATGATGAAGAACAGGCAGATAGCCAGGAATATTACCGCGATAAGATATATGCTTGCTATACTGGGTGAGATGATGAATGCCGCAGTCATAGCCATTATCATGGAAAAAGGTGCACGGAAGCACATTCTGAGTGCCATCTGATATGCATTCTGTACATTATTGACATCAGTGGTAAGTCGTGTGATCAGACCTGCCGTAGAGAACTTGTCGATATTGGCAAAAGAGAAGGTCTGGATACGGTCGAACATGCCCTTACGCAGGTTCTTGGCAAAGCCTGTAGCCGCACGTGCCGCAAACACACCGCCCAGTATACCGCTTATCAGGCAGCCGGCTGCCAGCAGTACCATCAGCAGGCCGGTAATATATACATGGTTCAGGTTTCCCTTTCTGATACCGTCATCGACGATGGAACCCATAAGCATGGGGATCAGGATCTCGAAGAGAACCTCGAATATCATACACACGGGCGTGGCAATGGACGCCGCCTTATACTCCTTAACATATGAAAGAATCTTTTTTAACATAGTATTATCCTTTCGGTATATCCCTCACAAAAAACACCCATATATTTTATCTCAAACCGTGGGATTATGTCAACTTTTCAGAACTGCTTGTAAGCCAGAGTCTTATTAAGGAAACGATCATATACGGTTATGGCAAGTCCTTCATCATTAGCAGCATAAACCGACCTGTTGATCATAACGCTGCCGTTTTCGATCTTTAAGGTAGAATACTTATCCAGTTCTTCAATATAGTATCCGTCTATGGGATATATGACCTGATCCTTCAAAAGCCATATACCGCCGTTTCTGATATCTTCTTCACTGAGACCGTAATCCGTAAGCATGCTGTATTTTTCCGCTTCGTATTCGCCGCTCAAGCTGATCACGGATGCCGTATCGTCAAGGCGCAGCATTATAGGCAGGAATTCATAGATGTCATTTGATGCAGCCATGGCATCCCCGTCCCTGCGGTGTTCATAATACTTTAGATCCTGATCCCAGACAGCGTAGGCTTCATCCCCCCTGTGGTCGGGCAGGTCATAATTATCATCCAGCCACTGTGCCATATATCTTGAGACTTTCTTGGCACCGTATGCATTCAAATGTCCTTCATCAAAGAAATCGGTTTCCGGATCCAGTTCCAGCTCATCTGACATACGGTTAAAGTCAAACATCGGAATATCATTTTCCTCAGCATATATAGCCGCATGGTCTATATAGTACTGGTCATTGTCATAGGCATGAAACGGCAGGGCCATGAACACAAGCTTACAATCATTCTCCGCGCACAAACTTCTCAGATCATCCAGCCATTTCTGCTGGTCATCAGAAAAAACAACAGGCGAAACTTCTTCGGGGCGGAAGAGCCAGGTCGGCTCCCCTTCCCAGTTCAGGTATTCGCCGCGTGCAAAATAATTCGGTGCATCCAGATCAAAGTCCTTTACCGTCAGTTCTTTATACCTGGTATGTATGATAGGCCAGCGGCTTATGTAATCAGCCAGATTGGCCGATACACTCTCATCCTTTGCCGCATAAGCTTTAAGCTGCGGCAGTGTATCTTCGGATAAGGGCAGGGACAGATAATTACGATATACATTTCCTATATGCTCATGCCTGTCAAAGGTAAGCGGGAAAACATCCACTACCGCCACTTTGGGTGACTGTGTCTTAAACATATGCTTCATATAATAATATGCCGAATCCCTGTCCATACCGGAGATTGACAGATCAAAAGCCGATATTCCCCAGTCACTCCACATATAAGAAGGATAAATACCCGCATAAACATGAGAGCTGCCCACGAAAACAACATCAACGGTATTCTCCGGAGTTTCTTTTAGCTCTGTCACCGATGATATATAATCCCCGTGTGTGTCTTTCCAGCGCAGCACTTCATAAACGCCGGCAAGCCACAGCAGTGTGATCAATATGAAACTTATAACACGTACGGCTTTTCTCATTTATCTCCCTAAAAATTGAAATATATAAACTGTGCAGAATCAAAATCCACACCGTATTCACCCCATACCAGTACAGCCGTGATAAGGAAGATGTATACCACCCATCTGAACCAGAGATTCTGCTTCATCAGAAAGATCCCTATATCGATCTTCTTAACTTCCCTTATCACCGATACCGCCAGTATAAGCAGTATTCCCATAAACAATATGCCCATCTCCCTGCGGTCCAGTCCCCACTTAAACATGCTCTCATCAAAAAGAACCCATGGATCAAAGCGTGTGACCATGCGCTTAACATACTCAAACGCCAGTTTCATGGAACCCGCGCGGAAGAAGATCCATGCAAATCCCGCAAGAAGACAGGTGATAAAACAGCGTCCCAGCCTGAAGCTGAACGTCTCCCTGTCTACCCTGAACATATCCAGAAGCTTCTCTCTTACCGGCTTAAGGATATCTCCGATTATCTGATATAAACCGTGCAGTCCGCCCCAGAACACATAACACCATGACGCTCCGTGCCAGAGACCGCTGGTAAGGAAAGTTATCATCAGATTGATGTATTTCCGTATCCTGCCTTTCCTGTTTCCGCCAAGAGGTATATATACATAATCGCGGAACCATGTGCTTAATGAAATATGCCAGCGGTGCCAGAATTCCGCTATACTCTGCGCAAAGTAGGGTGCATTAAAGTTCTCCATAAGGCTGAATCCCATCATTCTTGCCGCCCCTATAGCTATAGCCGAATACCCGGCAAAATCAGCATATATCTGTAAAGAAAACCCGGCCGCACCTGCCGCCGCCTCTACCGTTCCTATGGCATGCACATTATTAAAGACCGTATCCACAAGGATCGAAACACGGTCGGCTATACACATCTTCATAAAGTATCCCCACAGCATAAGCCCCAGGCCGGATACGATCCCGTCATAAGTCCACAGACGTTTTTTCGATGACTCTTTAACCTGTTTAAGAAGGCTGCCGCTGCGCTCTATCGGTCCAGCCACAAGCTGGGGGAAAAAGCTTACAAACAGAGCATAATCAAGGAAATTCCTTTCCGCCTTTATATCTCCCCTGTATACATCTACAGCATATCCCAGACTCTGAAAAGTATAGAAAGAAATACCTACAGGCAGCAACAGATCAAAGGGCTTGGAAACCGCCTGAATATGCAGTTTTGACAGAACGGAATTCAGGTTTGATAATGCAAAATCAAAGTATTTGAAAAAGAAAAGAACAGCCAGATTCATTATAATGACTGCTGCCAGAGCCGTTTTTTTATGTTTGGGATACTTTTCTATGACCAGTCCCGCAGCGTATGTGGCCACGGTAGAAAAAAGGATAAGAAGCACATACTCCGGTCTCCAGCACATGTAAAAAAAATAGCTGGCAGCCAGAAGCCACGGCTTACGCAAGATGCCCGGCAGGATAAAATACAATAAAAGAACCGCCGGGAAGAATATTAGGAATTGCAGTGAATTAAACAGCATCTACCTTTTCTCTCCCGGCGGTATATTATACAGTAATGTTCAGATTATCACAAGGGCGTTTTATTATACCACACCCTGTGCGATCATTGCGTTAACAACCTTCTCAAATCCGGCGATGTTAGCACCTGCAACATAGTCGCCTTCCTTGCCGTACTTCTTAGCAGCATCATCGATAGCGTGGTAGATACCAACCATGATGCCCTGCAGCTTGGAATCAACCTCCTCAAAGCTCCATGACAGGCGCTCTGAGTTCTGGCTCATCTCCAGTGCGGAAGTAGCAACACCACCTGCGTTAGCAGCCTTGCCGCCTACAAACCATACGCCGTTTGCCTGCAGATACTCGGTAGCTTCCAGAGTAGTAGGCATGTTAGCGCCTTCGCAGACAGCCTTTACGCCGTTAGCAACCAGTGCCTTTGCATCATCCAGGTTAAGCTCGTTCTGTGTAGCGCAGGGAAGAGCGATGTCAACCTTGATGTTCCATACGCCGTGATCGTTAGCGTCCTTCTTCTCATGATACTCTGCAGACTTTCTTGCAGCAGCATACTCGGAAAGACGTGCACGCTTAACTTCCTTTACTTCCTTAAGAAGAGCAACATCGATGCCTTCGGGATCGTAGATCCAGCCGGTGGAATCGGAAAGGGTAACAACCTTTGCGCCCATCTGCTGAGCCTTCTGAGCTGCATAGGTAGCAACGTTACCTGAACCGGAGATGGCTACCAGCTTGCCTTCCATGCTCTCACCGTGGCACTTCATAAGCTCCTGGGTAAGATAGAGCAGACCGTAACCTGTAGCCTCGGTACGTGCCAGTGAACCGCCGTAGGTAAGGCCCTTACCGGTAAGAACACCTTCGTACAGATCGCGGATCCTCTTGTACTGACCGAACATAAAGCCGATCTCTCTTGCGCCTGTTCCGATATCACCTGCGGGTACGTCGGTGTCAGCGCCGATATATTTGTAAAGCTCTGTCATAAAGCTCTGGCAGAACTTCATTATCTCGTTATCGCTCTTGCCCTTGGGATCGAAATCGGAACCACCCTTGCCGCCGCCGATAGGCAGTGTGGTAAGGCTGTTCTTGAATACCTGCTCAAATCCAAGGAACTTGATGATGGAAAGGTTTACTGAAGGATGAAGACGGATACCACCCTTGTAAGGTCCTATAGCATTGTTGAACTGTACACGGAAACCTCTGTTTACCTGTACCTGACCCTTGTCATCAACCCAGGGTACACGGAACATGATCTGACGATCGGGCTCGGTGATACGCTCAAGGATTGCAAGCTTTCTGTACTGCTCCTCATTTGCGTCCACTACAGGGCGAAGGGAGTTGAGCACTTCGGTAACTGCCTGAAGGAACTCAGGCTGGTCAGCGTTCTTTGCTTTTACTTTCTCAAGTACTTCATCAACGTAAGACATTTTTTTGTTTCCTCCTTTGTTTGTGTGGGTGTTATGCCTGCTCACAGACAAAAAAAGCAGCATTTATGAGCGCATTAAAAACGCTATAAATACCGCCTTTGGTATCAGTTGCAAGCTCTATTAATTTCAAACCTTGATTATCCTATCAAATCTGCATATAAAATGCAAGTACTTTTTTTATTTCTTTATAGTGATACTGTTGATCACGGGCTGCTGATCTGCGGGGATCGTTCCGTTGTTATCTATAGGTGCAGCCGACTCACATATCGCATCCACTACCTCTATACCGCTGACCACCTCACCGAAAGCTGCATAGTTGCCATCAAGGCTGGGATAATCCTGATGCATGATAAAGAACTGTGAGGATGCGCTGTTGGGATCCCCTGACCTTGCCATGCTTATAACACCGCGCTTATGTAACAGCGGATTGTCAAAACCGTTTGCCGCGAATTCTCCCTTTATGGTATGGTCCGATCCGCCGTACCCGGTTCCCTCAGGATCACCGCCCTGCATCATAAAGCCGTACATGATACGGTGGAAAGTAAGTCCGTCATAGAATCCGCTTTCCGCAAGATTAACAAAGTTCTCAACTGTTTCGGGTGCTATATCCGGGTAAAGGACCAGATCGATGGTTCCGTAATCCTTGATGTCCATTATCGCATGGATCTCTTCTTTTGCAGGTTCAGGTTCATTAGCCTCGGGTGTTGCCTCCGCTTTGCTTTCGTTTCCTTCAGTTGCAGTAGTGGTGGTTTTTGTGCCGCCGGTACATGCCGTGAGCAGCATAACGCAGCTCATCAGTGCGATCAGTAACTTTTTCACAGTTGTTTCCTCCCTAAATAAATGAGTAAATAACGCATAATGCCTACGGATCGCTCCGTGCTTCGTGCTCCCGCGATCCGGCATTTTCGCAAGTAACGCATAATGCCTACGGATCGCTACGCGCTTCGCGCTCCCGCGATCC